>CAZVWP010000004.1:0-23128 GCA_964630805.1 uncultured Novosphingobium sp. | reverse complement strand
GACGATCGAGGGGCTGGCCAAGGCTTCCGGCGATGCCCGTTTCGCCTGGGATAGCTACCGCCGCTTCATCCAGATGTATTCGGACGTGGTGCTCGGGATCGACCACCACCTGTTCGAGGATGCGCTTGAGATCATCAAGGAAGACAACGGTTTCTACGCCGATGTTGAACTCGAAGCGGAGCATTGGCAGGGCCTTGTCCGCGAATACGAGGCGCTGGTTCAGAAGACTTTGGGCAAGCCGTTTCCGCAGGACCCGCAGGAGCAACTCTGGGGCGCCATCGCGGCCGTCTTCGACAGCTGGGATGCCGACCGCGCCAAGGTCTATCGCCGGCTGAACGACATCCCCAACCACTGGGGCACCGCCGTCAACGTCCAGGCAATGGTCTTTGGCAACATGGGCGAAACTTCCGCCACCGGCGTAGCCTTCACCCGCGACCCCGCCACCGGCGAGCGCGCCTATTACGGCGAATGGCTGATCAACGCCCAGGGCGAGGACGTCGTCGCCGGCATCCGCACGCCGCAGTACCTGACCAAGGCGGCGCGCGAGCGGGCCGGGGCCAAGCCGCTCTCCATGGAAGAGGCCATGCCCGAGGCCTACGCCGAGCTGGCCCGCGTCTTCGACCTGCTCGAACAGCACTACCGCGAGATGCAGGACATCGAGTTCACCGTTGAGCGTGGCAAGCTGTGGATGCTGCAGACCCGCACCGGCAAGCGCACCGCCCAGGCCGCGCTGAAGATGGCGGTCGACATGAAGGCCGAGGGGCTGATCGACGAGGCGACGGCGGTAAAGCGCGTCGACCCCATGGCGCTAGACCAGTTGCTGCACCCGACGCTGGATCCCGCAGCCCCGCGCGACGTGCTCGGCCGCGGGCTCCCGGCCAGCCCCGGTGCGGCTTCCGGCGCCATCGTGCTCGATGCTGAAACGGCGGAACGGCGCGCCGCGCGGGGCGAGGCGGTCATCCTCGTGAGGGTCGAGACCAGCCCCGATGACATTCATGGCATGCACGCAGCCAAGGGCATCGTCACCGCTCGCGGCGGCATGACGTCACACGCCGCCGTAGTGGCGCGTGGCATGGGCCGGCCCTGCGTTTCCGGCGCCTCGTCCCTCTCCATCGACATGCGCACCCGCAAGCTGACGATCGGCAAGCGCGAATTGGCAGAGGGTGACGTGATCACACTCGACGGCGCATCGGGCGAGATCATGGCTGGGCATGTGCCGACCATCGAGCCGGAGCTGGCAGGCGATTTCGCCACGCTGATGGAATGGGCGGACAAGCACCGCCGCATGAAAGTCCGCGCCAATGCCGAGACTCCGGTCGACTGCCGCATGGCCCGCCAGTTCGGCGCGGAGGGCGTGGGCCTGTGCCGCACCGAGCACATGTTCTTCGACAACCAGCGCATTGCCGCCGTCCGCCAGATGATCATGGCCGAAGACGAGGCCGGGCGGCGCGTGGCCCTCGCCAAGCTGCTCCCTGAGCAGCGCGCCGACTTCCAGGCGATCTTCGAGATCATGGCAGGCCTGCCGGTGACGATCCGCCTGCTCGACCCGCCGCTCCACGAATTCCTGCCGCACAGCGACGACGAGTTCGAGGACCTCTCCAACGCCATCGGCATCGGCGTGGACACGCTGCGCCGCCGGGCCGAGGAGTTGAAGGAGTTCAACCCGATGCTCGGCCATCGCGGCTGCCGCCTGGGTATCACCTTCCCCGAGATTTACGAGATGCAGGCTCGCGCCATTTTCGAGGCGGCCTGCGACGTGGCCGCTGCCAGCGGCGAGGCGGTGGTGCCGGAAGTGATGATCCCGCTCGTCGCCACCCGGCGCGAACTGGAGATACTGAAGGCGCTGGTCGACCGCACGGCCGAGGCCGTCTTCGCCGAGAAGGGCCGCGTGTTGTCCTACCATGTCGGCACCATGATCGAACTGCCGCGCGCCGCTCTGATGGCTGGCGAGATCGCGGAGCAGGCCGAATTCTTCTCCTTCGGCACCAACGACCTGACCCAGACGACGCTCGGCCTCTCGCGCGACGATGCCGGAAGGTTCCTCGGCGCCTACGTCGAGAAGGGCATCTTCGCCCGCGATCCCTTCGTCAGCCTCGATATCGACGGCGTCGGCCAGCTTGTGCGGCTCGGCGCGGAACGGGGAAGGGCGGCGCGGCCGGACCTCAAGCTCGGCATCTGCGGCGAGCATGGCGGCGATCCGGTGAGTATCGGCTTTTGCGAAAGTGTCGGCCTCGATTACGTCAGCGCCTCGCCCTATCGCGTGCCCATCGCCAGGCTAGCGGCGGCGCAGGCGGCCCTGGCTATCGCCGCCAACCGCTCAGCGTAAGCAGCTCGAATCGTTCGACGGTCCTCGTGCCGAAGGCCTCGGCGGCGCGCAGCAGGGACGAGCGGGAAAGCGGTGGGCCGGGGTTCGCGAGGACATTGCCGAGCCCTTGTTCTCGAAGGTCGCTGACGAGCCTGCCAAAGGAGCGGAAGCGCACCTCGAGACTGCGGCTGTCGATCACCGGGTCGGCCCAGCCGGCGCGTTGCAGCAACTGGCCGCCGGCGCGGACGTCGATCATGGGGTGGAGCCGTGGGGCCGGTCGCTCCCCATCGGCTGCCAGCATGGCGGCACGCAGCCTCGGCATGCTCCCGGCGCCGGGAAAGGTGGCGATCGCAAGGCCACTCCGGGCGAGGGCATTGCGGACATGGATTAGTGCGCCGGGAAGGTCGTTGACCGTATCGAGAAGGCCGAAGCAGGCGATGAGGTCGAAGCCGCCTGCTGGATAGGGCCTTTCGAGGTCCCAACCGGCGGCGGGATCGGCACCGGTGACTTCGCAGTCCTGGCTGGCCAGAACCCGGCTCAGTTCGCCGCTGTCGCCAATGGTCAGCGCTCGTCGTGGCCGGTGGCGCAGGAAGGCAAGGCGCTCGACCATGTCTTCGACCATGTCGTCAAGGATATAGCGCGCCGCTCCGGGCAGCCGTTGCAGCCGCATTGCGCGGCGTCGCGCGGCGAGGCGGCGGCGCGGGGAGAAGATCAGCGGTGGGGCTGGTGAGGCCATGAGGTCCATTGGCTTGAATGACCGGTTGCCGCAAGCACTGGAGCAGAGTTAGAGAGTTGGCATGGGGCTCGCACAATCACTTTCGCCAGTGGTCGATTTCGTGTTCCCTCCGCGTTGCCCCCTATGCGGCGAGGGTCTTTCCGCTCAGACCGGCCTTTGCCCTTCCTGCTGGAACGAGCTTGCTATACCCGGGGAGCCGAGTTGCGCGCTCTGCCAACGCCCCTTCTCGGAAGGCCTGCGTGACGGCGCGATTTGCGCACCCTGTATGGCCGACCCGCCGCGTCACGACGGAATAGCGGCGGCAACGTTGTACAATGATGCCTCGCGCAAGCTGGTGCTGGCCTTCAAGCATGGCCGGCGGATTGCTTTGGCGCCAATGATGGCGCGGGTGATGGTGTCCAGGCTGCGCGGCGTGGATGCGGGTTGGCTGGCGGTGCCCGTGCCTCTGCACCGCTGGCGGCTGTGGCGTCGCGGGTTCAATCAGGCGGCGGTACTGGCTGGCGAGATCGCTCGCCAGCGTGGACTGAAGCTGGCGGTGGACGCACTGGTTCGTCGCAAGGCGACGCCGGTACTGGGGGGGCTGGGGGCAAAGGCACGTGCACGGGCCCTGTCCGGTGCGATTGGTGTCGCTCCCCGTCACCGAAGCTTGCTTCGCGGCGCAAACGTGCTGCTGGTAGACGATGTCCTGACGAGTGGGGCGACGAGCAGCGCTTGCGTTTCGGCGCTCAAGCGCGCCGGAGCGGCCAAGGTCGTCGTCTGCTGCTTTGCCCGGGTTCTCGACGAAGCACTTTGAACAATAAACGAAAACGCCCGGAGCGGTGGGCTCCGGGCGTCCTCGTGACGAAACTGTCGGGACGCTGCTTCCGCAGAACGGCGATCACCCCCTGATGATCACCTCGTCCGATCCCTCATGTGCCGGTCCGCCGAATTGGCTGTTACCGAACCCCTGAACCATGGCCCTGCTTTGAGCTCCATGTTCCGGTGCGGCCTTGCGGCCACGGTCGATGCATCACTCGATTCGCCGCGATTGTGAAGCGGCATTGCCGGCGGCGATGGATTTTGATCGCCACCTGTGGTTATCGTGCAACAAGTTGCCGCCGCAGATGCACGTTTCGAGGGTTTGTTAATTAATGAGTAACCATGTTGAAGCTGACCGTGAACAGGGAAGCACCTTCCTGCCTCGCTTTGATTCGCAGGGTCTGCTTACGGCCGTGGTCGTCGATTCGAAGTCCCTCGAAGTGTTGATGGTTGCCTTCATGGACGAGGAGGCCTTGCAGAAAACACGCGAGACCGGACTAGCGCACTTCCATTCGCGGTCTCGCGGGCGGCTCTGGTTGAAGGGTGAGACCTCGGGGCATTTCCTCAGGGTTGAGGAGATTCTGGTCGATTGCGATCAGGATGCGCTGGTGATCAAGGCCAAGCCGGAAGGGCCTACTTGCCATACCGGTGCTACACGCTGTTTCTATCGCCGCCTCGAAGGGGAGGAACTGGTCAGGGCCGAGGGTTGAACTTGCATAAATGTAAGCCAATCTGTCGCGTACCAGGCGAGTTAAAGAGGATAAGACATGCCCGTCTACAAAGCGCCCACTCGTGATACACGCTTCGTGGTGAACGAAGTTCTCAGGCTGGAGAGCTTTGGCAACCTGCCCGGCTTCGAAAGCGCGTCTGCAGACATCGTCGATGCAGTGGTGGAAGAGGCTGGAAAGTTCTGTTCCGAAATCATCGCGCCGCTGAACGCATCCGGCGATGCCGAGGGCTGCAAGCGCAATGCCGATGCGTCGGTGACGACGCCCGAGGGGTTCAAGCAAGCTTACGACAAATTCAGGGAGGCAGGCTGGGGAACTCTTGCCATGCCGGCTGAATTCGGCGGGCAGGGCATGCCGCACGTGTTGGCCATGGTGCTTGAGGAGTATCTGTGCGCAGCGAATCAGTCCTTTGCCATGTACCCGGGGCTGACCAATGGCGCCGTGGCGGCAATTCGGGCGAAGGCCAGCCCTGAGTTGCAGGCCAAATATCTCCCCAAGATGATCAGCGGCGAATGGTCCGGGACGATGAACCTGACCGAGCCTCACTGCGGCACCGACCTTGGTCTCATCCGCACCCGCGCCGAGCCGCAGGCGGACGGCAGCCATGCCATCACTGGAACGAAGATATTCATCTCCGCCGGGGAGCACGACCTTACCTCGAACATCATACATCTGGTGCTGGCGAAGCTGCCCGATGCCCCGGAAGGTTCGCGTGGCATTTCCCTGTTCATCGTGCCCAAGTTCTTGGTGGGCGAGGATGGAAGTCCGGGTGAACGCAACGCCGTGTCATGCGGCTCGATTGAGCACAAGATGGGCATCCATGCCAATGCGACCTGCGTGATGAACTATGACGGGGCCAAGGGCTGGCTGGTCGGCGAGGAGAACAAGGGACTCGCCGCCATGTTCATCATGATGAACGCGGCACGCCTCGGTGTCGGCATACAAGGGTTGGGGCAGGCCGAGGTGGCCTACCAGAACGCGGTCGCCTACGCGAAGGAGAGGCGGCAGGGCAGGGCGCTGACCGGTCCGGCCGAGCCGCAGGAAAAGGCGGATCCGCTACTCGTCCATCCCGATATCCGCCGCATGCTGATGGACGCCAAGGCGTTCACCGAGGGCCTGCGCGCCCTGGCGCTGTGGGGCGGACTGCAGGTCGAACTCAGCCACAAGGCGGCGAGCGACGAAGAGCGGCAGATGGCCGATGACCTGATCTCGCTGCTGACCCCGGTAATCAAGGGTTACGGCACCGACAAGGGATTCGACGTAGCGGTCAACATGCAGCAGGTCTGGGGCGGGCATGGCTACATCGTCGAGAACGGGATGGAGCAGTTCGTTCGCGATGCGCGGATCGCGATGATCTACGAGGGCGCAAACGGGGTGCAGGCGATGGACCTGGTGGGGCGCAAGCTGGCTTCGAACGGCGGGCGGGCGATCCAGGCGTTCTTCGGGCTGGTCGATGGCGAGTGCGCAGCGGCAAAGGGCAATGCCGCTCTCGAGGCGATTGCCGAAAGGCTGGAGAAGGCGAATGGCGAACTCAAGGCGGCGACCATGTGGTTCATGCAGAACGCCATGACCAACCCGAACAATGCCGGGGCCGGGGCGCATCACTACATGCACATCGCCGGGATCGTCTCGATCGGGCTGATGTGGCTGCGGATGGCCGGCGTCGCCGCCAAGGCCATGGCGGAGGGGGCATCCGACAAGGCCTTCTACGAGGCCAAGCTTACGACCGCGCGATACTACGCCGAGAGGTTCATGCCTGATGCCGGAGCCCTGCGCCGCAAGATCGAGGCTGGGTCAGAAGCGATGATGGCACTGCCGGCGGAGGCCTTCGAGACGGCCTGAGGCGCTGTCTCAGCCGCGCATCGTCACCGACAGCGAGCGAATCTTGCCGGCAGGATCGAAACGGTACGCATTGACCGTGCTGCGTACCGTGCCGTCGGGCAGGCGCGCCTCGACCTCGACGGCCAGGCCGTCGTTTCGATAGTAGCGCGTGACAGGCGTCGGGAAGGGCGCGTTGGCCCCGAACACGGTCTTCTGGAACTCGCGGATAGCCGGCTTGCCCTCGAACCGGCTGCCATTGGGCAGGGTATAGGTTGCATCCTCGGCGAAGAGGTCCATCCAGGCGTCGAGGTCCTTGGCGCGGACTGCGGCGAAATAGGCATCGGCCACCGCATCGGGATCTGCTGGCGCGGGCTGGCCTTCGGCTTCGGCCTTGGCGCGTTTCAGCCGAGTGAGCATGAACTCCGCCGCATCCGCAAGGCTGCGCAGGGCGCCCGTCTCGCTGGTCGGCAGCTCGCGGGCGTGGTCGACGTCTTTCTTCAGCAGGTCGTGCAGACCGACAAAGCTGCCAGGGGCGCCGGGCCCTTCGCGGGGGAGGACGAAGTTAGGGCCTACCCGCAACGCAAAGCTCTGGGCGGATCCGGCCGCTAACGCCTCAATCAGTTGCTGCCGGTCGAATCCCATCGACACCCCGATATCGATGATGGCAGCCGACATGCCGTAGTTGGCGATGGAGATGAGGTTGTTGATCAGCTTGCCTTCCTGCCCGCGACCGACCGGGCCGAGGTGGGCAAGGTTCTTGCCGATGGCTTCCAACCATGGACGCGCGCGCTCGAGGTCGCCATCTTCCGCTCCGATGAACAGCGAAAGCTGACCCTGTTCGGCGGCTGGTCCGCCACCGGATACACCGACGTCGACAAAGCCGACGCCGTATTCCCGCGCTTGCGCCGCCAGTTTGCGGGCAAGGTCCGGGGAAACCGTCGAGTGCAGGATGACGACCCCGCCCTTGCCTAGGGCCTCGAACAACTTTCCGCCGTCGATCAGGCTTGTCAGTTGTTCGTCGGTCCGCACGCAGATGCCCAGCAGTTCGGAACCGTGCGCGGCTTCCATCGGATCGGCAGTTTGGCGAGTGCCGGGTTCGTCGAAGGCGGCCAGCATCTCGGGCGAGATGTCGCAGCCGGTGACTTCGAACCCGCACTGCGCAAGGCGCCTTGCGATGGGCGCACCCATGCTGCCAAGGCCTATGAATCCGACTTTCATGGTCATGAAACTCCGTTCAGCCGATCACGGCCGCATGATCCAGCCGCCGTCGACATGGATGGTCTGGCCGCTGATCCATTTGCCTGCTTCCGAGCAAAGCAGCACTGCGGTTCCGACCAGTTCGTCGGGCTCACCGCGTGGGTGGATGGCGCAGGCCATCTGCAGGAACTGGATGAAGGGCGAATCGTCGGGCACCAGCATGTTGCCTGCGTCGGACTTGACGTTACCCGGCGCAATGGCGTTGCAGGTGATGTTATCCTTGCCCCACTGCTTGGCGAGCGAGGTGGTCAGGCCAACCAGGGCGATCTTGGTGATGCCGTAGAGGCTGGTGGATGGGAAGGCACCGCCGCTGGTCTGGTTGATGATCCGTCCGCCGCCACGTTCGCGCATGGAAGGGGCGCAGGCGCGGGCACAGAGAAGGGCCCCTGTGGTGTTGACCGCGAAGGCCTTGTTCCACGCCTCGACCGAGACGGTGTCGATCGAATCGTAGCTGATGTCCACCATCAGAGCGGCGTTGTTGATCAGGATATCGACGCCGCCGAATGCCGCCTTCGCGGCGTCCGCCATGGCGAGGGTAGAGGCCTCGTCCGACACGTCGACCTGGATGCCGATCGCCTTGCCGCCCGCAGCATTGATCTCGTCGGCAACCGCTTTGGCTCCCTCGCCATTGAGATCGGCGACGACGACAGAAGCGCCGGCATTGCTCATGCCGAAGGCATAGGCGCGGCCGATCGAATTGCCGCGTCCGCCGGCGCCGGTGACCACGGCGACTTTGCCGTCAAGGCGGAACTGGTCGAGAGTGAAGGCCATTTGTTCAAGCTCCGGGGTTGGCCGCGGCGAGGAAGCGCGCGGAAATGTGATCGAGTTCGTCCGCGCCGACATTATCGGGCAGAATGGATTTCAAGAGGTTCATGTCCTTGAGCAGCAAGGGGGCGCCGGTGGCGAAGGCAGCCGGCGAGGGGAGGCGCGCGAACACCTCGAAACCCATGCTGCGGCCGCTGCTCTCCTTGATCAGTTCGATGAAACTGGATCGTTCGATGCCAAGGCTGTTCGCTGCGTCGAGTGCCGCCATGGCAACGCCCATATTGGCGGAAAGCATCGCATTGTTGACAATCTTGGCCCGCTGTCCGGCCCCTGCTGGCCCGAGCAGTACAACGAGCTTGCCGAAGGTCCGGAACACGGGCAGCGCCGCGTCGAATGCGTCTTGCTTGCCGCCGCACATGACCGTGAGCACGCCTGCCTCGGCAGCGGGCGAACCGCCGCTTACCGGGGCGTCGATGAGCTGAAGCCCGCGCTCCTCGCACTGGGCTTCCAGTCCTGCGACCGTTTCCGGCAGTACCGTCGAATGGATGGCAATCCGGCCGCCCGGCTTCATCACCGGTATGAGCTGGTCCGTGATCGACAGCACGTCGGCATCGTTGACCACGCAGATGCCCACGTGCTCGCACATCTCCCCGAGCTGACCGACAGTGGCAGCCACCGTGGCGCCCTTGGCCGCGTAGGCTTCCAGCACTTCGGGCCGGCGCGCCCAGACGACCAGCGGCATGCCGGCATCGGCGATGCGATGCGCCATGGGGCCGCCCTGGCTGCCCACGCCGATGAATCCGATGTTGCCCATGAGCTTAGCCCGCCGTGATGCCGGCGTCGATCGAGACGCAGGCACCGTGGTAACTCCGGCCCGCAGGCGATGCGAGCAGGGTGACGAGGTCGGCGACGTCGTCCACCTCAACCTGGCCGCGCATGCCGGAATAGCGGGCGACGAGGTCCATTTCCGCCTCGCTCGGGAAGGTCATGCCGTTTGAGATGTTGGTGATCATCCCGCCAGGCGCGACGGCGTTGATGCGGATGGGCTTTCGCGAATATTCCATCGCCATGGCCTTGGTCATGTTCACCAGGCCCGCCTTGCTGGCGCAATAGGCGGCGGCATAGGCCTCGCCGATGAAGGCGGCGGAAGAGGCGCAGTTGACGATGGCGCCGTTGGCCTCGAGCAGGTGCGGAATCGCCGCCTGGCTGAGGAACCAGGGCGCGCTGAGGTTGATAGCGATGGTCTGGAGGTAATGGTCGCGCGGCATTTCCGTCGTGTGCGCCATGCGGATGATTCCGGCGATGTTGCACAGGGCATCGAGCCGGCCGAATTTAGCGACCGCTGCATCCACCGCGCCGGTGCAAGCATCGGGATCGGCAAGGTTGGCAGGATGGAGCAGCACTTCCGCGCCACCCAGAAGATCCGCGGTTTCCTTGAGGCCAGCCTCGTTGACATCGACGAGGCAAAGCTTTGCCCCTACTTCCGCCAGCTTGCGCGCGGCGGCTCGGCCCAAGCCCGAAGCCGCCCCCGTGACCAGCGCCACTTTCCCATTCATGTCTATTGCCAGAGCCATGCCCTATCCTTTGTGCGTGTGGCATTGGGTGACGCAGGGTCACCCGGAGAAAATCAAGCCGTGAATTGCGCGGGTTACCCGTGCCAGGGAAGCCCCTTTTCCACCTTGTCGATCATCTCCAGCACGATGCCGCTTACTGCCGAAGCCTTCGGCCAGCCGGCGCACAGGCCATAGGCCAGCACGAATTCCTTCATCTCGTCGGGCGTGCAATTGCCGGAAGCCATGGCCGCGTGGAAGTGCGACTTGATCGGAATCTCCGCGCGGCTTTCGGCGACACCAACGAGCGTCAGCCACCGGCGCGAGCGCTGGTCCAGCCCTTCGCGCGGCCACATTTCGCCGAAGACGAAGTTGTTGATCGCCTCTTGGAACGGATTGCTCGACGGGCCGCCCGGGAAGGTCATGGCGTTGATGAACTCCTGCTGGCCCTTGGCGGTGCGCTCGTCCGGATCCCAGGCCTCTGCGCGGATAGGCGGGCGTTCGGCCTTTGGCAGGCCGAGCGCATCGGCGGCGCGGGTGGCCGCCTTGTCGATCAGGTCGCCGGTGCCCCAGCCGCCATAGACCGCGAGGTGAAGCGCTGCCTCGCGCATTTCCACCAGTGAGATCTCGCCGGTCTGCAGCGCTCCCTTGACGATGCCGTCGATGGTGCCCTGAGGGAAACGACAGAGTGCCGCGCCGGCAATGCCAATCAGGAAGCGCGCGCGAAGGTCCAGGCCGGGGCGGTTCCACACTTCGGCATAAACGAAGTCGCGGATGCTTTCCTCCCAGGGAGTCTGGGGCTCCGGAGGGGCTTCGCCGTAAATCCTGGTCTGCAGCGCAACGCCGCGGGCGGAACGTTCCTTGGGGTCCAGTTTCGTCATGTTATGCCTTTTGTCCGTCATAGGAGAGGCCCTTGTCGATCTTGTCGATCATCTCGAACAGTATCACGAGGACCGAGCTTGCCTTGTGCCAGCCGGCGTGGCTGGCGTAGTGCAGGATGAATTCGTGCATTTCTTCCTGCGAGCAGTTGCCGCTGGCCATTGCCGCGTAGAAATGCGTCTTCATCGGTACTTCGCGGTTGCTTTCGGCGACGCCCACCAGGGTGAGCCAGCGGCGCGAGCGCTGGTCGAGCCCCGGCCGGGTCCAGATCTCGCCGAACACGTGGCCGGAAATGGCTTCTAGGAAGGGGTGCGGCGGAGTCTCGTTTCCGAATGTCATGACATCCATGAACTCGGCCTCGCCCGCGGCATATCGCTCGGTCAGCACGGCGGGATCAGCGCTGAGCGGCGGGCAATCGGCGGGCTGGAGGCCCAGCACCTGTTCCGCCCTGCTGATCGCCCTGTCGAGCACCATGGCGCGCGGCAGGTTGCCGTAGCCCGCAAGGTGCAGGGCGGCCTCGCGAAGTTCTGCAAGTGACAGCATGCCGCTCCGGAGCGCGCCCTGGACATAGAAGTCCATCAGATCGTCGGCCGCGCCGTTCAGCGTGACGGCGGCGATCGAGATCAGGAAGCGGGCCCGCCGGTCCAACTGGGGCCGGCTCCAGACTTCGCCGAACAGGAAATCGCGCGCGGCGCTTTCCAGCAGGGTGCGCGGCTGCGGCGCCGGTTGGCCGCCGACCTCGGCCTGGACCTGCAGGCCGCGCTCGCTGCGCCCGACGGGGTTGAGGACGCGGCTCATCCCTCGGGGCCCTTGAGGCTCATCCAGATGTTCTTGGGCTGCATGAATTCGTTCAGTCCCTCTATGCCGCCTAGCCGGCCGTGGCCGCTCTTCTTCCAGCCGCCGAAGGGGCAGTTCGGCTGCATCGCTTCGCCCGAGCCGTTCACGTGGATCATGCCGGCCTGGAGTTCCCCGGTGACATGGTGCGCGCGGCGCAGGTTCTGGGTGTGGACATAGGCGCCGAGGCCGTATTCGGTGCCGTTCGCCAGCGCGATGGCCTCATCCTCGGTGTCGAAGGGTGTGGCGACGAGGACGGGGCCGAAGACCTCGTTCTGGGCGATTTCGCTGGAATTTGGCACATCCGCAAGGACGGTGACGGGGAGGAAGTAGCCGGGGGCATGGTCGCCGCCCAGGCGCTGGCCTCCCGCGACGATGCGGCCCCCTTCACCGACGCCGCGCTCGACCATGCCGAGGATGCGGTTGATCGCGGTTTCGGAGATGACTGGGCCGAGCATGGTGTCCGGCGCCAGCGGGTCACCCGCCTTCACCTGGCTGGCTGCTCCGGCGATCGCCGCCATGTACTGATCGTAGATGCCGCGTTGCACCAAGAGCCGGGTTCCGTTGACGCAGCCCTGGCCATTGGCCGAGACCGCGCCAGTAAGGCCGCAGCGGATTGCGGTGCCGAGGTCGGCGTCGTCAAACACGATGACGGCAGATTTGCCGCCGAGTTCGAGGCCGACGTGCTTGAGCGACTGCGCGGCCGTCGACAGAACCTTCTTGGCCGTCGCGCCCGAGCCGATGAACTCGATCTTGTCGATGCCGGGGTGCAGGACCATTGCCTCGCCGGCATCGGCCGCGCCGGTGATCATGTTGACCACGCCCGGGGGGAAGCCTGCCTCGCGGATCACTTCGGCAAGCATCATGGCGGAGTAGGGGGCAAGGTCGGGCGACTTGAGTACGACGCAGTTGCCTGCGGCAAGGGCCGGGGCCATGCACATGGTGGCGGCGAACAGCGGGCCATTCCACGGGATGATTATGCCGACCACGCCGAACGGCTCGTAGGTGACATAGTCATGCGCGGGGCCCCCCCACATCGGAACGGTGCGTCCGTGGATCTTGTCGGCCCAGCCGCCGAAGTAGCGGAACTTCTGCGCAGCATCATAGCCCATATAGGGCGCATAGGCGCCAACCGAGCCGTTCTCGGCGATCAGGCTGGGGGCGAATTCCGCGCTCTTCGCCTCGAACAGGGCGGCGAGCTTGAACATCAGGTTGCGGCGCTGGTCGCCGGGCATGGCGCGCCAGGCGGGGAAGGCCTTGCGGGCCGACTGGACGGCGCGATCGACGTCGTCGGCATTGGCCATGTATATCTCGCGGGTGACATTGCCGTTGCCGGGATAGATGTGCGGGATCGCGTGACCGCTGCCGCGTTCCTCGCCCTTGTTGTCGATGATGATCGCGTTGCGCGGCAAAGCCTCGAGATTCGGGTCCTGAAAGCCCATGGTATTCTCAACTCCCAATGCGGGGCCCGGCGAGGGAATCGCCCGCGTTTCAATGGCGGCAAATTGTCGGCTGACGCACGTCATGGCAAGCGCAATTCGCAAATAATAAGCATGTTTTTTGGATTGTGCGGTGCAACATGGTGATCGCGCGACTTGATCGACCAAGAAATGTGCGTATTTTTGCTCCCATGACCCAGCTCAAACAGGTAGTGACCGAACATGCTGCGGCAGGTGGCCGCAAGCACCTTGTGCAGGATACCGCCGCGCGCATGCGCGAGCTGATCTTTGCGCGGGACGAGGGCGAGCAGATCGGTTCGCTGCCCGAACTGGCGAAAAGCCTGGGCGTCGGCATCGTCACGGTGCAGCAGGCCGCGCGTATCCTGGAGCACGAAGGGCTGCTGGAGGTTCGGCGTGGTCCCGGCGGTGGGTACTATGGCAGCCGTCCTGATGCGGCGGACCTGGAGCGCGCGCTTGCCGCCTATATGCGCAGCCAGCCCGCCTCGTGGGAAGAGGCGCTGGACATGACTTCGCTGCTGTTCAACGAATTGTGCGCGGCCGCGGCCGGGAGTGACGACCGCGCGGGGCAGGACGAATTGAGGGAGTTCGCGCTGCGGCTTCCATCCTGTGAGACCGAAGCGAGCATGGCCAATATGGAGCAGCAGTTCCAGGACCTGCTGTTCCGCATGGTCGACCGCCCGCTGTTCGAACTGCTGACGCGGGTGACCTTGCGCTTTTCGGCCATGCAGCCGGGCGATACGCCCGGCCGGGGCCTGATTGGGGGGGAGCAGTGGGTCGCCGGGCGCAGGCGCATCATCGATGCCATCCTGCGCCGTGACGTGGAACTGGCCCGCTTCGAAGCAGACCGGTCCAATCGGCAAATCCTGATGGCCGCGCTGGAACGCGGCCGATAATTCACATCTTGCGGGTTTGTTCCCAGGCTTCGTCGGTCATCCAGGTATATTCGAGGTAGTGGCCGAACTTCTCGCGGGCATCGAGATAGAGAAACTTGAGCTGGCCGGGACCGGAATCCCACTCCATCGCCACGGGAAGGTCCTGCTGGTCCACCCGTTTGCGGAAATCCTCCCAGTCGGAAATGCGGGTGCTGGTCTGGTGGAATCGGATCGGGCCGCCGTTCGAGGGGGCGTTGGCATAGATCCCCAGCGGATCGGTGATCGCCTGGATCAGCTCGTACTGGATCTCGCCGATCCAGATGAAGCACAGCTTGATGTGATTGACCACCTGGCTGCCGTCGGGAGCAATGACAGGCTGCTTCACCTCGATTATCTGCGGTTCATGGGTCATGCCGCGACCGCGGAACTGGGCGATGCCCTCCTCGATATCGTCGCAGACATAGCCTAGCTGAAAGAGATGGCCTTCGAGCATCCTTCTTCTCCTTACCCTTCCATCGCGATGTCGTATCGCGCGAGATAGCGTTCATAGAGCGGCTCGAGCTTTTCCTTGCTGAGGCCATACTGCTCCAGCTTGTAGCCGTGCTTGCCGAACTTGTTCTGGGGGTTGTCGTCGACCCAGGCCTGGATTCCGGCCTCGGCGTCGGGCGTCCATTCGTCGCCGAGCTGGGCATAGACCTTTTTGATGGTGCCCATCGGGTCGTTGGTCATGTCTTCGTACATGACGTCGATTATCCGGTCTTCGCCGTGCTTGTCGCGGAAGTCCATGGCGCGTTCGGCGTGCTGGGCGCAGTACCAGGGGTATTGCGAGCCGAGCCATTCGTAGTCGATCCGGCCCATCAGCATGCGGTGGCTCATCGAGATGATCGAGCACAGCGAGCCGGTGGCGACATAGGGATCGCGGTGCGTCCAGATCAGGCGCGCGTCCGGATATTCCTTGATCAGGGCATCAAGAAAGAGCGCGTGGCTGGGCATCTTGAGGTTCCAGATGCCGCCCGCCTTGTGCTGCAACGCCTGGAGGAACTTGCGGTGCCAGGCATAGGCGCTGGTCATGTCGCAGTTGAAGATGAACTCCCGATACTTGGGCAGGATGCCCTTGCTCTCGATCATCAGCGTCTTGAAATCATGCGCCATGTACCAGACGCATTCGTGCGGGTAGATCGGCGAGCTGCGATAGATCACACCGGCTTCCGGGTGCGCCTTGAGCAGCGCCTCGTGGGCATCGAGCTTGGCCTGCACGCGGGGGTTGTTCTTGAGTTCCGCAGTCGCGACGGGCGGGATCGGATCGTCGATCTCCCATTCCAGCGGCGAGCGGCGGTTGGGGTCGGCGGCCAGCAGGTTGGACATCAGCGTGGTGCCGGTGCGCGGCACACCGAGGACGAAGACCGGCTTTTCGATCGGGCGTTCGAGAAGTTCCGGGTTCTGTACTAGATAGTTCCAGACTTTCAGCCGGTTGCTGAGATAGTGGACGCAATCGTAGCGGACGCGGTTGATGCCATCATCGAGATAGAGCCCCTTGGCGATGCCATCGTTGAAATCGTCGACGAAGACGTCGAGCCCTTCGCGGTAGCTGTCGCAATCGAAGTCATGCAGACCGGTGGCCTCGCGGGCCTGTGCGACGAGGGCGTCGGAATTGAGTGGTTCGGCCATGATCTGACGCTTCCTTCCCGATGAAGTTTATGACCGCATGGTTGCGACCGTTCTTGGACGCGACTAACCCGAAAGGCCTGTCGCTTGGCAATGCGCATCACTGGCGCAATCAGGTCCGACTGTCGAATTCAAGCCAAATCCATCAGGCTTGGCCAAGGGCTCCCCGGTGGCGCTGGCGAAACTGGCTGGGGCTGAACCCGGCCGCGCGGCGGAAGGCATAAGTGAAACTGGATGGCGAGGAGAACCCCATGGCGAAGGCGATGGTCTTGACGCTTTCGCCAGTGGTAAGAAGGCGCTTGGCCGTCTCCATGCGGCGCTGCTCGATATAGTCGCCTATCGAGCAGCCCCGGCTGACCTTGAAGCCTCGCGTCAGCTGGCGGACCGACAGGTTGCACATGGTTGCAAGCTCCGAGAGCGCGGGGGCAGTGGGTTCGTCGCTCAGGCGCTGGTCGATCAGGCGCAAGCGCCAGCCCGAGAGGCCGCCAGTCACGGGGCGCTCGTCGACATCGCGGCAGAAGCGGGCCAGTTCGATGGCAAGTTCGGCCCCGAGCAGTTCGACCATCTGCTCCGATGCGAGCCCGGGGTGTCGTAGCTCTCCCGACAGTCGCAGCAACAGGGCGCGGATCGTTGCACTGGAAATGTCCAGCGTCGCCGCCAGTTTGCGGTCGTTCCAGGCAAAGTGTTCGCCGATGATGTCCGCGATGGATTGAGGCGATAGCTGGCAGGTGACCGAGGCCTGCAGGAGCCCGCCAACTCCCCGGAAATTCAGCCGCTGGCCGGGTGGCACCATGAAGATGTCGCCAACTCGCTCGAAACGGTGGGGCCCCCAGTTTTCCAGGTAGCAGGCCCGGGTTTCGAGCGGGCGAGGCGTGAGGCACATGTCGATCTGGTAGCGGTCGGAAACCTGCATCACCGCATTAGTCGGCCCGGGTACGTCGAAGCGCACGATCTGTGCGTCGATGGAACAGACCGAAGCCTGCGCCTCCACGACCATGACCGGGGCGTAATCCTTGCCCATGCTGCTAATTGTATGTCTCCGAATATGAAATCTGTCCCGATTTCTACATTGAGCAGCCTTGCGGAGCAAGCCGGGCGGGGGGAAACCTTCGCACCCGTTGACGGCCCGTTCAAAAGGCTGGGGGATGGAGGGATGCATGGGTAACTCGCTGTTCGATTGCACCGGCAAGGTGACCATGGTCACGGGCGGCAACAGTGGCCTCGGGCTGGGCTTCGCCATGGGCTGCGCCAAGTTGGGGGGCGACGTTGCGATCTGGGCGCGCAACGAGGAAAAGAACGCCACTGCCGTTGAAAAGCTGCTGGCGGCCGGCGCGGGCCGGGTGAAGGCCTACAAGATCGACGTTACCTCCGAAGAGCAAGTGACCGAGGGCTACAAGCAGCTCAAGGCCGATTTCGGACGGCTTGACTGCGTCTTCGCCAACTCCGGCCGCAATGCGAAGAACAGCAAGTTCATCGACATGGATTCGGCCGAGTGGCACGACCTGCTCAATGTCAGCCTGCATGGAGCGTTCTACACTTTGCGCGAAGGTGCGCGGCTGATGATTGAGCGGGCCGAGGCGGGCGAGCCAGGCGGCAGCCTGGTGTTCTGCGGCAGCCTGTCCATGTTCCAGGGCATCCCCGGCATCTACAATTACGCTGCCTCGAAGGGCGGCATGGGCGCGGTGATCCGCGGGATCGCGGTCGAGCTGGGCAAATACGGTATCCGCGCCAACACGGTCGCCCCGGGCTATATCAAGACTGGCTTCTCGGAGAATATCCCGGAGGAGATTGGCGCGCAGATCGACGGGCTGTTCTCGTCGGTCACGCCGATCAGCCGTCCCGGCTATCCAGAGGATTTCGAAGGCATCGCCGCCTACCTGTGCAGCGATGCCTCGCGTTTCCATTCCGGCGACACCATCGTCATCGACGGCGGCAGCGTCATCTATCCCGCCTATGCGGGCTCACTTGGAGGGTAATTCGTAAAATGAGCAATCTGTTCGACTGCACCGGCAAGGTGACCATGGTGACCGGCGGCAACGGCGGCATCGGCCTGGGTTTTGCCATGGGCTGCGCCAAGATGGGCGGTGATATCGCCATCTGGGCGCGCAATGCGGAAAAGAATGCCGCGGCGAAGGCAGAACTGCTGGCGGCGGGCGCTGGCCGGGTCGAGACCTACATCGTCGACGTTTCAAGCGAGCAGGCGGTTATCGACGGCTACGGGCAGTTGCAGAATGACTTCGGCCGCCTCGACTGCGTCTTCGCCAATTCCGGCCCGCCACCGCGCTATGATTCGGTGTTCGACATGCCGACCCAGCATTGGCACGACTTTCAGTCGGTCGCGCTGCACGGGGCGTTCTACACTCTGCGCGAAGGCGCGCGCCTCATGGTCGAGCGCGCCAAGGCTGGCGAGCCAGGCGGCAGCCTCGTCGCCTGCGGCTCGGGCTCGCTCTACCAGGGCCTGCCGGGCAAGATGGAATATGCCGCCTCCAAGTGCGGCGCCGAAGCGGTGATCCGCTGCCTGGCCGTGGAACTCGGCCAGTACGGCATCCGCGCCAATGTCGTCGCGCCCGGCCTCATCATCACGCCGATGATGGGTCCGAACCAGGAAGCCGCCGACGCCGCGCTGAGCGCCATCTACGCTCCGCAAACGCCGATGCGCCGCCTGGGTTATGGCACAGACTTCGAAGGCATCGGCGCCTACCTGTGCTCCGACGCCTCCTCGTTCATGTCGGGCGAAACCCTGTTCATCGACGGCGGTTACAAGATCCGCCCCTGAGTCAGAGCCCCAAGGGAGACTAGACCATGAAGGTCCTCAACATCCACGAAGTCGACGACGTGCGGCTCGACGACTATGTCCGCCCAGAGCACGGCCCCAAGGACGTGGTCGTCAAGATGAAGGCCTGCGGCATCTGCGGCAGCGATCTTTCTTACATCAAGTGGGGCGGCATCATGCGCCAGCCCGGCGGCGTTACGCCGATCGGGCACGAAGGCGCGGGCGAAGTGCTGCATGTCGGCAATGAGGTGCAGGGCATCAAGCCGGGCCAACCGGTGATCATCAACCCGATGCAGACCCCCAGCAAGGTCGGCAGCGGCGGGCCGGAAGGTGCGTTTGTCCACGAATTGCTGGTGCGCGAGGCGAAGCTGGGCGAATCGATCCTGCCGATCCCCGAGGGCGTGCCCTATGACGTTGCGGCGATGTGCGAGCCGCTCGCCGTCGCCATGCACGGCGTCAACCGGGCCGAAGTGAAGGCCGGCGACAAGGTGGTGGTGTTCGGCTGCGGGCCGATCGGGCTCGGCATGATTCTGTGGCTGGTCGATCGCGGCGTCACTGACGTCGTTGCACTGGACCTCTCGCCGGAGCGGCGCCAGCTGGCGCTGGACCTGGGCGCGCGCGCCGCGTTCGATCCGCGCGAGATTGATCTCTACGAGACGCTAGGCGAACTCCACGGCAAGGAATTGTGCATGCACAAGCCTGCCGTCGGCACCGACGCATTCATCGACGCGGCGGGCGCCCCCAATATCGTCACCGACGTGGTCAACATCTGCAAGTACCGTGCGCGGCTCGTCGTGACGGCGGTCTACTACAAGCCGGTGGAACTGCCGCTCGGCACCATGCTGACCAGCGAGCTGACCATCACTACTGCGGTCGAATACCCGACCGAGATGAACGATGTCGTCGCCAACATGGCGCGGCTGAAGGACAAGATCGCGAAGATCATCAGCCACCATATCCCGCTGGAAAACGTGATCGAGGGCCTGAAGATCGCCGCCACGCCGCAATCGGGCAAGGTCATGGTCGAAATTGGAGAGCCTGCATGAGCAACGAAAAGGCACCACCGTTGGCCAACATGGTCCGCGCTGGCGACGCGCAGACCGAGGCGGAGCAGATTACCCCATTCATCTTCATGTCGCACGACGTCTCCAACGCCTACCTCGTCACTACCGACGATGGCGACGTGGTGATCAACACCGGCATGCCGGACGGGGCTGAGCGCAGCAAGAAGCTGTTTGAACCGCATCGCAAGGGACCGTTGAAGTACATCATCCTGACGCAAAGCCATGCCGACCACTACGGCGGCGTGCCGGTGTTGCGCGAGCCGGGCACCAGGATCGTCGGCGGACCGGATTGGGACACGGCCATTGGCGACATGACGGGGCTTCAGTCCTTTTTCGGCAAGCGCACCTTCAAGCTCTGGGGCACTACGCTCAAGCGCGACACGCCTCCCAAGCCGATTCCGTCCAACGAGGAAGTGCGTCCCGACATTTTCGTCGAGGACCGGCTGACGATCGATGTCGGCAACCGCACGTTCCAGTTGATTTCCGCCCCCGAGGGGGAAACCATCGACAATATCCTCGTCTGGATGCCGAAGGAAAAGGTCGTCTTCGTCGGCAATACCTTTGGGCCGGTGTGGCTTTCCATGCCCTTCCTCAATACCCTGCGCGGCGACAAGCCCCGGCTGGTGCGGACCTACCTCAAGTCGCTGGCCAAGGTGCGCGAGCTGGGGGCGGAAATCCTAATCACCGGCCATGGCGCTCCGGTGATCGGCAAGGACAGGATCAAGGAAGACCTCGACCGGATGGAAGCCGCGGTTACCTATGTCCGCGACTACACGCTGGAAGGGATGAAGGCGGGCAAGACCGTCGATGAGCTGGTCCACGAGTTCCAGTTCCCCGGCAATGTCGCCATCGGTGACTTCCACGGCAAGGCGAGCTGGGCCGTCAAGTCGATCTGGCGCGAGTATTCGGGCTGGTTCCACTACGAGGACGGAACCACTGCGCTCTATGGCGTGCCGCAGAAGAGCGTTCATGCCGACCTCGTCGAGCTGGCGGGCGGCGCGGACGTGCTGGCGGGCCGGGCGAAGGCACATGCCGATGCAGGCCGGCCGCTCGAGGCGCTGCACCTCGTCGGCATCGCGCTCAATGCCGATCCGGACAACCACGCCGCGCTGGAGGTCAAGAAGGTTGCCAGCCAGGCACTGCTGGAGGCTTCGGGCGGGAAGAACCTGTCCGAAACCATGTGGCTGAAGTCGGAAATCGCCGAGATCGACGAGAAGCTCGGCAGCTAGGCCAAGGGTGCGAGCCCGGTCAGGACCTGCCTTACGAGGTCGGCTTGGCCGGTCGCCCCGGTCTTGGCATAGGCGCGCTTGGTATAGTTGCGCGCGGTTTCCGGGGTGAGCTGTAATTGGGCGCCCGCTTCCAGGATCGACTCGCCCCGGCTCATCGCCTCGGCCAGCGCGGCTTCGCGTTCCGACAGGCCGAGCAGTTGCGCCACCACGCGCGGCGGTGCGCCTCGCTTTTGTTTCTGGGGCTGCCGGACCGTGCCGATAGCGACGATGGCAGTGCCCATGGGCGAGGGCAGGGGGCGAAGCAGCATGTGGCGCAGATCGGTTTTGTCCAAATCGATCACGCGGCGTGCGCTTGACGGTGCCTTCATCATGGCTGCACAGCCTTCGGCAAGGGTCTGGGTGGTTTCCGCCGGCAGGTTCAGCCGCGCCCCTCCGCGTGTGCCCAGAAGCTTCGCGGCAAGGGAATCTGTCAGGATCACGCGGCCTTCCCGGTCTAGCGCCATCTGGCCGATGCCGAGCATCTCCAGCGCCTGTTCCGCAATCGTTGCGCGCAATTGTTGCGCGCCCAGCTCGCCCAGCGTGTCGAGCGCCACGGCCAAGTGCGGGGCGATGCTAGAGAGCAAGGCGGAATCATCCGCATCGAACGGCTTGCGTTCCGACAGCAGGATCAGCCAGGCGTTGTTCTCGGAGCGTGAGGCGATACGGATGAAGCGAGCATGGGCGATCCGGGCCTCCTTCAGTGCTGCGCGCTGCCTGCTGGGAGTGTCCGGATCGTCGAAGTCCAGCATCTCCTCGAGGGCATAGACGCGGTTGGGGCGGAGTGCTGCATAGGGGATCAGGCCAAGCGACGAGAGTTTGTCGAAGTCCGGATCTGTCATGTCCGTCCTGGCCGCTGCCACGCGGGTGATCGGGGGTAAGTGCGCTGTCGGTGTCATTTGCACGAGAAGGCATGCCCACGTCGCTTCCGTTCGTTGGCGAAGACGCTTCAGAAACGTGTCCCACATCGGGTCCTCCCGGATTCCTTCCGCCAGTGGAAGCAGCAGGTCGCGTTCGTCGAGCGATGTCAGGGCCATTGCATTTTGCTCCCATATGGGAGCATATCTGTCAAGGTGGCGAGGTCATCAAGCTGGCAACCCGCATGAGCAGCGGAGAGGAGCACATGACCGACCTCAAGACACTCACGCACATCCAGCGGCTCGAGGCCGAAGCCATCCACATCATCCGCGAAGTGGTGGCCGAGGCGGAAAAGCCGGTGATGCTCTATTCGATCGGCAAGGACAGCGCCTGCATGCTGCACCTCGCCCGCAAGGCCTTCTATCCGGCCCCGCCGCCATTTCCGCTGCTGCACGTCGACACGACCTGGAAGTTCCAGGAGATGTACAAGCTGCGCGAGCGCATGGCCAAGGAGTCCGGCATGGAACTCCTTGTCTATCACAATCCCGAGGCGCAGGAAGAAGGGATCAGCCCCTTCGACCACGGCCCGCTCCACACCGACATGTGGAAGACCGAAGGCCTCAAGCAGGCGCTCGACAAGTGGGGCTTCGATGCCGCTTTCGGTGGCGCCCGCCGCGACGAGGAGAAGAGCCGCGCCAAGGAGCGTATCTTCTCGTTCCGCACTTCTAGCCATGGCTGGGACCCGAAGAACCAGCGCCCGGAACTGTGGAACCTCTACAACGCCAAGAAGCACAAGGGCGAGGGCATCCGCGTCTTCCCGATCTCGAACTGGACCGAGCTCGACGTGTGGCAGTATATCCAGCTCAACGACATCCCCATTGTCCCACTCTACTTCGCCGACAAGCGCCCTGTGGTGGAGCGCGACGGCATGCTGGTGATGGTCGATGACGACCGCTTCCCGCTCAAGCCCGGCGAAGTGCCCGAGATGAAGTCGGTGCGCTTCCGCACGCTGGGTTGCTACCCGCTGACCGGCGCCGTCGAGAGCGAGGCCACGACGCTGAGCGAAGTGATCCAGGAAACGCTCCTCACCACCACCTCCGAACGCCAGGGACGCGCCATCGACAAGGATGCGGGCGGTGCTGGCATGGAAGTCAAGAAGCAGCAGGGGTACTTCTGATGGCCCAGGATACCACGACAGAACCCGTCTACGTCACCGACGCGTTGATCGCCGAGGACATCGACGCCTATCTCGACGTGCACCAGCACAAGACCATGCTGCGGTTCATCACCTGTGGCTCGGTCGATGACGGAAAATCGACGCTGATCGGCCGCCTGCTATACGATTCGAAGATGATCTTCGAGGACCAGCTTGAAGCGCTGCACGCCGATTCCAAGAAGGTCGGCACGCAGGGGCAGGACATCGACTTCGCCCTCCTCGTCGACGGCCTCGCCGCCGAGCGCGAGCAGGGCATCACCATCGACGTCGCCTACCGCTTCT
>CAZVWP010000003.1:0-157759 GCA_964630805.1 uncultured Novosphingobium sp. | reverse complement strand
ATGTCCGACTCGTTGATCGCCTTCCAGCCGGCGATCGAGGAGCCGTCGAACATCAGGCCGTCTTCCAGCTCGTCCTCGCCGAGGACCGAGGCGACCATGGTCAGGTGCTGCCACTTGCCCTTGGGGTCGGTGAAGCGAAGATCGACCCACTCGATCTCCTCGTCCTTGATGCGCTTTACGATGTCTGATGCCTTGGACATTGGTTTTCCTTCGTGGTTCCCCTCCCGCCAGGGCAGGGGGTAGGGGAGGGGTTATGAGGTTGGATCGGGATCGGGCTGCGGGCCCTTCCCCAAGGACTAGATCGCGTCGTCGTCGCGCTCCCCGGTGCGGATGCGAACGGCGCTTTCGATGGGGATGACGAAAATCTTGCCGTCGCCGATCCGGCCGGTCTGCGCGGCATTGGCGATGGCTTCCACCGTGCGTTCGGCCAGGCTGTCGGGGACGACTACCTCAAGTTTAACCTTGGGCAAGAAGTCGACGACATATTCCGCGCCGCGGTAAAGCTCGGTGTGACCCTTCTGGCGGCCGAAGCCCTTGGCCTCGGTCACGGTGATGCCGGACACGCCCACTTCGTGGAGCGCTTCCTTCACTTCGTCGAGCTTGAACGGTTTGATGATTGCTTCGATTTTCTTCACGTGTCCGGACCCCCGCACATGAAACCGGCTGCACACGGGCACAGCCGGTTCTTCAGGTGCCTCCTCACTCCTCATCAAGAATCGTGCCAGAGGCGATGCGCCTGCCCTAGGGCACTTGTCAGAGCCCGAAAAGAGCGGAATCGAAGGATTCCGATTGTCCCGGCATCATTAGTTGCAGATTTATTTCACGGCGATTGGAACATCCTGCCTCAATATTGAGCAGGAGATGCCTAAAAAATGGGCACTATAGCCGTAGGCCGGCCGTTTCCGGCAGGCCCGCCATCAGGTTGAGGTTCTGCACCGCGGCCCCGCTGGCGCCCTTGCCGAGGTTGTCGAGCACGGCGACCAGCCTCGCCTGGGCACCGTCCTTCGAGCCGAAGACGTAAAGGTCCAGCCGGTCGATGGGTTCCATTGATCCGCGCAGCAGCAGTTCGTCCGGCGCATCGGAATGCACGGTAACAATCTCGCTGCCGGCGAAGTAGTCGGCGAGGCAATCGCGCAGCCCGTCGACCGGCGCGGCGCGCTGCATCAGGCCGAGGTGCAGCGGCACTTCGACCACCATGCCGCGATGCGCGGGGATTACCGCAGGGGCGAAGACCGGCGCGTGGGCGAGGCCGCACTGCGCCTGCATCTCGGGAACGTGCTTGTGCCCCATGCCGAGGCCATAGTCGCGAAAGGCGATGTCGCGGTCTTCCTCGAAGCGCGCGATCAACGCCTTGCCGCCGCCCGAATAGCCGGAGACGGCATTGCAAGTGTAGGGCCAGTCCGAGGGCAGCAGGCCATTGCGCACCAGCGGGGCGAGCAGCGCGATGAAGCCGGTGGGATAGCAGCCTGGATTGCTTACCAGCCGCGCCGCCGCGATCCTGTCGCGCCCGGCCACTTCGGGAAAGCCATAGGCCCAGCCATCCGCGACGCGGTGGGCGGAGGAGGCATCGATGATGCGCACCTTGCTGTCAGCGGCAAGCGCAACCGCCTCGCGCGCGGCATCGTCGGGCAGGCACAGCACGGCGAAGTCCGCGGCGTGATAGGCATCGCTCCGGGCGGAGGCTTCCTTGCGCTGCGCCTCGTCTAGCACGATCAGCTCGAATTCCGGGCGCGCGGACAGCCGCTCGACGATCTCAAGCCCAGTGGTGCCGACGGCACCGTCGATGAAGACCCGCGAAGTCATGCCGCTGCGAGCGATTCTACCGGCAAATAGCCGACGAGGCCATCCTCGCCGACTTGGCCCCAGGCCCAGCCGCCGGCGATGTCGAGCACGTTGAACAGCGTTCCGGCGGCGAGTGCCTCGACAGCTTCGGATTCGTCCTTGCCGGCTTTGCGCAATGTTGCCGGCCGGCAAACACGCTGCGGCATAGGCACGGCATAGTGCGGCACGAAGAAGCGGCCGGCCAGCTTGATGTGCGCCAGATCGCCGCGCACGGGCAGGTGTCCGGCCTCGGCAGTCGCGCCGGGGCCGGTCATGGTGAATGATACGCCTTCGTAGTTGTCGGAAGCCAAGTCCTGCCCGTCCCCGATTGAAAGTGAGGCGCGCTTAGCTTCGACAGGCGCGTGGCGCAACCTTAGCCGTATTTCCGCTGCAACATCCGCCAGGTTGCCCGCATTCCCAGCGCGTCGCCGCCCTTGGGCCGGCCTGGCTTGGCGTTGGGCCGCCAGGCGAAGGTGTCGAAGTGGGCCCAGTCGGTTCCCTCGGGCACGAACCTGTCGAGGAACAGCGCGGCGACCGAGGCGCCGGCGAAGGCATTGGCGTGGCTGTTCATCACGTCGGCGATGTCGCTCTTCAGCCATTCGCGGTATCCATCATGGAGCGGCAGGCGCCAGCAGGGATCGTCACAGTCGCGGCCTGCGGCGAGCAGCGCATCGGCAGTTTCGTCGCGCCGGGTGAACAGCGCGGGCAGGTCCGGCCCCAGCGCGGAGCGGGCGGCGCCGGTGAGAGTCGCGAAGTCGATGATCAGCTCCGGCTTGTCTTCTCCGGCGCGGGTGAGGGCATCGGCCAGGATCAGTCGGCCTTCTGCATCGGTATTGGTGATCTCGACCGATGTGCCCGCGCGCGAGCGCAGCACATCGCCGGGGCGGTAGGCATTGCCGGCGACGGAATTCTCCACCGCCGGCACCAGCATGTGCAGCCGCACGGGAAGGCCGCTCGCCATGATCAGCCGCGCCAGCCCCATGACATGGGCCGCGCCGCCCATGTCCTTCTTCATCAGCAGCATGCCGGAGCTGGGCTTGATGTCGAGCCCGCCCGAATCGAAGCAGACTCCCTTGCCGACCAGAGCCAGCCGGGGATGCTTCGGATTGCCCCATTCGAGCTCGATCATGCGGGGCGCGTGGCTGCGGGCGGCGGCGCGGCCGACCATGTGGACCATTGGAAAGTCGCGCTCCAGCTGGTCGCCACGGGTGACGCGCAGGTGCGCCTTGTGGTGCCTGGCAAGGTCTTCCGCCGCCGCTTCCAGTTCGGCCGGGCCCATGTCCTCGGTCGGCGTGTTGACGAGGTCGCGGACCAGGGCGACGGCCTCGGCCTCGGCCATGGCCGGGCCGATCGCCTTGGCGTCTCCGGAGAGAAGGATGCGAGGGCCTTCGGTGGAAGGCTCGGCGCGGTAGCGGTCGAAGCTGTATTGTCCCGTAACCCAGCCGAGCAGGGCCGGTCCCGGCTCGCCCCCGGCGCGGCGATAGGTTCCGGACGGCAGCACCTCGGCGAGCTTTGCCATGCACCAGCTAGAAAGGCTGTTGCGGTTGGCGACGCCGGCCACGACGATCCATTCGTCGCCATCGGGCAGGATGGCGTGGGAAAAGCCTTCGCCCTTGAACCTCTGCGCCGCCAGCGACGCCCGCTGCGGGGCCGAGAGGGTCTTGACGAATTCCTCCAGGCTTTCCTTGTCGACGAGGTGGATGGGCGTGGCTTTCTGGCCCTTGTCGGGCTGGATCGGTGCGTTCTTTCCGGTCATGGCAAGGGTCTAGCGGCTATCCGGCGCGAACGGAACCCGGGCTTGCGGCGTCACGAATTGCACGGCACTCGCAAAAAGGGGCGAGGGGCGCTACATGCGGCGCATGACTCAGTACCAGACAGTAGCCGACGGCGAGATCCTGCTGCGCGACGGCACCATCAAGTTGCACGGGCCCGAGGCCTTCGAAGGCATGCGCCGCGCGGGCCGGCTCGCCGCGGAAAACCTCGACGCGCTGGCTCCGCTGGTGCAGCCGGGCGTCACCACCCAGGCGCTCGACGATTTCGTCCGCGAGTTCACTCTCGATCACGGCGCGATTCCGGCCACGCTCGGCTATCGCGGCTATGCGCATAGCTGCTGCATCTCGATTAACCATGTCGTCTGCCACGGCATTCCTTCGGACAAGGCGCTGAAGGAAGGCGATATCGTCAATATCGACGTGACGCCGCTGCTCGATGGCTGGCATGGCGATTCCAGCCGGATGTACCTCGTCGGCGACGTCTCGCTGAAGGCGCGGCGGCTGATCGATGTGACCTACGAATGCCTGATGCTGGGCGTCGAACAGGCCCGCCCGGGCAACCGGCTGGGCGACATCGGCGCGGCGATCCAGCGCCATGCCGAGGCGAACCGCTACGGCGTGGTGCGAGAGTTCTGCGGCCATGGCGTCGGCCGCCTGTTTCACGACGCGCCGGAAGTGGTCCACGCGGCCAGGGCCGGCACCGGTCCGGAACTGCGCCCGGGCATGTTCTTCACCATCGAGCCGATGATCAATCTCGGCAAGCCGCCGGTGAAGTTGCTGGAAGACGGCTGGACGGCAGTGACGCGCGACCGCTCGCTGTCGGCGCAGTTCGAACACACGGTGGGCATTACCGAGGACGGGTGCGAGGTGTTTACCCTGAGCCCCAAGGGGCTGGACAAGCCGCCTTACGAATAGTGTCAGGCCGGCACCGTCTGGCCAACTGCCCGGATCGGCTCCTCGCCAGCCAGCTTGACGCGGTACAGCTCGCGTCCGCAGTCAAGGTCGAAGGGCACCACGCGGTGCACGGTGCCGGTGTTGTCCCAGACAAGCATGTCGCCCACCTGCCAGTCATGCCGGTAGATGTATTCCGGACGGTTGGACAGGTCGCTCAGCCGCTTCACCAGCGCATCGCTTTCAGCCTTGGGCAGTTCGACGATGTGCTTCATCGTTTCGCCCATCAGCAGCGACTTGCGGCCCGTGCGGTGCAGCCACACCAGCGGGTGTGTCTTCGCCGGAAGCGCGCCTTCGCCCCATAGCGAGAGCTGCCATTCGGTCGGGTTCGGAAAGGCCTTGCGCTGGATGCATTCCTGCGAATGCTCGGCATGCAGCCTGTCCATCCAGCGCTGGTCCTCCTCGGACAGGTCGTCATAGATCGCATAGGTGTTGGCGAATTCGGTCTGCCCGCCTTTGGGCGCAGTCACCTTGCAGCGCAGGATCGAGGCGAGCGCGGGATATTCCATGTAGGTGTCGTCGAAATGGAAGTTGAAGGTGCCTTCCGAATATTCGGCGAAGATCGGGCTCTTGGCCTTGTCGGACGAGACCATGGTGATGTCGGTGCCATGTTCGTTGCGCGGTTTGCCCAGGGTCTTGCCGAACCGGATCTGCTCCTCGTCGGTCATGTCGTAGCCCCTGAAAAGCAGCACGCCGCGTTGTTCCAGTAGCACCCGCAGCTCGCCTGCGATCGAGCCATCGAGAAGCGCCGCCTTGTCCGCAAAGATTTGCGTGCCGATGTGCGGGGTCAGGTCCGCGGTCTTGATGGTCATGCTCTCACCACTGGCTGGATGCCGCCGTATGCCGACTCAGGCGGCCGAAACGCGACGATCTTGTTCTCGCCAGGCATGCATCGAAACTGGCCGCCGCATAGTCAAGCAGGCTTTGCCGGCACCAGCGTTTCTGGTGAGTTGAACCTTAGCGCGCCACCAGCATGCTCACACGGTGATGGAACGGGTGGTTGGGGGTCTTGCCCCGGCGGATGTCGGAAAAAACTGACCGCCGCCAATGTAGCGCAGGCGTTCCTCGACAATGCTCATTTCTTCTATGCGGCGAAGGTCGATGTGCGCATGCAACTGGCCGTCGAATTCGAAGCTGACCTTGGCAGCGTTCGGATTTGCAGTCTGGAGCAGTCCGAGAATTCGGCGCGGTTCATCGCTGACGGCAGTGGTTTGCGATGATCCCGGAAACGGTTCGACACTGCCGCCAGGAGCGTTCGGATCTTCTTGCATGACGCGCCTGCCTTCATGAACACCCACCTCCTCCAAACCGCCTCGCCTTGAAAAAGGTTCCACTCCGTGCCGTTCAACTTGCCAAAGGCACGGTTTAACCTCTTGCAGTCCTCACCGCAGCGCCGGCTGCGAAGGGGCTGATTGCCAGCAGGACCAGGCTCGCAGCCGCTGTAAGGGCAAGTCCGCTGTCGCCTCCGGTCGCAAGGCTTCCCGCGCCGAAGACCAGCAGCGGCACCGCCAGCGGGATCACCAGCAGCCCGGCCAGTGCCGCGCCGCCCCTGAGACCGGCGGTCAGCGCCGCGACCGTGACCCCGAGCGCGGCGAGGCCGGGAGTGCCGGCGAGCAGGCCCAGTTCCACCGTCCGCAAGGATGGCCCATCGATGCCAAGCAGCGCCGCTGCCGGCAATGCGGCCACCATCAAGGGAGGGCCGAAGCTCAGCCAGTGCGCGGCGATGCGCACCGTCACCACCCACTCCTCGGCAATGCCGCGCAGGGCCCACTGGTCGAACATGCCAAGCTCGATGTCGGGTTCGATCAGACGGTCGAGCGGCAGGATGGCCGCGAGCAGTGCCGCCACCCATATCACCCCGCCGCCGATCCTGGCGAGCAGCCGTGGGTCCGGGCCGATGGCGAAGGGAAACAGCATGGCAACGGCAAGGAAGAACAGCAGCGGCAGCACCGTGCCACCCCGTCGCCGGCCAAGCAGCAGCAGGCCGAGGTCGCGGCGCAGGAGGGCGGACAGGCTGGCGATCATGCCGTGTAGTCCGCCAGTTGGACCTGCCGCATGCCGGCGATCTCGAAAGGCTGATGGGAGGCAATCAGGCAGATGCCGCCGGCGCGGCAATGCTCCGCGGCAAGTTCCAGGGTCAGCCCGACGGCCTGGGCGTCGAGGCCGTTGAGTGGTTCGTCGAGCAGCCAGATTGCAGCTTGCTGTCCCAGCAGCCTTGCGAGAGCGGCGCGTTTCTTCTGCCCGGTGGAAAGGTAGCGGACCGGCACGTCCGCCAGCCGGTCGATACCAAGCCGCTCCATGATGTTCGCGGGAGCGGTGTCGAGCCGCTGCCAGAAGGCAAGGGCACGCCCAAGCGGCAGTTGCGGATCGAGCCCAAGGCGGTCATCGACCAGGCCGATGGGGCCTTCGACCCGTACCTCTCCCGCAAAGGGTCGCAGCAGGCCGGCAATGATGCGGATGAGGCTGGACTTGCCGATCCCGTTGCTGCCGGCGATCCGGCAAGCCTCGCCCGGTGCAAGCTCCAGCGCGAAGCCGCGGAACAGCACGCGGTCGCCCCTCCGGCAGGCGAGGTCGTCGGCGACTATGCGGCACGCTTGCATGGGCGGCGGCGATAGGGGAAAGCTGTGCCGCTGCCAAGGAGAGGAACCATGCCCATTCCCCGCCTCACCGATGCCGAGCGCGACGCCGCCTTGCCCGACCTTGCTGGATGGACCCTGCGCCAGGACGGCCTGGCGATCGAACGCGAGTTCCGGTTTTCCGATTTCTCCGAAGCCTTTGGCTTCATGGCCCGGGTTGCCTTGCTGGCCGAGAAGGCGGATCATCACCCCGAATGGTCAAACGTGTGGAACCGGGTTCACGTCACGCTCACCACCCATGATGCAGGCGGGTTGAGCAAGCGCGACATCGACATGGCGCGGGCTATCGAGGGGGTAATGTGATGCGCGGATGGACATGGTTCATGCCGCTGGCCTGCGTGGCCGCCGTTCCTGTTCAGGCCGACGCGGCGCAGCCCGCCTGGGAAGGCGTCTGGCAAGGTACGATCGGCGCGCTGCCGGTGCGCGCCTGCCTTGCGCAGCGCAGCGAGGATTGGGCGGTTGGCTCCTATTATTACATGAGCAAGCTGGTGCCGATCGCGCTGCGCAAGGAAGACAGCGGCGCATGGACCGAGCATGAGGGCGGAGCCGAGGAATCGGGCGGCAGCTGGACCTTGTCGAACGAGGGGGCGAACCGGCTTTCCGGGCAATGGCGCAGTGGCACGAAGACGCTCCCCGTCGCGCTGACCCGGGTCGCCACACGGGCCAGCGAAGACGGTCCTTGCGCCAGCGATGAATTCCATGCCCCGCGCGTGCGGCCGGTGCGAGTCACTTCGAAGGCGGACAGCCGGCAGGGGATCGCCTATGCCAAGCTAACCTACAATGTCGGGCCGGGCTTTCCAGATGCCAGCATCGTCGGCTTCGCGATTCGCGAGCAGCAGCCCGGCGACCGGGCGATCAATGTGGCGCTGCGGGTCGATACGACCTCGCCAGATGCCGACTATCTGGGCTGCGACCGCCAGCAGGTCGCACAGAACGGCACCGGCGGCTCCTTCGCCTATGAGGCCGAGCCGGACCTGCTGACGGCGGAGTTCCTTTCCGCCACGATTACCACCGGAGGCGACTGCGGCGGGGCGCACCCGGATGACAGCACCTTCCACCGCACCTTCGACCGCAAGACCGGCCGTATGATCGATCTCGGCACCTGGTTCACCGTGCGCGGGGTGAAGGCGCGGGTTGCGGATGACGTTGGGCCCTATCGTGAACTGACCCCGGCCCTGCGCAGCACTGTGCTGCGCCACTTCAAGTTCGAGGATACCGAGTGCCGCGAGGCGGTTTCGGAGGCGGACTACTGGGACATCGGGCTTGGCCGGTCGGGCCTTGTCTTCACCCCCAGCCTGCCGCATGTGGCTGCCGCCTGCGAGGAACCGGCGACAGTGCCTTTCGCGCAGCTTTCCGCCTGGCTGAGCCCGGCGGGACGGCAAGGGGTGGCGCGTCTGTCAGTGCGATAGTCACTCGCGCGCCAGCGTCTTCCGCGCCTGCATCAATCCTCGCGCCCGCTTGCGGATGTAGCCGGGCGCGAAAGTGGCCGCGAGCCTGAGCCTGGCGGCGGTCTTGCCGACGGTGGTGTGGATCCGGTCGCCATGGACCGCGTTCCAGGCGGCCTCGGCCACTTGCTCGATCGGCGTGAACTCCAGCCCCGCCGCGACAACGCTGTCGCGCTTGGAGACATTGGTATTGGCGCCGGCGGGTCCTGCCAGCAGCGGCGTGTCGATGAAGCTCGGCATGATCGAGCGGACCCTGATGGCATCGTCCTGCCATTCGCTGTCGAGCGCCTCGGTGAGCGCGCGCACGGCGAACTTGGTGGCGGAATAGATGGCCATGCCGCCCATGCCATAGAGCGCGGCGGCGCTGGCGGTGTTAAGCAGGCAGGAGCCGGGAGCAGCGGCCTTCAGCCAAGGGTACGACGCATGCGCGCCATTGGCGACGCCCTTGAAGTTGACAGCGATGAGCTGGTCGATCTCGGCCTCGGTCTGGTCGGCGAAGGCCCCGCCAAAGGCGATGCCGGCATTGTTCATGACCGCGTCGATTCGTCCGCCCGCCGCTTCTGCACAGGCGGCCAGGGCCTTGTCCCAGGCGGCCCTGTCGCGCACGTCGAGCCGGATCGCGAGGCTCTTGCCGGTTGGCAGCAGCCCCTGCGTTTCCGTCATGCCCGCCTCGTCGATGTCGCCAAGGCCGACGAACCAGCCCGCCGCGCCAAATCGCTGTGCCACGGCCCGGCCGATGCCCGATCCGCCGCCGGTGATGAAAATGGACCTGGTCATGACCTGCCTCCTCAAAGGGCCGGATTGTTGTAGCAGTGCCAGGTGAAGATCGCCGCAGCACCCCGGTGAGGCCGCCAGGCTTCCGCCAGCTCGCGCGTCGCCTTTTCGGACGGCCGCTCCTCCAGCCCCAGCAGCTTCGCCAGCCCGGCCTGCACCGCAAGGTCGCCCGCCGGCCACACATCAGGTCGCCCCTCGGCGAACAGCAGGTAGATTTCCGCCGACCACCTCCCGATGCCCTTGATCAGCGTCAGCCGTGCCACCGCTTCCTCGTCGTCTTCGGGAAGGGCGGCAAAGTCTATCGCGCCGGTAGCCACCAGCTCGCACAGGCTGCGCAGATAGCCCTGCTTCTGGCGGGAGAGGCCGCAGGCGCGCAATTCGTCGAAGTCGGCGGCCAGCACCTTTTCCGGCGGCAACTCCGGGCCAAGGAAGGCCTCGAACCGGTTCCACATCGAATTGGCCGCCGCCACGCTGACCTGCTGGCCGACGATGGTGCGCATCAGTGTCCGGTAGCCCGGCTCGCGGATGCGCGGCTCGGGATAGCCGGTGATCTCCAGCGCCCGGGCGATGGCCGGTTCGCGCTCGGCAATGGCGTCGAGCCCTGTTTGTATCGCTCCAGCGCTCAGACCCATCCACCTTCGCCTTGCAAAAGCCCGAAGTTCCCACTAGCAGCCCGGCCAAAGCGCCATCAAGGCTCATAACGGGGCCGAAAACGAGGGATAGCCGCACATGCCGAAGATTACTGTTGTCGACCAGGAAGGAAACGCCCGCGACGTCGAGGCTTCGACCGGCCGCACGCTGATGGAAACCATCCGCGACAATGGCTTCGACGAACTGCTGGCCCTGTGCGGCGGCTGCTGCAGCTGCGCCACCTGCCACGTCCACATCGACGCCGGCTTCATGGACAAGCTGCCGAAGATGTCCGAGGACGAGAACGACCTGCTCGACAGCTCCGACCACCGCAATGAATTCTCGCGTCTTTCGTGCCAGGTGCCGATCAGCGACGCGCTCGAGGGCATGACGGTCACGATCGCCCAGGAAGACTAATCGATCGTCCCCGCGAAAGCGGGGATGGTGGAGGGGCGACTGCACTTGGCGTCGCACCCCTCCGTCAGTCCTTGCGGACTGCCGCCTCCCCATCGCAAGTCGATGGGGAGGAACTATTGCGCTGCGGGCCTGGCAACCGTATCCCCCCAAAGTATGACTGCACCAGCCGCTCACCGCGATACGCTCGATCTCATCGGCAATACCCCGCTCGTCCTCCTCAAGGGCCCGAGCGAGGCGGCAGGTTGCGAGATCTGGGGCAAGTGCGAATTCTCCAACCCTGGCGCCTCGGTGAAAGACCGTGCGGCGCTGTGGATCGTCCGCGATGCCGAGGCTCGCGGCACGCTGAAGCCCGGCGGCACCATTGTCGAGGGCACGGCGGGCAACACCGGTATCGGCCTGGCGCTGGTCGCCAATGCGTTGGGCTACAAGACCATCATCGTCATGCCCGAGACCCAGTCTCGCGAGAAGATGGATACCCTGAGGGCGCTCAGGGCCGAACTGGTGCTGGTGCCGGCGGCGCCTTTTTCCAATCCCGGCCATTTCGTCCACACCTCGCGCCGGCTGGCGGAAGAGACCGAAGGGGCGATCTGGGCCAACCAGTTCGACAACACCGCCAACCGAAAGGCCCACATCGAATCGACCGCGCCCGAAATCTGGGAGCAGATGGAGCACCGCATCGACGGTTTCACCTGCGCGGCCGGAACCGGCGGCACGATTGCCGGGGTAGGGCTGGGCCTGAAATCCTTCGACGAGAAGGTGACCATTGCGCTGACCGATCCCCACGGCGCGGCACTCTACAATTACTACGCCCATGGCGAGCTAAAGGCGGAAGGCTCCTCGGTTGCCGAGGGCATTGGCCAGGGCCGAATCACCGCCAACCTCGAAGGCGCGCCGATCGATACCCAGTTCCGCATTTCCGACCAGGAAGGTCTGGAATGGGTGAGGCGGCTGCTGGCCGAAGAAGGTCTGTGCCTGGGGTTGTCCTCCGGCATCAATGTTGCCGGCGCGGTGGCACTGGGCAAGAAGCTCGTGGCCGAAGGTAACAGGAACGCCCGCGTGGCGACCATCCTGTGCGACACCGGCTTCCGCTATCTTTCCTCGCTCTATAATCCGGCCTGGCTGAGGGAGAAGGGATTACCGGTCTTCCCTTGGCTCGACGAATAGGGTAATTGCCGGGTCGATGGCTCAAGCAAGAGTGCCACAGCCGGCGTCACCGGTCGCGACGCCACAGCATTACGCGCCTCCCTCTGCACGGGAATTGCGCGCCCAAACCGTGCACCGTTTGCAGATCGGCATGTCGGGCCTTGCGGCCATGCTGCTGCTGGTCGGGCTTGCCAACATCATCATGGACCGCGCCCGGCAGAACGAGGCGGAGCGCGGCCTGGGCGAGCCGACGGCTTCCGCCTCGATGAAGGAAGAGGCACCCGATCCCCTGGCGGATATCGGCGTCGCGCCATCGCCCAGCCCCAGTGCCAAGGTACCCCGCCCGCAATAGGGTGCTGCAGTGCGCCTTGCTGCCGCTCGCCCTGTTCGCGGCGGCCGGGCTTCGCGCGTCCGGCGGGAACACCATCGGCCTGTTCACCAGCCTGCCGATCCAGTGGCGCGAGGCGGGCACGATTCGCGAACACCTTGGCAATGATGCGCCGCCGCACTGGGCTCTGGCCGTGCTGCAGTCGCACGGCACGGTGCGGCCGGTCGACAGCTTCATGGGTGGGCGCAACGGTACGCCGCTCAAGGGGGTGAACCTGCTGGTCATGGCTCAGCCCCGTCCGCTGGCGCCGCGGGAGAATGTCGCACTGGATGCCTGGGTGCGCAAGGGCGGGCGCCTGCTGCTGTTCGCCGACCCGATGCTCACCGGCGATTCCCGGTTTTCCCCGGGCGACCCGCGCCGGCCGCAGGACATGGTCATGCTTTCCCCGATCCTGGCGCACTGGGGCCTGCGGATGGAGTTCGACGAGGACCAGTTGCCGGCAGATCACCTGGTGCAGGTCGGCGGAGCCGAAATCCGGGTAGATTTGCCGGGGCGGCTGGTTCTGGCGGAAAATGCAGGGAAATGCGCGGTCTTGGCCGATGGAGTTGCCGCGACCTGCGAGATCGGCAGGGGGCGCCTGTTGATCGTGGCCGACGCCGCGCTGCTGGAGGATGGAGCAGGCGACGAACCCCGCTCAGTGCATGCCCTGGAGCAATTGCTCGCGCTGCTTGCGGCCTGATTGCCTGCCTCGCAAAGCCCGGGCAATTCGGGAATCGGTGGGAATCAATGGGGATCAGCTGCGAAAAATCTGCATTTTGCGCCCTGGAAAGCGAGATTTGTCGGGATCATAAAGGGAACAAGGTATTGAATTGTCAGACTAAGTCATTGAAATTCATCATGTCGACAAACCTGTGCATATGATTCCCACTTTTCCCTACATTTTCCTTCCCATCACCACGTTCCCGGGTTAATACAATCGTCCATCGGAATGGCGATTTGGCGTGTCCTCGCGGGGGCAAGTCGGGGGCGTGCGGGCGCTTCCGGCCGCGAAGACGTTCGTTCCGGTGTTGGCGGCGAGGGTGCCGGCGGGGATGGGCAGTTGGCGGACGCAAAGATCAGGTACAGGGGGCAGGGCTTTTCGCTTCAGCGCGAAAAGAGCCGCTTCGTGCTGCCTGCCCAACTCCGCAGCGTCGTCAAGCAGTCGAGCGGCAAGACGCTGGTCTGCCTGGTCAAGCACCCCGACTGGAACTGCATCGAGGGCTTCGGCCTGTCGCACGTCGACGAGATCGAGGCCGAGATCGAGCGCGCCGCCGCCCATGCCGCCGACAAGGGCCTGCCCTTCAACAAGCAGCTACGCCTCGCCCAGCTCAACATCATGAGCGAAGTTCCCTTCGATGGCAGTGGCCGTTTCATCATGCCCAATGCGCTGATGTCGGTTGCCCGAATCGGGAAGGAGATGTTCTTCCACGGCATCGGCGACAGCTTCCTGATCTGGAACCCCGACGAACTGGCGCAGATGGGCGAGGGCTGGGAAGCCATCATCGCCGCCTGCGAGGACGAGCGCTCGCGCGCCAGGGCGGGGAAATGAGCGACGCCCCGCACATTCCGGTCCTGCTCGACGAAGTGATGGCGGCGCTGGCCCCTGCGCCGGGCGCGCTGGTGGTTGACGCCACCTTCGGCGCCGGCGGCTATACCCGCCGCCTGCTCGATGCCGGGGCGACGGTCCACGCCTTCGACCGCGATCCGGACGCCATTGCCAATGGCCGCAAGTGGCGGGAAGCGCAGGAGCAGCCGGCGCGGCTGGTTCTGCATCCCCGCCGCTTTTCGGAAATGGTCACGGCGCTGGCCGAAGCCGGGGTGGCGGAAGTCGACGGCGTGGTCATGGACGTCGGCGTATCCTCGATGCAGCTCGACCAGGCAGAGCGTGGCTTTGCCTTTTCCGCCGACGGCCCGCTCGACATGCGCATGAGTCAGGAAGGTCCTAGCGCCGCAGACTTCGTCAACACCGCCGCCGAGAGCGAGATCGCCGACGTCCTGTTCCAGTACGGCGAGGAGCGCCAGTCACGCCGGGTGGCGCGCGCCATCGTCGCCGCGCGGCCGCTCGCCACCACAGGCGACCTGGCTCACGTGGTGCGCAAGGCGCTGGGCTATCGCCCCGGTGCGCCAAAGGATCCAGCCACCCGAAGCTTCCAGGCGATCCGCATCCACGTGAATGCAGAACTCGACGAACTGGAGGCCGGGCTGAAGGCCGCCGAGCACCTGCTCAAGGCCGGCGGAAAACTGGCGGTGGTCAGCTTCCACAGCCTCGAAGACCGCATCGTCAAGCGCTTCCTGCGCGAGGCTTCGGGCTCTACGGCTTCGGCCTCGCGGCACCTGCCGCAGGCTCGCCCCGGGGCCGCGCCCACCTTCGAGAAGGTCGCCAAGGCCGTCCGCTCCGGCGAGGCGGAGCTGGCCCAAAATCCGCGCGCCCGTTCCGCCACCCTGCGCTCCGCCATCCGCACCCATGCCCCAGCCACTGACAGGAGGGCTGCATGAACCTGACCCGCGCCCGCGTCCGCACCATCGGCTGGGCTTTCGTCCTGTCGATATGCCTTGCCCTCACGCTGGCCCTGACCTTGCGGGTCAATGCGGTAAAGAGCCAGGTGCGGCTGACCGAGCGCCAGATCATCGCGCTCAAGCGCGAGAAACTGCAGCTCGAGACCGAATTCGCCACGCGCGCGAACCAGGAGCAGCTGCGCATGCTCAACAACACCGAGTTCGGCTACACTGCCCCGACCGCGGGGCAATACCTGGAGAGCGAGCGGCAACTGGCCGAGCTGGGCAAGCCGCGCTCGCCCGATGCGCCCGCGCCGATCCGGGTGGCCAGCGCCGATACGGGTGACGGTGACAGCGGCCTGCCGTCCATGGTCTCGCCGCTCACCGGAAAGGCGATAGCGGCCGAGGTTCCGGCGCACCATGACAGCCGCCCCCGCCGCACCGACGCCGCCGGCCTGCGTGACCGGCTCTCCCACATCGAAACGCGGGGGGCTGAGCGCGAATGACCGCGGCGACCGTCACCGCCACTTTTGCATCCGGACGGCGGCAGATCGTCGACGTTCGCCGGCGAATGCTGCTGACGGCCAAATGGCGCCTGATACAGGTCCTGCTGCTATTCGCCGCGCTGGCGCTGATCGCCCTTACGCGGGTGGCCTATCTGGGTGTCTTCCAGGCGAAGAATTCCGACCGGGATTTTTCACTGGCCCTGCTTCCCGCACGCGCCGATATTGTGGACCGCAACGGGGTTCCGATGGCCCGGGCCTTCGATGCCCCCTCGCTGCGCTTCAATCCCAAGGCCATGGACGATGGCGGATCGCCCCTGGTCAATCCGCCCGAACAGGTCGCCGCCGCGCTGCTCCGGATCTTTCCTGACATGAACTACCAGGAAGTCCTGGCCAAGCTCTCCTCGGGCCGGGCCGGCTACCTGCGCCGCCGCATCCTTCCCGAAGAGGCCAACAAGGTGCATGCGCTGGGCGAACCCGCGCTGGAATCGCCCTTCGAGACCGAGCGGCTCTATCCGCAGGGCATGCTCGCCGCCCACGTGCTGGGCTTCGTCGATGCCAATGGCCGTGGCCAGGTGGGCATGGAACAAGCGCTCGACAAGCGGCTTGTCGATCCCGCGATGCGCGGCACGCCATCGGTGCTGTCCATCGATACGCGCGTGCAGGGCGCTCTTGAGGACGAACTGTTGCAAGGCATCCGGGACACCGAGGCAAAGGGCGCCGCGGGCGTCGTGCTCGACGTCGATACCGGCGAAATCCTGGCGCTCGCTTCGCTTCCCTCGTTCAATCCCAACCTGATCGATGGCAGCGGCGTGGCCAACATCTTCAATCGAATGACCAACCAGGTCTACGAGCTGGGATCGGTGATAAAGCCGATCACCGTCGCCGCGGCGATCGATGCGGGAACTGTCACCAACATGGCTCGGCGCTATCCCAGCGGCGCGCCGCTCAGGATCGACGGCCGTGAAATCCATGACAGCCACAGCTTCGGTCCCTCGCTCAACGTGCCCGAAGCGTTGATCCATTCCTCCAATATCGTAACCGCGCAGGTCGCAGACGAACTGGGCGGCACGCGGCTCAATGCCACCATGCGCTCGCTGGGGATGAACGAGCGGCCCTATATCGAACTACCCGCGCGCGGCATGCCGATCTGGCCCCGGGGCGACTGGTCGCGGATCACCACCATGACCGTGTCCTATGGCCACGGCGTGGCCATGACGCCGCTCCACCTCGCCGCCGCCTATGCCGCCATGGTCAACGGCGGCATCTGGCGGCCGACGACGCTCAACAAGCTGCAGGCGGGCCAGGTTCCTGCGGGGCGGCGTGTTTTCAAGGCATCGACCAGCGCCCGCATGCGCCAGTTGCTGCGGATGATCGTGGCGGATGGCACCGGCCGCAAGGCGAACGCCGCCGGCTACCGCGTCGGCGGCAAGACGGGATCGGCGGAAAAGGCCGGCGCCGGCGGCTATCGCAGGACCTCGCTGATCGCGACCTTCGCCGCCGCCTTCCCGATGGATCGCCCGCGCTATGTCGTCATCGCCATGCTCGACGAGCCGCAGGGCACTGCCGCCACATCCGGGCAGCGCACCGCCGCCTGGAACGCCGCGCCGATCGTCGGCCGGGTCGTGCCCCGGATCGGGCCCCTGCTGGGCGTCATGCCCGACGATACCCGCGACATCGACATTTCGGACCTCAGCCCCTTGATCGGTAGCGGTGACGGCGAATGAAGCTGGGCGACATCGCCCGGCAGGCCGGGGTGGCATTGGGGGTGGATGGCGCGGCGACAGTAACCGGCTTTGCCATCGACCATCGCAAGGTTGCGCCGGGCACGGTGTTCGGCGCCTTCCGTGGCGCGCAGTTCAATGCCGAGGATTTCATTCCCGCTGCCATAGCGGCCGGGGCGATTGCCGTGGTTGCGGCGCCGGAAGCGGTGGTGAATGGCGCCGTCCACATCGCCGATGCCCAGCCCCGGCGCGCCTTTGCCCGGCTGGCGGCCCGGTTCTTCACCCCGGTGCCGGAATGCATCGTCGCGGTGACGGGCACCAACGGCAAAACCTCCACCGTCGAGATGACCCGGCAGATCTGGCGCATGGCCGGCCACCGCGCCGCTTCGATCGGCACGCTGGGCGTCACCACGCCGGATGAGTCGGTCTCGACAGGGCTGACTTCGCCCGACATCGTGACTTTCCTGGCCAATCTCAGCGGCCTTGCCCGCGAAGGCGTGACGCACGTTGCCTATGAGGCTTCGAGCCACGGCCTCGCCCAGTTCCGCAATGAGGGCGCTCGGGTTGTGGCCGGCGCCTTCACCAACCTGTCGCGCGATCACCTCGATTACCACAAGGACATGGACGACTACTTCGCCGCCAAGATGCGCCTGTTCGACGAGGTCGTGGCGCAGGATGGCGCTGCCGTGATCTGGGCGGACGACGATTGGTCCGGCAAGGCCGTGGAGCACGCCACCCGGCGCGGCCTGCGCGTTTTGACCGTGGGGCAGGGGGGCGAGGCGATCCGCCTCATTTCGCGCACGCCCACCACGCTTGGCCAGACGCTTGAAATCGAACATGGCGGCGCAGCCCGCAAGCTGGAGCTGCCACTGATCGGCGCCTATCAGGCGGCCAATGCGCTGGTTTCCGCGGGGCTCGTCCTGGCGACTGGCGGCGATGCGGGGCAGACCTTCGAGGCGCTCACCCGGCTGCATCCGGTGCGCGGGCGGCTGGAGCGCGCGGCGATCACCAAGGCCGGCGCGCCGGTCTATGTCGACTATGCCCATACGCCCGATGCGCTGGAAGCCGCCATTGCCGCCTTGCGGCCGCATGCCGAAGGGCGCATCATCGTCGTGTTCGGGGCGGGCGGTGACCGCGATCAGGGCAAGCGGCCGGAAATGGGCCGGGTAGCCGCAAGCCAAGCCGACGTGGCGATCGTCACCGACGACAATCCGCGCGGTGAGGATGCCGCCGCGATCCGTGCCATGGTGCTGGCGGGAGCACCGGGCGCACGCGAGATCGGCGATCGCCGCGAAGCGATTTCGGCGGCCATTGCCGAGGCAGGGAAGGGCGACATCGTGCTTGTCGCCGGCAAGGGACACGAACAGGGGCAGATCATCGGCAGGGGCGCGGATGTGCGCATTCTGCCGTTCGACGATGTCGCCGTGGTCAGGGAGAGTGCAGCATGAATGCTTTGGCCCGGATAATCGACTGGCCCGGGGTGGCCAACGATGACATGCCCATGGCGCTGTGGGATGCTGCTTCGCTGGTCCGCGCGATGGGCGGGGTTGCCGTGGGCGACTTCCAGGTTTCGGGTGTGGAGATCGACTCCCGCGACGTCATGGCCGGCGACCTGTTCTTCGCGATGAAGGGCGAGGCGATGGACGGCCACCGCTTCATCGAGAACGCCATGGCCAAGGGCGCGACCGCCGTGGTGGCCGACCGCCAGGTAAACGTGCCGCACATTCGCGTCGCCGATACCAACGCCGCACTGGTGGCGCTGGGCAAGGCCGCGCGGGTGCGCAGCAACGCCCGGATCATCGGCGTAACAGGTTCGGTCGGCAAGACGGGCGTCAAGGAAGCGCTGTTCGCCGCGCTCGACCGCTCCAGCCGGGGCGCGGCGCACCGGTCGGTCAAGAGCTACAACAACCATGTCGGCGTGCCGCTCAGCCTGGCGCGGATGCCCTCGCGGGCGCGCTATGGCGTGTTCGAGATGGGCATGAACCATGCGGGCGAAATCCGGGCGCTGTCCAGGCAGGTCCGCCCGCACGTGGCGCTGATCACCACGATTGCCCCGGCGCACATCGAGAACCTGGGCAGCGAGGCGGCGATCGCCGATGCCAAGGGCGAGATATTTCAGGGGCTGGAGGAAGGTGGCATCGCCATCATTCCCGCCGATAGCCCCCACTATGCCCGCCTGCGCAAGAATGCGGCGCGCCATGCCGCAAGGGTCATTTCCTTCGGCAAGTCCGACCATGCCGACGTCCGCCTGCTCGATGCCGTGGCGGGAATGAACGGCGGCTCGCTGGTAACTGCCGACATGGGCGACCGGCGCGTCTGCTACACCATCGCCACGCCGGGCGAACATTGGGTAACCAATTCGCTGGCGGTGATGGCCGCGGTTCGCGCCGTCGGAGGCGATCTGGGCGCGGCCGGGCTGGCGCTGGCCGAATTGGAAGGGCTGAAGGGACGGGGCGCCCGTCACACGATTCCAGCGAAGGGCGGCGATGCCCTGCTGATCGACGAAAGCTACAACGCCAATCCCGCCTCGATGGCTGCCACGCTGGCCCAGCTGGGCCGCACTGCCGCCAAGCGGCGGATCGCCGTTCTCGGCTCGATGAAGGAGCTGGGCGAGCATGGGCCGAAGTTCCATGCCGAGCTTGCAGGGCCGATGGGTGCGGCGGGGCTCGATTATGCAATCCTGGTCGGCGACGAAATGGGCGCATTGGCCGACGAATTGGGGAAAGCTGGGAGCACTGCGCTTGGCAAGTCCATGCCCTTCGCCCATTGCCGGACGCCTGCCGAAGCGCGTGAAGCGCTGGCGGCATTTGGCCTGGAAGGCGGCGACGCGATCCTGGTCAAGGGTTCGAACTCGGTGGGTCTCGGCGCTCTGGTGACCGCGCTCACCGCCAAGGAAGGCTAGGCGCGGCCGGAATGCTCTATTTCATCGCCCAATGGATGCACTTCGAGGGGCTGGCGAACCTCATCCGGTATCAGTCGTTCCGCGCGGGCGCCGCGATGATGACGGCGCTGGTGATCGGCCTCGTCATCGGCCCGCGCTTCATTACCATGCTGCGCATGCGCCAGGGCAAGGGCCAGCCGATCCGCGAGGATGGCCCGCAGACCCACCTCGCCAAGCGCGGCACGCCGACCATGGGCGGGCTGATGATCCTGACTTCGCTGGTCATTTCCATGATCGTGTGGATGGACCTTTCCAATCCCTTCGTCTGGGCCTGCCTTGCCGTGACGGGCGGCTTCGGCCTGATCGGCTTCCTCGACGATTACGACAAGGTGACCAAGCGCAGCCACAAGGGCGTTTCCGGCAAGGTCCGCCTGCTGATGGAATTCGCCGTCGCCGGTGTCGCAAGCTACCTGATCGTCAGCCAGATCAACACCAACCTCTATGTGCCCTTCACGGACCGCTACATCCCGCTGGGGCCGTTCTACTATGCCTTCGCCGCCGTCGTGATGGTCGGCGCGGGCAATGCCGTGAACCTGACCGACGGGCTGGACGGGCTCGCCACCATGCCGGTGATCATCGCCGCGGGCGCCTTTGCCATCATCGCCTATCTCGCCGGCCGCTATGACTTCTCGCACTATCTCGGCATTCCCCACGTGCCGCGCGCGGGTGAACTGGCGATCCTGTGCGCGGGGATCATGGGGGCTTGCCTCGCCTTCCTGTGGTTCAACGCGCCGCCGGCCGCAGTGTTCATGGGCGACACCGGCAGCCTGGCGCTGGGCGGGGCGCTTGGAGCGATTGCCGTCGCCTCGCACCATGAGATCGTGCTGGCGGTGGTCGGCGGGCTCTTCGTGCTCGAAGCCGTCTCGGTCATCATCCAGGTGTTCTGGTTCAAGCGCACCGGCCGCCGCATTTTCCGCATGGCGCCGATCCACCACCATTTCGAACAGAAGGGCTGGGCTGAATCCACCGTGGTGATCCGCTTCTGGATCGTCTCGATCGTGCTCGCGGCCATCGGCCTCTCGACGCTGAAGCTGCGGTGATCGTCTCCCCCGCCTTCAAGGACAAGCGGTATGCGGTGCTGGGTCTTGCCCGCTCGGGCATGACCGCGGCGGAAACGCTGCTGGCCAGCGGCGCGCGGGTGACGGCCTGGGACAGCCGCGAGGAGCCGCGCCTGAAGCTGGAAGGTCGGGCGGACATCGCCGATCCGGCCTCGATCGACCTCACCGGGTTTGACGGCGTGGTGGTTTCGCCGGGGGTGCCGCTCAACACCCACCCTATTGCCGGGCATGCTGCCACCTACGGCGTTCCGGTGATCGGCGACATCGAGCTGTTCGCGCTGGCGCGGGAAAGCCTGCCGGCACACCGGGTGGTGGGCATTACCGGCACCAACGGCAAGTCTACCACCACCGCGCTGGTCCATCACCTGCTCAAGAGCGCGGCCTTGCCGTCGCGCATGGGCGGCAACATCGGCCTGCCGATCCTGGGGCAAGAGCCGCTTGCGCCCGGCGGGGTCTATTTGCTCGAACTGTCGAGCTACCAGATCGACCTGACCCACAGCCTCGCCTGCGAGGCGGCTGCCTTGCTCAACATTACGCCCGACCACCTCGACCGCTACGTCGATTTCGCCGCCTATGCCGCGTCCAAGGCCCGGCTGTTCGCCATGCAGCGACCAGACCAGCACGCGGTTTTCGGGGTGGGGGACGCGGAGACAACGGCGATTGCCGATGCCGAGGCACGACGGCGCGCGCCGGATCACATTCACCGCGTCGATGGCGTTGACCTGTTACCCTTCCAGCCGGAATGGCCCTCGCTGCAAGGTCCGCACAACCTGCAGAACGCGGCAGTCGCCGTCGCCATCGTGGAATCGCTGGGCCTCACCCCCGCTCAATGGCGCGCCGCCATGTCGACCTTCCGGGGCCTTCCCCATCGCATGGAGCGGGTGGGCGAATACAACGGCGTACTTTTCATCAACGACAGCAAGGCGACCAACCCCGCCTCCGCCGCCCCGGCCATCGCCGCTTTCCCGCCGCGTCCGGGTCCAAATGGGCCGAACAAGCGCATCCACTGGATAGTCGGCGGCCTGCCCAAGGGCGATGATCTCGACGAGTGCAAGCCCTGGTTCGGCAATGTCGCGGCGGCCTATACCATCGGTGATGCCGGGCCGCTTTTCGCCGAACTGCTCGCTCCCTACATGCCGGTGACGCGCAGCGAGATGCTGGCCGAGGCGATCCGCCAGGCGATGGCGGCGGCCAGGCCCGGCGACATCGTCATGCTCTCGCCGGCCTGCGCCAGCTTCGACCAGTTCCGCGACTACGAGGCGCGCGGCGATGCCTTCCGCCAGATCGTCGAGTGCCTGGCGACGCCCGAACCCGCTACCGGAGAACCTGCCTGATGGCGACCCATCCGCCCCTGGTGCCCGGCGGCCCGGCCACCCGCAGCGTCAACGCGCCGCGCTACAGCCGCAGCCGCCGCAGCGAGCTTGCCATCTGGTGGCGCGAGATTGACCGGGTGCTGCTGGGTCTTGTCCTCGCCCTGATGGCGATCGGCGCGGTGGCCGTGGCGGCCTCTTCGCCGGCCAGCTCGCGGCGGCTTTCGACCGCGGCGGTCAAGCTCGACGACCTGCACTTCTTCGTGCTCCACCTGCGCTGGCAGTTCCTGGGCCTGTGCGCCATGTTCGGCGCCTCGTTCCTGTCCAAGGACATGGCCCGGCGGGCCGGAATCGTGCTGGGCTTCGCCATGCTGGTGGCGCTGGTGCTGGTCCCCGTGGTGGGCAGCCAGGTCAATGGCGCGCGGCGCTGGCTGAATCTTGGCGTTTCCTTGCAGCCATCCGAATTCCTCAAACCGGCTTTCGCCATCGGCCTGGCCTGGATCCTCTCCTGGCGAGTGCGAGATCCCAAGCTGCCGGTGATGCAGATCAGCCTTGCCCTGATGGGGCTGGTCGGTGCGCTGCTGATGCTGCAGCCGGATTTCGGCTCGACCATCCTGTTCGGCGGCGTCTGGTTCGTGCTGATGGTGCTTTCGGGCCTCGAGATGCGCAAGATCATCGGCGTCGGCGCAGTGGGCGTCGCGGGCCTCGCCGCCGCCTATGCCTTCTACGAAAACGCACGCCACCGCATCGACGACTTCATCGGCGGCGGCACCGCCTTCGATCAGGTGTTCATGGCCCAGCGCACCCTGCTGGCCGGAGGCTGGACGGGTTCCGGGCTGTGGCTGGGCACGCGCAAGCTGTCGCTGCCCGAAGCCCATACCGACTACATCTTTTCGGTGATCGGCGAGGAATTCGGGCTGCTGGCCTGCATGGTCGTGGTGGTGCTCTATTTCGCGGTGATCGCCCGGGTGATGCTGCGGCTGGTGGACGAGGAGGACCTGTTCACCCTGCTCGCCGCCACCGGCCTCACCGCCCAGCTAGGCGGTCAGGCATTCATTAACATCCTGGTCAACCTGCAGCTGTTCCCCTCCAAGGGGATGACCCTGCCGCTGATCTCCTATGGCGGCTCCTCGACGCTGGCCTTGTGCCTTGGCGTCGGCTTCCTGCTGGCGATCACCCGGCGCAACCCCTTCCTGCAGCGCGAGAAGTTCTCGCTGCGCGACATCGGAGGGGCCAAATGAGTGCGGCCAGCCGTCACTATGTGCTGGCGGCCGGAGGGACCGGCGGCCACCTGATCCCAGCCTTCGCGCTGGCGAGCGAGTTGGAGCGGCGCGGGCACCATGTCGCGCTGATAACCGACGAGCGCGGCGCAGCGATCCCGGGCAAGCCCGCATTCCTGCCGGCCCATGTGCTCCCCGCCGGGCGGCTGGAGGGCAGAAACCCGCTGGCCTGGCTGAGGGGCCTTGTCGCCATTCGCGAAGGCCGCGCCATGGCCTTGCGCCTGTTAGAAAGCTTCGAGCCTTCCGCGGTCGTCGGCTTCGGCGGCTATCCCGCGCTGCCCGCCCTGCTGGCCGCGCACTCGGCCAAGATCCCGACGGTCATTCACGAGCAGAACGCCGTACTCGGCAGGGTCAACCGGCTGCTGGCGAAGCGGGTCGATGCCATCGCCACGGCCTATCGCGAGGTCAGCCGGCTGAAGCCGAAATTCGCCGGCAAGGTGCGCCTGGTCGGTAATCCGGTGCGCGCGGAAGTCCTTGCCCTGCGCGATCGGCCATTCCCCGCCTTCACCGAGGAAGGCCTTCTGCGCATCCTCGTCACCGGCGGCAGCCAGGGCGCGCGGGTGTTGTCGGAAGTGGTGCCCGATGGCCTTGCCATGCTGCAGCCCGCGCTGCGCTATCGCCTGCAGGTGACCCAGCAGTGCCGGCCGGAGGACATCGAGGCCGTGCGCAACCGCTATGCCGGGCATGACATTCCGGCTGAGCTGGCGACCTATTTCGAGGACATGGCCGAGCGGCTGGCCGACACCCACCTGTTCATCGGCCGCGCGGGCGCATCGACCATTGCCGAGCTGACGGCAGTCGGCCGGCCCGCCATCCTCGTGCCGCTGCCGATCGCCACGGACGACCACCAGGCCGCCAACACCCGGGAGGTTGTCGCAGCAGGCGGCGCTCGCGCGATCCGCCAGGACAAGTTCACTGCAGCCGAACTGGCCAAGCAGATCCAGGCCATGGCGCAGCATCCCGAAACGCTGGCGAATGCGGCCCATGCCTCGTGGAACTGCGGCTACCCCAATGCGGCGGCCGATCTCGCCGACCTTGTCGAGAGCTTCGGCGGCGCGCCCTTGATGGACGTGATCCGCTTGTCCGGCCAAGCCGCGGCTTCCGGGCAGGAAGCGCTGGCCATGGAGGGTGCCGAATGAAGGGCGTCGGCACGGAGATCGGCACGATCCATTTCGTTGGCATCGGCGGCATCGGCATGTCCGGCATTGCCGAGGTGATGCACAACCTCGGCTATTCCGTGCAGGGGTCGGACATTGCCGAGAGCTATGTCGTCGAAGGCCTCAGGAAGCGCGGGATCAAGGTCGCCATCGGCCATGCCGCCGAAAACCTCGGCGATGCGGCGGTAGTGGTCACTTCCACTGCCGTCAGCCGCAAGACCAATCCGGAAGTCGAACAGGCCTACGAACGCCGCATCCCCGTGGTCCGCCGCGCGGAGATGCTGGCCGAGCTGATGCGGCTGAAGAGCACTGTCGCGGTGGCCGGAACTCACGGCAAGACCACGACCACCTCGATGATCGCCGCCATGCTCGATGCCGGCGGGATCGATCCGACGGTGATCAACGGCGGCATCATCAACCAGTATGGCTCCAACGCCCGGCTCGGCTCGGGCGACTGGATGGTGGTCGAGGCGGATGAGAGCGACGGGTCGTTCCTGCGGCTCGACGGCACCATCTCGGTCGTCACCAACATCGATCCCGAGCACCTCGATCACTACGGCTCGTTCGACAAGGTGAAGGACGCCTTCGTCGAATTCATCGAGAACGTGCCCTTCTATGGCTGCGCGGTGCTCTGCATCGATCACCCGGAAGTACAGGCGGTGATCGCCAAGGTGCGCGACCGGCGCGTGGTGACCTACGGCTTTTCCGCCCAGGCCGACGTGCGCGGCGAGAACGTCACCCCCTATCCCGGTGGCAACCGCTTCGACGCAGCCCTGCGCCAGCGGGACGGCAGTTTCCGGCGGATCGAGGGGATCGAGCTGCCCATGCCGGGCCGGCACAATGTCCAGAACGCACTGGCGGCGGTGGCCGTTGCGGCCGAGATGGGCTGTAGCGACGAATGCATCCGCACCGGCTTTTCCAAGTTCGGCGGGGTCAAGCGGCGCTTTACCAAGGTGGGCGAGGTCGCCATCGACTCTGGGGCAGCCACCATCATCGACGACTACGGCCACCATCCGGTCGAGATCCGCGCGGTGCTCGCAGCGGCGCGCGAGGGGGTGGGGGCAGGGCGAGTCATCGCCGTGGTCCAGCCGCATCGTTTCACTCGCCTGCGCGACCACATGGAAGATTTCCAGGCCGCCTTCAACGATGCGGACGTGGTCTATGCCGCTCCGGTCTATCCGGCGGGAGAGGCACCCATCGAGGGGGTCGATTCCAACGCGCTGGTCGCGGGCATCAAGGCGCGCGGGCATCGCTCGGCACATGCCGTTTCCGGCGCTGACGAGCTGGCCGATGTGCTGGGAGGCACGGTGAAGGCCGGCGACATGGTCGTCTGCCTCGGCGCGGGTGACATCACCAAGTGGGCGGCGGGCCTCGCCGATGCGATCAAGGCGCGGAGGGGCTGATGATGGCCGACACCCTGCCACGCGTCGCCGGAAAGCTGACCGAAAACGCTCCGCTCGCGCCGCTGGTCTGGTTCAAGGCCGGGGGTGCGGCGGACTGGCTGTTCGAGCCGAAGGACCTGGCCGACCTGCAGCAGTTCCTGCGCGATCTCGATCCGGCTGTCCCGGTGATGGCGTTGGGCCTCGGTTCCAACATGATTGTGCGCGATGGCGGGGTGCCGGGCGTGGTGGTGCGGCTGGGCAAGGCCTTTGCCACGGTAAAGCCGATAGATGACGTCACGCTGAACTGTGGCGGCGGGGCGAGTGGCATTCTCGTATCTTCCACCGCTCGCGACAAGGGCATTGCCGGAGTCGAATTCCTGCGATCGATTCCGGGCACTGTCGGTGGCTTCGTGCGAATGAACGGCGGGGCCTATGGCGGGGAGGTCAAGGATATCCTCGTCGATTGCGATGTAGTGCTGCGTGATGGCAGCCTCGTCACCCTGCCGGTCGATGCGCTGCACTATACATACCGCCATTCCGAATTGCCCGAAGGCGCCATCGTGGTCGCCGCACGCTTCCGGGGCAGGCCGGGCGAGCCTGCCATGATCCAGGCGGAGATGGACCGCATCTCGGAAAGCCGCGAGGCATCGCAGCCGCTGCGCAGCAAGACCGGCGGAAGCACATTCAAGAACCCCGCCGGAAAGAAGGCCTGGGAGCTCGTCGATGCGGCGGGCTGCCGCGGTCTGAAGCTGGGCGGCGCGCAGGTGAGCGAGAAGCACACCAATTTCCTGATCAACACCGGCGAGGCAACCAGCGCCGAGATCGAAGGTCTCGGCGAGGAAGTGCGGCGGCGGGTCAGGGAAAACTCGGGCGTCGAGCTCGAATGGGAAATTCAGCGCATAGGCATGTTTGCCGGTGCGCCAGACGAAAAGCGAGTCGGAAGAAAGTGAGTTTGCCGAAGCTTCATATCGCGGTTCTCCTGGGCGGCTGGTCTTCGGAACGCCCCGTCTCGCTGATGAGCGGCGAGGGTGTCGCGAAGGCGTTGGAATCGCGCGGGCACAAGGTGACGCGGATCGACATGGGCCGCGATGTCGCGATCAGGCTGGCGGAAGCGAAGCCCGACGTCGTGTTCAACGCCCTCCACGGCGCGCCGGGCGAGGATGGCACGGTCCAGGGTATGATGGACCTGATGGGCCTGACCTATACCCATTCCGGCATGGCGACTTCCGTGATCGCCATCGACAAGGAGCTGACCAAGCAGGCGCTGGTGCCGCATGGCATTCCCATGCCCGGCGGGCGGGTCGTCGAGACGTCCGAGCTTTACCAGCGCGATCCGCTGGAGCGGCCCTATGTCCTGAAGCCGGTCAACGAGGGCTCCTCGGTCGGCGTCGCCATCGTCACCAATGAAGGCAACTACGGCAATCCGATCGATCCCGGCTCCAAGGGCCCCTGGCAGGAGTTCGACCGCCTGCTCGCCGAGCCCTATGTGCGCGGGCGCGAGCTGACGACGGCGGTACTGGGCGGCAAGGCGCTGCTGGTCACCGAACTCAAGCCCAAGAGCGGCTTCTACGATTTCGACGCCAAGTACACCGACGGCATGACCGACCACATCTGCCCGGCCGAAATCCCCGACGACATCGCCGAGGCCTGCAAGGACATCGCCCTGCGCGCACACCGCATCCTCGGCTGCCGTGGCGCCACGCGCTCCGACTTCCGCTGGGACGACGAGCGCGGCGTCGAGGGCCTGTTCCTGCTCGAGATCAACACCCAGCCCGGCATGACGCCGCTCAGCCTCGTGCCCGAGCAAGCGAAGCACTTGGGGATGAGCTACGAAGACCTCGTCGAGGCGATTGTGGCCGAGGCGGTTGAGCATGCGAAGGGGGCAGGGGGATGAGCGCGGCGAAGGTTTCCCGCAAGAGCACCAGCGTGCGCAAGGTCGCGGCGGGCCAGGCCAAGGCCCGGCGGGTCAAGGCGGCCAAGGAGAAGACGGGCTCGCTGCTCGGCAATGCCCTGGCCCTGGTGCCGCTGTCGGACGACCAGTTGCAGCGCATCGCCATTGTCGGCATCCTCGGGATCGCGGCGGTGGCGGCCGTCGTCGCCGCGGATGTGGCTGGGCTTCCGGCCATGGCGCAGGCCAGGTTCTCCGATGCGGCCGCTTCCGCCGGGTTCGAAGTGCAACGCGTCGAAGTGCGGGGCGTGAAACAGCTCAACGAACTCAAGGTCTATGAGCGCGCTCTGGCCCAGCGCAACCGCTCGATGCCCGAGGTCGATATCGAGGGCCTGCGCCAGCAGTTGCTCGAACTGTCCTGGGTCGACGATGCACGCGTTTCGCGTCAGCTGCCCGATACGCTGGTGATCGACGTGGTCGAGCGCAAGCCTGTGGCCGTGCTGCGCAAGGCGAGCTCGCTGGTGCTGATCGACGCGGAAGGGCACGAGCTGGAGGCGATTTCCGCAGAGCGGGCGAAGGGCAAGCTGGTGCTCTCCGGGCAGGGGGCGAACCTTCGCATTCACGCGCTGACCTCGCTCCTCGACGCCGCGCCGGCGGTGAAGCCGCAGTTGCAGGAGGCCGGCTGGGTCGGCAACCGCCGGTGGAACCTGACCTTCAAGACCGGTCAGATCCTCGCCTTGCCCGAGGGCGAGCAGCAATCGGCTCATGCGCTGATGACCTTCGCCCGGCTCGATGGGGCCAATCGCCTGATCGGCGGCAAGGTCGCCGCATTCGACATGCGGACCAACGGGCGCATCTATTTCCGCATCCCCGGGCGTTCGGAACAGCCCAGGGACTCCACGGAGAAATCCAGCACCAGGCAGGAGAAGGACTGATGCCGGCACCAGCACGAATTTCCCGGGTTTTCGGGGCGGTTAACCTCGGTTCCTTCAGCGTTTCCGCAATGGTGGCGGGGCTTTCCGACACCGGCGAGATGATCGTCCTGGGCTCAAGCCACCGCGCCTCGCAAGGCATCCGTCGCGGCTATGTTACCGACATGGCCAAGGCGACCTATGCTGTGCGCGATGCGATCGACAAGGCCGAGAAGATGGCCAACACCAGCGTCCCGGCAGTCTGGGTGTCCTGCACCGGGGCAGGGCTGGCGAGCCAGACCTGCCAGGTAGAGGTCGATATCGGCGGGCGGCGGATCGAGCAGGACGATATCGACCAGCTGCTGCTTTCCGCCCGCGACGTGATCCAGCCCGACGGGCGCATGGTTCTCCATGCCCAGCCGGCGCATTATACCCTGGATGGCGCCAACGGGGTCTCCGATCCCAAGGGCCTCCATGCCGAGCGGCTGGGCGTCGACATCCACGTCATGCTGGCCGACGGCGCGCCTGTCCGCAACATCACCGAGGCGGTGCAGAACGCCCACCTCGACGTCGAGGCGGTGGTCGCCTCGCCGATCGCCGCGGGCCATGCCTGCCTGACGCCCGAGGAGCGCGACCTTGGCGTGGCGCTGGTCGAAATGGGCGCCGAAGTGACCAACGTCTCGGTCCATGCGGCGGGCATGTTGGTCGGCCTTATCTCCATTCCGACGGGCACCGGCGACATCACCGATGCGATTGCTTCCGCTTTCGGGATTCGCCGGTTCCAGGCGGAGCGGCTCAAGTGCGTGCACGGCTCGGCAATCGCCAGCCCGGCCGATCATCGCGAGATGGTCCCCGTCAACGCGCCGGGCGAGGAACATACCGGCCCACTTGCCCGCCATGCCGACGAATCGAACCGCATTCCGCGCGCCGAACTGATTTCGGTGATCACGATGCGGCTCGGCGCGTTGATGGAAGAGGTTTCCAAGGCACTGAAGACGCTGGGCTTTTCGGGCAAGAACGGGCAGCAGGTGGTGCTGACTGGCGGCGGAGCAGAACTGGTGGGCCTGGCCGACTATGCCCAGGCCGCGCTGGGCCGGCCAGTACGCATCGGCAATGCGCCGCGCATCGCCGGGTTGGCGGAGCAGCATGTCAAGCCCGGCTTTGCGAGCCTGGCCGGCCTGGTGCTCTATGCCGCCGCCGATCCGGTCGACATTCGATCCATTTCCAATGGCTACCAGTCGACCGTGCGCTACGGAAAGCTGGGCATTGCCGGAAGGGTCTACCGGGCAATGAGAGACTATTTTTAAACTGCGCTAAGGGAATGGCGCCTGTGGACAAAGGTTCGCCCGACTTTGATTCGATGATTCGAAGCGTGCAATTGTCGCAGGCGAAAAGCACCGTTTTCCTAGCGTGCCTGCACTGGAGTTCATGATGAGCATCAACATCGGCCCCCCGGCAATCGAAGAGCTCAAGCCGCGCATTGTCGTTGTCGGCGTGGGCGGGGCGGGTGGCAACGCGATCGCCAACATGATCGCAGCCGAGATCGAGGGTGTAGAGTTCGTCGTCGCCAACACCGATGCCCAGGCGCTCAACAACTCGATTTCGGAAAATCGCATCCAGCTTGGTCCGGAAATCACCAGGGGTCTCGGTGCGGGCTCGCGTCCGGAAGTCGGCAAGGCTGCGGCGGAAGAGACGCTGGCCGAAATTGAGCGCGCCCTGGAAGGCGCGCACATGTGCTTCATTGCGGCGGGCATGGGTGGCGGCACCGGCACCGGCGCTGCCCCGGTGATCGCCAAGGCTGCGCGCGAGCGCGGCGTGCTGACGGTGGGCGTGGTGACCAAGCCGTTCCTGTTCGAAGGTACCCGCCGCATGCGCTCGGCCGAGGCCGGCATCGAGGAGTTGCAGCGCAACGTCGATACGCTGATCGTTATTCCCAACCAGAACCTGTTTCTGGTCGCCAAGGCTGAAACCACATTCAAGGAAGCCTTCCAGCTGGCCGACGAGGTGCTCCAGCAGGGCGTCCGCTCGATCACCGACCTCATGGTCATGCCCGGTCTGATCAACCTCGACTTCGCCGATGTCCGCTCGGTCATGGCCGAGATGGGCAAGGCGATGATGGGCACCGGCGAGGGCAGCGGCGAGAACCGCGCGCTGGAGGCTGCGGAAAAGGCCATCGCCAACCCGCTGCTCGATGGCGTCTCGATGCAGGGCGCCAAGGGTGTCATCATCTCCATCATCGGCGGCGAGGACATGAAGCTGCTCGAGGTGGACGAGGCCGCGAACCACATTCGCGAACTGGTCGATCCGCAGGCCAATATCATCTGGGGCTCGGCCTTCAATCCCGATCTCGATGGCAAGATCCGCGTCTCGGTCGTCGCCACCGGCATCGAGCAGGGGGCGGTCGCCGCGGAGGAGGCTCCCAAGCCGCTCAACCTTGGCCTTTCGCGCGGCCCTGCCGTTCCCTCGGCAGCTGCCCCTGCGCCAGCTCCGGCGATAAGCCCGCTGTTCAACCGGACCGCCGAACCCGCGCCGGCGCCGGTGGCCGAGCCCGAGCCGGAACCCGAGCCGGTTTCCTTCTTCACGCCGCCGGCTCAGCAGCCTGCCCCCGGGCCCGAGCTCGCCGCCGGCAATCCGGTTGTCGACGATTGGGGCGAGGATGACGCCGAGGAAGACGTCAGGAGCGACGCCTATGCCAGCCTCACCGGAACTTCGACCCCAGTCGAGGAGCCGCTGGACCTTGAGCTGGAGCAGGCAGAGGATGACGTCGGCGGCACCGGCGACGATCGCGGCAATGACGAACTGCTGCTCGACGCCAGCCGGCTGGCAGACGACGATGGTCCGGTCACTCCGCTGATCCCCGGCCGCCGTCGTTCGTTCCTTTCCGGGGGGGGCGAAGACGAGGCCCCGGCCCAGCGCAGCAGCGGCGGTAGCACCCTGTTCGAGCGCATGGCCAACCTGTCGCGCGGCGCCAAGTCGGCCGACGAAAAGGACGAGGATGGAGGCGACGACTCTTCCGCGATAAATATCCCCCGCTTCCTCGGGCGGCAGAACAACCAGTAGCCGTTCGTCTCCGGTTCATGATGAACCGGGCAACGCGGATCATGCAGCGGCCGTCCGGCCGGCGAGAAAAGAGGCGGTGGCTTGCCGTGGTAAGGGTCCGCGGACCGATGGATCGGAACTTGTCTGGCTGCCGGCTCTTGCTGGGCGGGCTGGCTGTCGGCGGCCTGCTGGTATCGGCCCCCGTGCCCGCGCTTGCGCAAAGGGTGGGCGGTGTCCTGCCGGAAGGTGTCGAGCCTGCGCCTCCCAATCCGACCATGGCGCTCAATTCCGCGCTGGCACGGCTTGGCCAGAACCCGCGAGACCTTGCCGCCCTGCTCGATGCCGGATCCGCCGCCATGGCGATCGGCGACATCGACGCCGCAATCGGATTTTTCTCCCGGGCGGATCAGGTTTCTCCAGGCAACGCGAGGGTCAAGTCGGGCCTCGCCAGCGCGCTGGTGCTCAACGGCAATCCCTATGATGCCATCCCGATCTTTGCCGAGGCGGAACGCGCCGGCGGGCTCGACGCCAAGGCGGCGCTTGACCGGGGCCTCGCCTATGACCTTGTGGCCGACAATGTTTCCGCCCAGCGCTACTACCGGCAGGCCATCGCCGCCGCCCCCAGCGACGAAGCCGCAAGAAGGCTATCGCTGAGCCTGGCCATCGCCGGCGACCGTCGCGCGTCCGAAACAGTAATCAAGCCGCTTCTCGACCGGCAGGACAAGGCTGCCTGGCGTTCACGTGCCTTTGCGCTCGCCATCCTGGGCAAGCCGGATGAGGCCATCGGCATCGTCAGGTCGACGCTGCCCGCCGACCTCGCCAACGCGATTGCCCCCTACCTGCGGTACATGCCGCGGCTTACCCCGGCGCAGCAGGCAGCGGCGGCCAATTTCGGGCAGTTCCCGCGCGCCTCCGAGATGGGGCAGGACGATCCGCGCGTGGCAAGCTTTGCCACGAACAGGCGCGGCGCGGCGCTTGCCACGGCCGATGCCGCGCTGATTCCGCGTGGCGAGCCGCTGGGCCAGCGGGTCAGTGCCCAGGAAAGCCGTGAGGCTAGGCGCGAGAGGCTGGCGCGCGAGCAACAGGCCGCGCGCGAGCAGCGTGAAGCGCGCGACAGGGCCGAACGCCTGGCTCGCGAACAGCGCGATGCCGAGCGGCGGGCGGAACAACAGCGCCAACGCCAGCTTGCCGATGCGCAGGCAGCCGGGCGGCGAACCTCCACCGCGTCCAAGGCGCCCGCGGCTGCGCAGCCCGTGCAACCGCTGGCCAGTGCCGCAAGCCTCTACACACCGCTGCCCGGTTCTGCCCCTCCGGTTACGCAGACGCCGAGGCCGGCTGCCGTAACCGCCAGTATCCAGTCCTCTGGCATGCAGGAGCCGGTGAGGCCGGCGCTGAGCTTGCCGCCCCCGACGCCGCCTGCCAAACCGGTTCCGGCACGCGTCGCCGTCGCCAGTCCTTCGCCGCCCATGCCGGCAACCGTGCAGGGGGAAACGGCGCCTGTCGTCCTGCCCTCACGGCCCGCGATTTCATCCCCCGTCCAGCCGCCTCCGCCCGCGGTCGCGCAGGCGCCAGCAGCACCGCCCCCCCCACAGCAGCAGCGGATCGTCCCGCCGCAGCCTTCGCGCCGCAGCGTCGCGGATGCCTTCGGCGATCTCTCGCTGCCGACCGGCACCAGCGATCCTGCCGCCGGCGCGGTCGATATTCGCCGGATCCGGCCCGCCCGTATCGAGAACGGCGCACCCGGCGCAAAACCCGCTTCAGCCAGGCCGGCGCAGCCGGTCCATCCCAGCCGAATCTGGGTTCAGGTGGCGACCGGGCGCGACAGGAGTGCCCTGGGATTCGACTGGCGGCGCATGGCGCGGGGTAACGATGCGCTGTTCCGGGGCAAGAAGCCCTATCTCAGCGCCTGGGGCCAGTCGACCAGGCTGCTGACAGGCCCCTTCGAAAGCGAGGCGGCGGCCAATACCTTTATCAACCAATTGCGCCGGGCCGATATCAGCGCCTTCGTCTGGACCAGTCCGGCAGGCCAGGTGGTGGATGCGATCGCGTCGAAATGAACCTTCGGAATGAGCTTTTCCACACCCTGTGAACAGCGTTATAAAGTTTTGCGCAGGTGCGGGTCCCTCGCGGATTGTCACTTCCGCCCAACTGGCCGCATCGGGCGACCTATGGAAAGCACGTATAGATGTTCACGATGAGAGCCGGCCAACGCAACCTTGGCCACGACGACGAGGCGGCTCCCGTCGACATGCTCGCCTCGCTGTTCGAGGCGCGCGGCTGGGCTTATGAATTCGTCGGCGACGACGAGATTTCCTGCGATGTGCAGGGAAGCTGGGCCAGCTACCAGTTGCGCTGCATCTGGCGGCGCGAGGACCGCGTCCTGCAATTGCTGTGCATGCCCGACATCCGCATTGCCGAGGACAAGAAGCCGGCGACCTTCGAGGTCCTGGCGCTGATCAACGAGCAATTGTGGCTCGGCCATTTCGACGTCTGGTCGAACGGCGGCATGCTGGTCTACCGCCACGGCCTGATGCTCGGCGACGAGGGCCTGCTCAGCCCCAGCCAGGCGCAGATCGCGGTTGAAGCCGCGCTTGAGGAATGCGACCGGTTCTATCCGGTGTTCCAGTTCATCCTCTGGGGCGACAAGACCCCGGCCGAGGCCCTGGCCGCGGCCTTGGTGGACGCGGCGGGCGAGGCCTAGGCTCACTACACTGCGGGCTTGAATTCCGCTCCCTCTTGCGGGAGGGGTCAGGGGTGGGCCAGTCGGACGCAGCGCAAGCGCGATGCGGCCAATGACTCACCCACCCCCAGCCCCTCCTGCAAGCGGGAGGGGAGTTTCAAGGAGCGTAAATTGGCCAGCTTCAACCAGATACTCATCGTCGGCTGCGGCAACATGGGCGGCGCCATGCTGGCAGGCTGGCTGGCTGGCGGGGCCGATCCCGGCGGATTCACGGTGGTCGATCCGGTCCTGCCGCAAGCACCCGCCGGCGTGGAATTGCTGCGCGAGCTGCCCGAAGGGGCTTTCGACGCGATCTTGCTGGGGGTGAAGCCGCAGTTGCTGGGCGAAGTCGCGCCGGCCCTTGCTGACCTTGCCGGCCGCGGCACCCTGCTGTTTTCCATCCTCGCGGGCGTTGAACTGGGAACCCTTGCCGAACGCTTTCCCGATGCCGGGGGCATCGTGCGAATCATGCCCAATCTCTCCGCCGCCATAGGCAAGAGCCCCATCGCCCTGGCCGCTCGCAATCTCGATTCCGCGACGACGGAGCGCGTCACCGCCCTGATGCGGCCGCTCGGCACGCCCGAATGGATCGGCGAGGAACTGTTCGATGCCGTCACCGCGCTGGCCGGATCGGGCCCGGCCTTCGTCTACCGCTTCATCGATGCGCTGGCGGCAGGGGCGGCGGCGCTGGGCCTGCCGGCCGACCAGGCGGAGCGGCTGGCGCTGGCTACCGTAGAGGGCGCGGGAGCCCTCGCTTCGGCATCGGAGCATGGTCCGGGGGAACTGGCTCGGCGGGTGGCGAGCCCGGGTGGCACGACCGAAGCCGGTTTGCGCGTGCTGGACGAAGGCGGGGCAGTGGCCCGGCTTGTCGCGGCAACGCTCAAGGCGGCGGCAGATCGCAGCGCGGAAATGGCCCGCATGGCGCGTCAATGACCGCGCCCAACATTCGCCGAATTTTTACCGGTTTCGCTTGAAAGAAAACTCCAGAAGCCCGATATTGCCGGCATCCGCCGCTATTTTGCGGCGGGGACACAGGAGTTTGTCAAAATGGCCAACTGGAACGATCCCCAGCCTCGTGCAGGCTTCGGCGCGTCTCCTAGCCTTAACGGTGATGCACTCGGTCGTGGCGTTGTCTACGATCAGGGGCTGCGCCGCCACATGCTGTCGATCTACAACTACATGGCGTCGGGCGTGCTGCTGTCCGGCATCATCGCCATGCTCTTCGCCAATTCGGGCCTTGCCGCCCAGGTGATGGCGACGCCGCTGCGCTGGCTGATCATCCTCGCGCCGCTGGGCTTCGTCTTTGCCATGAGCTTTGGCGTGCACAAGATGAAGACCTCGACCGTGCAGGCCCTGTTCTGGGGCTTCTGCACTGTCATGGGCCTGTCGCTGTCGACGATTTTCCTCGTCTATACCGGCACTTCGATCGCCACGACCTTCTTCGCCACGGCCACCGCTTTCGCCGGTCTCAGCCTTGTGGGTTACACCACCAAGAAGAACCTTTCGGCGATGGGCGCCTTCATGACGATGGGCCTGATCGGCCTGATCGTCGCCATGGTCGTCAACATGTTCCTGCAGTCGACCGGGCTCCAGATGGCGATCTCGATCCTTGGCGTGCTGATCTTCGCCGGCCTGACCGCCTGGGATACGCAGCGCCTGCGCGATGAGTATTACATGCTCCAGGGCAGCGATTTCGCCGGCAAGGCGGTCGTGCTCGGCGCGTTGACGCTCTATCTCGACTTCATCAACATGTTCCAGTTCCTGCTCAGCTTCATGGGCGATCGCCGCTGATCCGCAGAAATTGGTGAAAATCATCGTGCCCGGCGCGCATTCCGGCGCGCCGGGCATTTTCTTTGCAGTCGGCTCGCGCTAACCCTCCGGCGTGAGACTGGGAGTTATGCGGGTGAAATCCAGAGTTGCGGCGCGGTGCCTTTTCGTTGTGGCGGCGGCAGTGGCGCTTGGCGCCAACCGGCCCAAGCCGGCTCCGGTTGCGCCTCCTCCTCCACCGCCCCCGCCGCCCGTGGTCGTGGCGCCGCCGCCCATGCCGATGCCGCCGCTGGGCGCGCCCGCCAACATCGTCGTCCCGCCGATCGGCGTGGACGGCAAGCGCGTGACGACCAATGCCGGCCTCAATCCCGACCAGATCGTCTGGAACCTGCGCTCCGCGCTGAACGTCGCGGCGCTCAATTGCATGCAACCCCAGCATGCCGAGATCGTCGTCGACTACCGCAGCCTGCTGCGCATCCACGCGCAGCGTCTGGCCGTCGCCAATCGCGGCGTCGACAGCGGATTTCGCGCGCGGTTTGGCGCCGGCTATGTCCGCCAGCGCGAGTCCTACCTGACCAGGCTCTACAACTTCTACGCTTTTCCGCCGACGCGGCAGGGCTTCTGTGACGCGGCACTCCTTGTTGGCCGGGAAATGCGCACGGTGCCTTCGGCGCAGCTGCACAACTTCGCCGCCGCCAACCTGCCCAAGCTGGACGCGGTGTTCGAGGATTTCTACAATAACTATGCGAGGTACCAGGCCGACCTGGCCGCGTGGCGCGCGCGCTACTATCCGCAGCCGGCGCCTGTCCCCGTGACGACGCTGAGCCACTAGGGACAATTTCGCGCACCCTCATTTTGCGCTTCCAAGCGGGCAACCTCTTCGCTAAGGGAGCCGCTCTTCGCGGGCGAGCCGGGGCAATCCGGCACTCCCGCACTCGCACTGGAACGGGGCCGTAGCTCAGCTGGGAGAGCGCGTCGTTCGCAATGACGAGGTCAGGGGTTCGATCCCCCTCGGCTCCACCAGTGTACTGTAAATTGCCACATCCCGGCCTGCGAACGGAACCTTTCTGCGCTTCCGGTGCTCACGGCCCGAATGGCCGCTCCGCTCCGGTTCTTGAAAGGCACCATTCTCGGCTCGGTCTGAGGCAATTGCCAGCACACTGGCCCTGACCCAGATTCCGCTCATCCTGAGCCTGTCGAGCCGAAGGCGACCGCAGGTTTACGATGTCGCGCGACATTTTCTCCTTATCCGGCTATTTCCCATCCATGCATTTTCTCGACCAGGCCAAGATTTACATTCGCTCCGGTGCGGGCGGGCCGGGGGCGGTGTCGTTCCGGCGCGAGAAGTATATCGAATATGGCGGGCCGGATGGCGGCAATGGCGGCAAGGGCGGCGACATTATTTTCGAGGCGGTGCCCGGCCTCAATACGCTGATCGACTTTCGCTACACCCAGCACTTCAAGGCCCCGCGCGGCGGCGGCGGTGCGGGCAAGAACCGCTATGGCGCGGGCGGCGAGGATCTCGTCATCAAGGTGCCCGTGGGTACCCAGATCATCGACGATGATTACGAGACGGTGCTTGCCGACCTCGTTGAGCCGGGCCAGCGCGTGGTCTTCCTCGAAGGCGGCATGGGCGGGCGCGGCAACGCCAGCTACAAGACCTCGACCAACCGCGCCCCGCGCCAGCACCAGCCGGGCCTGCCGGCGGAGGAAATGTACGTCTGGCTGCGCTTGAAGCTGCTGGCCGATGCCGGCCTTGTCGGCCTGCCCAATGCCGGCAAGTCCACGTTCATCAATGCCGTTAGCAACGCCAAGGCCAAGGTCGGGGAATATGCCTTCACCACGACCCGGCCGCAGCTGGGCGTGGTCAGCCACAAGGGACGCGAATTCGTCCTCGCCGATATTCCCGGGCTGATCGAGGGCGCTGCCGAAGGCGCCGGGATCGGCGACCGCTTCCTCGGCCATATCGAACGCTGCCGGGTGCTGATTCACCTGGTCGACATTTCCGGACCCGATCCGGCCGAGGCCATGCGCGTGGTCGAGGGCGAACTGGAAGCCTATGGGGCGGGGCTGGACGAAAAGCCCACGCTGGTCGTGCTCAACAAGATCGATCTTGCCGACCCGGAACTGGTCGAGGCATTCCGGCAGGAGCTCCTCGACGAAGGTGCCGATCGGGTCTTCGCCATATCCGGCGCGACGGGCGAGGGGATCGAGGAACTGCTCGATGCCGTGCTGGAATACCTCCCCGTCGCGGCGCCGCTGGGCCATGCCGACGATACGGTGGAGGAGAAGCCCTGGTCACCGATTTGACCGGCGCCCCACCTTTCTCCTAATCCCCCGCCTGCAATGACCATTTCCCGCCTTGCCGATCTAGCCGATCCCGCGCTTTGCCCCCGTGTGGTGGTGAAGGTGGGCTCGTCGCTGCTGGTCGGGAAGGGGGGCGTCCGGCGCCACTGGATCGAGGGCCTGGTCGCTGAAATAGCCGCAATGCGCGCGCGCGGGCAGGATGTGGTCGTCGTATCTTCGGGGGCGATTGCGCTGGGCGCGGCGACGCTGAAACTCGACAAGGGCGGGCGCGGCAGCCTTGCCGATGCGCAGGCCGCCGCAGCTGTCGGGCAGATCGCGCTTTCGGGCCTCTGGGCGGAACTGCTGGGCGCGCACGGCTTGACCGCGGCGCAATTGCTGCTGACTCTGGAGGACCTTGAAGACCGGAGGCGCTACCTCAATGCCACTGCCACGCTCACCCGCCTGCTCGATGCCGGGGCAGTGCCGGTGGTGAACGAGAACGATTCGGTGGCGACCCAGGAAATCCGCTTCGGCGACAACGACCGGCTCGCCGCGCGCGTGGCGCAGGCGGCGCGGGCGAGCGCCGTGCTGTTGCTGTCCGACGTCGATGGGCTCTATGACCGCAATCCTGCCGAACCCGGCGCCAAACTGTTGCCCGAAGTGCGCGGCATCTCGCCGCAGGTGCGCGCGATGGCGGACGGAGGTTCCTCATCGGGCATGGGCTCGGGCGGCATGACCTCGAAGCTGCAGGCAGCCGAGATCGCCGAGCGTGCGGGCATCGCCCTTGCCATCGCCAACGGCACGCATGACGCGCCTATTGCCCGGGCAACGAAGGAGGGCGTCGGCACCCTTTTCTTCCCGCGAGGCAAGGCAGGGGCGCGGAAGGCATGGTTGGGCGGGCGGCTACGGCTCAAGGGCATGTTGACGGTCGATGACGGCGCGGCCAAGGCGCTGGCTCGGGGGTCGAGCCTGCTGGCGGCGGGCGTGACGGCGATCGAAGGGCAGTTCCACCGCGGCGATGCCGTCGCCATCCGGCGCGCGGACGGTTCCGTGCTCGCCCACGGCCTCAGCGAATATGATGCGGCGGAGTGCGAGGCGATCATGGGCCGCCATTCGCGCGAACATGCCGATGTGCTGGGCTATGCGCCGCGCTCGGCCATGGTCCACCGCGACCAGCTCGTCCTGCTGTGACCATTGCGCTGACCGGGGGAACCGGCTTCGTCGGCCAGGCCCTGCTCGATTGCGCCGCCGAAGCGGGCGTCGAGCTGCGGGCGCTGGCGCGCAAGGCGCAGCCTCCGCGCGCCGGGGTTCAGTGGGTCGCGGGCGACCTCGAGAACAAGCGGGCGCTGGCGCGCCTTCTGGCCGGTGCAGAAGCGGTCATCCACGTCGCCGGCGTGACCAGCGCACCCGATGCCGCGGGATTCGAGGCGGGCAATGTCACCGGCACGCTCAATCTGATCGAGGTGGCCAAGCGCGCCGGGGTGCCTCGCTTCATCCATGTTTCATCATTGTCGGCGCGCGAACCGGGCCTTTCGCTCTACGGAGCTTCCAAGGCGCGGTCGGAAAAGCTGGTCAAGGCAAGCGGGCTCGACTGGACGCTGGTGCGTCCGCCCGCCGTCTATGGTCCGCGCGACAATGGCATGCTGGAACTGTTCCGCATGGCCAAGTGGGGCCTGGTGCCGGTGCCGCCGCCAGGCAAGCTCTCGGTGATCCATGCCACCGACCTCTCGCACCTGCTGCTTGCGTTGATCCGGGGCGGTGAGGGGATTACCCATGCCAGTTTCGAGCCTGACGACGGCAAGCTCGACGGCTGGAGCCACTTCGATCTTGCCCTGGCCATCGGGGCGGCGGTGGGCAGGCGGCCCAGGGTGCTGCACCTCTCGCGCAAGTGGATGGAGCGCGCGGCCAGGGCCGACATGCGCTTCCGGCGCGGCAATGCGAAGCTTACGCTCGATCGGGTGGGCTACATGGCGCACCCTGACTGGGTGGTCAGCCACGGCCAGCGGCCGCCCCGGGCGCTCTGGCGGCCCAGGATCGAGACGCGCGAGGGGCTGAAGGCGACTGCCGCCTGGTATCGCGCAAACCGCTGGCTTTAGAAGGCGAACGGGTACACCCTGCGCAGGTGACGCAGGGGAGAATGGACATGCGCCGGGTGTTCAATGCAGTGATGCGGATCGTCAGCAGCCTGCTTGGCCTGCTGATGATCGCCATGGGCTCCATCTGGATGATGCAGGGCTTGCGCATCGGCCCCGAGGCCATCATGCGCAGCTTCATGGCCGGTGACATCCAGTGGACCTTCTACGGCGCGATCCTGGCGCTGGTCGGGCTGGCGCAGGTCGCGTGGAGCAACATGCGCCAGTAAGCCCGGTTCAGGCCGCCGCCAGGGCCTGCTCGATATCGGCAATGATGTCGTCGATGTGCTCGATGCCGATCGACAGGCGCACCATGTCTTCCGAAACGCCCGCCGAGGCCAGTTCCTCAGGGCCAAGCTGGCGGTGGGTGGTGGAAGCCGGGTGGCACGCCAGCGACTTGGCATCGCCGATGTTCACCAGCCGCAAGATCATCTGCAGCGCATCGATGAAGCGCCCGCCCGCTTCCTTGCCGCCGGCGATGCCGAAGCTGAGGATGCCGGAACCCTGGCCCTTGGTCAGGCGCTGGGCCAACTCGTGGTGCTCGCTGTCGGGCAGGCCGGCATAGCGCACCCAGCTCACCTTGGGATGAGCCTTGAGATACTGCGCGACCTTGAGCGCGTTCTCGCAGTGCCGCTCCATCCTGAGGCCCAGCGTTTCCAGCCCTTGCAGGATCAGGAAGGCGCTGTGCGGCGAAAGCGCCGCGCCGGTGTTGCGCAGCGGAACCACGCGAGCGCGGCCGATATAGGCCGCCGGCCCCAGCGCTTCGGTATAGACGACGCCGTGGTAGGAAGGATCGGGCTCGTTGAGCACGGCGAAACGGTCCTTGTTCGCCACCCAGTCGAACCTGCCTGAATCGACGATGATCCCGCCGATGGTCGTGCCGTGGCCACCGATGTACTTGGTCAGCGCGTGAACCACGATGTCCGCGCCGAAATCGAACGGGCGGCACAGGTATGGCGTCGCCACGGTGTTGTCGACGATCACCGGCACGCCATGCCGGTGCGCGATTTGTACGACTTTCTCGATGTCGACGATGTTGCCCGCCGGATTACCGATGGATTCGAGGAAGACTGCCTTGGTCCTGCCATCGATCAGCTTCTCGATGGAGTCATGGTCGCCATCGCCGAACAGACGCACTTCGATCCCCTGGCGCGGGAAGGTGTGCATGAACAGGTTGTAGGTGCCGCCGTAGAGCTGCGAGATCGAGACGATGTTGTCGCCCACCCCGGCGATGGTCTGGATCGCATAGGTGATCGCCGCCATGCCCGAGGCCAGGGCGAGGCCGCCGACGCCGCCTTCCATCTCCGCGACGCGCGCTTCCAGCACGGCGGTCGTCGGGTTCATGATGCGGGTGTAGATGTTGCCCGTGACCTTGAGGTCGAACAGGTCGGCGCCGTGCTGGGTGTCGTCGAAGGTATAGGAGGTGGTCTGGTAGATCGGCACCGCCGCCGATTTGGTCGTCGGATCCGGCGTATAACCGTGGTGCAGCGCGATCGATTCCAGTTTCATGAGTCCCATCTCCTTCGAGACGGGGATTCATGCCCAATCGCCGCGGAAGGTCAATTGGCTCAAATCAACTCAGAAGGCGGATCAACTCAGAAGACGGGATCGTATCCCGGCGGCAGGTCGCCGTCGTCCGGCGTGCCGGGAACGTGGATGCCGCATTCGGTCTTGTCCCAGCCGCGCCAGCGTCCGGCGCGCGGGTCTTCGCCCTCGGCCACCTTGCTGGTGCAGGGTGAGCAGCCGATAGAGGGATAGCCTTCCGCCACCAGTGGATGTGGCGGCAGGTCATGTTGGGCCATGTAGGCGGCGATCGCTTCTGGCGCCCAGTCGATCAGCGGGTTGATCTTGAGGCGGCCCTGCACGTCGGAGGTGTCGATCTCGAAGCGCGGCAGGTTGGCCCGGGTGCTGGACTGGAAGCTCTTGCGGCCGGTGATCGAGGCGTCGAAATGCGCCAGCTCGCGGGCCAGCGGCTCGACCTTGCGCAAGTCGCAGCAGCCGTCGGGGTCGTAGGACCAGCGCAGGCCGCTTTCGTCCTTCGCCTTGAGCGCCACGGGATCGGGCGTCAGGTTGCGCAGGTCCTTGAGGCCGAGCCGCGCCACGAGGGTATCGCGATAGGCCAGAGTCTCGGGGAAGTGCTTGCCGGTCTCGAGGAACAGCACCGGCACTGCCGGATCGATCTGTGCGACGAGGTGCAGCAGCACGGCGCTCTCCGCGCCGAAGCTGGAGACCACCGCGACGTCGCCGGCAAGGCCGCTTTCCAGCACGCTTGCCAGCATCTCGACAGTGTCATTGCCGTGGAACAGCCGATTGAGCCGCACCGCATCGGCCTCGCTGAAGCGAGCACCGGTGTCGATACGGTCACGCACGCGGCGCGGCTCCACCTCAACCATTCCCGGCCTTGCCATGGCGCAGCTCCCAGATCGCCGGGCGGCCATCGACCGCCGTGCTCTGATAGACGTGGGGATAGCGGTTCAGCGCGGCGTCGAAGTCGTCCTTGTTGAAGGCGACGTCGGGCGCGAAGCTGTCGAAGCCGCAGCGCTGCATGAAGAAGACGAGGTCGACCAGCACGTCGCCGGTCGCCTTGATCTCGCCCTTGTAGCCGGCTTCACGCAAGATGCGAGCCGAGGAGAAGCCGCGGCCGTCGCGAAAGCGCGGGAAGTCGATCTCGACCAGCCGGACGCGGTCGAGCACCGGGATCAGCAGGCGCACGTCGTCGCCCGCCTCGATCCGCACCGCCGAGGCGTTCGACTGTTCGAAGAAGGAATCCAGCGTCACGGCCGGTTCTTCCGGCGCGGCATCGTCGCGCAAGCGCAGGACCTCAACCATAGATGGCCTCCTTGAAAGCATCGAAGCCGGCGCGGCGATAGGTGTCGAGGAAGCGCTCGCCGGGCTGGCGCAACTCGCGGTAGCGCTCAATGGCGCGTTCGACGGCATCGACGATTCCATCCTCGTCGAAGCCGGGGCCGGCGATCTTCGCCTGGCTGACGTCTTCCGCGCCCGATCCGCCGAGCAGGAGCTGGTAGTTCTCCACGCCCTTGCGGTCGACGCCGAGGATGCCGATGTGGCCGGCGTGGTGGTGGCCGCAGGCGTTGATGCAGCCGGAGATCTTGATCTTCAGCTCACCCACGTCGAGCTGCCGCTCGATATCGGCGAAGCGCTCGGCGATCTTCTGCGCGACCGGGATCGAGCGCGCATTGGCGAGGCTGCAATAGTCGAGGCCGGGGCAGGCGATGATGTCGGTGACAAGGTCGGTGTTGATCGCGGCGAGGCCCGCGGCATCGAGCGCCTGCCAGACGGCATGGAGGTCCTGCTTGCGGACATGCGGCAGCACCAGGTTCTGGGTGTGCGTCGCGCGCAGGTCGTCGAAGCTGTAGCGCTCGGCGAGGTCGGCGACGAGGTCCATCTGCTCGGCCGAGATGTCGCCGGGTATGCCGCCGATCGGCTTGAGCGCAATGTTGACGATGGCATAGCCCGGCGCCTTGTGGGCGACGGTCTGCCGGTCGAGCCACAGGGCGAAGTCCGGGTCCGAACGGTCCAGTTCGTCCGACAGGCCCGTCTCGAACGGCGGCGGCGCGAAGTAGGCGGCGATGCGGTCGTATTCGGCCTGCGGGAAGTCGGTGCCGAGCGTCAGGAAGTGCTGGAACTGCTCTTCCACCTGGCGACGAAACTCTTCTTCGCCAATATCATGGACGAGGATCTTCATGCGCTGCTTGTGGATGTTGTCGCGCCGGGCATGGAGGTTCCAGACGCGCAGGACGGCCTGCAGGTAGGAGAAGATCTGGCTCGTCGGCAGGAATTCGCGGATGCAATAGGCGATGATCGGGGTGCGGCCCATGCCGCCGCCGGCATAGACCTCAAAGCCTTCTTCGCCCGCCGCGTTACGCACGATGCGCAGGGCGAAATCGTGCCAGCGCAGCGCCACGCGGTCTTCGGCCGAGGCGATCACCGCGATCTTGAACTTGCGGGGGAGGTAGCTGAACTCCGGCATGAAGGTGGTCGCCTGGCGGATCAGCTCGGCCCAGGGGCGCGGATCGCAGATCTCGTCGGCGGCGGCGCCGGCATACTGATCCGCCGAAAGGTTGCGCACCGATTCGCCGCTGGTCTGGATGGCGTGCATCTCCACCGAGGCAAGGTCCGCGAGGATATCGGGCGCCTCTTCCAGCTTGATCCAGTTGTATTGCATGTTCTGGCGCGTGGTGACGTGGCCATAGCCGCGGTCATACTTTCGCGCGATCTCGGCCAGCATGCGCATCTGGCGCGAGTTGAACGTGCCATAGGGGATGGCGACGCGCAGCATGTAGGCGTGAAGCTGGAGATAGAGCCCGTTCTTCAGCCGCAGCGGCTTGAACTGGTCGTCCGTCAGGTGGCCTTCGATGCGGCGGCGGGTCTGGTCGCGGAATTCGTCGACGCGGGCCTGGACCATGGCGTGGTCGTATTGGTCATAGAGGTACATGTCAGATCACCCAGGCGCCGGCATCGGGATCGGCCGGCTTGATGCAGAGGTCGGGCCGCACGGACGGGCCGGTGGCGCGGATGCGGTCCTTGATGTGGGCGGGGCGGATCTTGCCGTCCGGGCCCTTCTCGCCGTCGATGGCATAGCCACCGTTGACCCGGCAGGCCGCCGTTTCGGTGGCCAGGATCACGTCGGCATGCTCGCCGGCATCCGCGGCGTCCTCGACGTGGAGCGACCAGCCCTGGCCGTCCCACCAGACCACGAGGCCGGTCTTCAAATCGTTACCTGTCAATATCTTCACGCAATTACCTCCAGCGCGATCTCAAGAATATGACCGTCCGGTTCGGCGGCCACTTCGCCAATGATGATGAGGGCGGGGCTCTTTACGCCCTGCCGTGACACAAGTGTTGCCAGCCCGGCCAGCGGCGAGCGCAGCACGCGCATCCGCGCGCGCGTGGCGTTTTCCACGACCGCCACCGGACAATCCGGCGAGAGCCCGTCAGCGATCAGCTTTTCGGCGATCCCGTCGGCATTGGCCACGCCCATGTAGATCACCAGGGTGCGTCCTTTGCCGGCGAGTCCGGCCCAGTCCTGCTCGGTGAGGCCCTTGCACTGGCCCGCGACGAAGCTGACGACGCTGGCCGCGTTGCGGTGGGTGAGCGGGATCTGCGCGGCCGCGGCAGCGCCAAGCGCGGCGCTGATGCCGGGGACGACCTCGACCTCGATGCCAGCGGCGCGGCAGGCTTCGGCTTCCTCGCCACCGCGCCCGAAAACGAAGGGATCGCCGCCTTTTAGGCGAATGACTTCATTACCCGAACGAGCTTCCGCGACCAGCAGGGCATTGATCTCTTCCTGCGGCATCGAGTGCCGCGAGCGGCGCTTGGCGACCGAAATCATCCGCGCATCGCGGCGCGCCATGGAAAGGATCGCGGGATCGACCAGCCCGTCGTGCACGATCACCCGCGCCTGCATGACCAGTCGCGCGGCGCGCAGGGTCAGCAGGTCGGGATCGCCGGGACCGGCGCCGACCAGCCAGACCTTGCCGGGATTGGAGGCAACATTGCTCATCGCGCCCAAATGGCCGCGACCGGACTTGAAATCCAGCGAGAATGCCTTTGAAACGCCTAAGCGGAACTTTTGCCGTCCGGCTCTTTCGGCGGAGCGGCGGCAGGCGGAGCGGACGTGCCGAGCATGCGGATTTCGCGCTGGGGAAAGGGAATCACGACGCCATTTGCCTGGAAGCTGCGCCAAACCGCCTTGAGAAAGTCCGACCTGAGATTGCCGAGGCCTTGCTCCGGATCGTCGATCCACAATTGCACTTCGAACTGGATTGCGCTGTCGCCGAAGCCGAGCAGCCAGACGCCCGGTTCTCGCGTGCTGACCACCCGATCCAGCTTGCGAGCTTCGTCGATGAGCAACCGTTCGACCAGATCGAGATCGGAGTCATAGGCGACGCTGATCGGAATCTTGATCCGGACATCGCGCGACGAGTAGGACCAGTTTTCCACCGTCGAGGTCATCAGATGCTCGTTCGGGATGAGGTATTCCACCTTGTCGCGGGTGATTACCGAAACGGCGCGGATGCCGATGCGACTGACCTGACCGACAGTGTTGTTCTTGGCGTCGCTTACGGCGATGACGTCGCCCGGCTTGATCGAGCGGTCCATCAGCAGAATGATGCCGGAGATCAGGTTGCCGAAGGTCTTCTGCAGGCCGAAGCCGATCGCCAGGCCGGCGGCGCCGGAAAAAATCGTCAGTGCCGCAAGGCTTATCCCGAGAAAATCGAGCGCCCAACTGATCAGCAATACCCAGACGAAAATGCTGGACAGCTTTTCGCCGAGCAACTGCTGACCTTCGTCGAGCCGATGCATTCTGCGAAATGTTCGCCGCACCATGGCGTTGATGACATGGCCGACGATCAGGATAAGGACCGCGACCAGCAACATGATCAGTGCCCGGTATAGCGAGATGTGGTACGTCCCCACATCGAAGCCGATTGCGTCGAGCTTGCGGATGACTTCGGCGATGTCGCGATTCATTGTCATGCTGCAACCATTGCTGAAAAACCCCGCTCCAGATCGGCGATGAGGTCGTCCGGCGATTCGAGGCCGATCGACAGGCGCACGCCGAAGCGGTCTCCGGCCCCGACGGCAGCAGGCGGCCAGGGCATGACCGATCGGTATTGCGCCGGATCGAGCGGCGTCGCCAGGCTCTCGAAACCGCCCCAGCTATAGCCGATGCCGAACAGGGAAAGCGCATCGATCAGCCGGTCGCGCGCGGCTCCGTCGCGTCCCTTGAGGATAAAGCTGAACAGCCCGCAGCCGCCGGTGAAATCGCGCTGCCACAAGGCATTGCCGGGCGATTCTTCCAGCATCGGGCACATGACCAGCGCCACTTCCGGGCGTCCCTTGAGCCACCGGGCCATGGCCAATGCCGTCGCGGTCTCGCGCTCGAGCCGCACCCCGAGCGTCCGCAGGCCGCGCAAGGCGAGGGCGGCGTCGTCCGGCGAAACCACCTGGCCCAGCGATTGCGCCCGCTTGCGCAGTTTTGGGTACCATTCCGCCCCGGCGGAAGCGCTGCCCATCATCAGGTCGGAATGGCCGCCGACATGCTTGGTCAGCGCCATTATGGAAATGTCCGCCCCCCTCGCCAGTGCCGGAAAGCCGAGCGCCGTCGCCCAGGTGTTGTCGATCAGCGACACAAGGCCGCGTGTCCGGGCTATGGCGCACAAGGCCGGGATGTCGGGCACTTCCATGGTCAGGCTGCCCGGTGTTTCGAGGAACACCGCCCGGCTCCGGTCACAGATCGCCGCTTCCAGGGCCGCCGGATCGAGCGGATCGAAGAACCGCGTTTCGACGCCGAATTCCTTGAGCAGGCCCATACCCATCGCGCGGCTGGGATCATAGGCGTTGTCGGTCATCAGCAGCACGTCGCCGGGCCGCAGCACCGCCAGCAGAGCTCCGGCAATCGCCGCCACGCCCGAGGGATAGAGCACCGTGCCGGCGGCGCCCGGCTCCAGTTCGGTCAGCGCCTCCGCCAGCGCCCACTGGGTCGGGCCGCCGCGCCGGCCATAGAAGAAGCGGCCATCCTCGTTGGTCCTGGGGCCTTCGCGTAAGGCTGCAATGTTCTCGTAGAGATGGGTGCTCGCCCGCCAGACCGGGGGATTGACCACCGGCCCGGTCCATTCCTCGCGCCGGCCGCCAGTGACGAGCCGGGTTTCGGCGGAAACTTTGTCTGGAACGCGCTTGGTCATTGACGCGACAATCCCCGGCTGGGCGCGATTGGTCAAGCCGGGCCGGTCGCCTTGGGCGTGGAGGGATTGGATCCCCACTCGCCCCAGCTGCCGTCATAGTGCGCGACGTCGTGCTTGCCGATGCGCTCCATGGCGAAGGCCAGCACGCAGGCGGTGACGCCGCTGCCGCAGCTTACGATCGTCGGCCTTGCCGGATCGACGCCCGCTTCGGCGAGCGCTGCCCGGATGCCGGCCTCGTCCTTGTAGGTGCCGTCCGCGTTGAACAGCCGGGAATAGGGCAGGTTCAGCGAGCCGGGGATGTGGCCCGGGGTTACGCCCGGCCGCGGCTCGGGATCGGTGCCGGCAAATCGCCCGGGGCCGCGGGCATCGACGACCTGCTCCGCGCCACTATCGAGGTTGGCCAGCACATGCCCCATGCTGCGAAGCCCGGTGCTGTCGTCGCGTGCGGCAAAGCGGCCCCTGGGGAGGGAAGGGACGTCGGTGGTCAGCGGCCTGCCCTCGGCCTTCCATTTCCCCAGTCCGCCGTCGAGGATCGCCACGTTCCGCGCGCCGAACAGCCGTAGCATGAACCAGGCGCGCGCGGCGCTCTTCACCGCGCTATCGTCATAGACGACCACGCGGTCGGTGTCGGAAATGCCCAGTTCTTCCATCCGCGCGGCGAACTGGCCGGACGGGGGCAGGGTGTTGTCCACCGGCGAGGCCTTGTCCACCAGCGTGCCGAGATCGAGGAAGACGGCCTGCGGAATGTGCCCCCCGGCATAGTCGCGCGCGGGATCCCTGCCAGTGTCGGGCAAGTGCCAGCTCGCGTCGAGAACCCTGAGGTCGGCCGCGCCCAGTGCGTCCGCCAGCCACTGGGTGGAAACCAGGCTGTCCATCGCCGTCAGGCCGTGGCCGCCACTTCGCGCTGGCCGATGTGGGAATAGAGCCGCGGGCCGAGGTCGAGCCGGAAGGGCTTAAGCGCCGCCTCGGGGGTCTCCGGCGTCTCGCCGATGACGAAGGTGCGGTTGATCACCAGCGGCGGAGCGCCATTGCGCAGCACTTCGACGCGGAAGCGGGCCAGCGGAATGAACAGCGATGCCCTGCCGCTCTGGATAGGGGTGATGGCGGCGAGCGGCAGGCGGAATTCGCCGGAAAACTTCGCCCATTCCCGCGGGTGCAAGACCGCATGGCGATGGTGCGGCTCGATATCGCTGCCGGTGATTTCCAGCTGCGAACGAGTCGGCAGCGAAGCATGGGCGCCGATCATGTCGCCGGCGATGATGACGGGACCGACGGTGTCCTCCGACAGGTTGGTCACCACCAGCTCATAGTTGAGCACCGCGTTCATCAGCGTGGCGCTGAGCTGGCGCGCGGCCAGCGTCACTTCGATCGGCTTGGCCACAAGTTCGAGCGCGGGGCGCGATGGCAATTCTGCGATGGGCTGGGCCGGGACCGGCGCGACGGCGGGTTGCGGCGGGAACACAGGGGGTTCGGGCTCGGCAGGCGGCCGCGGAACGGGAGCCTGGGCGGCAGGCTCCGGAAGGACCGGTTGCACCGGCTCCGCGGCCGGTGTTTCTTCGGTATAATCCGGTTGCCCTGCCACCAGCATTTCGTCTGCCTTGCGCTGACGGCGGCGCAACAGCAGCACGAGCAGCACCGCGTTCGAGGCCAGCAGGACGGCGATGCCCAGCAGCCAGGGCCAGATCGGGTTGCCTTCGGTGTCCCTCGCCGAATGCACGTTCCACTGCACCGGAGGCGAGGCCGCGCCGGCCGGGGGCGCGGGCGATGGCACGGGCGAAGGGCTGGCTTCCTGCCGTGGCGTTTCCGCATCGCGCGGGGCGGTTTCGCGCGTATCGGCACTCTCGCGCGTATCGGCGCGGTCGCGGGCCTCGGCGCGCGCGGGCGGTTCGGCGGTGCGGCGCGGCTCGGCCGCTCGCGACGGGGACGCCGACGGCGAGGCGGCTGCGGCGGGTGAAGGCCTTGGCGATGGTCTTGGCGAAGGCTGGGCCGTGCGGGCCGGTGCTGGGCTCGCGGCGGCGGATGCCGGCGCCGAGGGCGCAGGGGAACTTTCCGCCCGCCTTGTCGGTGCCACCGGGTTGCTAGGATCGACCGGCCCCGCCGCGCGGGTGGCCCGGGGCGAAGGCGCGGGCAGACGGTAGTCGCTCACCGAAGGCAGCGGCTGTTCCTGCGCGCCTGCCGCCAGCGGAACCAGGCCGAGCGCCAGCGCCGGCAGCACGCCTGCCACTCTCCGCACCGGTTTCACCTGCCCTGACATTCCCATTTCAAAACCCATTCCCGGCGGTCTTGCCGGGCCCATGAATAGCGTGTGAACCCGGCTCGCGCCATGCGTTCGCTTGTGCTGCGGCTGCGATGGCGGCATGCATGTGCCATGAACGACACACCGAACACTTCCGGCCAGCAACCACTTCACCTCGGGCGCCAGAGCACGCTCCCGGCCTCGCCGCAAGAGGCTGTACTCGATTACGTTGCCAATCCGCGGCAGGGCAGCCTCTATCTGGTGCGCTTCGCCGCGCCGGAATTCACCTCGCTGTGCCCGGTGACCGGCCAGCCCGATTTCGCCCATCTGGTGATCGACTACGTGCCCGACGAGACCATCGTGGAATCCAAGTCGCTGAAGCTGTTCCTCGGCAGCTTCCGCAACCACGGCGCGTTCCACGAGGACTGCACGGTGACCATCGCCCGCCGCATCGAGGAGGCGGCCGAGCCGAAGTGGCTGCGCATCGGCGGCTACTGGTACCCGCGCGGCGGCATTCCGATCGACGTGTTCTGGCAGAGCGGCGAGCCACCCAAGGGGCTGTGGGTGCCGGAACAGGGCGTGCCGGGATACCGCGGGCGCGGTTAGCGCGCGAAGGCTTCGGCAAGGTGATTCGCCATGGCCGTCCAGGCTCGCCGGTCCGCCACCGGATCGTAGCCGATGCCTGGGCCGGCATCATAGACGTATGGCTCGGGGTTGGTGAAGCTGTGGGGCGCGCCCATCAGCAGCAATACCTGGCAATCGACCCGGGCGGCGCGCATCCGGTCCATGAATGTGGCGATGTCGGACTGGGGCACGTGCGGGTCCTGGTCGCCGACGCAGATGAGAACGCTGGCCTGCAGGGTTTCGGGGGCGCTCAGCGGCCCCAGTGACAGGCCGGGGTGGAAGCCCACGACAGCCTTCAGTGGTTCGAAACAGGCCAGCTCCAGCACCGCGTAGCCGCCCCAGCAGAAGCCGATGGCCGCAAGCTCGCCCGGATCCACGCCCGGGTGAGCACGCAGAACGTCCAGCGCGGCCTGGCCATGGGTGCGAAACAGGCTGCGGTCATCGTTGAACGGGGACATCAGTTCAAAGGCATGCTCCAGGGATGTCGCTGTTGCGCCGAGGTAATCCGGAGCGAAGGCGACATAGCCCATTTCGGCGAGCATGTCGGCGCGGTCGCACGGGTGGCGGGTGAAACCGCGCCCCTCGTGCGCGACGAGCACGCCCGGCACTTTCCGGCCGCTCGAGCCGTCGGCGAGGTAGCCTTCGAATTTCCGCCCGGCGACTTCGTAGGTCTGCCTGCCAGACTGGATCGCCACGGTGCTTACCCGAACATCATCTTCATCGCCCCGCCCAATGGCGCGGGCATCCAGCTGTCGCCGCCGGGCCAGTCGAGGAAGCCGAAGGCGGCCTGGGTTCCGCCATCGACGAACAGGGTGGTGCCGGTGACCGTGCGCGAAAGATCGCTGGTGAGGAACAGGACGCCATCGACCACTTCCTCCACCGTCGGGGCGCGCTTGATGGGGACGTAGATATTCATCGCCTCGTCCATGGTGTCTGGCCCGCATTCGGCCAGGCGCTCGAAGTCTTCCGGGGCCAGTGCGGCATTGGTGGTGCGCGCGGGGCTGGTGTCGCTGGCAAGGCAGTTCACCCGGATCCGGTCCTTGCCGAGCTCCACCGCGAGAGCCCGGCTGAAATTGGTCAGCGCCGCCTTGGCTCCGGCATAGACCGCGAAGGTCGCCGCGCCGCGGTGTGCCTCGATCGTGGTGAAGTTGACGATGGCGCCGCCTTTTCCGCTCTTGCGCAGGAGGGGGAGGGCGCGCTGGCAGGAGTCGATGTGATAACCATAGTTGTAGCGGATGTTCTCGGCATGGCTTTCGCGGCTGGTGAACTCGAACAGCTTGCGCGCCACCCCGCCGCAGAGGTTGACAAGGATATCGATGCGGTCGGTCAGCTTTTCGACCTGGTCCCAGAAGGCGTCCAGCGATGCCGGGTCCATGACGTCGCCATAGAGCGGGGTGACAGTGCTGCCGAGCGCCTCCACTTCGCCGACGATGGTCTTGAGCCCCTCGCGGTCATTGTCGCAGACGATGAGCCTGACGCCTTCCTTCGCCAGCCCCAGCGTGGTCCCGCGCCCGAGGTGCCCGGCCGCACCTCCGACCACTACCGCGAGCTTGCCCTTCATGGCCTGGTGCGCTTCCAGCAATCCCATCGCTTCTCTCCAATCTCGTTTGGGCGAGTTTGGGGCAATCGCCTCACCAGTTCCAGCCGGAAAAGCGAAAGGGCGGGCCACCTTGCGGCACCCGCCCCTCGAGACGCCCACTGGGCGACTTGCAGTGCCTAGTGCTTGTAGGTCACCCGGAACCAGACTGCCCGGCCGGGCCCATCGGGGAAACAGAGGCCTTCGGCATAGCCTGCACTGCCTTGCTGGGTGACAAAGCCGGAAGCATCGCCGCCCAGAACGCCGCCGCCGGCAACGCTCGACGGCGAACAGTTCGAGGCAATCAGCTTGTCGCCCAGATTCTTGCCGATAACCGCGAACTCCCAACGGTTGTCTTCGGACCTCAGGGCGATCCCGGCATCGAACTTGATGTAGCCGCGCTGGACATTGTCGCGGTTGGGCCGGTTGAGCGCCAGGAAGGACGGATACTCGGACGAGAACTGGTTGTTGTTGCTCAGTTCCAGCTTCCAGCCGGAGCTCACCGGGAATTCGTAGGTGAAGCCGAAGTTGCCCGACCATTCGGGCGCACGGATCATCTGTACGCCATCGAGCTTTTGCCCACCGAACCGCCCGGTGATCGGATCCCGCTCCTGGTCGCAGCCCTGGGCGATCGTCTGGTTGGGATAGCAGCCGAGAGTCAGCTGCTTGTAGTTGGCACGGTTCCAGTTGACCGAGGCATTGAGCGACAGGCCCTCGATGCTTTTCGGGCGATACTGCATGTCGAAATCGATGCCATAGGTGTGGGCACCGCCAGAATTGCGGGTGTTGATGACCGGGGATCCGCGGCTGAAGCCTTCGATCACGCCGACCTGCAGGCCGTTGTAACGGTAGTCGTACCAGGCAAGGTTGAGCAGCAGGCTGCGATCGATGAGGCGGGTCTTGAGGCCGATTTCATAGCCGTTCACCCGCTCGTCGCCGAAGCTCTTGTCCTGTCCGGTCGAGCCCGGCACGGCCACGCTGAACGAGCCGGACTTGTAGCCCTTCTTCCACGAACCGAACACCGTGACATCGTCGGTCGGCGTCCAGGTGAGCGTGATTTCGGGCGAAACCGTACTGGAATGAACACGGTCCGAACCCGGCTTCAGCACTACGGGCGCCTGGTCCGGAAGAACCGAGGCCGGCAGATTGACCACATTGGCGTGATAGTCGAAAATACCGAGCGTGCGGGTTTCATCCGACCAGCGAAGGCCGGCCGCCAGTTCAAGCTGCGGAACGATCTTGTAGCGCGCCTGGCCGTAGACCGAATAGGTCCTGATATCGACGGTGGACTCGCGGTCGTCGTTCAGCAGATCGAAGTAGCCGGTGGCCGGGAAGAAGATAGGACCGACAAAGGCAGGACTGGCGAACCCGTATGCGGTGTTGCGGATGAAATGCACCCGGTCGCGCAGCTTGCCATCTTCGAAAAAGCCGCCGAGAGTGAAGTTGAGCGGACCCTTGAAGTCGCTGTTGAGGCGCAATTCCTGAGTGAATTCGCGCCGGCTGAAGCGGTTGGTAACCGCGAACACGGGCGCTGCGGCAACCGAAAGGGTCGGATTGACCGAGCTGCTCGAATTCAATTTGTAGTAGGAGGTGTTCGAGGTCAGCTGCAGTTCGGGCGTCGGCTCCCAATTCAGTTCCAGCGTGCCGTAGTTCTGCTTGTTCTCGAGATAGGGAACGCCGCCGTTGGGGATGCCGGGGAAGTTCGCCGGATTCATGTACACCTGCGGTGCATGGCGGTCGTACTTGCAGTTGTCATTGCCGATGAACGCCAATGCATTGACACCGGGCGGAAAAAGGCCGGGCGTGTTTGCCGGGAAGGCGCCGAACAGGAAATTCGATGCATCCTGCGTCGTCATGGTTTGGCCGGGTTCGAGGCAGTGGCTCAACTGCTTGAGTTCGGCATTTTCCTGGTGATCGTAGGCATGGGTGAATTTCAGCCGCGCGCTGAAGTTGTCGACCGGCTTCAGCAGCAGGGTGCCGCGGATCACGAAGCTCTCGGGCTGAGGGTTGCGGTCATGCGCGGGGGCGAGGCCGCCGGTGCCCGGCTGGGGCACCGCATCGTTGATGAAATAGCCTGCCCCCTTCGAATACATCGCCGCGACACGGACACCCACCTTGTCGGACAAGGGGCCCGAAACAATCAGTTCGCCACGGCCCTCGCGGGCTTCGACCTCGTAGCCGGCACGCGCGATCAATTCGAACTTGTCGGTCGGATCGGCGGTGCGCAGCGAAATCACGCCGCCCGGGCTGCTCTTGCCGAAGAACAGCGCCTGCGGGCCCTTGAGAACTTCGACCTGGCCGACGTCGAACATGGCGCTTCCGAAGGCGAGACCCTGGCCGAGCGAAAGCCCGTCGATATTGAGCGAGACCGACTGGTCGACGCCCGGGTCGAACGACGAGGTGCCGACACCGCGAATGGTGACTTGCGGCCCGATCGACAGCAGGCTGCCACCGATGACCAGGCCCGGCACCAGGCGCGGCAGATCGTTGACCGCGGTGATCTGCGAAGTGGTCAGCTGCTCGCCGGTTACCGCGGTGACGACCACGGGAACCTTGAGGATCGACTCCTGCCGCTTGCGCGCCGTGACGACGATGTCGCCCGGGGCGCTGGCGCCCTCACCGGTTTCCTGTGCCAAGGCCGGCGCGCTCCATACCAGTGCGGATGCGCCCGCTAGAGCTGCCAGAACGAGATTACGGCGTAGGTTCATGCTGATTTCCTCCTCCGGTTTCCAGTCATGCTGGAAGCTGTGCGACAGGCTGGAGCATAGAATGCCGCTGGTCAACTTGTTAGCGCGCGCAGGGTACTGCTTTGCCACTGAGGTGTGGCAATTCTGCACTGGTCTTGGCAGGGCAAATGAGTCACAAATCGCAAGGACTTGGCCACCGCGAGGGATCGGGCTGGCTCTGGTTGGAGGGGAATGGGTATGAAGCGGAAACTGGCACTTTGCGCCGGCCTGTTCGCGCTGCTGCCGACCAGGGCAGCCATGGCCAATGACAGCCAGGCGGCGATCGGGCTGGGCGGCCTTGCGCTGACGCGCAGCGATGCGGTGTCGATGGACTCGGAGGATCTCTATATTTCGAAGAACGAGATCCGGGTCCGCTACCGGTTCACCAACCACTCATCGCGCGATATCGAGACGCTGGTCTCCTTCCCGGTGCCGAGCCTGCCCCATGGCATCGAGGGCGATTACCACGATACCGCCATGCCCGAATACGAGAAGCTGGAGTTCCGCAGCACCATCGACGGCAAGCCGCTGGAGCTGCACCACGTCCAGCGGGCCGAAGTGGCCGGGCGCGATGTGACGCAGCGGCTCACAGCGCTCGGCTGGCCGCTGCGCTGGTTCGAGGACGTTGACGATCCGGTGGCCTTCGTCGCCAGGCTCACCCCCGCGCAGAAGGCGGCCTATCGCCGTGAGGGGCTGCTGAAGCCTTCGCCCTACGACCGCAACATGCTGATGCCGGCATGGAGCCTCGTGACCCACGTCACCCGCACCCAGACCTTCCCGGCCGGCAAGACGGTGGAAGTGACGCACCGCTATGTGCCTTATGCCGGCGGTTCGGTCGGCGGTGCGCTCGACAAGGATGCGCGGGGCCGAGACTACAACCTGTGGCGGGTGCGAAAGTTCTGCATCGACCGCTCGTTCAATGCCGCCTTCGATCGCCAGCGCTCTGCCATCCCCAACAAGGAATATGGCGAAGCCCCCTATGGCGAGATCTGGCTGAGCTATATCCTCAAGACCGGCGCCAACTGGCGCGGGCCGATCAGGGACTTCCGGCTGGTGGTGGACAAGGGCAGCCCGGACAATCTCGTCAGCTTCTGCATGAACGGGGTGCGAAAGATATCTCCCACGCAGTTCGAAGTGCGCAAGAGCAATTACACGCCTACAAGGGATCTCGACGTGATGATCGTCGAGTTTTCGAAGCCATAGTCAGAGGATTGCAATGCCCCAGTTCATCGGCCGCCACACCATATTCCACGGTTTCCAGCGCGGCCCCAATGAGACTCCGCCGGGCGTAACGCCTTTCACCTGGTGGGGCTCCGACCGGTTCGCCCTGCCCGGAGGCACGCAGCAGACCAACGTCCGCCTCCAGGCGGAGGACGGGGCGCACAGCTCCGGCATTCTCTACACCCGTGGCGGGGAGAAGACCGCCGTGGTGTTCAACCACCCGCGTGCCGACTTCTCCAGCCATTACCTCACGCCCTTCCTCATAGAGGCCGGCTATGCGGTCTATGGCGGGCAGACGCGCTACCTCGGCAACGACGTCAATTGCGAGCACGAATGCCTGATTGCGGATCTTGCCGCACAGTTGCGCTACCTCAAGGCGGAAGGCTTCGAGAAGCTGGTCTTCTGCGGCAACAGCGGCGGCGGGCCGCTTTCCACCTTCTACATGGCCCAGGCCAACACGCCGGTGGGCGAGCGGCTGAAGCTGACCGCCGCCGGCAATCCCTATGACCTCAACGAACTCGACATTCCGCAGGCCGACGGGCTCATCAACCTGTGCGGCGCGCTGAGCGAGGGCGCACTGGGACTTGCCAATCTCGACCCCTCGGTGATCGACGAGAACGATCCGCTGTCCTGCGATCCGGACCTCGACATGTTCAACCCGGCTAACGGCTATCGCAAGCCGCCGGAGGTCTCGAAATATTCGGATGAGTTCCTCACCCGCTACCGCGCGGCGCAGGTGGAGCGGTGCCGCCGGATCGATGCGCGGGCGCGGCAGGAAGTGGAGCGCAAGCGCAAGTACAAGGCAATGATGGCCGGGCCCGGCTTTGCCGACCTGCCGCTGGATGAGCAGAACCACATCACCCGCCAGGCCGTCGCATGCAACACGATCGTCGTCTACCGCACCATGGCCGATCCGGCGCTGACCGACCTTTCGCTGTTCCCCAACAAGCGCGGCATCATCGGCCTGATGCAGCCCGATCCGCAGGTGGCCAACTGGTCGATCCCCGGCTTCGTCCAGATGATGACGGCGGAAGGCTGGCTTTCGACCTGGTCGGGCCTCTCGACCCAGGTGAACATGCATGAGGACGCGAAGAAGGTGACGCAGCCGGTGCTGTCGATCACCATGGACGCCGACGTCACCATCCTGCCCTTCGTCGGCAAGGGGCTCTACGACAACGCGGCTGCGAGCGACAAGACCTACGTCGAGATCGCCGGGGACCACTTCGCCTTCCGCGAGGAGGGTGAGCGCGATGGCGGCATCCCGGATATTGCGGAGGCGGTGACAGGCTGGCTGAAGCAGCGTTTCCCGGCGGCGGAGTAAGACTGATGAAATTGCGGGATGCGCGCGTGCTGGTGGTCGGCGGCGGTTCGGGGATCGGCTTTGCCGTAGCAAGGGCCTGCGTGGCCGAGGGAGCCAGGGTCGTCATCGCCTCGACCAATCCGGAGAAGCTTTCATTGGCGGCCGAGCGGCTCGGCGGGGCGGATACGGCGATGCTCGACCTTACCGAAGAGCAGGCCGTGGCGGCCTATTTTGAACACTCCGGCACCTTCGACCACATTGCGTCCACCGCCGGCGACTGGGGCAAGGCGCGGCGCGGGCCATTTGTCGACATGGACATGGACGATGCCCGCGCCCTGTTCGGCGTGCGGTTCTGGGGATCGGCCTTGCTCGCCAAGCATGGGGCAAAGCGTATCGTAAAGGGCGGCTCGCTCACCCTGACCGCCGGGACCAGCGCCTACAAGCCGCAGAAGGGCTCTGTCATGGCGACGGCCATGGCGGGCTCGGTCGAGCACCTGACCTGGGGGCTTGCCGTCGAGTTCTCGCCGGACGTGCGCGTCAATGCGGTCTTCCCCGGCGGGGTCGCGACGGAGATATTCAAGGGGCTGCCCGAAGCCATGCGCAAGGCGGAGGAAGCCCGTTTCGAACGCCAGCCGATCCCGCGCATCGGCGAGCCGGATGAGGTGGCCGAGGCCTATCTCTACCTGATGAAGGCTGGCTACACGACCGGGCAGGTGCTGGTCACCGACGGCGGCGGAACGCTGTCGGGCTAAAGTTGCACCACCCTCCCGCCGTCCGCATCGGAAGCGCGTGCGGCGTCGATGATGCGCATTGCGGCAAGGCCATCGACGAAGGTCGCGGGCTCGACCGGGCTGGGGGCGGGATCGCCCAGAATGCGCGCCTTCAGCGCGCTGCACAGCAGGGTGTAGGGCGGCAGTTCCATGCCGACCAGCGCCTTCCACCGCGCTGTCTCGTGCCGGGGGTCCGCCGTGATCGGCGGGGCCGGGGGGAGCTTGAGGTCGTCGGGCACCGGCACTTCGCGGGTGCCGCTCTTGTCCGCCAGCATCACCTTGCCCTGCTCGATCCACAGCGAGCCGGTGCTTCCGGCAAAATGGGCCAGGTCCATCATCGGGCCGAATACACCGGCGCAATACTGGATCACCCCTTCCGCGCCGTTCGCCATGGCGAAGCGCAGCGAGAAGGTGTCGTCCGCCGTGCCGCGCGTCGCCGTCACCCGGCCAAGCGAGGCGCTGAGCGAGGTCATCTCGCCGGCCGACTGTCTCAACTGGTCCGCGAGGTGCGGCATCGAGGCTCCCAGCCAGCCGCCACCCTCGGCGGGATCGAACCACCATTCCGGCATCTGGTCCTCGTTATGCGGGATGTGCGGAAGCAACTGGACGAAGCTGATCGCGCGCACTTCGCCGATCAAGCCCTCGGCCAGCGCGCGGGCGGCCGTGGCGCGTTCGGGCATGAAGCGGAATTCGTGGCCCAGCATGTGCACCCGGCCTGCGCTTTCCGCCATCGCCAGCAGCGCCTCCGCCTCCGCGGCGTCGCGGGTGAAAGGCTTTTCGCAGAGCACGTGGCAGCCCTTGGCCAGCGCCTGCCGGGTGAACAGGCCATGGGTGTGCGGTGTGGTGGAGACGGCGACAACATCGGCCCCGGTCCTGTCGATGGCCTCGCCGAGATCGGTGTAGGCGCCCGGAACCCCGTTCGCCGCGGCCCGCTCGGCGGTGCGCGCCGGATCGGAACCCACTAGTGCCGCCACCTCGAACCCGGCACCGCGCAGGGCGGGCACCTGGATGCGGCAGCCGAAGCCCGTGCCGACGACAATCGCTTTCAACATTTCGTTCCTCTCACTTTACCGTAAATACCAGCAGCACATTGCCCGGCATCTTGCTGGCATAACCATAGCCGGAGGAGGCAATCAGTTCCCCCTGCCAGGCAATCGGCGCCGCGCCGCCGCCGATCGATCCGCCCCTTGCAGGAACGCCGTTGACCGTCGTGTAGTCCCGCACCGTGTCGTGGTCCCACAGCACCTTGCCATCCGCCGCGTCGAACACCCTCAGGTGCCCGTCGTCCGCCCCGGCGAAGACGAGGCTGCCCGTCGTCGTGATCGATCCGCCGAAGCCGGGGTTGCAGTCCTTGCGCCCCTCGCAGGTGGCATTGCCGACCGGCTCGCCCCAAAGCTTCTCACCGGTCGATATGCCCACGGCATAGAGGCCCGGCCCGGCGGGATGGGCATAGGTCTTTCCGTCAGGCGCGTCGCTCACGGGCACGAACAGCACCGAATTGGCGCTCGCCATGCCGAAATTGATCCCGCCGACGACCCCGCCATGGCCAAGCCGCCGCTGCCACAGCATCTTGCCGGTGTCCGGATCGAGCGCAAAGGCCACGCCCGATTTCGACCCGGCCAGAACTATGTCCTTCCGGATGCCGTCCTGGGCGAGGATCGTGGAGGCACCGAAATCGAAGTCCGGGCTGTGCTCGTCCGGGCAGTTCTTCGAAAGCTCGCGCATGGTGCAGGCGGCGTTCCAGGTGTCCCTTTCGGTTTCGGTGAACCGCCACTTGATCCGGCCCGTGTCGAGATCGAGCGCGAGGACGGAATCGCTGAGGTCCGTATCGGGAGAGGAATAGTTGTCGCCGGTGCCGATGGTCAGTTGGTTGCGCCTGCGGTCGATGGCCGGGGTATTCCAGACCGGGACGCCCGACGGGCCCATCTGCTGCGCGCCGTCGATCGTCGGAGCCACCGGCCTGGGCTCATCGACCAGCCATGTCCGCCACTTCTCGCGCCCGGTGGCGGCATCGATCGCCACCAGCGAGCCGCGGAACGTGCAGCAGGTATAGCCGGGATTGAAGGCGGCTGCCTCCTCGAAGGAGGAGATCGGCACATAGAGCGTGCCGTTGTAGTAGGCGGGTGTCGCCGTGAGCGTGGCGGCGGGGTGCTGGTCTGCCTTCACCTTCCAGACCTGCCGCCCGGTGAAGGCCTCGACGGCATAAAGGTTTCCTACGGCATCGCCGAACCAGGCGAGCGGGCGTGCCTGCCGGTCGCCCGCGCCCCAATTCTCGACTATGACCGAGGTGCGAACTTCGGCGGCGGCGTCGAAGGTCCAGCGCACGCAGCCGGTCTCGCGATCCAGCGCATAGACCCGGCCTGTGTGGCTGCCGGCGTAGATCGCGCCGCCCGCGAGGCTCGCCTGCGAGCGCGCGCGCGACGCGCCGGGGAAACCGAAGGCCCATTTCAGTCGAAGGCGCTTGGCATTGAGGATGTCGATCCCGGCCGCCGCGTTGGAAATCGCGTGGCTGTTGGTCCTGTCGAGGCCCCAGCCGCGGAACACTGGCGGCTCGTTGCGATCGAACCGTGCGCGGGCGCCGTGGCACATGTTGAGCGTTTCCGCCGCGGTGGCCGAGCCGAGCTTGCGCCCGGCCAGCGATTCCGCGACCGCCGCCCGGTCCTCCGGCGAAAGAGACTGGGCCTGCACCCGCATGGCACCTTCGGTCAGCGCGCGGTGGATCGCCTCGGCCGACATCTGCTGCAGCACCCATTTCTGGGGCGCGCGACCGGTAGCGGCATCGTGGCAGCCGGCGCAGTTCTCGCGATAGACTTTCGCGCCTTGCGGAAAGGCTCCGTCGCCGGCCAGCAGTCCGTCCTGCGGCGCGGCCATGGCGGGCAGGCCCATCGGCATGAATATCAATGCCAGCAAGGCCAGACAGGCCCGCGCGAACAGCCTCTCGATCATGGGCCTCTTCCCCCTGTTTTCGTTGCGCGTGTCATACACCGCGAAGGGCGGCTGTCACCATCGGGCATGGACATTCGCCCAAAGCTGTGCACCCATGGCGGGGAGAGCCCAGGGAGAGGAACGAGAATGGCAAGCGACTTCGTCGCCGTCGAAAGTGCGATCCGGCAATTGCATTCGCGCTATGCCGATGCCGTCTGGCGGCAGGATGCAGCGACCGTCGGCTCGCTGTTCGCCCCCGATGGCGAATGGCGCGTCGGCGGGCAGGTGATGCGCGGGCCGGCGGAGATCGAGCATTTCCTCAAGGGCGCCTTCAAGCAGTTCAAGCGCCTCTTGATGACCTTCCGCACGCCGATTGTTCACGTCACCGAGGAGGGCGCGGTCTCGCGCTGCTACGTCTCCGAGAACTCTGCCTATGCCGATGGCCGCCCCTATGGCCCGGTCGGCATCTATTTCGACCGCTTCGTGCAGGTCGACGGCCAGTGGCTGTTCAAGTGGCGCATGTTCCAGACGCACTATTCCGGTCTGCCGAATTTCCAGGGCGGCGAGTTCTACGAAGTGAAGGACTATGGCCTGCCTCCGGGCATGCCGCCGCTCGATGAAGTGACCTACGATCGCTCGGGCGTCGGCGCCAAGGCGATCAGGGGCGGGGAATAGAGGAGAGGGCTATGACAGATTTCGTTACCGCCGAATGCATGATCCGTCAGGTCCATGCCCGCTATGTCGACGCCGTCTGGCGCAAGGACCTTGCCAGCTTCGGCGATTGCTTCGCCGAGGACTGCGAATGGCGCATCGCCGGGCACGTGCTGGCGGGCCGGGCGCAGATCATGGAGTTCATGGACGGCGTCTTCCCGCTGTTCCGCCGCATCCTCCTCACCATGCGCACCCCGGCGGTGGAAGTGGGCGATGGGGTGGCCTCGGCGCGGACCTACTTCACCGAGAACAGCGTCAAGGCGAGCGGCGAGCCCCTGTTCGCCATCGGCAGCTACTACGAGCGCTTCGTCGACGAGGGCGATTGCTGGCGGTTCAAGTGGCGCGCTTTCCAGACGGAATATGCGGGGCCGGTGGACTTCACCGGGCCGTTCTACGAAAACCCGGACTGGGGCCCGCCGCCGGGCATGCCGCCGCTGGACTATGTGCCGGTGGACGGTTCCGGGAACCTGAGTTCGATTGAAGTGGGGCTGGAGGGGTAGGAAAAGCTTCCGGAGATTGGTCCTTGGGGGCACGATTGTCCCGCTACTTCAGGACAATCGTTTTGACATGGCGCGACGATCCGTCGGGTCCGAACAGGAACAGGGCCAGTTTCCGGTTCTTCATGTCCGGCATCGGGGCGATCTGGAATTGCAGTCCGTCAGCGCTCCCCGGCGCGGGACTGCCCGCTGCGGCCACGGCGGCCGCCAGGATCTGGCCTGTAGCCTGATCGGCCAGGATTACCCCGGCGTTGCTCGTCAACTCATCTTCTCTGGGCAGTGAAATCGTCAAAGGCGCATAGGAAGCGAGGGCGATTTCCGCCGGCGGCCTTGAATCCGCTATTGCCGGAAGCTTGCAGCCGGCGGAGGGCCGCGACCAGAACCAGCGGTCACCGATAAGCCTGTCGGGGCAATAGTGCCCATAGACCCAGCGAGCGATCCGATGAAGGTGCCGTTCGGGCGGCATGCGATTGTCGGGGAGCGCCGACGCGACATGCACGACGCCCGGCGGATCGGTTTCGAGTTCGCGTATGATTGCATTCTGGCGCGAAATTCCGGCGTTGTACCAAGGCATGCCGCTGCGGCCGCACAGACGGGCACGGGAAATCACGGCCAGGCTGTCTTCGGACAGGAGGCTGAAGTAACAGCGGCCCCCCTCGACGCGACCGGCAATGTAGCGCTGCAGCGTGGGGTTAACGTAATAGGCGTCGGGCGTCCGCGAGAGTTCCTTGAGCGTGGTCAGCAAGTTGTAGGATTTCCCGGCGGTTATAAGCGTGACTGGCAGGAGTATCGCCACGATCAGGTCAAGTGTCCGCCCCTGAAGGACGAAGACCCGAGGCGATGCCTTCGCCACGTCCCGGGAGAAGTGCCAGGCTATCCGTCCGGCCAGGTAGGACACGGACAGCAAGGCGCCGGCCGTGCTGGTCACGGTTCCGGTCACCAGGAAGATGTTGGTCAGGTTCGCCAGGGACAATGCGAGCAGCCCTGCCTCGAACCGGGCGTGCTCCCACTTGCTCCAGGCCGAATGGACCATGCTGACCGTGCAGGCCGCAAGGGTCATCATGGCCACCGGGGTGCGCGGCGTGAGTGCCGTCATGCCCGGCAGGTACTGGTCCGGAAAGATGTATGAGCCGTAGCGCGAGAAGTACAGGAAGCTGCCGATGCTGCCGGCAACGGCCTGCGGCGCGAACAGCCACAGGATTGCGCCGGTAAGCACGCAGGAAGCGAGGAAAACGACGGGATAGGCAAGGAGCCCGATCCCGCGCCGCTCCGGAGTGGCCATAAGCTGGGCGAGGGGGGCAATGAGCAGGATCGCGGCCTGGGCCGGAGCAAGGATGTTGGTCAGGAAAGCGATCGCCGACAAGCTGCCGAACAGGCCCCATGCCTGAATTCTGCGCGTGGCGCTGGCTGCCGAATTCTGGACGGCAATCACGCCCAGCGCCCCGATCAAAATCAGGCAAGCGGATATGTCGCGCACCGGGAAGGAAGAAAACATCATGTCCAGGGTGCCGAACGAGAAATAGGGCGCCGGAAGAAGAACGATCGCCAGGCAGGCGGCAACGAACGAGATTTTCCTGATGCCTGCAGAAGCCGGACTGCCGGAATCCGGGATGGGCGACGAAGGCTCCGGTTTGAGCCACAGATCCGCCTTGAGTGACAGGTACAATATGACCGGCGCCAGGAGATAGGGAATGGCGCCAAGCAGAAACCGGATGATCCGGCCGAAGATGACCTGGTGACCGGCCGGCGCATGGCTCAAGAGACTTGCCGGGAAGCAATTGACTATCCAGCCATGGATGAATTGCTTGCAAGGGCCAACGGTGTAATCCAGCCATTCACTCTCATGCGTGGCCCAGAGTTCGGACTTGAGTCCCCAGAAAAAGGAAAAAACGTAAACCAGCAACATGCAGCAAGTTGCTGCTCCACCCAGCACGGACCATGAGAAGATAATCGATCGAAATCTGGTGCGCGAACGGAAGATTGCCGAGATAGCGAGAAAAATCAGCCAAGCTGCAGCATATGAAAAAATCAACAATGCGGCAAAGTGGAAATATCTGAAGTGTGCCGGATAACCGGCGATGGAAGCTTCCGATGTGTTGGAGAAATCCGCGGGGAACGCATGGTGGATGTGCTGAAAGTAATTCGTCTTGTATAAATACCCTGCGCCAAGGGCGATCAACACATGCAAGATTACTTTGATTGGTTGAGGTATCCTGGGCAAGATCGAGGTCATCAGGCATTTCCCGCGCCGGCAGCGAATGGGGACGTCTCGATCGGCATGAAGAACAGGCGCGCATTTGCTGCGCGCATGTGCCGGACATGCTCAGGTATTGGGCCCCACCTTTGCGGTTCGTGTGCAGCATAAGCCCAGCCTGTGCAACCCATTTGCCGATAGACATCGCCAGGCGGCTTGCCTATTCGCCGTGGGCTAAATTCAACCCCCGCGGGACCTTATGAAGCCAAACCACCAGTCCTGCGATGTCATGGTGGCTGGGGGCGGTTTTTTCGGGATGTACATAGCCGAATATCTCGCGAAAGCGGGCCGGCGGGTGCTCCTGGTCGAGCGCGAGGGCGACTTCATGCTCCGTGCTTCCTTTCACAACCAGGCGCGCGTGCACAACGGCTGCCACTATCCGCGCAGCATCCTCACCGCGCTCAGATCGCGCATATCCTTCCCGCGCTTTGCCGAGGAATTCCGCGATTGCATCCGCGACGATTTCCGCAGCTTCTACCTGATCGGCAAGCACCTTGGAAACGTGTCCGCCGCCCAGTTCCGCCAGTTCTGCGACCGCATCGGCGCCCCCTGCGAAGGCGCGCCCGAATGGCTGCGGAAACTGACCGATCCGCATTACATCGAAGACTGCTTCTCGACCGTCGAGTTCGCCTTCGATGCCCAGGCGTTGCGCGACGTCATGGCGGCTCGGCTCGAGGCGGCCGGGGTGGAAGTCCTGTTCCATTGCAGCGCGGACCGGGTCCGGCATGAAGGCGGGCGGCTGGCGGTCGTCCTGCGGGGCGAGGGCGAGGAGCATGAGATCGATTGCGGCGACCTGTTCAATTGCACCTATTCCAGCCTGAACTCCCTGCTTGCCAATTCAGGTCTCGATCCCGTTCCGCTCAAGTACGAGCTTGCCGAGATGTGCCTGGTCGATGTGCCGCCGGAGCTCGAGCAAGTCGGCATCACCGTCATGTGCGGCCCCTTCTTCTCTGTCATGCCCTTTCCGCCATCGGGCCGGCATTCGTTCAGCCATGTGCGCTACACGCCGCACACCGCATGGAACGACGAAGCGGACACCGCGGTGCGCACGGCCCCGCGCCCCAGCGCATGGAACCACATGCGGAAAGATGCCGCCCGTTATATTCCTATGCTGGCCGAATGCCGCTATGAATCCTCGATGTGGGAAGTGAAGGCATTGCTTCCGCGCAGCGAGAGCGACGATTCCCGGCCCATCCTGTTTCGGCCCGATCACGGATTGCCGGGTCTGCACTGCGTACTGGGGGGCAAGATAGACAATGTTTACGACGTCCTGGCCGCAATCGAGGCACGCGGTCTTGCCGGCTAGGAACGCGTCGTGAAGGATGAATCCCTCGTCACGGTCGGGATCGTCGTCGATCCGCCGGCGCTGGGCCTGCAGGACATGCTGGCCGGCCTGAGCTGGGAGCTTGGCTCCCGCTATTCGGACTACGAGATCGTCGTCGTGCTGCAGGGGCCCAGCCGCCAGGCGATCTATCGCAAGGAATATGACGAGGTCCTGGCTGCGGTCCCTTGCGTCAGGCTGATCCACCTAGCCTTTCCGGTGCCGCCCGATGTCGCCCGCTCGGCGATCCTGGAAAACGCCATCGGCGATTTCGTGGTGCTGATGGACCCGGCGAGGGATCCGGTGGAACTCATCGGTCTTGCGGTCGACGAATGCCGGACCGGCCAGGATGTCATCGTCGGCGTTTCGAGCGACAGGATGCCGCTTTCCTACCGGCTCACCCGGGCCATGGCCAAGCCGGTCCTTTCGGCCATCGACTATCAGCTTCCGGCCAATGCGACGGATTTCCGCTGTGTCAGCCGGCGGGCGATCAATGCCGTCATCGGCACCGGGCGCTTCCACCACCAGTTTGCCCTGCGGCTGCAGAAAACCGGTTATCCGTCGAAGTCGATGGCATACCGGCCGTCCGCCCCGATGCCGCAGAACGGGTCCTTGCCGGGGGCGCTGCGGCGTTTCATCCGGCTGCTGGTATTCAATTCCTCCAAGCCCTTGCGCTGGATGGCGGGCCTCGGCCTGTTCGGCAGCTTCATCGCGCTCGTCTTCGCCGTTTTCTCCGTGGCCATCCGGTTGCTGAAGCACGGAGTCGTGGAGGGGTGGACGACGACTATCCTGTTCATGTCGACCCAGTTCATGCTGATCTTCGTGATCCTGGCCTTCATCGCCGAATACCTCGGCCGCCTGCTCGACGAACAGCGCGGCAGCGCCGACTATTCGGTGGTGGTCGAGCGCAAGAGCGACGCCATGGTCAACGAGGACCGGCTGAACGTTCACCTCGATCCGGTCCTGACCGGATCGGCCGCCGCCGCCGAGTGAAGCATGACCGCCAGCTTGCAGCACGAGAGCCCGGTTCGCCATGCCTGATGCCATCATCGGCAGCACGGGTTTCGTCGGTTCGAACCTGCTGGCCGCGCATGAATTCGCGGGCCGGTTCAATTCGCGCAACATCGGCGACATCGACGGGGCGCGCTTCGACCTGTGCGTCTGTGCCGCGGCGCCCGCCGCGATGTGGGCGGCAAACCGCGATCCGGAAGCGGACTGGCGCAATATCGAAGGCCTGATCCGTCATCTCGAACAAATGCGCGCCGGACGGATGGTGCTGGTCTCCACCGTCGCCGTGCTGGGCAATTCATGCGGGCTGGACGAGAGCACCGACTGCTTCGAGGCGGAAAAGGCCTATGGCCGTCACCGGCGGATGCTGGAGGAAGCCTGCCAGGCGCTGTTCGCGCAATGCCACGTCTTGCGGCTGCCGGCGCTGTTCGGGCCGGGCCTGAAGAAGAATTTCCTCTTCGACATTGCCCACCGGCTGCCCTCGTTCTTTCCGGCGGCCCGGTTCGGGCAGCTGCAGTCGGCCTTGTCCGGCACGGTGCGAGAGTTACTTGAGCGGGCCTTCCCGCTCGATGCGCCATCAGGCCTGCACCACTGCCAGCGGGACGCGCTTTCGCCGGAGGAGACGGCCGTGCTCTCCGATGCGCTGGAGGAGGCGGGGGCTTCGTCGCTGGACCTGACCCATGCCGACAGCACCTATCAGTTCTATGGCCTCACCCGCCTATGGCAGGACATGCAACTAGCGATCGAACTGGACCTGCCGCTCGTGCACCTGGCCCCCGAGCCGCTCCGCGCGGGCGAAGTCTATCGGGCGCTGACCGGCAAGCCCTTCGAAAAGCGCGCGGCTGGCATCTATCGCGAAGACATGCGCACGCAGCACAGCGCGGCATGGCACGGGCCAGCTGGGTACATGCAGAACGGCACGGAGGTCTTGCGCGACCTGCAGCAATTCTGGCGCGGATGGGCAGGGGCATGAAGCTCGCGGTTTCCAACATCGCCTGGGCCTATGACGAACGGCTGGATGCCTATGCGCTGCTGCGCGAGCACGGCATCGGCGGACTGGAAATTGCGCCAGGGTTGCTGTTCGCCGGGGAGCCGGATCCGATCCGGCCCAGCGAAGCGGCAGTGCAGGAGCAGGTGGCGGAGCTTGCCGGTTACGGGCTCGAACTCGTCTCCATGCAATCTCTACTCTATGGCTTGGCGGACGCACAGCTTTTCGGCTCGCAAGAACAGCGTGGCCGGTTCGAGCAGGGCCTCACGCGCGCCATCGACCTCGCGCAGCGCCTTGGCATCGGCAACCTGGTATTCGGCTCGCCCAGGCAGCGCGGCATTCCCGAGGGCATGTCGCAGGACGAGGCGCGTGCCATCGCCCGGGACACCTTCCGCCGCCTCGGCACGCAGGCCGCGTCGGCCGGATGCCGCATCGCGCTGGAGCCCAATGCGGCTGCCTATGGCACCAATTACCTCACCGATCTTGCCGAAGCGATCGAAGCGGTCGAGGACATCGGACACCCGGCCGTGATGGTCAATTTTGATGTCGGCGCCCTGCACATGAACGGCCAGTTCGAGGACATTGGCGAACTGGCCAGGCGCGCGCTGCCCCACATTTCGCACGTCCACATGTCGCGGCCGCACCTCGGGCCGGCGCCGGCGGACGAGGCGGAAGCGGCGGCCATCCTCGCCGCACTGCGGGCGGCGAAGTACGCGGGCACGGTCTCGATCGAGATGTCGGCCTGCAGCGATGGGCTGGAGACCCTGCGGCGCTGCGTCGGTCACCTCTCGCGGGCGGCGGCCAAGGAGGGGCAGCCTTGACCCTGCACCGGCAGATGCTGCGGTTCACCGCGGTGAGCGTGGCCGGGCTCGGCATCGACCTCGGCCTGGCGATGGCCCTTGCCGGACCTGCGGGCCTGCCCCTGGTGGCGGCCGCCACGGCTGGGTTCGCCGCGGGTGCGCTGTTCAATTACCTCGTCCACGAAGTCTGGACCTTCCGGGAATCCGGTGCATCCCCCTCCGTCGCGCGGGGGAGCGCCTATTTCGCGGTCCTGCTCGCCGTCCTCGCCATCCGCACCGGCATTGCCCAGCTCCTGTCCCCCTGGGCGACGGGTGCGGCAACGCGGCTCGCCGTGCTACTGGTGGCCTTCGGCGCCTCCTTTTCCGCCAACTTCGTGCTGACCCGCCGGGTGCTTGTGAAAGGCGCCGGCAAGAGATGAGAATGCCATGGCAACGCAAGGCGAACTGACAGCCGCGCCCGGCCGGGAAAGTTGGCAGGTGCCCCCATTCGAGGCGACCGTCTTCGGCCCTCGCCACCATCGCCACGCCCTCGTGATCCCGGTCATCAACGAGGGGGAGCGCATTCGCCGCCAGTTGCAGGCGCTCGCAGAACTCGGCGCGCCGGTGGACATCGTGGTTGCCGATGGCGGTTCGAGCGACGGATCGCTGGCTGAGGATTTCGTCAGGACCCTGCCCATCCGCGCCGTCCTCACCAAGACCGGCCCCGGCAAGCTCAGCGCGCAACTGCGCATGGCCTATGCCTGGTGCCTGGACCAGGGCTACGAGGGGATCGTCACCATCGACGGCAACGGCAAGGACGGCGTCGAGGCCGTGAACGCCATGTGCGCCAAGCTCGACGATGGCTACGACTACGTCCAGGGCTCGCGCTATCGCAAGGGAGGCCTTGCCGAAAACACGCCGCTCGAACGCACCATCGGCAATCGCCTGATCCACGCCCCGCTGCTGAGCCTCGCCGGGCGCCGCTGGCTGACCGACACCACCAACGGCTTCCGCGCCTATTCCCGCGCCTACCTGCTCGATCCCCGCGTCGCGCCGTTCCGCGATGTGTTCAGCCAGTACGAGCTGTTGTTCTACCTTACGGTCCGCGCCGGGCAGCTCGGCTATAAGGTCTGCGAAATTCCGGTGCGCCGCAGCTATCCGGAGCGCGGGGCCATCCCCACCAAGATCTCCGGCTTCGGCGCCAAGTGGTCGATCCTGCGCCAGCTTTGGCAGGCTGCTACCGGACACTTCGCGCCGGCGGGATAGGGCCCGGCGCAGCCCATGGCCACAAGCCCATGGCCATGCCACAATCGCTTCGACAGCCTTAACGGCGGGAAAAACGGGAGAGAGCGCATGCTCAAGCAAAAGTATGGCCCATGGGCCGTGGTCACGGGCGGTTCGGAAGGCGTGGGCGCCTCGGTCGCGCGCAGGCTGGCGAGGGAGGGCATCAATGTCGTGCTGATTGCCCGCAAGCCGGAGGCGCTGGAGGAAACCGCGAAGGGCATCCGCGAGCAATTCGGCGTGGAGGTCCGCACCGGCTCGATCGACCTGGCCGACTACAACGCCATCGAAGCGGCGCGAAAGCTGACCGACGACATCGAGGTCGGCCTGCTGTTCTACAACGCGGGGGCCAACAAGATCCGCGGCAACTTCATCGAACTGGAAAAGAGCGCCTACCGCGACCTGATCGGCGTCAACGTCATCAACCAGGCCGATTTCGTCCACCACTATGGCGCGCTGATGCAGCCGCGGGGCAGGGGCGGGATCGTCACCACTGGATCGACCGCAAGCTATCTCGGCTCGGTGACCCTGGCGACCTATGGCGGGGTCAAGGCGTTCAGTCGGATCTGGACCGAGGCGGTCTGGGCGGAGTGCAAGCCGATGGGCATCGACGTGCTCCACCTCGTCATCAACTTCACCGCCACCCCCTTCATGGCCCGCGCCGGCTACGACATCAGCGGCGCGCAGGACCCGGACGAAGTGGCCGAGGAAGCCTTCGCCGCGTTGGGCGGCGGGCAGCCGGTCCACATCATGGGCGGCGATGCGGCTCTGGAGATGGTCAAGGCGCGCAACGCGATCGCTAACCGCGCGGCCCTGATCCACACCATCGCCACGCCAAGGCGCGATAGCGGGCCGGAGGTGAAGTAGCACCGTCCCCTCCAACCTCGTCGCCCCGGGTCAAGCGCAGGGTGATGGTAGTGTTTGGGGTGGGGTGAGTGGACAATCCCATCCTTTGGGCTAACCTCTCCCCAACTGGAACGGGAGAAGCGCGTTGGACAAAAGGCCTCTTTATGCGCTGGGGGATTTCCTCGGCAGCCTGCTCGTCGGCATTGTCGCGGCCATGGTCGCATGGCTGCTGGTCGGGCCGGGCTGGAACATGTGGGTGGCGATGTTCTCGATGATGGCCGTCGGCATGGTGGTCGGCCTCGTCATGTTCTTCCCGCTCGGCATGAAGCTGGGCGCGATGGAGGCGATGATCCCGGCGATGTACACCGGCATGTGGAGCGGCATGATGGTCGGCATGATCGAGGCGATGATGCCGATGGGATGGCAACACGCGGCACAGCTCGGCGCGGCCTGCGGGGTAGGCGAGATCGTCTTCATCTGGATCGCCAACACCATGCTGCGCGGCGTCAGGAAGGGAGCCTAGATCATGGCGGACGCAGTCACCCAGGCCAAATGGGACAAGATGGCCCCCCGCTTCGATTCCATGGCCGCCAAGGGCGCGGAGGCGCGGTGGAAGCCGTTCAAGTCGGCGCTGTTCGCGAACATGAAGGGCAAGGTGCTGTTCATGGCGCTGGGCACCGGGCTGGACATCCCGGCCTTCCCGCCGGGGCAGGATATCACCGCGATCGACATCAGCCCGAAGATGATCGAACAGGCGCAAAAGCGCATCGCGGACTATGACGGCACGATCCACGCCGAGGTGATGGACGTTCACGACATGGCCTACCCCGAAGGCAGCTTCGACCAGGCCTTCACCTCCTGCACCTTCTGCTCGGTGCCCAATCCGGTGGAGGGGCTGAAGGCGATCTACCGCGTGCTCAAACCGGGCGGAGAGCTTTTCATGTTCGAGCACACGGGGAGCAGGTTCCACCCCTTCGGCCGGATGATGGACCTGATGACCAGCCTGACCGAGCGGATCGGGCCTTCGATGAACCGGGATACGGTGAGCAATGTGAAGGCGGCGGGGTTCGAGGTGGTCGAGGTGGAGAACGTGTTTCTGGATGTGGTGAAGATGATCAAGGCGCGGAAGCCAGCCTAGCAGCTCGCACCCACCGGAATAATCGAAACCCTACTGCCGCGCTCGTAGCATTAGTCCGAACATGCGGGGGTCGCTGGGGGTGCCGAGTATAAGGCCGCTGTTGCCGGCTTGCACCGTCACGTTCTGCAGGTAGTTCTCATTGAACAGATTGCGGACGAAAATCGACACTTCCCAGGCGTTGCCTGCTCGGAAGCCGACACTGGCGTTGACCACGGCATTGCCGGGAATGATCGTGTAGGCGGAGTCGGCCGCATCGCCATAGACTTTGCTTTTCACCAGGGCATCAGCGTGGAGGTAGAACTCGCCGCTGCGCAAGGGCACGGTGTATTCTCCGCCGAACGAGCCGGTCCATTCGGGCAGGCCGGGCATCGGCTTGCCGGTAAGGTCGCACTGCGCGGTGGTTGAGCCGGTCCGTTCGATCGGGCATGGGCCGGCGGGATAGCTGGCGTAGGTCCCCTTCGCATAGCTGCCCGAAGCGCGCAGGCTGAAGTGCTGGCCGATCCGCGCCGACGCGTCGAACTCGATGCCCTTCACCGTCACTTCCGGGATATTGGCGAGGTAGGAGCGCAGGGCGATGACGGCGGCGTTGTCGACGACATTGGCCTGGTAATCGCGCACCTTCACGTAATAGCCATTGACGTTGAACGTCGCCGCACCGCCGAACAGGGTGGTCTTGATGCCCAGTTCCCAGGTTGTGTTCTGCTCGGGCCGCACGGTCACGGTCGAGAGAATCGGATCGCCGTTTGCATGGCCCGCAACGCCAGAGGGATAGACCGGCAGGCCGGACATGTTGATCCCGCCGGACTTCTGCCCGCGCGCATAGCTGGCGTAGGCCATGACATCGTCGGTGAAGCGGTAAGCGATGTTGACCCGGCCCGATGCGCTGCCATTGCCGATGTGCCCGGCATAGTTTTGCGCGCGCAGGATCGATTGCTGGTCGTTGAACAGGGCCGAGCCTGCCGTGGCCGCCTGGCCGCCGAAGGTCTGGAGGTTGTAACTGCCGTCCTTGTTCTCATACGTGTAGCGGATGCCCCCAGTGATCGCGAGGCGGGGCAACGGACGCCAGGTGACTTCGCCGAACACGGCGTAGCTGTCGGTGCGGAAGTCGGTGACGCCATCGGACTGGTAGCCGTCGAGTAACGCCGGGGTGCGGGTGGCGGAGGCCGGCAGCAGCCAGTAGGTCGCCAGTGATCCATAGATGCTGATCGGGTGGCCGACGATCTTCTGGTGGAAGTAATAGAGCCCGGCGACATATTCGAGCTTGCCCGGTGACTTCGAGGCGATGCGCAGTTCCTGGCTGAACTGGTCCTGCCGCGAGGGGATGTGCTGGGTGATCTGGATGGGCAGGCCCGTGTAGTCGCGATCGTTCGCCGCGTCCCAGTTCCAGAAGCGCCAGGCGCTGACCGAGGTAAGGGCGCCAAGGCCGGTCTCCAGTTCGGCAATCGCAGAGACGCCACCTTCATTGGTGTCGACGCCTATGCCTGCGTCGATGTCGGTCACTCGGTCATAGGGATTGAAGCTCGGCGGGGAATAGCCGCCCGGAATGGCTCCCGCCGCCAGCGCGGCATATTGCTGGGCAAGCGGCTTCAGCGTCGGCGTAACGCGCACCGGCACCTGGGTGCAGCATTCGCTCTGGAAGTTCGACCAGTCGCCGATGACCCGCAGGCTGAAACGGTCGCTGGGCTTGAACAGCAACTGGCCGCGTATCGCATCGTTGTGCAGGTTGTTCTGCTTCTTGTTGAGCCGTACGTTGGTGAGCACTCCGTCGCGCCGGGTGATCAGGCCGGAGAGGCGGATGGCGAGCGTTTCGGCAAGCGGCCCGGTGACGGCGGCCTTGGCCTGGTAGAAGTTCTGCTCGCCAATCGAGACTTCTGCTTCCGCGCCCCACTTGAACTCCGGCAGCTTGGTGGTGACGTGGATTGCGCCGGCCGTGGTATTCTTTCCGAAGACCGTGCCCTGCGGCCCGCGCAGCACTTCGACATGGTCTATATCCGTGAAGTCGAAGGCGGCGGTGGCCGGGCGGGCGTGATAGACCTGGTCGACATAGAAGCCCACGCCCGGCTCCAGCCCGTCGTTGGCCTGGCTGATCGCGACGACGCTGCTGCCCAGACCGCGGATGGTATAGGCGGTGTTGCGTGGATTGGGCGAGGAGTAGTTGAGCGCCGGGACCAGCTGGGTGAGCTGGTTGGTGTTGACCGTGTGCGTCCGGTCCAATGTCTCAGCGCCCACCACCGACATCGATACTGGCACCGTTTGCGCGTCCTCCGCGCGCCGGCGGGCGGTGACGACAATGGTGCTTGCTTCGCCGGTGGCAGCGTCGGAGGCGGCCTCTTCGGCCAACGCAGAGTGCGGAGCGGCCAGCGCAAGCGCGGCGAACAAAGAATGGCGCATGAATTTGAACTCCGCGGCTTGGCTTTTGCCTGTTGCGAGAGAGGTCAATGCTATATCCTATGAAATACAGCAAGGGCGGTTCGCCGCTCTACCGCCGTGATGCGCCGCGCATGTGTTTCATCAACAAGCAAGCGCTCCAACCTCCCGCTTGCCCCTCATCGCCCCGCCCTGTAAGGGCCGCGCAACCCCCGAAACACGCTATTCCCAGAGGACCCCCATGGCCGCGCAATACGCCTTCGTGATGAAAGGCATGACCAAGACTTTCCCCGGCGCCCAGAAGCCGGTGCTGAACAACATCTCGTTGCAGTTCTACCAGGGCGCCAAGATCGGCATCGTCGGCCCGAACGGCGCCGGCAAGTCGACCCTGATGAAGATCATGGCCGGCATCGACACCGATTTCACCGGCGAGGCGTGGCCGGGAGAGTACATTACCGTCGGCTACCTCCCGCAGGAGCCGGAGCTCGACAAGTCGAAGACGGTGCTGGAGAACGTCAAGGACGGCGCGCGCGAGACGGCGGACCTGGTCGACCGGTTCAACGAGATCTCGATGATCATGGCCGATCCGCCGGAAGACGCCGATTTCGACGCACTGATGGAAGAGATGGGCACTCTCCAGGAAAAGATCGACGCGGTCGACGGCTGGACGCTCGACAACCAGCTCGAGATCGCCATGGAGGCGCTGCGCTGCCCGCCGGGCGACTGGCCGGTGGACAACCTCTCGGGTGGCGAGAAGCGCCGCATCGCGCTCACCCGCCTCTTGATCCAGAAGCCCGACATCCTGCTGCTGGACGAACCGACCAACCACCTCGATGCGGAAAGCGTGGAGTGGCTGGAAAACCACCTCAAGGAATATGCCGGCGCGGTGCTGATGATCACCCACGACCGCTACTTCCTCGATCATGTGGTCGGCTGGATCCTCGAACTCGATCGCGGCAAGTACTTCCCCTATGAGGGCAACTACTCGACCTACCTCGTGAAGAAGGCCGCCCGGCTTGCCCAGGAAGAGCGCGAGGAGAGCGGCAAGCAGAAGGCGCTGGCCCGCGAGCTCGAATGGATCCGGCAGACGCCCGCCGCACGCCAGACCAAGAGCAAGGCGCGCGTGCGCAAGTTCGAGGAACTGCAGAACGCGCAGGACAACCGGCCCGTCGGCAAGGCCCAGATCGTCATCCAGGTGCCCGAGCGCCTGGGCGGCAAGGTGATCGAGGCGAAGAACATCTCCAAGGCCTATGGCGACAAGCTGCTGTTCGAGGATCTGAGCTTCACGCTTCCGCCGGGCGGCATCGTCGGCGTCATCGGGCCGAACGGGGCGGGCAAGTCCACCCTGTTCCGGCTGATCACCGGTCAGGAGAAGCCCGACACGGGCGAGATCGAGATCGGCCAGACCGTGCGCCTCGGCTATGTCGACCAGAGCCGCGACCACCTCGATCCCAAGCATAATGTCTGGGAGGAGATCTCCGACGGGCTCGACTACATAAAGGTCAATGGCCAGGACATGTCGACCCGCGCCTATGTCGGCGCCTTCAACTTCAAGGGCCAGGACCAGCAGAAGAACGTCGGCAAGCTCTCGGGCGGTGAGCGCAACCGCGTCCACATCGCCAAGATGCTCAAGACCGGCGGCAACGTGCTGCTGCTGGACGAGCCGACCAACGACCTCGACGTCGAGACGCTGGCGGCGCTGGAAGACGCGATCGAGAACTTCGCTGGCTGCGCCGTGGTCATCTCGCACGACCGCTTCTTCCTCGACCGCCTGGCGACCCACATCCTCGCCTTCGAGGGCAACAGCCACGTCGAATGGTTCGAAGGCAACTTCGAGGCCTATGAGGAGGACAAGCGGCGCCGGCTGGGCGATGCGGCGGACAGGCCTACCCGGTTGGCCTACAAGAAGCTGACGCGGTAAATTGTAAGAAAACCGTCCTTGAACCTGAACGAAAACCTTACCAACCTATTCACCATCCCGACAGCGCGAATCACTTACATCGGTGTTCATGGGTCGCCGTCGATGGTGCGGCGCGATGGGTTGGAGAGCGGCCATGGCCGTATTGCGTAAGTTCAAATCAGTATCCCTGGCGGCCCTTGCCGCGAGTGCGGCGCTTGTCGTCCTGCCGGCTTCGGCAAACGCGCAACGTTGGGGCGGCCAGCATGGCGGCGGCGAAAGCCGCGGCGGTGAAGGTCGCGGGGGCTGGGGCGGTCGCGGAGGAGACTCAGGCGGAAATTCCGGCGGCGGCTGGCAAGGCCGCTGGTCCGGCGGCGGCCAGGCCCAGACGCAGAGTGCTCCGGCACCGGCCCCCGTACCGGCGCCGGCCCCTCAGGTAACCACCCGTTCCGAAGGCTCGTTCGGCGGTGGCTGGCGCAGCCGCGGCGGCGAAGGCGGTGGCTGGCAGGGACGTGCAGGCGGCGGCGATCGGGGCAACTGGTCCGGTGGCCAGCGCGGTTGGCGCGGCCAGGGTGGAGGACAGGCTAACACGACGGTTCCGTCGTGGAACGGCGGCACCGTGCAGGCTCCTGTTCAACAGGCGCCCACTCAAGAGCGCCGGTGGAGCGGTGGCCAGCGCAGCGGCGAGTCAGGTAGTGCCTGGCAGGGCCGCAGCGGCGGCTGGGAAGGCCGCAACCGCACCTATTCCGATCCTTCGCGCAACAGCGGCTATCGTGACGGCTCGCGCGAACGCAACCGTTCAAACGATGGCGATCGCTGGCGCGCCGAACGCTCCTGGAATGGTGGCGACAGCCGCTGGCGGAGCGGGTCCGGCTGGAACAACAATCGCGGCTGGAACAGCGGTAGCCGCTTCGGTTACGGCAACAACTACCGCAACTGGAACCGCGACTGGCGGCACGACAACCGCTATGACTGGTCCAGCTACCGGCGCTACAATCCGAGTGTCTACCGGCTGGGCCGCTACTATGCGCCGTACCGGAACTATTCGTACCGCCGGCTCAGCATCGGCTTCTTCCTGGACTCGCTGTTCTACGGCAGCGACTACTACATCGACGATCCGTGGAATTACCGCCTGCCGGAAGTCTACGGACCCTATCGCTGGATTCGCTACTATGACGACGCAGTCCTGGTGGACATCTACAGCGGCGAAGTGGTCGACGTGATCTACGACTTCTTCTGGTAAGCTGCTTCATCCTTGCCGGAGAGTGGACCGGCGTTGAGCCCCTGCCTTATGGGTGGGGGCTCTTCCTTTGTTCGGTCGGCTCTGAGCCGATCGATTGGCTGGCCTTCCGAAGCCGTATAGGCATTGCGAAGCGATGGTCCGGGGCGCTAGGCTGATGAAATGAGTGAAGCGCCTATTGCTGATCAGGCCGCTATCGCGCGCGTCGGCGCGATGGTTCGCGCGCGCCTTGCAACCGATCCTTCGGTTTACCGGGTGCCGGTCGAGCAGGCCGAGATATTCGCGGTGCAGGAGTTCCTTGCGCCTGGCGAATGCGAGCACATCATGAAGATGATCGATTCCGCCGCCCGCCCGTCGAGCATGTTCGCCGGTTATGGCGGGGAGGGGGACCGCACCAGCTACTCGGGCGACGTCGATCCCGGCGACAACTTCGTGCGCATGATCGAGCGGCGCATCTGCGACCTCATGGGCCTCCAGGAAAGCTGGGGGGAAACCTTCCAGGGCCAGCGCTATGAACCCGGGCAACAGTTCAAGGGGCACTTCGACTATTTCAACACCGACACCGAATACTGGCCGCGCGAGTCCAGGATGGGCGGACAGAGATGCTGGACGGCCATGGTCTATCTCAACGAGGTCGAGGAAGGCGGGACCACCGACTTCAGTCAGATCGGCCTCAGCGTGCCGCCGCAGGCCGGCATGCTGATGATGTGGAACAACATGCTGCCGGACGGGCGACCGAATACATATACCTTCCACACCGGCACGCCGGTAGTTCGCGGGGTTAAATACGTCATCACCAAGTGGTTCAGGACCCGGCCTTGGGCCTAGGCCTGTTTAGGGGGGGCAAGTTCGCCGGTCTCGTCCTGGCGGCTGCAATGCCGGTGGCAGGTGCCGCGCATGCGGCGGCGCACCCCATGGAGGCGGTGCAACCGGTTGTTGGGGAAGACGCTCGGATACAGGCGATCTTTGCCGATGACGCCCGGCGCGAGGACGAGTTCGATCCGCTCTCTGTCATCTACCGTGGCCAGCGGACGGATCCCGCGCTCGTCGCCGAGATATTCACCGATGTGCTCGACCGCCGGGCGCGGGCCTCGGCCCAGCAGAGCTTGCGTGCGCTGGAGCAGATCGACCGGGCGAAACTCAGCCCCGAAAAGCAGATATCCTATGATGTTTTCCGCTATGACAAGCGCGAGGAACTGACCTGGCTGCAACCCGATATCCGAGCACTCACCGCGGTCAGGCCGCTCAATCACTTCGGCGGGCTGCAGGTCGAATTCCCGACCCTGATGTCGCAGGACGGCGCGATGAATTTCGCGACCGACGAGGACTATCGCAACGCGCTGGCGCTCGACCATGCCTTCGTCCAGGTGCTCGACAATGCCGTCGCGCGGTTCCGCGAAGGGATGGGGACGGGCGTGGTCGAGTCAAAGCTGACCGTGCGCAACATGATTGCCCAGATCGACGGCCTGCTCGCCCACCCGGTCGAGCAATCGCCTTTCTATTCGCCAGTCCTGAAGATGCCGGCCGGCATATCCGCCCGGGAGCAAGCCAGGTTGCGTCGCGCTTATGCCGAAGTCGTGAGGAACCGGATCTATCCCGCCTACCGGCGGCTGCGCACGTTCCTCGAAACGGAATACCTGCCTGCCGCGCGCGACGAAGTGGGGCTCCTGGCGATGAAGGGCGGGCGGCAGCTCTATCGCATGCTGATCGAGCAACAGACCACGCTCAGGCTCGATCCGGAGCAGGTTCATCGGCTTGGCCTGTCGGAAGTCGCCCGCATCCAGCAGGAAATGGACGGCGTGCGGCGCGAGTTCGGCTATTCGGAGTCCTTGCGCCAGTTCTTCGATTTCATCCGTACCGATCCCCGGTTCCATCCCAGGACTCCGGAGGAACTGGCCCAGGGCTTTGCCAAAGTGGGCCGCGAAGTCGATGCGCAGGTTCCGCGGTTCTTCTCGCGGGTGCCCAAGACCAAGCTGGCGATCATGGCCTATCCAGCCTTCCGCGAGAAATACGAGGCGGGCGGCAGCTACAACCAGGGTTTGCCGGACGGGACGCGGCCCGGGACATTCTTCTACAATGCCTACGACCTGCCAAGCCGGTTCCTCTCGGGCATCACCACGCTCTACATGCACGAGGGCGTGCCGGGGCATCACTACCAGATCAGCCTGGCGCAGGAGGATACCCGCCTGCCGTCGTTCCAGCGATTCGGCGGCAATACCGCCTATGTCGAGGGCTGGGCGCTCTATGCCGAGACGTTGGGCTACGATATGGGCCTGTACAAGGACCCGATGCAGCACTGGGGCACGCTGGACGACGAGATGCTGCGCGCCATGAGGCTGGTGGTCGATACCGGCATCCACGCGAAGGGCTGGAGCCGCGAGCAGGCGATCGATTACATGCTGGCGAACTCGGGCATGGGCCGCACCGATGCGACCGCCGAAGTGGAACGATACATCGCCAATCCCGCCCAGGCACTGGCCTACAAGATCGGCGGGCTGACCATCCAGAGGCTCCGGCGGAAGGCGGAAACGGCGCTTGGAGCAAGGTTCGACATCCGTGCCTTCCACGAACAGGTGCTCGGCTCCGGCGCGCTGCCGCTGCCGGTGCTGGAAGCCAAGATAGACCGTTGGATCGCGGCTGGCGGGAGCTGAGGAGCTTTTTGCAGCCATAGGCGGCAGCGCGCCCGATCCTGCAGGGCGGGCTTCAGGTTCAGGCCAGTGCCGCCGCCAGTTCCCTTGCCGATCCGATCAGTCCGCGGTCGGTCAAGTATCCCGTCACCAGGTGGGCAGGCGTGACGTCGAATGCCGGGTTGCGCGCCGAGCCGGGAGCGACCGCGACGCGTCCTGATAGGCCCTGCAAGTCCGGGCCCACGACATATCGGACTTCGTCCTCGTGGCGCTCCTCGATGGGGACGCTGGCGCCGTCGGGCGTATCCGGATCGAAAGTGCTGCTTGGCAGGGCGACATAGAACGGAATGTCGTGTGCCTTCGCAGCCAGCGCCTTCAGGTAAGTGCCGATCTTGTTGCACACGTCGCCATTGGCCGCCACGCGGTCGGTGCCGACGATCACCATGTCGACCAGCCCCTGTTGCATCAGCAGGCCGCCGGCATTGTCGACGATGTAGCTGTGTGGCACGCCGTGCCCGGCCAGTTCGAAGGCGGTGAGGGCGCCCTGGTTGCGAGGGCGGGTCTCGTCGACCCAGATGTGCAGGGGCATGCCCTCGTCATGGGCGAGGTAGATCGGCGCGGTGGCGGTGCCCCAGTCGACCGTGGCCAGCCAGCCGGCATTGCAGTGGGTCAGCAGGTTGACCGGTTCGCCCTGCTTGCGCGCGGCGATTTTCCGGATCAGCGGCAGGCCGGCCTCGCCGATGGCGCGGTTCATGCCAGCGTCCTCGTCGCAGATGCGGGCGGCCTCGATATAGGCGGCGGCGGGGCGATCCGGCGGGGGGAGGGGGGCCACATGGGCGCGCACCCGGTCCAGCGCCCATCGCAGGTTGACCGCCGTTGGCCGGGCCGTGACAAGGTGGCCATGCGCTTGCTCCAGCGCCGCGTCGGACGGATCGCGGCGCAGCGCCAGCGCCAGGCCATAGGCAGCGACCGCCCCAATCAGCGGGGCACCGCGCGTCGCCATGTCGGCGATGGCGTGGAAGGCCTCCTCGGGGCTACGCAGTACCATGCGCTCGACGCGCCAGGGCAGCAGGCGTTGGTCGAGGATGCCGACGCCCCAACCGTCCGCCTCAAGCCAGACCGAACGGGTCGCCTCGCCGCCGATCTTCATGGGCGGATCGTGTCGAAGCTGGTGTGGACGGGGAAGGGGCTGTGCTCCGGAATGTCCTCGCGCACCAGCAGGGCCACGGCCATGCCGGCATCGCGCGCGGCCTGCAGTTCGGCCTCGACGTCGGAGAGGAACAGGACATCGGCTGGGGGAATGCCGATGCTTTGGGCGATTGTACGGTAGGCGGCGGCTTCCCGCTTGGCGCCGACCGCCGTGTCGAAATAGCCGGAGAACAGCGGCGTCAGGTCGCCATATTCGGTGCGGCCGAAGATCAGCTTCTGCGCCGCCACCGAGCCCGAAGAATAGATGTAGAGCGCAATGCCGGCATCGTGCCAGCGCCGCAGCCCTTCGGCCGCGTCTTCATAGATGTGGCCGGTGAGTTCGCCTGCAGCGAAACCTTCCGCCCAGATCATGCCCTGCAGCGCTTTGAGCGGTCCGATCTTGCGGTCCGCATCGTGCCATTCGAGCAGAAGCCTGACGCAGCCCGGTGTGTCCAGCGCCTCTCCCCCTTCCTCGGCGCGGACCTGATCGAGGATGGGGGCGGCTTCCTGCGGATGGGCTTCGATCCAGTCCGCCAGCCGCGCCCGGGAATAGGGAAACAGCACCTCGTGCACGAAGCTGAGGCTGGAAGTGGTCCCTTCGATGTCGGTAACGATGGCCCGGGCGGTCACAGCGCGCCTTCGTAGAGCGGGATATGCGTGGCGATCTCGTCGCCGGTATAGCGAGCGACCCAGCCTTCGGGGGTGATGAACAGCCGGATCACGGTAAAGTTCGGGAATTCGCCGGTATCGAACCAGTGGGTGGTGCCGGCGGGCAAGGCGATCAGGTCGCCTGCCGTGCATTCGAGGGCATGCACCTTGCCGCCAGAGCGGATGTAAAACAGCCCTGCGCCCTGGACGAAGAAGCGCACTTCGTCGTCGTCGTGAATGTGTTCGGAGAGGAACTTGGCGCGCAAGGCCTCGCGGTCCGGATGGCTGGGCGTGACGCGCAGTACGTCGCAGCTCCTGTATCCGCCACGCGCTTTCAGGCGCTCGATATCGGCGGCATAGGCGGCAAGGATTTCGGCGTCCCCCGGCTCGACGGACAACGCTGCGCCGGTCTCCCAGCGCTCGAGCAGCACGCCGGCAGGGGCGAGCGCGGCAGCAATCCCTGCGAAGTCTGTGTGCCGGGCCGTTTCGGCGAAGGGCGGCACATCGCCATATTGGACAAGTCGAGTCATTGAGCCGATCCTTTCAGCTTCATTTCCTCCCAGGCGCAAGCGATCAGAAACTCGCTGGCTTCCACCACGTGCTCGGCATGGTCCAGCGTTGGACCCCAGGCATAGAGGCCGTGGCCACGAATGTAGAAGGCAGGGAGCAGCGGCTGCTGCGACGTCAGGATGGGGCGAAGCTGCGCGGCGAGGGCCGGCATGTCCTGGCTGTTGTCGACCAGCGGCATGACGATGCGCACCTCATGGGTGCCGATGCCGGGATAGATCTTGGCGACCTCATAGCCGTCGAAGACCATGGCAGGCCCGGCAAGCGCCCGGCTGAGCACTGTCCCGGAAACGCTGTGGGTATGCAGCACGGCGCCCGCGCCAGGATCGATCTCGTAAACGAGGCAATGCAGCAGGGTTTCGGCGGAAGGCTTCTTGCCATCCAGCGGCTCGCCCGCTGGCGAAACCCGCATGATCTCCGCCGCGCTCAGCCTACCCTTGTGTGCACCCGAGACGGTGATGGCGAGCGTGCCGTCGTCCAGCCGCTGCGAATAATTGCCCGCCGTCGCCGGCGCCAGTCCGCTCGCGTCAAGGCGGCGGCCCGCTTCGACCAGGGCTTGGGCGGCATTGGCAAAATCAGGCATGTTCATTCCGTCGGCTTGGCGCTCGTTCGCATCAGCCAGTAGGCCGCTGCAGCGAGAACCGCCACTCCAAGCAGCAAGGTCCCCCACAGCAGCAGCTTGCGCCGGTTGAAGGCTGCCTCGTTAGCGGCCTGCAGCTGGATCTGGGCAAGGTCCCGTCCGGCATTGACCCGCGCGGTGGCATAGGGGCCCTTTTGCGTCGTCAGGTTTGTGGCAGTGAGGAAGGCGGGTTTGGCGGCGGCATTGCCCACGGCCAGCTTGTATGGCCCCGCGCCGTTGAAGGCGACGAGCAAGCTGATGGGCTCGTACTGGAATTCCAGCCTTGGCGCCTGGGAGAACCCGGCGCTGCGTGCATCGGCTTCCAGCTTGTATTCGCGAAAGCTGCCTGTGGAATTGAGCGTGGCCGCACCATCTTCCTGTCGCAGGACGCCGACTGCCAGAGGCGTCCAGGGATGCTCGGCGGTATTGCGGCCGAACAGGCTGACCGGCACGACGCCGTCATTGCCGGTCATGGCCAGGCGCATGGCCGCGGGCGCCGGGCCGGGTGGCATGGTGAATTGCATCGTATGACCGTCGCCAACTTTCAGGCCATTGGTCGGCACCGCGATGCGCGAAGGCGGCGGGGTGGGCGTAGTGTACAGCACCGCGCCGGTCACCGAAGCGCCGGCAGAACTGCTCCAGCTGACCAGCAGGTAGCGGCCTTCCAGTTTCTCGCCATGCAGATCGATCGCGCCTGAGCCGAGCAGGGTTGTGTCGTCCCCCGGGCGGAACAGCACCTGTTCTGCCACCGGCTCCCACGCCTTCAGGTCGCTGCCGGCCTTGAGCGACATGGTGACCGGTCGCTGCTGTGGCAGAGTGGCGTCGAGGGTCAGGTTGACCGCTGGCTCTTTAACCCGGCGTGTGTCGATCAGGACACTGCTTTCCGGCGCCTCGCGCTGTCCGCCGGTATCGACGGTGACCGCGTGGTCGCCTTGCGTGACGCTGACCGAGACAGATGAACCGGCCTCCGCCCGCGCCTGCGCCTGCGCATTGAAGGGAATTGCGTCGAAATGGTCGATGCTGAAGTTCGCGGGGGTGTTGGGCAGCCGCGCGATCGAAAGCGGCTTGCCGCGTGAATCGAATATCCTGATATCGCCCCGGTCTCCGCGCTTCAGCGCGATGATCGCTTTCGCGGGCAGGCCGACTTGCTGGACCAGTGCCCCCGGGGCCGGTGTCACTTCCACGGACAGTGCGAAGGCCTCCGGCCTAGTAGGAGCGGGATCACCGCTACACGAAGCCCCCAGCAGCAGCGCAATCGCGATCAGTCGCTTCATGCCGGCACCTCCTCTTGCTGCTTCCTGCGGGGCGGCAGGGGCACGAAATAGCCTATCAGCAGCATCAGCACGCCCACACCGATGAAGGCGACGATGCGGGCAAGGCCCTCTGCCGTTGACATGTCGATCAGGACCAGCTTGGCGACCACCACGCCCAGCAGCACTGCCCCGGTGAGCCAGGGCAGCCGCTGGCCCCGCCTGCGCGCCCAGACCATCAGGCCCATGGCGATCAGCGTCCAAAGGATCGAATAGCCAGCCTGGACGACCTGGCTGGAGGCCAGCACTTCGGCGTCCCATTCCAGCCTGAGGAAGTGGTGGGCTGTGCGCAGCCAGACAGTGTTGACCAGGGCGAAGGCAAGCACGGCTTCGGCAACCAGTCCGAAAGCTCTCGGCGGAACGTCGGTCTTCTGTCCCTTGCGGGGCGCGGAAAGGGCCATGCGCCGCCACAGGGCGAAGACAACGAGCGACAGCAGGGTCGAGAGATCGACCGGGTTGAGCAGCGGCACATAGGGCAGCGGATCGGTCACGCCCTCCGCCAGTAGCGTCGTCAGCATCGCGCCCAGATAAACCAGCACGGCCAGCACCACGCCGGCATGTTTCCAGTAGGCCCTCGCATGGGGATCGCGCGGCCAGCCGAGATTCTTCAGGCTCTCTAGCGGCGCGGCCTTGCCCGCCCAGCGGGTGATCAGCAGGAGCATCAGGGTGACGCTGACAAGGAAGACCACGCCTGACCAAGAGGTATCCCAAAGCCGGGCCTCGTCCACGCCATAAGCCAAGCTGTCGGCTACCATGCCGGTGAACAGCAGCACGCCGCCGGTGTGCATGGCGCTGGTCCAGCGGTCGGCGGGCTGGCGTCGCAGCATCCAGCCGTGAAGGGCAATGGCCAGGACCCAGAACACGACGTCCGGCAAGTAAAGCACATGGCGTCCCTGCACCAGCGATGCGAGGAAGCTGACGGCCATCAGCGGCAGGGAGATACGCGCCGGCCAGGTGGCAATGGTCCAGTCCTTGCGCCTGCCGAACCAGTCGGCAAGGGTCATGGCTGACAGGATCGCCAGCATCCCGGCAAGCACCTGCATGTGCCCTTCCAGCACCGGCGTCGGCCAGTCAGTGGCCAGGCGGGCCGGCAGCTCGCGCGCCACTTCGCGATCGATGGCCAGGATCAGGAACAAGAAGCCGAAAACGAACCAGGGCTGGCGCAGCCCGCGTTCCAGCGGCGCATAGCCGCGCGCCCAGGGCGAGCCGCTGTGTTCCAGCGGATTGCGCATCGTCCAGGCCGTGAACAGCATGGGTAGGGCGACAAGCAGGGGCATCAGGAAGCCGTTGTTCGCCAGCGGCACGGCCGAGACGTTCGGTGAGACCACGGACAGGGCGATGAAGCCCGCCACCGCCTGCAGCAGCAGCCCGAACAGCCGCGGCATCCAGCGCGCCTGCCTAGCGCCGACCCAGAAGGCCCCCGCGCCCTCAAGCGCCCAGGCCGAGGATGTCCACTTCGCCTCCAGAGCCAGCGGTATCGCCAGCGTGACGAAGCCGACGCCTATTGCCAGCATGCACTCGCCAAGCAGCCGCATCTCGGGATGCTTGCGCCGCATGGTGAAGACAGTGAGGGCAAGGTAAGCCGCGCCGAAGCCCAGCGCCGACCAGGCCGAGGCGAAGGGCCGGTCGTGCACCAGCCCTGCCTGAAGCCCGAAGCCAGCCAGCGCCGTGCCAAACAGCAGGGTCGAATCGGCGAAGTTGCCGAACTTGCCTGGCGTGTTGTGGGCATAAAGCACGGCCATGGCGAGGTAGATGGCGACGGTGAGTATGAGGGACGCCTCGCAGATCGCGAAGTGGCGGTCTTCATATGCGGCAAAGCCCCAGAGCGTCGCGAGGATAAAGGTGGCGAAGAAGCCGAGCAGGTTGAGGGTGCGCCAGCTCTTCTTCCAGGCGATGAACAGGATCGCGAGGTTCAGCACCGTCAGGTAGGAAAACAGCGGCAGCGGCGTCTCGCTCTGGCCGCCGAGCAGGATTGGCACGGCAAAGCCCCCGAGGAACGAGGCCATGGCCATGGTCAGCGAGTTCTGCATTAGCGCCAGCGCGACGCCCAGCGCCGCGAACAGGATCATGAAGGCGAAGGCGGCGCCCGGCGGCAGCACCTGGTAAGCCTTGGCCGCGGCGAAGACCGTGAGATAGAGCACTGCGACGCCGGTCCCCTGCAAGGCCATGGCGAAGGGCGGCCGCTCGATCCGCTTGCGCAGGCCGATGACGAGCAGGGCGACGCCCGCCAGCGCCACCACCGAAAGCCGGGCTTCGATCGGGAACAGCCCGGCGTTGGCGGCGAGGTTCGCGAGGAAGACAAGGCCGACGAAGAGGATGACCAGCCCGACGCGGACGATGGTGTTTCCGCCCAGCAGCCAGTCGCGCGCATTGGCGGCAGCCTGTTCGGCCCAGTTGGGCTCGCGCGGCGGTCGAGGCATCGGCGGCGGGGCTACCTGCGGTGGTGGCGAGACCGGCGCTTCGCTGGCGGCGGGTTCCGGCTCGGGTTCCGGCCGTGGCGCTTGTGCCGGCTCCGCTTTCTGGACAGGTGCGGGCGGTTCGGCGAGAGGCATCGGTGCTGCCGGCTGCACGGCTTCCGGCGGCGCATGCCGCACCTCCGCCCCGGTGAGCGCGGTTCGCACCGCCCTCGCTATTTCTGCCTGCACTGCCGTGCGCAGCCAGAAGCCCATTCCGGCGCCCAAGAATCCGCCCAGCAGGAAGCCGGGGCCGCCCAATGCCATGGTGCCGAACAGGGCACCCGCCACGATTGCCCAGAAGATCATTTCGCCTCCGCCCCTCCGTTGGCTATTCGCAGTTTGGCAGAAATCCTGGCATTTGGAAGCAGATGTCGTGAACCCTACCTCAGCGCGACCCTGGTTAGCCTCAGCGCATTGGTCACCACACTGACCGAGGACAACGACATTGCCGCCGCCGCGATCATCGGGGAAAGCAGCACGCCGTAGATCGGATAGAGCAGTCCCGCCGCGACAGGCACGCCTGCCACGTTGTAAATGAAGGCGAAGGCAAGGTTCTGGCGGATGTTGCGCATGGTCGCGCGGCTGAGCTGGCGGGCGCGGACGATGCCGGTTAGATCACCCTTGAGCAGGGTAACCCCTGCGCTCTCGATGGCGACGTCGGTGCCAGAGCCCATGGCTATGCCGACATCGGCGGCGGCAAGGGCGGGGGCGTCGTTCACGCCGTCACCGGCCATGGCAACGACACGGCCTTCACGTTTCAGGCGGGCGACGGTCTCGCTCTTGTGCTCGGGCAGGACTTCCGCCTCGACCTCGTCGATGCCGAGGCTCGCGGCGATGGCTTGTGCGGTGGTGCGGTTGTCGCCGGTCAGCATGACGACGCGGATGCCCTCGGTCTTGAGCGCGGCGAGGGCCTCGGGCGTGCTGACCTTCACCGGGTCGGCGATGGCGAAGACGCCGGCAAGCTTTCCGTCGATTCCGGCGAAGATTGAGGTGGCGCCTGTGCGGCGCAATTCGTCGGCGGTATCGGCCAGCGGTGCGGTATCGACGCCATGCTCGGCGAGGAACCTGCCGTTGCCGAGCACCACGTTTTTGCCTTCGACCGTGCCTAGCACGCCCTTGCCGGTTGGCGAGTCGAACTGGCTGACGGACGGGATGGCGATGTTCCTCGCGCGCGCCGCTTCGACCACGGCCAGCGCCAGCGGGTGTTCCGAGGCCTGTTCGATTCCGGCCGCCAGGCGCAGCACCTCCGAATCCTCGAAGCTGGCCGCGGCGACGATCCGGGTAACGGCGGGATGGCCCTCGGTCAGCGTGCCGGTCTTGTCGACCAACAGCGTGTCGACCTTTTCCATGTGCTCGAGCGCTTCGGCGTTCTTGATCAGCACGCCAAGTTGCGCACCGCGCCCGACGCCGACCATGATCGACATGGGCGTCGCAAGGCCCAGCGCGCAGGGGCAGGCGATGATCAGCACCGAGACCGCCGCGACGAGGGCATAGGCGATGCGCGGCTCCGGGCCCCACAGCATCCATCCGAAGAAGGCTAGCGCCGCAACGGCTATGACCGCCGGAACGAACCAGCCCGAAACCGTGTCGGCCATGCGCTGGATCGGCGCGCGCGAGCGTTGCGCCTCGGCGACCATTTGGACGATCCGGGCCAGTAGCGTATCTCGGCCCACCTTGGCCGCCCTGATGACAAGCGAGCCGGTCTGGTTGAGCGTGCCGCCAATCACCGTGTCGCCCTGCGCCTTGGTGACGGGCATGGACTCGCCGGTGACCATGGACTCGTCAAGCGAGGAACGGCCGTCATCAACCTCGCCATCGACCGGCACTTTTTCCCCCGGGCGGACCCGCAAGCGATCGCCGACCTGGACGAGGTCGAGGCTCACTTCCTCCTCGCTCCCATCCGCGAGCATGCGCCGCGCGGTCTTGGGGGCCAGACCGAGCAGCGCCTTGATCGCGCCCGATGTGCGCTCCCGCGCCCGAAGTTCGAGGACCTGCCCCAGCAGCACCAGCACGGTGATCACCGCCGCCGCCTCGAAATAGACCGCGACGGTGCCGTCTGGATTTCGCAGACCGGGCGGAAACAGGCCGGGGGCGAGCGTGGCGACCATCGACCAGGCCCAGGCGACTCCTGTACCCATCGCAATCAGGGTGAACATGTTGAGATTGCGCGACTTGAGTGAGGCCAGGCCGCGGTCGAAGAAGGGCCAGCCGCCCCAGAGCACGACGGGCGTCGCCAGCACCAGCTGGATCCCGATAGACGTCCGCATCGGCACCAGATGATGCAGCGCCGCCACAAGGTGGCCGCCCATTTCGAGCACCAGGACAGGCAGGGTCAGCACCAGCCCGATCCAGAAACGCCGGCTCATATCGACCAGTTCAGGGCTAGGGCCGGTATCGGCGCTGACCAGTTCCGGCTCCAGCGCCATGCCGCAGATCGGGCAGGCGCCGGGATGGTCCTGCCGCACTTCGGGATGCATCGGGCAGGTCCAGATCGTGCCCTCGGGGGCTTCCACTGGCTCCTGCGGCGTCAGGTAGCGCGCGGGATCGGCAATGAACCTGGTGCGGCAGCCGGCGCCGCAGAAGTGGTATTCGTGGCCCTCATGTTCCGCATGGTGTGCGGTGCGTGCCGGATCGACGGTCATGCCGCAGACCGGATCTTTCACCGTTTGGGTAGGACCATGCCCGCCATGCCCATGATGCTGGCAGTGTTCGTGGCCGTCGGACATGCACGCGCTCCTCAAGCGGAGGCTAGCACGTCTCCTAAGCCAGCGCCTCTTCAATCAGCTTGCGGGTGTTCGCCACGCCATACAGCGCGATGAAGCTGCCCATGCGCGGGCCCTGGCTCGATCCCAGCAGCGTTTCGTAGAGGCACTTGAACCAGTCGCGCATCTGCTCGAAGCCCATGTCGGGGTCCTTGCCGACTTCATAGACCAGATTCTGGATGTCCTCTGCGCTGGCGTGCTCGGCCATTCCGGCAAGGCCGGCATCGAGTGCCTGGAGGGCTTTCGCTTCCTTGAGGTGCGGCCTGCGGCGGTGGAGCGTCGGGGCGACGAAATCGCGGTTGTAGGCCAAGGCCTTGTCGACCAGCGCATCGAGCGCCGGGTGCGCCTCGGGCCGGGCGTCCTCGATGTAGTTGCCGAGATAGGACCACACCTGCTCGCGGCTCGCCTTGGCGCCGAGCACGCCGACGAGGTTGAGCAGCAGGCCATAGGTCACCGGCAGAGTATCTCCGTCCCCGCCCTTGTAGCCTGTGGTGCGCAGCAAGTGCCAGGCCGGGTTGCCAAGCTGCTGCTCGACCGGCTGCGAGGGGATCTTCTCGCGGAACTGCCAGTATTCGTCGACCGCGCGGGGGATGATGCCGGGGTGCAGGCTCTTGGCGCTCTTGGGCTCGCGGTAGAGATAGAGGCCGAGGCTGTCCTCGCTGCCATAGGTCAGCCACTGCTCGATGGTCAGGCCATTGCCCTTGGACTTGGAGATCTTCTCGCCGTTCTCGTCGAGGAACAGCTCGTAGATCAGGCCTTCGGGCTGCCGGCCGCCGAGCACGCGTGCGATCTTGCCGCTTTCGCGCACCGAATCGGTCAGGTCCTTGCCGCACATCTCGTAGTCGACGCCCAGGGCCACCCAGCGCATCGCCCAGTCAACTTTCCACTGCAACTTGGCATTGCCGCCCAGGATGCAGCTTTCGACCATGTCGCCATGATCCTCGAAGCGGACGATCCCGGCTGCTACGGCCACCACCTAGACCGACACCTGCAGCACCTGATGGGTCTTGGGCGAGACGGGGAGAACCGGCGAATAGGTCTGCCGCCGCTCTTCGCGCAGGGTCGGCAGCATGATGTCCATGATCGCGCCGAAGTTCCTGAGGACATTGCGCAAGGCATCGTCGAATGCGCCGGAATTGTACCGGTCGGAAGCCGAGACGAATTCGTAGTCGAACTCGAACCGGTCGAGGAATTCGCGCAACATCGCATTGTTGTGGTGCGCGAAGCTCTCGTACTTGTTGAAGGGATCGGGAATGCGGCTAAGCGGGTGGCCGATGTGGGCCGCCAGCAGGCCTTGGTTCGGAATGTTGTCCGGAACCTTGCGCAGGCCATCCATGTCGTCGCTGAAGGCGACCAGGCGCGTCGGTGCGCCGCCCGTGAGCGTCTCGTAGGCGCGGCGCACCAGCGTCGTGCGCAGCACTTCCTGGAATGTGCCGATGTGCGGCAGGCCCGAGGGGCCATAGCCGGTCTCGAACAGCATCGGCGCACCGCCGGGTTTGCCGTCCGGATAGCGCTTCACCAGCTTGCGCGCTTCTTCGAAGGGCCAGGCCTTGGACGTCTGTGCGGCTGCGAGAATGTCGGCTTCGGTCATGGGAGGGCGCTTTTGCGGAGGCGGACGAATTGTGCAAGCGCGAAGCGCCCCGCTTGCCACTCGTTCGCTCGATGTTCTATTCTTGCGCCATGACCGCCGTCACGATCCCCGCGCTCCATGCCAGCCATTCCGGCTGCTGGCTGCGCGAAGGCAATGGGCCGACGCGGGCGAGTTCGAAGGGCGATGCGATCATGGCGGCGGCCGATACGCCGCTCCTGATGCTCAACGCGCCGTTGGTGGCGACGCGGCTGGGCTATCCCGACCTGTCGGGGCTCGACCTGCTGGAACTGTTTGCCTTCGTCCACCCCGCGCGGTTCATGGTGCCGACGCCCAAGGGGCTGGCCCATGCGCTGGGGCTGGCCGAGCCGGAGGACGAGGCGGCGGTGCCGGCCTTGCTGCAACAAGCGGCGGGGGCGTTGCTGGCGACCTGTGAGGACCCGGCGTGGCCGGAGCGGGAAGGGGCCTGGAGCGCGCTGCAATCGCTGATCAAACTGCGCTGGCCCTGGGCGACGCTGCTGTCCGGGCGAATCGCGCGGCCGGAGAAGGGCGAACGCTGGCTGTTCGCGCGCCTGCCCGAGTGGGAGGAAGCGCCCGAGCGCCCCCAGCCGGCGCAGGTCTCGCTCGATCCGGCGGATGTAGAGGCAAGGCTTGCCCAGCTTACCGGCGAAAATGCCGAGCAGCGCCCCAGCCAGCGCGCCTATGCCGGGGAGGCGGCCCACCTGTTCCAGCCGCGCAAACGGGATGGCGAGCCGCATGTGCTGCTGGCCCAGGCAGGCACCGGCATCGGCAAGACGCTGGGCTATCTCGCCCCGGCCTCGCTGTGGTCGGGCGCATCGGGCGGCACGGTCTGGGTCTCGACCTATACCAAGGCGTTGCAGCGGCAATTGCGCCATGAAAGCGCCCGGGCCTGGCCGGAGCGGCGGCCGGACGGCTCCCGGCCGGTCGTGGTGCGCAAGGGGCGGGAGAATTACCTGTGCCTGCTGAACCTTGAGGATGCGCTGCAGGGCGGCTTCGGCGGGCGGGCGGCGGTGCTGGCGCAACTGGTGGCGCGCTGGGCGGCCTATAGCCGCGATGGCGACATGATCGGCGGCGACCTGCCGGGCTGGCTCGGCACCCTGTTTCGCCAGCGCGGCATCGCTGCGCTGACCGACCGGCGCGGCGAATGCGTCTATGCCGGCTGCCCGCATTACCGGAAGTGCTTCATCGAACGCGCCTCGCGTGCCTCGGCGCAGGCAGACCTTGTTATCGCCAACCATGCGCTGGTGATGGTCCACGCCGCGCGGGGTAGGGACCATGCGGCGCGGCCGACCAGGCTGGTGTTCGACGAAGGGCACCACGTGTTCGAGGCGGCCGATTCAACCTTCGCCGCCGCACTGACCGGGCAGGAGGCGATCGAACTGCGCCGCTGGGTGATGGGCCCGGAAAAGGGCTCGCGCGGGCGGCGGCGCGGGCTTTCCGCGCGGCTGGCCGATGTCGCGAGCTATGACGAGGCAGGCGGCAAGGCGATTGCCGCCGCGCATCGTGCCGCAGAGGCGCTGCCGGGCGACGGTTGGTTACAGCGGCTGGCGGAAAACGCGCCTTCGGGTCCGCTCGAGTCGCTGCTCGCGGCGGTTCGCGCGGTTGTTTATGCCCGCGACGAGAGCGGAGGGCAGGAAGCGGGCTATGGCCTGGAGACCGAGGCCGCCCAGCTAGACGGTGCTTTCGTCGAGCAGGCGCAGGCGGCACGCGAGGCGCTGGCCGAATTGCGCGCGCCCCTGCTGCGGCTGGGCGTCAGGCTGGAAGCGCTGCTGGCCGAGCCGCCCGACTGGCTGGACGGCCAGGGCAGGGCGAGGATCGAGGGTGCGCGGCATTCTCTAGCATGGCGGGTGGAACTGATCGCTGCCTGGGAGGCGCTGCTGGATCGGCTTGGCGGCCCGGCCGATCCGGAGTTTGTCGACTGGCTGGCGGTCGACCGAAACGATGCGCGCGAATTCGACATCGGCCTGCACCGCCGCTGGCTCGATCCGATGAAGCCCTTCGCCAGGGTGGTGCTCGAACCGGCTCATGGCGTCATGCTGACGTCCGCGACGCTCAAGGACGGCCATGGCCGCGCCGGTGACGATGGGGGGGCGGATTGGGACGCGGCCATCGCCCGCAGCGGGGCGCCGCACGTTCCTGTCGCGCCCCGGCTGGCCTCGTTCGACAGTCCGTTCGACTATGCCTCGCAGGCCGAAGTGCTGATCGTCACCGACGTGCCGAAGGGGGATATTGCCGCGCTCGCCGGGGCCTATGGCCGGCTGATCGAGGCGGCGGGCGGGGGCGTCCTTGGCCTGTTCACCGCGATCCGGCGCCTACGCGCGGTGCATGGGCGCATTGCGGACCGGTTGGCCCGCAACGGCCTGCCGCTCTACGCCCAGCATGTCGATCCGATCGATACCGGTACGCTGGTCGATATCTTCCGCGACGATCCCCACGCCTCGCTGCTCGGCACCGATGCCCTGCGCGATGGAGTGGACGTGCCGGGCCATTCCCTGCGGCTGGTAGTGATGGAGCAGGTGCCCTGGCCCAAGCCGTCGATCCTGCATCGTGCACGCAGGCTTGCACATGGCGGTTCAGCTCATGACGACCGGATCATACGCGCGCGCCTTGCCCAGGCCTTCGGCCGCCTGATCCGCAACCGCGATGATCGCGGCCATTTCGTCGTCCTCTCCTCGGCCTTTCCCAGCCGGCTGCTCAGCGCCTTTCCGCTGGGCACCCCTATCAGCAGACTGACGCTGGACGAGGCTTTACAACGCGTGGCCGCGGGTGTTTCAGGCGTGCTGGCCAAGAGCGAGAGCGAAGCTTGAAGAAACTGGGACTTTACCGGCACGCCAAGTCGGACTGGAATTCGGCCGAGGCACGGGATTTCGACCGGCCGCTCAACGCGCGCGGGCGCAAGGGCGCGGCGGCGATGGGCCGGCACATCCGCGACCAGGGCTCCCGGTGGGAGCGGATCATCGCCTCGCCTGCCGCGCGGTGTGCGGAGACGGTGGAAGTGGGGTGCGAGGCGATCGGGCAGACATTCCCGGTGCGGTGGGACCGGCGGGTCTATCTCGCCAGTTCGGCGACCCTGCTCGAGCTCCTGCGCGAGCAGGAAGGCGATCCAGCCTCGGTGCTGATGATCGGGCACAATCCGGGGCTGGAGGACCTGATCTTCGATCTCGTGCCCGACGATGGCAGCAGCCCCCTTCGCGATATTGTCGAGGAAAAGTTTCCGACGGCGGCCTTCGCCATCCTGGAACTGGCCATCGAGGATTGGGCGGATGCCGAGCCGGGCTGTGCGCGACTTGTCCACCTTTGCCGCCCGCGCGATCTCGATCCCAGCCTGGGCCCCGAATTCGCGGTTTGATCAGGCTGCGTCGAGCGCGGCGGCCAGCCGGTTGCGGATGGCGCGCAAGTCATCGACCATTATCGATGGTGCCGATGCGGACGCCGGTTCCGGCACGTCAGCCGCGGGGGCTGCTTCCCCGCTCTTGATCGCCTGGCGTGCGCCGCGCAGGGTATAGCCCTCGTGGTGCACCAGCCGGTCAATCGTGGTGATCAGGGCGACGTCCTCCGGCCGGTAATATCGACGTCCGCCGCTGCGCTTAACCGGCTTCAGCGTGGGAAATTGCTCTTCCCAATAGCGCAGCACGTGCTGACGAATGCCAAGCGCCTTGGCAACTTCGCCGATGGTGCGCAGGGCGCCAGGGTCCTTGCCGTCGTCGAACTGCACGGCGCCCGCGCCCTCGCGCCGTTACTTGCCGGAGATCCGGGCCTTGAGCATCTGGCTCGCCCGGAAAGTGAGCACCCGGCGCGGGGTGATCGGCACTTCCACGCCGGTCTTCGGATTGCGGCCCACGCGCTGGCCCTTGTCGCGCAGCAGGAAGGTGCCGAATCCGGATATCTTCAGGTTCTCGCCCTTGGCCAGGGCTTCGCTCATGTGGCCGAGAATGGACTCCACCATGGCCAGCGATTCAGATCGCGACAGGCCGAGCTTGCGGTTGATGGCTTCGGCGATTTCCGCCCGTGTCAAAGTATCCATGGAACGCATCCTGCCTTCCTCTTCCCAGCGCGACCCGGGCGTGCGCAATAATAAGCGATTTTCTTGCAAACGCAATGCTATGGCGGCGGATCCTTGAACCGCCGTCAACACTAGATGCGGATAAGGCTGGCGCCCCAGGTAAAGCCGCCACCCATGGCTTCGAGCATGACGAGATCGCCCTGCTTGATCCGGCCGTCGCGAACGGCCGCGTCGAGCGCCAGCGGCACAGAGGCAGCCGAGGTATTCGCATGCTGGTCGACCGTCATGATGACCTTTTCCGGCGGGAAGCCGAGCTTCTTGGCCGTGGCGTCGAGAATGCGAGCATTGGCCTGGTGCGGAACCAGCCAGTCGATCTGGTCCGCGCTGATCCCCGCCTCGTCCAGCACTTCCAGCAAGACACTGGAAAGATTGGTGACCGCGTGGCGGAACACTTCCTTGCCCTGCATCCGCACCTTGCCGACGGTGCCGGTGGTAGAAGGCCCACCATCCACGTAGAGCAACTGGTTGTGCGAGCCATCGGCGTGCAGCTTCGTCGCAAGGATACCCCTGGGTTCGCTGCCTTCCTCCTCACGCGCTTCGAGCACGATGGCGCCGGCGCCATCGCCGAACAGTACGCAGGTCGTGCGGTCTTCCCAGTCGAGGATGCGGCTGAAAGTCTCGGCCCCGATCACCAGCGCGCGCTGGGCCATGCCGGAACGCAGCATCGAATCGGCAACGCCAACAGCATAGAGAAATCCGGAACATACCGCCGCGACGTCGAAGGCGATTCCCCCGTTGCAGCCGAGCGCGTTCTGCACTTGCGTTGCGGTGGCGGGGAAGGTCTGGTCCGGAGTCGCGGTGGCGAGCACGATCAGGTCGATCTTGCCAGGCTCCAGCCCGGCGGCCTCGATCGCGGCGCGGGCGGCGTCGGTTGCCAGCGTGGAAGTGGTCTCGTCAGGCGAGGCGATATAGCGGTTGCGAATGCCGGTGCGCGCCTGGATCCACTCGTCGTTGGTATCGACCATCTTCGCGAGTTCGTCGTTGCTGAGCGCGCGCCTGGGCAGCGCCGAGCCGGTGCCGAGCAGGACAGAGCGGCGCATCAGCCGGCTCCCCCGGCCACTTCGGCAGCAGCCCTGCCACGCAGGTTGGCTTCGCCGACCCGGGCAAGGTCGGCGGTAATCCGCTCGGTCACGTTTTCCTCCAGCATGCGCGCCGTGACGGCGACGGCATTGGCTACGCCCTTTGCATTGGCGCTGCCATGGCTTTTGACGACGATCCCGTTGAGACCAAGGAATACGCCGCCGTTGTGGTTGTTCGGGTCTAGATGGTGCTTGAGCAACTCTGTCGCCGGGCGCGAGATAAGAAACCCGAACTTCGAGCGCAAGGAGCTGGTGAAGCTGCGGCGCAGCAGGTCGGCGACGAAGCGGGCGGTGCCTTCCACCGCCTTCAGGGCGATGTTGCCGGAAAAGCCGTCGGTGACAACGACATCGACATCGCCGCGGCACAGCTTGTCCGCCTCGATAAAGCCGTCGAACGAGATTTCCAGTTCGTCGGCCGCTTCCTTGAGCACCGCGGCGGCATCGCGCAGCAGTTCGGTGCCCTTGATTTCCTCGGTGCCGATATTGAGCAGGCGCAGGCGCGGCGTGGCCCGGCTCGTAGCGACGCGGGCATAGGCCGCGCCCATTACCGCGAACTGGACGAGGTTGCGGGTGTCGCACTCGGTATTGGCGCCAAGGTCGAGCATGACGACATCGTTGTCGCCCAGCGTCGGGAGCAGGGCGGCGAGGGCCGGGCGGTCGATCCCCGGCATAGTGCGCAGTGCCAGCTTGGAAATGGCCATGAGTGCACCGGTATTGCCGCCGCTGACCGCCGCGCCGGCATCGCCGGTCTTCACCGCGTTGATCGCCATGCCCATCGAGGTGGTCTTGGCCCGCCGCAGCGCCTGGCTGGGCTTGTCCTCGCCGGTGATGACATCTTCGGCATGGAGGATTTCGGAGGCGGCGCGCAGGTTCGGGTGATTCTCCAGCGCCTGCTTGATCCGCGATTCGTCGCCGACCAGCAGGAACTTGAAGCGGTCATGGCGACGGCGGGCCAGCGCCGCGCCCTCGACCATGACGCGCACGCCTTCATCCCCGCCCATCGCATCGATGGCGATACGCGGGAGCCCCATCGGTTCTGCTCGCCCCTGTAAGTGCCGGACCTAGAGCCCGACCGCGACGATCTCGCGGCCGTTATAGTGTCCGCAGGCCGGGCACAGGTTGTGCGGCCGCTTCAATTCGCCACAGTTCGAGCATTCGTGGAATGCTTCGACCTTCAGCCCATCGTGGCTGCGGCGCATGCCCCGGCGGGACGGGGTGGTCTTTCTCTTGGGGACAGCCATTTCGGCACCTGTTCCTGAATATTCGTGAAACGTAACTAAGGCCGCACTAGGACAGGGTGAGCAAGCGCACAAGCCTGCTTGCCTACCCCCTGCGGCAGCGAAGGCGCGGCCTATAGCGAAAAACGCGCCGCTTGCAAGCATCGCGCCGCACGCTAGGTTCCCGCCCGGGAAAACAGGGGGAGACAATCATGGCAATCATTCTTCCGGTGACGCTGTGCCTGGCCGCGGCCTGCGCGCTCGTGAACATCTGGCTGGGCATGCGGATAGGCAAGATTCGCCATGGCGAGGGCATCTCGGTGGGCGATGGCGGCAACGAGGCGCTGATCCGGCGCATGCGCGCCCAGGCCAATTTCATCGAGCAGGCGCCTTTCACGCTGACGCTGGTCGCGGCGGTGGAGCTTGCCGGCAAGAGCGGCATGTGGGTGGCGATCGGAGCCGCGCTTTTCGTGATCGGGCGCATTGCCCATGGCATAGGCATGGACGGCAATTTCCGCGCCGGGCGGCCAATCGGCATGCTGACGTCGATGCTGTTCCAGATCGTGCTGGCCCTGGTCGCGGTGCTCACCGCGCTTGGAAAAATGTAAGGGAGAGGTGAACATGATGCTGACCACAACGCTAAGCCTCGCGACAGCGGCCATATTCGTGAACCTGTGGCACTTCGTCCGGATCGTCCGAATCCGCGGCAGCGAGAAGATCATCCACGGCGATGGCGGTAATGTGCTGCTGATGCGGCGCATGCGGGCGCAGGCCAATTTCATCGAGAACGTGCCGTTGACGCTGATTCTGATCGGCCTGATCGAAGTGAGCGGCAAGGGCGGGCAGTGGCTGGCCTATGTTGGCGGGACATACCTGCTCGCCCGCGTGGCGCACGGTTTCGGCATGGACGCCGAGGGCGCACATCCCGCGCGCGCCGTGGGCATGCTCGCATCCCTGCTGATTCAGATCGGCCTTGCCGTCGTCGGTGTGCTGATCCTGCTCGGCAGGTTCTAGCCGAAGCGGGCGTCCGCGACGAACGGGTTGGTCAGGCGCTCCTGGCCGAAGGTGCTGGTCGGGCCATGCCCGGGCACGAAAGTGACGTCGTCGCCCAGCGGCCAGAGCTTTTGGGTGATCGAATTGAGCAACTGCTGGTGATCGCCCTGCGGGAAGTCGGTACGGCCGATGGAGCCGGCGAACAGTACGTCGCCAACGATGGCGAAATGCGACGGCGCGTGGTGGAACACGACGTGGCCGGGGGTGTGGCCGGGGCAGTGAATCACATCCAGCGTGAGGTCGCCCACCGTCACCGTGTCGCCATCTTCCAGCCAGCGGTCCGGCACGAAACTCTCGCCGTCCATACCGAAGCGCATCTTCGAATCGTCCAGCCCCTCGATCCAGAACAGGTCGCCCTTGTGCGGCCCTTCGATGGGCACGCCCATTTGCCTGGCCAGCACTCCGGCCTGACCGCAATGGTCCATGTGGCCGTGGGTGACCAGGATCTTCTCCAGCGTGACTCCGGTCTTCTCGAGTGCCTGCTTCAGCAGGTCGAGATCTCCGCCGGGATCGACCAGCGCGCCCTTCATCGTCTTCGTGCACCAGAGGAGAGAGCAGTTCTGCTCGAAGGCCGTGACCGGCACGATACCGACGCGCATGGGGGGAGAGGTGGTTTCCGACATGCGGCGTGAGATGGCCTCGGCGGGCCGCGATTGCAATCTTACAATCGCCCGCTCTTCCAGACGACCTTGCCGATAACCTCCACCTCATTGGCCGGAACTTCCATTGGCCGATAGGCCGGATTGTCGCTGATCAGCGCCAGCATGCCGCCCCGGCTGGCGTCGATCCGTTTGACCAAAAGGGCATCGCCGACCCGCACGACATGCACGCCGTCGCGCAGGGGGCGGGGGGTGCGGTCGACCAGGATTTCGTCGCCGTCGCGCAGCACCGGTTCCATTGAATCGCCCGCGACGGCGATGGCGGAGAGCTGGGCCGGGTCCAGACCCTGCTTGCGCAGCCAGCGGGCGCAGAAGCGCAGGGCGCCGATGGGCAGTTCCTCGGCGGCGATCGCGCCAGGCCCGGCCGAGGCGCCAAGCGACAGGCGCGGCAGGTCGACCCAGTCGCTGCTACTGCGGGTCTTCGCCCCGATCTGTGATTTTTCCTCCGATTCGCGCAGTTCCGCCTCATCCACTCCGAAGAACCGAGCGAGGATGCTGCGGTCCTCCTCGTCGAGCTTGCGCGGGCTGCCGCGGTGGACAAACTGTTGGAGATAAGCCGGATTACGGCCAATCAGTGCGGAAAGCTGGGCCAGGCTGGCACCCTGGCGCTCCGCTAGCTCGAGCAATTTCCGCCGGGAATCGGTGGTAACCATAAAAACCTTCCTACACCTAGGAAAATTCCTAGACAAGTAGGATTTTATAAAGAACAAAAGAGGAACTTTAGTCGTCGATTCGTCACGGAGGTCGCTTATGTTGATACGTCAGATCGAGGTCTTCCTGCGGGACACGGGAATGGCCTGGACCAAGTTCGGCCGTCTGGCCGCCCACGACCCGCGCTTCGTCCAGGACCTGCGCAATGGCCGCACGCCAAGGCCGGCGACTGCCAGCCGGGTGCGCGCGTTCATCGCCAGCTATGGGGAGCAAGCCAATGTTTGCTGATCCCCTTGGCACCCAGACCATGGCGCGTTCCGCCCGCGGCGCCCGCCGTCCGTGGATGCCGCTGCTGTCCGCCCTGCTGGAAATGGCCGAAGGCCAGGCCGAACTGGTGCGCCACACCGAACGGCCCTGGGCCAGCATCACCTTTTCCGGCTCGCGCCACACCATCTCCCTCGCCTTCACCGGAGCGGAGGCAATCGTGGCGGGGGAGCGGTTCCTCGAAGCGCTTCCCGAGCATGAGTTCGAGATACCGCGTCACCTTGTAGCGGATGCGGCGGTTATTTCCGTCGTGCACGAGACCCTGCCGGAGCCCCGAATGAGCGTGGAGGCGGAACTGCTCCTGCTGGAAGACAGCTAGTAGCCCAGCGAAAGGTCCACCCGGTAAGCAAGTTCCTCGCCCCCGCGATAGCGATCCAGGTTGGCGAGGAACCGCTCCGCGGCACGCTGGAACAGCATCGTCTGCGAGCGGCCCGAAAGGTGCATCGATATATGGCAGTTGTCGAGCGACCACAGCGGGTGGTCGCTTGGCAGCGGTTCGGGGTCGGTAACGTCGAGCCAGGCCCCGGCTATGGTCTGAGCCCTGAGGGCTTCTACCAGGGCATCCGTATCGATCACCGCACCGCGCGCGAAGTTCAGGATCGAGGCGCTCGGCTTCATCGCCGCGAGTTCCGCCGCGCCGATCATCTTCGCGGTGTCCGGGGTCGAGGGGACGACGATCACAACCCAGTCGAACAGGCCCAGCCGTCCGCGCCACTGGTCGGCGGTGAGAACGCCGGGGGCGGGGCGCCGCCGGACTTCGGTGACGTCCACTTCGAGCCGGCGTAGCAGTTCGGCAATGCGCCCGCCGATGCCGCCCGCGCCGATGACAAGCGCCCTGCTGCCCATCAGCTCCATCTTGCCGGGCGCATCGTGCAGCCACTCATGCCGGTCCTGTGCGTGCACCACATCACGATAGCCCTTGGCCATGACCAACATGCCCATAAGGGCATATTCGGCGATGGTCGGGGCATTGATGCCCTGACCGTTGGTCATCATCACATTCTGCTCGCGCAGGACATCAAGCGGGAAAAAGTCCACGCCGGCGGACAGCGTATTCAGCCACTTGAGCCGGCCGGCCAGCTTCACCGCCTTGGGCGTCGATCCGAAATCATAACTGTCGAACCAGCCGATCTCGGCCTCGGGCGCAAGCGCGAACAGTTCCTCGGAATTCGCGAACCAGCGCGGCTCCACCCAGTCCGGCAACCGGCTCTCCAGCAAAGGCCGCACCAGCGCATTGAGGACGGCGATAGTCACTTCAACAGCTTCTCGTCCGCCGCAATCGTCCGTCGCAGCGCAACCTTCAGCCCGTTCTCGAAGCCGTTTCGGGCATAGATGTTGTCCAGCTTCCAGCTGCGGCCTTCGCGGTTGAAAACCAGGCGCATGTTGCGGCGGTCAAAGCCGGTGCCGAGGTCCACCGCCACCTGAACCTGCGCGACGTTCCGGCGCAACATCCGCCGCGTGCCGATGTTCACACGGAACTTCGATGCCTCGTAATCCTGGCACATGCAGAACCAGTCGCCGTCGTTGAGTTCGTCCGGCTCGTCCTTGGGCTGGACTCGCTTCCAGTGGGCGATCAGCGAGGTGACCTCGCTCGAGAAGATCGGCTGGTCCCAGACCGCCCCGGCGCTCCCGCCCCGGGTGTAGGGTTGGTACATGCTGAGCACCGCGGCATCGATGGCAGCCCGGTCGTGCGTTGACATCGCGGCGCCGGCTAGCAGGAGGCTGGCGAGTGTGGCTGGCATGGATTTTCTCCCCCTATGGCTGGCCGGAATGTTCGGAGGAGAGGGACCTTTGCGTCAAGTGCTTATTCAAGTGCCGGTCCTGCGAACTGCCCCAGCATAGGAGGGGTGTGGAGGCACTCGGCGAAGCTGAAGGGGCGGGTGACGAGGGGTGGGACACTTGCCGCCTCGGGGTGTTCCGGATTGAGCAGCACAACGTCGCCTTCTGGCAGCACTCTGGAGCGCACTGCCGCAAGCAGCGAACGACGCGAGTCCAGCCAGTCAACAACATGGGCGCTTACGGATTCATCGGTAATGCCATCGGGCACTCGGAGCGGCGTGCAACTGACTTCCGTCCATCCGAGAACGTAATCCTCGGCGATGCCCTCCAAGTTCCTAGGCAAATAGCGCATCACTACGAGCACGGCGAGCCCCGCTTCGCTGGCAAGGCTCACGACGCGCCGGCCAGCCGGCGCGTATCGGGATCCATTGCGCAGCGCACCTTCACCGTCGAGCGCCACAAAAGGCGCGCGGGTGAGGCGCCAGAGCTTCATCCCAGCTTCCACTCCCAGCCGAGCGGATCGCCGTCCATCACTTCAACGCCCTTTGCGGCAAGCTCGTCGCGCAGCCGGTCCGAAGTGGCGAAGTCCTTCGCCGCGCGGGCTTCCTTGCGGGCAGCGAGGGTGGCTTCGATTTCGTCCTCGGTGACGGTGGCGGACTTCGGCCGGATGCGCAGCTCGGCGCGCGGCAGATCGACCAGGCCAAGGCCCAGAACCGCATCCATCCGGTTGAAAACGAACAACCTCTGGCTCGCGTTCAGCCGTTTGTCGGCCAGCAATTGATCGACCACCACCAGTGCTTCGGGCAGGCCGAGGTCGTTCGAAATGGCGAGGTCGAAACGTCCCAGATAGTCAAGTTCGAGCTTTGTGGGCGCGCCTTGATCTTCTGGGTCGACCGACCATGTCGCGCCGCGCAGGTTTTGGACCGCCGCAAGCATCCGCTTCAATCGCGTCAGCGCCGCCGCAAGCCCGTCCCAGGAAAACTCCAGCTCGCTCCGGTAATGCGCCTGCAGGCACATCAGGCGGTAGGCGAGGGGGTGGTAGCCCTTGTCGATGAGGAGCTGCAGCCGCAGGAATTCGCCCGCGCTCTTGCTCATCTTGCCCGAGCGTTCGACCAGGAAATTGTTGTGCATCCATAGTTTAGCGCCGGAATTTGCCGGCTGGTCGAGGCCATTGGTGTGGCAGAAGGCCTGGTTCTGGGCGATTTCGCAGGGGTGGTGGATCTCGCGGTGGTCGATGCCACCGGTGTGGATGTCGAAGGGAAAGCCCAGTACCTCGCCGCTCATCACCGAGCATTCGAGGTGCCAACCCGGTGCGCCGCGGCCCCAGGGCGAATCCCATTCCATTTGCCGCTTCTCGCCGGGCGGGGTCTTGCGCCAGATGGCAAAGTCCATCTGGTTGCGCTTGCCCGCGACGGGATCGATGCGGCTCTGGCCTTCCTCGGTAGCTGCGCGGGCGAGGCGGCCATAGTCGGCGACGGTGGAGACGTCGAAATAGAGGCCGCTGTCGATCTCGTAGCAGTGCCTGTCTGCGATCGACTTGGCGAATTCGATCATCTTCGGCACGAAGTCGGTCGCGATAGTCCACTGCGCCGGCTGGCGGATGTTGAGCGCCTTCACGTCGGCCCAGTAGGCCTCGGTATAATGGCGGGCGATGTCCCAGATCGATTGGGCCTGCGCTCTGGCGGCCTTCTCCAGCTTGTCCTCGCCGGCATCGGCGTCGTCGGTCAGGTGGCCGACGTCGGTGATGTTGATCACGTGGGTGAGCTTGTAGCCCTTGAAGCTCAGCGTACGGCCCAGCACGTCGGCGAAGACGTAGGCGCGCATGTTGCCGATGTGGGGGTAGTTGTAGACCGTCGGCCCACAGGTATAGACGCGCGCCTCGCCGGGGTGGACGGGCTGGAACTGCTCCAGTTGGCGCGTCAGGCTGTTGAACAGCTGGAGGGGGGCGGTGTCGGTCATGGCCCGCGCCTTACGGTCAACCCGCGTGGGCGGCAAGCAGCAGCGCGACTCCGGCCATGACCGTACCAAGACCCGCCAATTCGTGCCCGGCCATCCGCTTGCCGCTTATCCGGCCCGAGACCAAAGCCGCGAGCGGCAGCTCGACCAAAGCAAGGGTGCGGGCATTGGCGGCCGGAGTCAGCGAGAAGGCAATGAAGAAGCCGGCGGAGGCCAGGGCCCCGGCAAATCCGGCGCCGAAGCTGCTGCGCCATTCGCGTAGGGAGCCGATGAAGGCTCGTTGGTCCCGCACCGCCAGCCAGATGCCCAGCAGCAAGGTCTGGATGGTGAGCGTCAGGGCAAGCACGCTCAGCGAACGGACGATGTAACCGCCCTCCGGCAAGGCCTCTATCGCGCCGCGAAAGGCGATGGACGATATACCGTACAGCCCTCCGGAAAGCACACCCGCGGCGATCATCCCGGTCTCGCCGACCAATCCGCCCCATTCGCCCGGTTTCACGGATGCGAGCAGCACGCCGCCGGTGACTATGCCTACCGCCAGCCAGGCCGCCAGCGGCAGGTCGTCACCCAGCAGCAGCACTCCCAGCAGCGCGACGATGACCGGCTCGGTCTTGATATAGGCATAGGCGACCCCGAAGGCCCGCCGCCCCATCACCACCAGCATCATCGCCGTCGCGCCGATCTGGCAGACCGCGCCCGCGAGGGTCCAGGCCAGAGCCGGCGAGTTGAATTTCGGCAGGCTTTCCCCGGACACAACCAGCGCCATGCCAAGGAACAGGAGCGCAAAGGGCAGCCCATAGACGAACCGCACCTGCGTCGCCCCCAGCGTGCCGATCTTCGCGGTCAGCCCCGCCTGCGCGGAATTGCGGAACAGCTGCGAAACCGCACCGACTAGAACGAAAGGCACCCACAGTAGCGAAGCCGTGGCGGTCATGGAAAGCCGATGTACCGCACCACTTCGCTCATCGGCGCGCGCGTCCGCTCGAAATTGTTGACCGGCGCCTCCTTGTCCGGCCAGCCGATGGCAAGGCCGCAGAAGAACAAGTGCGTCTCGTCACTGACCCGGACAAAGTCCTTGATCAGCTTGGCATGGACGAAGAGCGATTCCTGCGCGCAGCTGCCCAGTCCCTGGCCCTCGAGCAGCAGCATCAGCGTCTGCAGCCACATGCCGACGTCCGACCACTGCGGCTCGCCCATCACGCGCGGGATGAAAGTCAGCAGCACCGCTGGCGCGCCGTAGAACTCGAAATTGCGCTGCTGGAACTGGGCGCGGCCGGCCTCGTCATTGCGGGCGATGCCGGCCGCTTCCATGCGCTTGTTCACCGTGGCGTCGCGCCGGTCCTTGTAGAACTGCGGCAGGCCCCTGGGGACGAGCTGGTATTCCGCGGGTTCCTGCGGCGCGGCGGCCTTCAATTTGGCGGAAAGCTGCCGCATCGGCTCGCCCGAGAGCACCACCGCTTCCCACGGCTGGAAATTGTACCCCGACGGTGCCATCTGCGCGCGCTCGATGGTGCGCTGGAGCAGGTCCAGCGGGACCGGCTTGTCGAGAAAGGAGCGGATGGAGCGGCGGCTGGCTACGGCTTCGGCGACGTCCAAACTCATTCCTCCTCGAACAATCCCGCCAACTGCTCGATCATCGTCCCGGCAAGCTGCTCGACATCCATGATCGTCACCGCGCGGCGATAGTACCGCGTCACGTCGTGACCGATGCCGATGGCCACCAGTTGCACCGGCGACTGGCGCTCGATCCAGTCGATCACCTTGCGCAAATGCGCCTCCAGGTAGCCGGCGCTGTTCACGCTGAGGGTGGAATCGTCGACCGGCGCGCCGTCCGAGATGACCATCAGGATGCGGCGGTCTTCCTGGCGCGCCAGAAGCCGGGTGTGGGCCCAGAGCAGGGCCTCGCCGTCGATGTTTTCCTTGAGCAGCCCCTCGCGCATCATCAGGCCAAGGTTCTTGCGGCCTCGGCGATAGGGCTCGTCGGCCTTCTTGTAGACGATGTGGCGCAGGTCGTTGAGGCGGCCGGGGTGGCTGGGCTTGCCGCCGGCGAGCCATGCCTCGCGGCTCTGGCCGCCCTTCCAGGCGCGGGTGGTGAAGCCGAGGATCTCGACCTTCACCCCGCAACGCTCCAGCGTGCGGGCCATCACGTCGGCGCTGATCGCCGCGATGGAGATCGGCCGGCCGCGCATCGAGCCGGAATTGTCGATCAGCAGGGTGACGACGGTGTCCTTGAACTCGATATCGCGCTCGGTCTTGTAGCTCAGCGAATGGCCCGGCGAGATGACCACGCGGGCAAGGCGGGCGGCATCGAGCAGGCCTTCTTCCTGGTCGAAGTCCCAGCTGCGGTTCTGCTGCGCCATCAGGCGGCGCTGGAGGCGGTTCGCCAGCTTGGTCACGACGCCCTGCAAGCCCTTCAATTGCGCGTCGAGATAGGCGCGCAGGCGGGTGAGTTCTTCCTCGTCGCACAGGTCCTGCGCGCTCACGACCTCGTCGAACGCTTCGGAATAGACCTTGTAGTCGAACGTGTCGGGCGTGTCGGTCCACGGCCGGTTGGGGCGGACGGGCAGCATGCCTTCCTCGGCATCCTCGCCGGCCTCGGCATCGTCCACTTCCTCGACGCTCTCGCTGTCGGTCTCGCTTTCGCCGTCGCTCTCGCCATCAGTCGCCTCGGCGGCCATTTCGGCGGACTGCTGGTCCTGCCCCGAATCGCTGCCGTCGTCGTCTTCCTCGGTCTCCTCGTCGCCGCCTTCGTCGTTGTTCTCTTCAGGCTCGGTCTCGGCCGGCTCCATCTGGGTGAGCTCGAGGTGGCACAACATGTCGAGCGCGAGGTTCTGGAAGCTCTTCTGGTCGTCGATCGACAGGGCCAGCGCATCGAAATCGGCGAGTGCCTTTTCCTCGATCCAGCCGCGCATCAGCTCGACGCCTTCACGCGCGGATTCCGGCACCGGCTGGCCGGTCAGGTGCTCGCGCAGCAGCAGCGAGAGGGCAGATTGCACGGGCACTTCGGAGACATTGGTGGCCCGCGAGATCGGGTCCGACGCCATACGCACGTTCAGCGCCGCGTCGAGATTGCCGCGCATGCCGGAATAGTTGTTCGAGCCCAGCGCCTCGTAGCGCACCTGCTCGATCGCGTCGTAACAGGCGCGGGCGGCCGGCTCCATCGGGGCGTTGCGAGAGTGCATCGCCTCGTTGTGGTGGCGCAGCTTCAGCGCCATCGAATCGGCAAAGCCGCGCGCTTCCATCGCCTGGCCCTTGGGCAGGCTGCGGCCCGGCATGGGGACGCGCAGGGTATTGCCGAGCTGGCTGGGCTGGTCGGCCGTCCAGTTTACTTCCAGTTCGGGGTCGTGCGCGATCGCCCGGCTCGCGCCGGTCAGCACGCTCTTGAAGCGGTCGAGGGGGGAATCGTCGGCCAAGGCTTAGATGCTCTGCCCCGTCTTCGCCCAGTCGGCAAGGAAGCCTTCAATGCCCTTTTCGGTGAGTACGTGCTTGAACAGGCCGCGGATCACGGCGGGCGGCGCGGTCATGACGTCGGCGCCGATCCTGGCGGCTTGGAGCACGTGGATGCCATGTCGCACCGAGGCGACGAGGATTTCGGTGGCGAAGGCGTAATTTTTGTAGATCAGGCGGATGTCGTGGATCAGGTCCATGCCGTCGAAGCCGTTGTCGTCATGCCGGCCGACGAAGGGCGAGACGAAAGTCGCGCCCGCCTTGGCGGCGAGCAGCGCCTGGTTGGCCGAGAAGCACAGGGTGACGTTGACCATGGTGCCGTCGCCAGTGAGCTTCTTGCAGGTCTTGAGGCCATCGATGGTGAGCGGAACCTTGATGCAGACGTTGTCGGCGATCTTGCGGAGGATCTCGGCCTCGCGCATCATCCCGTCGTGGTCGAGCGCGACAACCTCGGCGCTCACCGGGCCATCGACCAGGGCGCAGATTTCCTTCGTGACTTCCATGAAATCGCGGCCCGACTTCATGATCAGCGAGGGATTGGTGGTGACGCCGTCGAGCAGACCGGTGGCGGCCAGTTCCTTGATGTCCTCGATTTCGGCGGTGTCGGCGAAGAATTTCATGTCGGCTCCGGACTGAGTCTGTGGGCTAAGCCTATAGCCCTGTCGCGCCTGTGCGCCACCCCATATAGGGGAAAGTGATGAAGCGCGTCCGCCTCCTTGTTTTCAATGCCGTTCTGGGCGTGCTCGATTACCGGGTGCCTCAGGGCATGGAAGTGGAGTTCGGCTCGGTGGTGGCGGCGCCGCTGGGGCCGCGGCAGGTGGTGGGGATCGTCTGGGAGCCGGATCGGCTGGCGGCGGACGAGGTGCCCGATAGCAAGCTGCGGCCACTGCTGGAAGTGCTGCCGGTGCCGCCATTGGCAGAACCGCTGCGTCGGCTGATCGAGTGGTGCGCGGATTACTATGTCGCGCCGATCCAGGCGGTGGCGCGGATGGCGCTGACCAGCGCGGCCTTGCGGGGCGGGGGGACGGTAACGGAGTACCGGCTGACCGGCGCGGAACCTGGCCGCATGACGCCGCAGCGTGCCGCAGCGATCGAGGCTTTGCAGGGCGAGCAGGCGACGATCCGGGAGCTGTCATCCCTCGCCGGGGTCTCGGAAGGCGTGCTGCGCGGCATGGTCAATGCGGGGCTGCTGGAAGCGGTGCGGGTGGATGTGGACCGGCCCTTTCGCCGTGCCGATCCGGACTTCGAGACGCCCGGCCTCTCGCCCGACCAGCAGGCGGCGGCGGATATGTTCGTCGCGGCGGTGCGCGGGCACAAGTTCGCGCCGTTCCTGCTCGATGGCGTCACCGGATCGGGTAAGACCGAATGCTATTTCGAGGGGGTGGCCGAGGCGCTGCGGCTGGGGCGGCAGGTGCTGGTGCTGCTGCCGGAAATCGCCCTGACCGAAAACTTCCTGCGCCGCTTCGAGGCCCGCTTCGGCGCACCGCCGGTGCTGTGGCATAGCTCACTCAAGGCCAGCGAGCGGCGGCGGGCGTGGCGGGCGATTATCTCGGGGCAGGCGCAGGTGGTGGTAGGCGCGCGCTCGGCGCTGTTCCTGCCCTACGCGAACCTGGGCCTGATCGTGGTTGACGAGGCACACGAGGTTTCCTTCAAGCAGGAGGACGGGGTGCGCTACAACGCGCGCGACGTGGCGGTGATCCGGGCGCGGTTCGAGGCTGTGCCAGTGGTGCTCGCCAGCGCGACGCCCGCGCTCGAATCGATGCAACTGGCCGAGGCCGGGGTTTACCAGCGCGTGGTCCTGCAGGACCGCTTCGGCGGGGCGCAACTGCCCGAGATCTCGGTGGTGGACCTGCGCACGGAGAGCCCGGAGCGGGGGCGCTGGCTGGCGCCCCGGCTGGTGGCGGAGATGCGCGAGCGGCTGGAGCGGGGGGAGCAGTCGCTGCTGTTCCTCAATCGCCGCGGCTATGCGCCGCTGACCCTGTGCCGCCACTGCGGCTACCGCTTCCAGTGCCCCAATTGCAGCGCCTGGCTGGTCGAACACAGGCTGTCGCGGCGGCTGGCCTGCCACCATTGCGGGCATGAAGTGGCGTCACCCAGTCAGTGCCCCGAATGCGCCACCGAGGACTGCCTCGTCGCCTGCGGGCCGGGGGTGGAGCGGATAGCCGATGAAGTGAAGGAACTGCTTCCCGATGCGCGCGTGGCGGTGGTGACCTCCGACACGCTCAACACGCCCGACAAGATCGCGGAATTCGTCGCCTCGGCGGAAGTGGGGCTGGTTGACGTGATCGTGGGGACGCAGCTCGTCACCAAGGGCTATCATTTTCCCGAATTGACGCTGGTCGGCGTGGTCGATGCCGACCTGGGCCTCGAAGGCGGCGACCTCAGGGCAGGAGAGCGCAGCTACCAGCAGATTGCCCAGGTTTCGGGCCGGGCTGGGCGGGGCGAGAAAACCGGCGAAGTGCTGATCCAGACGCGTCACCCTGAAGCCCCGGTCATCGCAGCGCTGGCGTCGGGGGACCGCGATGCGTTCTATGCCGCCGAGGCCGAAGCCCGGCGCGATGCAGGTGCGCCGCCGTTCGGGCGCTGGGCGGCGATCATCGTCTCCTCCGAGGACGATGCCGAGGCGCGCGAGGCTGCCCGCCAGATCGGTGCTGCCCGGCCTAATCTGCCCGACATCGATGTGCATGGACCCGCCCCGGCGCCGATGCAGCTCCTGCGTGGCCGTCACCGCTATCGCCTGCTGCTCAATGCCCGCCGCTCCAGCGAATTGCAGCGGGTGATCCGCGAATGGCTGGGCCCGCTGCGCTTCCCGCAAGGGGTACGGGTGGGGGTGGATATCGATCCCTATTCTTTTTTTTGAAGCTTTTTGCCCTCGGTCAAGTGACAGGACCCTGATCCTCGGCTAGGCGCGCGCTCGCATGCAGGACTTACGCGCCTTGTTCCATCGCAACCGCTGGCTGGCCCTGGTGCTGGTCGTCATGGCGATCGGCATGAAGGCGATGGTGCCCAGCGGCTACATGCTGGGCAGCGAAAGCAAGGTCCTGACCTTCCAGATCTGCGACGGCAACGGCGATACGATGGTCAAGCAGTTGGCCGTCCCCGTCTCCGGCAAGGAAGAGGGCGGCAAGCGCGGGCAGTCCGCCCACGACGGAGTCTGCCCGCACTCCACGCTCAGTCACGCGGCCATGACCGGCGCCGATCCGGTCCAGCTCGCGCTGGCGCTGCTGTTCATCTTCGCCATGGGTTTTGCCGCGCTCATACTCGCGGTGCGCGCCCATGTCCTGCACCTGCGGCCGCCGCTGCGCGGACCGCCGGCGATGGTCTGACGATCCGCGTCGCGCCCAAGTGAGCCGCGTGCCTGAAAGGCGCGCTGTCTTTCGAATTCCGGCTTTCAAGCGGATCGCATAGCGACTGCCCTGTGCCTGGCGCGGGGCTTCTGTCTTTTCCGTTCGATTCCAGGAATTTCCCTTGCGGACATCCATCATTGCACTGGCCATTGCGGCCGTTACCGCCACTCCTGCCTTTGCCGAAGAGGCAGGGGCCGACAGCGCCGAACCGATCATCGTCACGGGCCACCACCAGCAGGACACCATTGAACGCGTGCCCTCGACCCGCGCTTCCGTCACCGCCGAGGAGATCGGCCGGAAGATCAATGCCGTCAGCGTCGAGGACACGCTGAAATACCTGCCGAGCCTCGTCATCCGCAAACGCCACATTGGCGACAACTTCGCCCCGATCGCCACCCGCACCTCGGGTCTTGGCGCCAGCGCGCGCAGCCTGATCTATGCCGATGGCGCGCTGCTTTCGGCGCTGATCGCCAACAACAACGGCAATGGCAGCCCACGCTGGACGCTGGTCACGCCCGAGGAGATCGAGCGGATCGATGTCGCGTACGGGCCCTTTTCCGCCGCCAGTCCCGGCAATTCCATCGGCACGACGGTCAACATAACAACGCGACTGCCGGACAAGCTGGAAGCGCGGCTGTCAGCGCTGGGCAACGTCCAGAGCTTCTCGCTCTATGATACCCGCCAGACGCTGTGGACCTCGCAGTTCGCCGGTTCGATCGGCGACCGTTTCGGCCCGCTTTCCCTCTTCGCCAGCGCGACGCGCACCGAGGCGAACTCCCAACCGATCAGCTTCACGACGATCAACGGCACGGCCAATCCTTCCGGCGTCACGGGTGGAATTGCCGATGTGAACAAGCTCGGCCAGCCAATCCGGGTGCTGGGTGCAGGGGGACTCGAGCATCATGTCCAGGAGACGTACAAGCTGAAAGCCGCGCTGGACCTCGGCAGCGACGTCCAGGCGCGCTACGTGCTCGGCATCTGGCGCGACAATACCGATGGCACGGTCGACAGCTACCTGCGCGATGCAGGCGGGGCGGTTAGCTACCGCACGGCGTCGAGCGGTGTCACCACCGGCTTCAATTCGGCCGTCTACACCCGTGATGCGCTGCATTTCAGCCACGTGCTGAGCGTTGGCGGAAATTCCCCACGGCTCGATTGGCAGGTGGTCGGCACGCTCTACGACTATGCGCATGACTGGCAGAACAACCCCTCGCCGGATAGCGCCACGTCGACAAACGCGGCGACCGGCTTCGCCGGCGTCCGCAACGACTTGGCCGGCGCTTTCGCTGGGGGCGTCGGGACGATCCAGAAGCAGGACGGCACCGGCTGGGTGACGCTTGATGCCAAGGCGGCGCTGCGGTTCGGCAAGGCAGGCGAGCATGTGGTGAGCTTCGGTGCGCACGCCGACCGCGAAACGCTCAACGCCCGGACGTTCACGATCGCCAACTGGCGCGACCGCGATTCAGCCCTCGGCCAGTTGCGCTCCGCCTCGCATGGCAGCACCCGCACCATTGCCTTGTGGGCACAGGGGACAGCCAAGGTCTCTCCATCCCTCAGCCTGACGCTGGGCGGGCGGTATGAGTGGTGGCGGGCCTATGACGGTTCCAACGCCACGCTGTCGACTACGGTCAATGCGACACTTGCCCAGCCCGAGCGCCGCTTCGGCGGCTTCAGCCCCAAGGCTTCGCTCGAATGGAAGGGCGCTCGCGGCTTTTCCGTGCGGCTCTCCGCCGGGCAGGCCTGGCGCATGCCGACAGTGGGCGAACTATACCAGACGACGGCGGTCGGCACTCTGCTGGCAAATCCCAATCCGGGCCTCTTGCCGGAACGTGCCCGCTCGCTGGAACTGGCCTTCGCGAAGGAAAGTGCGAACGGCTTTTTCCGCATTTCGCTGTTCAACGAAGTGATCGACAACGCGTTGATCTCGCAGCTCAACCCGGCCACCAGCACGACATTCGTGCAGAACGTCGAACGCACCCGCGCTCGGGGCGTCGAGCTGGTGGCGGATCGCCGCAACGTACTGCCCCGGCTCGATCTGGCATTCAGCCTGACCTACGCCGATGCGATAACGGCGAGGAATCCGGTGCTCCCCGCGGCAGTGGGCAAACTCCTGCCGAGCGTACCGCGCTGGAAGGGGACAGCTGCGGTAAGCTGGCAGGCGACGCCGCGGCTGACCCTGACGAGTGCCGCGCGCTTCACCAGCCGCAATTACGCCAACCTCGCTAACGACGATACGGTGGGCCAGACCTACCAGGGCTTTTACAAGTATTTCGTTGTCGACATGCGGGCGGTCTACCAGGCGTCGGAGCACATCGAGCTGGCCGTGGGTGTCGACAATCTCAACAACAACAAGTACTTCCTGTTCCACCCGTTCCCGCAGCGCTCCTTTACGGCGCAATTGAAGTGGAGGCTGTGATCGACCGGCCTGCCCTCTACCGCACGATCTGGCGCTGGCATTTCTATGCCGGCCTGTTCGTCGTGCCGATGGTGCTTATCCTGGCGATCACCGGCGGCGCCTACCTGTTCAAGCCGCAGGTCGACCGTTGGGAGGAGCGCGCCTTTGCCGGCTATCCGCTGGAGGGCACGGTCTCTCCCGCGGACCAGGTCAAGGCGGCGTTGTCCGCCGTTCCTGGCGCGCGGTTCTACTCCTATCGCCTGCCGCGCGAAGAGAGCGAAGCCGTGCTGGTCCATCTGGCGCTGCCGCAGGGCAAGAGCATGCGTGACGTCTTCGTCTCGCCGCAGGGCAAGGTCGTCGGCGTGCTCGATAGCAAGGCCCGGATCATGCATGTCGTGCAGGAGATGCACGGCACCCTGCTGCTCGGCCATCGCGGCAGCTGGCTGGTCGAACTGGCCGCGAGTTGGGCGATCGTCATGGTGCTGACCGGGCTTTACCTGTGGTGGCCGGCGGGCAGGGGCCTTGCCGGCGTGGCCTGGCCCCGCCTCGGCAAGGGGAGTAGCGTACTGTGGCGCGACCTGCACGCCGTGACCGGCTTCTGGGTCTCAGGCCTTGCCATGCTGCTGCTGCTCACTGGGCTGCCCTGGGCCGATGTCTGGGGCAGTGCCTTCAAGGCGGTGCGCACCGAGATGGGCTGGGTGAAAGGGCGGCAGGACTGGACCATCGGTGGCCGTCCCGCCGATGCGGGCGAGCATGCCGATCACGATCAAGCTGCGATGACGGGGCATGACCCCGCCATGCCGATGGGCGCGCATGTCATGCCCGACGGCACGGTGATGGCCGCTTCGCCTGTTTCGCTGGGCGCGATCGTCGCGCGCGCCAAGGGCGAACACCTGGAGTTCCCCGTAATTGTCACGCCGCCGGGCAAGTCGCCCACATGGTCGGTGAAGAGCGATGCGCAGGACCGGTCACGGCGCGTGACCATCGCCTATGATGCAATGACGGGGCAGGAAGTGTTGCGCGAGACCTTTGCCGACAAGCATCCGATCGACCGCGTGGTCGGTTATGGTGTCGCCTGGCACGAGGGGGCTCTGTTTGGCTGGATCAACCAGCTGATCGGCCTGGTGACGGCGCTGATGCTGGTGACGCTGTCGGTCAGCGGCTTCGTCATGTGGAGGCGCCGCAAGCCCCAGGGCCTGCTGGGCGCACCGCCGATGCCTGCCGTGCGCTCGCCGAAGGGCTGGGGTCTGCGCCTGACCGTTCTTCTGCTGCTGGCCCTGCTGCCGCTGTTCACCCTGTCGCTGCTGGCGGTGGTGCTGGCCGAGCACCTGGTGCTGCCCCGCCTGCCGCGGTTGGCGCAATGGCTGGGCCAGGCGAGGAGAGCCGCTGCCTAGCCGCCGTTCTTCGCCCGCTCGTGGTGGCGGATCACTTCGTCGATGACGAAGCGGATGAACTTTTCGCCGAAATCCGGATCGAGGTTCGCCTCCACCGCCAGCGCGCGCAGGCGGGCGATCTGCCTTTCCTCGCGCGAAGGGTCGGAGGCGGGCAGGTTCTTCTCCGCCTTGTAGGCGCCAACGGCCTGGGTGATGCGGAAGCGTTCGGCCAGCATGTGGATCAGCGCGGCATCGATGTTGTCGATGCTGGAGCGGAAGCCGGCGAGGACGGGATCGGGCCCGGTCGAGCTTGGGGTCGTGTTCATCGCGGGCAGCGCTAGCATGACAATTTGTGCAACGCCATGACCCGCTTTGTGCTTGCGGAAAGTGCGAGGCGCTTGCATGGGCAAGCCCATGAGCGCCGAAATCATAGCATTGCGCCCGCGCGGCGGCCCACCTTCGCTGGACCCGCTGATGGCCCTGACAGCCCAGGGCATGAACAGCGTCAATGCCGTTATTCTTGATCGAATGCAGAGCGAAGTGCCGCTGATACCGGCCTTGGCCGGGCACCTGATCTCCGGCGGCGGCAAGCGCATGCGGCCGATGCTGACAGTCGCCGGGGCTGCCCTGTGCGACTATCAGGGCGAGCGGCACCACAAGCTCGCGGCGGCAGTGGAATTCATCCATACCGCCACCCTGCTGCACGACGATGTCGTCGACGGCTCGGACCTGCGGCGCGGCAAGGCCACAGCCAATATCGTCTTCGGCAATCCGGCCACCGTGCTGGTTGGCGATTTCCTGTTCAGCCGCGCATTCGAATTGATGGTAGAGGACGGCAGCCTCAAGGTATTGCGCATCCTCAGCCGCGCCTCGGCGGTGATCGCCGAAGGCGAGGTGGACCAGCTCACCGCCCAGCGCCACATCGAGACCAGCGAGGAGCGCTACCTAGGCATCATCGCCGCCAAGACCGCCGCCCTGTTCGCCGCCGCCACCCGGATCGGCGCGGTGGTGGCCGAGCGTTCCGACGCCGATGAGCGGGCGCTGGAGGAATATGGCCGCAACCTCGGCATCGCCTTCCAGCTGGTCGACGATGCGATCGACTACGATTCCAATGCCGCCGAAATGGGCAAGGGCCAGGGCGACGACTTCCGCGACGGCAAGATGACCCTGCCGGTGATCCTCGCCTATGCGCGTGGCAATGCCGAGGAGCGCCAGTTCTGGCAGGACGCCATCGCCGGCTTCCGCACCGACGACGAGGACCTCGCCCAGGCCGTCACGCTTATCGCCAAGTACGACTGCGTAAATGCCACGCGCGAACGCGCCCGCCATTTCGCCCAGCGGGCGATCGACGCGATTGCCGGCTTCCCGGCGGGCGAGGCGCGCGCCGCCATGGCCGAAGCCGCGGAATTCGCGGTGGCGCGGCGGTACTGACCCGCTACTTCACCGGCACCATCAGGTGGGCGTAGGGCGTGCCCGCCCACATCACATAAGGCGCGGCCGTGTTCGGGTTCGGACCCGATGGATAGCCCTTGAGAATGCTGGCCGACCCCACCACCATCATGTGCGGCCCGGTGTGGATCCAGTCCCCGCCGGCGGTTGGCTTTTCCGCATAGGGATCGGTGTTGCTGGCGTCGGTGCCGCCTTCCAGCATGTACATGATGCCGGGCGTCTCCGTGGGCGGCGGCTTGTGCCCGATCCAGGCCATGACCCAGGCCATGGCATTGCCGTCCATGCACATCGGGTCGTGGCCGGGCGTCACCGGGTTGTCCGGCATGCAGGTGAAGCCGTTGTCGCCTGCGCGTAGCGTTTTCATGCTGCCATCGGGCTGCGGCGCGGCGATGGCCGCGTTCCGGCTGACCGCTTCGGGGGCCGCAGACATGGCGCTGGCGATCGGATCACCCGGCGCAGCGGACGAGGGCTCAGAAGAGGCTTCTCCAGCCGGCCCGGCCTTCTGGTTCGAACAGGATGCAAGCAATCCAAGCGCGGCGGCGAGGGCCGCGAGGGTACGGGTATTCGACATGACCGAGGCTCCTTCCACTAACAGTGGACCCCGGCGCCGAATCCCGTCCCGTGGAAGGCGGCGCCTATTCCCTCAGCGACAGGCGGCCTTGCGAATAGGCCGCCCGGCAATCCGTCGCGTCGTGCTGGATATCGGAATCGAGCAGCGGCGTGCTGGTCATTCCCGGGCCGGTGAAGCGCTTGTCGTCACACTCACCGTCCTTCGAATACTTGCTGCCGTCGTCGCCCCACTGGATGCGCTCGAGATCGTTCGAGCCATGGGCCACGGCCTGCCCGCCGCCGTTCTCGCCGACGAAGGTCAGGCGGTTCTGGTTGTAGGCGGACTTGCAGTCGGTCGCATCGTGGCCGACGTCGGAATCGAGCAGCGGCGTACTGGTCATGCCCGGACCGGAGAAGCGCTTGTCGTCGCACTCGCCGTCCTTGGAATACTTGCTGGCGTCATCCCCGAAGGAAAAGCTCGGGCCGGCTGCCGACGCAGCAGCGGCAGGCGAGCCGGAACCGACCGGCGTTCCTACCAGCGGTTGTGCCGAGGCCGAAGGGCTGGCCGAGGCGTCGTTCTTGTTGCCGAACGGGAAGCTTCCCGAACAGCCGGACATGGCGAGCGCTGCAACCGCGACAGTCAAGCCCAAATACCTGCTTGTCATCTCTCATCCCCCTGAAGGTATCCCGATACAACACTCGTAACACAGATGCCGGCCAGTCTGCTTGTAGAAATTCGCCCTTGCAAGCCGATGCTGTCGCGGCAATGCGGCGCAGCATGATCCGCAGCATGACACTGGGCGATGGAAGCCTTCCCGTCCATGCCGCCGTGCCCGAAGTGCTAGCCGCGCTGGAGCGGGAAGGGGCGGCGGTGCTGATCGCTCCTCCGGGCGCCGGCAAGACGACGGGCGTCGCTCCCGCCTTGCTGGGTGAGGCATGGTGCACCGGCAAGGTCGTGCTGCTCAGCCCCCGCCGTGTCGCCGCCCGCGCCGCGGCAGAGCGCATGGCCGAACTCCTTGGAGAAAAGCCGGGAAAGACAGTCGGCTACATGACAAGGCTCGACAGCGCCCATACCGCCGAAACGCGTGTGCTGGTGATGACCGAGGCCATCTTCGTCTCCCGTATCCTTGCCGATCCGGAGCTGGCGGGCGTCTCCGCCGTGCTGTTCGACGAGGCGCATGAGCGGCATCTCGACAGCGACCTGGGCCTCGCCCTTGCCATCGAATGCCGCGAGGTGCTGCGCGAGGACCTGCGCCTGCTGGTCATGTCGGCGACCATCGATGGCGAACGTTTCGCCCGTCTGCTGGGCCCAAATGGACAGGGCGCGCCGGTGGTGGCAAGCGAGGGCAAGGCCTGGCCCTTGTCGATCCGGTGGCTGGGTGCGCGGCCGGAAATGCGGATCGAGGACGCCATGGCCTCCGCGATCCTGGCCGCCTGGCGCGAGGAGCAGGGCGACATTCTCGCCTTCCTCCCCGGCGTCGGCGAAATCGAGCGGACCCGCGCGCGGCTGGAGGAGCGCCTGCCCCCGAATACGCCGAATGCACCGCTGGTGCTGCCGCTGCATGGCCAGTGCGCGCCCGAGGCCCAGCGCGCGGCGATCCGGCGGGACCCGGAAGGGCGCAGGCGGATCGTGCTGGCGACGGCGATTGCCGAGACCTCGCTGACACTGGACGGGGTTTCTGTGGTGGTCGATGCCGGGCTTTCACGCCGGGCGGAATTCGACAGGGCGGCAGGCGTCACCCGCCTCGTTACCCACCGCGCCAGCCAGGCCTCCGCTGCGCAGCGCGCCGGCCGTGCCGCGCGGCAAGGGCCCGGCGTTGCCTATCGCCTGTGGGAAGAGGCGTCGCACCCCGGGCGCGCGGCCTTCGATCCCCCGGAAATGCTCACCTCCGACCTCGCGCCACTGCTGCTCAGCCTGGCGCAATGGGGCGCGGGCGATCCGGCGGCCATGGCCTGGCTCGATGCGCCGCCAAAGCCGGCGTTGGCGGCCGCGACGGCGAAATTGCAGGCGCTGGGCGCACTGGACGGGCAGGGCAGGATCACGCCGCATGGCCGGGACATGGCGGCCCTGCCGATGGAGCCCGAACTCGCCCACATGATGCTGTTCGCCGCGGAACGCGGGGCGGAGAGGCAGGCGGCGCAACTGGCGCTGCTGCTGCAGGAGCGCGGGCTTGGCGGGCGCGGGGACGATCTCGCGCATCGTCTGGACCGCTGGAATTCAGACCGCTCCGGCCGGGCCGAGGCATCGCGCAAGCTGGCGGCGGGATGGGCCAAGGCGGCGCATGGACGGCGGCGGGGTCAGCTTGAGCGGGGCGAACTACCCCTTGGTGTCCTCCTCGCCGAAGCCTTTCCGGATAACCTCTCGAAGCGCCGCTCTGCTTCCGGAGAGGATTGGCTGGCTGCGGGGGGCAGGGGCCTGCGGCTCGATCCGGCATCGCCGCTGGCACGGGCGGAATGGCTGGCGGTGGGCGAGGCGCAGGGCGAGGCGAAGGGGGCAAGGATCACCGGGGCCATTGCCCTTACCGATGCCGAAGTGCTGCGCTGGCTGCCGCACCGGATCGAGACGCGATCCGCCTTGCGCTGGATCGCGGACGATCGCCGGGTGGAGGCGCTGGTCGAGCGTCGGCTGGGCGCGGTGACGATCGGCAAGGGGCCGGACCCGTCGCCCGATCCCGAGGCCATCCGCGTGTTCCTGATGGAGCGCGTGCGCGAACAGGGGCTGGCATTGGTGCCGCTGTCGCACGCCAGCCTCTCGCTGTTGAAGCGTGCCCGATACGCCGGGATAGCGGACCTGTCGGAAGAGGCGCTGCTGGCCTCGCTGGAAGACTGGCTCGCTCCGCATCTCGGGCGCAGGCTCGATGCGGTGGATGCCGCGGACTTGCACCAGTCCCTGCTGAACCGGCTGGACTATGGCGAGCGCCAGAACCTCGACCGGCTGGCACCCTCGCAATTCACCAGCCCGGCCGGAACGCATCACGCCATCGATTACGAGGACGATGCCGGACCCAGCGTGGAAGTGCGCGTGCAGGCGCTGTTCGGGCTCGACCGGCATCCCATGTTCGGCCAGCCCCCACAGTCCTTGCTGCTCAAGCTGACTTCGCCCGGCGGCAAGCCGATCCAGTCGACGCGCGACCTGCCGGGCTTCTGGCGCGGATCGTGGAAGGATGTCGTGAAGGACATGAAAGGGCGCTATCCCAAGCACCGCTGGCCGGAGCGGCCATGGCTGGAAGACCCGAGCCTGAAGACGAAGAATGCCTTCGAGGCTTCAAGAAAATAGCCCCGCGCAGAGGGGGGGCACAATCTCCCCTCCCGCAAGCGGGAGGGGAAAGCCCTCTTGATTTCGCGCCCGTTTCGCAGCAAGCGCGCAGCATGACCGCGCGCATCTATCAACGCCCGAAAAATGCCATGCAGAGCGGCAAGGCGCTCACCGACCAGTGGCTGCTGGAATTCGTGCCGACGCAGGCGCAGCGCGCCGATCCTCTGATGGGCTGGGCCGGCTCCGGTGATACCAAGCGTCAGGTGCGGCTGACTTTCGCCAGCCGGGAGGATGCGCTGGCCTATGCCGGAAAGCACGGCATCGACGTCCGCGTTGCGCCCACTCCGCCGCGCAGGTTGAAGCTTCAGGCCTACGCGGACAATTTCAGGTGATCCGATCCTCCCCGTTCCCGCGCCGCAGGAACAGGGAGGGATTCAGATGACTTACTGGCGCAGTTCCAGGCGGCCCTGAGCATAGGCGGCACGGCAATCCGTCGCGTCGTGCTGGATGTCGGAATCGAGCAGCGGCGTTGAGGTCATGCCTGCGCCGGTGAAGCGTTTGTCGTCGCACTCTCCGTCCTTGGCATATTTGCCGTTATCATCGCCCCACTGGATGTGGCTGGTGTCGCGCTGGCTGCTGGGCCGCGGGGGTGTGTTGGCTGCGGTGCGGTGGCCGCCCAGGTAATAGAGCCGGCCCTGGCGATAGGCGGCGCGGCAGTCGGTCGCGTCATGGAAGATGTCGCTGTCAATCAGCAGGGTGTCGGTCATGCCGGCACCGGCGAAGCGCATGTCGTCGCATTCGCCGTCCTTGGCGAAGCGGCCCGAATCGTCGCCGAAATTGATGTTGGGCTCTTCCGCGTGCACGGCAGCAGGCACAGTCGATGACAGAACGGCGAAAGCGACAAAGGAGTGGAAAATGGTCTTGCGCATGGTGATGCCCCCTAGGTGATTGTGGTGAAAGGCATAATCGCTTGCGCCCCTGAATGACAACTGACTGCCGCGACGCACTTGCGAATTTTCCTCCGCGCCGCCATATGCGCGCTCGGGAGTCGGTCGGACGCTTGCGTCCGCCAACCTGGTCAGGTCCGGAAGGAAGCAGCCACAACGGGTTGCGGCGGGTCGGCCGGCTCCTTTTTTCGGTGCGGAATGGCATCCGCCATTCCTACGTCACCAGCCCGCTCCCCCTCCAGGCCACCCCAACGATGGTACCTTATGAGGGCCTGGAGGGGGAGCGGGCCGGTGCCGCAGCCGGAACGCCGGTCCGGACAACATCCGATACACCCTTCGACTTTTCGGCGCTCACGCCCTACCTAGGGCACCATGGGCGATTCATCCGACATGTTTGGCGGCGAACCGGAAGACGAAGGCGAAGCCGCGCCCAGCGCTGCCGAGCTTGAAGCTGCCGGACAAAGCTCGATGTTCGGCGAACCCGCGCCGCCGCCGCTTGCTGCTGCTCCAGCCGAACCGCCACCCGCGCCTGCGGCGCCCGCGCACTTATCGGTCACGCCCGCAGCACGGCCACCCGCACCGGCAACTCCTCCCGCCGCCACCGCGCAGCCCTACCGCGTTCTCGCCCGCAAGTACCGCCCGCAGACGTTCGCCCAGCTCATCGGCCAGGACGCCATGGTCCAGACCCTGGCCAATGCCATCCGCCGCGACCGGCTGGCGCATGCCTTCCTGATGACCGGCGTGCGCGGGGTGGGCAAGACCAGCACCGCCCGCCTCATCGCCAAGGCACTGAACTGCATCGGGCCGGACGGGCAGGGCGGGCCGACGATCGATCCTTGCGGCCAGTGCGAGCCTTGCGTCGCCATTGCCGAGGGGCGGCACATCGACGTGATCGAGATGGACGCCGCCAGCCACACCGGCGTCGACGATGTGCGCGAAATCATCGAGGCGGTGCGCTATGCCGCCGTCTCGGCGCGCTACAAGATCTACATCATCGACGAAGTTCACATGCTGTCGCGCAATGCTTTCAATGCCTTGCTGAAGACACTTGAGGAACCGCCGCCGCACGTGAAGTTCCTCTTCGCCACCACCGAAGCCGACAAGCTGCCGGTCACCGTGCTCAGCCGCTGCCAGCGCTTCGACCTGCGCCGCATCCCGAGCCCGATGCTGGCGGAGCATTTCGGCGCGGTTTGCCGGGCCGAAGGGGTCGATGCCGAACCAGAGGCGCTGGCGATGATCGCGGCGGCGGCGGAAGGCTCCGTCCGCGATGGCCTGTCGATCCTCGACCAGGCGATTGCCCATGCCGACATGGGGGACGGCCACGTCGGCGCGGCGCAGGTGCGCGAGATGCTGGGCCTGGCCGACAAGACCATGCAGCGCCGCCTGTTCGGCCACATGCTGGCGGGCGAGGGGCGCGAGCTGCTCGATCTTGTGGCGCAGCAGTATGCGCTGGGCGTGGAACCGCTGGCCCTGCTGCGCGGGGCGATGGAGCTGACGCACCGGGTGACTGTCGCCCAGCTGGGCCAGGGTCTGGCCGATGCTAACTCCGCCGAGGAGCGCGAGGCGGTCGAGGGCTGGATGAAGGCGCTGTCCGCCGGGCAATTGCACCGGCTGTGGCAGCTGCTGCTCAAGGGCTACGAGGAAGTGCGGACAGCGCCCGATCCGCTAATCGCTGCGCAGATGGCGATGATCCGTGCGATGCATGCGGCCGAAATGCCCGATCCGGGGCAACTGGTGAAGCGGATCGAGGAGATTGCCGCGCGGCCCCCGGCGGCCGCTCCTTTGGTTGGTGGCGCGAGTGCCCCGGCAGGTGCACCGCAGGCGATACACGCCGCTCCCCAGATCGCGCCTGAGTGGGAAGGGCTGGTCGAGGCCGTCATGCGTGATGGGCAACTCCGCGTCGGCCAGATCATGAAGGACTGGCTGCGCGTGGTCTCGCTCTCCCGGGGCGAGCTGCTGTTCACGTTGGCGCCCGGCTATCCTGGCGATCCCTCCGCCGATCTGCGCGAGGCGCTGTTCAATGCCACTGGGGAGCGCTGGCGCGTGGAACTCGTTGTGGGCGAGGGGGCACCGGCAATTCGGGAGCTGGCTGAGGCCAAGGCGGCGGCGGCGGACAGCGCGATGCGCAACGATCCGCTGGTCGAAGCCACTCTCGCGGCCTTCCCCGAAGCCAAGTTCGTAAATGAAAGCGATGTCGCCGAAATGGGCGGCCGCAGATGGAGTCGTTGAAATGAAGTCGATGGAAGAGATGCTCAAGGCTGCCCAGCAGGCCGCCGAGACCATCCAGAAGCAGATGACCGAAGCCCAGTCCAAGCTCGACGCCATGGAAGTCGAGGGCGTCGCGGGCGGCGGCCTGGTGAAGATCCGCTGCTCGGCCAAGGGCAGGGTGATCGGCGTTGCCATCGATGACAGCCTGATGAGCGTGGGTGAAAAGCCGATCCTCGAAGACCTGATCGCCGCCGCCTACAACGACGCGCGCACCAAGGCGGATGAAGTCGCCGGCCAGGAAATGGCGCGCATGCAGCAGGGCATGGGTCTGCCGCCTGGGTTCAAGCTGCCGGGCTTCGAGTAAGCGCCGGACAGGCTCTGGCGGATAGCTCTTCCCCTTCTTCGCCGGTGCTCCACAAGGCTTCGACGTGGTGCCATTGCACAGGGACGAATCGCATCCCATATCCCCGATCGAAAGGGCGCTTGCCGCGCTCACTTGAACGGAAAATATGCCAGTGAATCCTTCCAGCGAACTTCCCCTGCTTCCCCTGCGCGACATTGTCGTTTTCCCCGGCATGGTCGTCCCGCTCTTCGTCGGCCGCGAGAAATCCGTGGCGGCGCTGGAGGCGGCGATGGCCGGGCAGAAGGACATTTTCCTGCTCGCCCAGCTCGATCCCGGCTGCGACGACCCCGACCGTGACGACCTTTACGATACCGGCGTCATCGCCACCGTCCTGCAACTGCTGAAGCTGCCCGACGGCACCGTGCGGGTGCTGGTCGAAGGGCAGAACCGCGGCAGGATCGTCAGCCTGCGTCCCGAAAGCAGCGCCAATGGCGACATGCTGATGGCCGAAGTCGAGACGATAGAGCCGATTACCGCCTCGGGGACCGAGGTTTCGGCCACCATGCGCAGCGTGGTCGAGCAATTCGGCGAGTATGCCAAGCTCAACAAGCGCCTGTCGCAGGATGCCGGCGACCAGCTCGGTGAGATCGACGACGCCTCGCGCCTGGCCGATGCCGTGGCGGCGCAGCTCACCGCCAAGGTTGCCGACAAGCAGGCGATCCTCACCGAGAACGATCCCCTGAAGCGCCTCGAAATGGTCATGAGCTTCATGGAGGGCGAGCTTGGCGTGCTCCAGGTCGAGCGCAAGATCCGCGGGCGGGTCAAACGCCAGATGGAGAAGACTCAGCGCGAATACTACCTCAACGAACAGCTCAAGGCGATCCAGTCGGAACTCGGCGGCGGCGATGGCGAGGAAGCCAACGAAGTCGCCGAGCTGCAGGCGAAGATCGACAAGCTCAAGATGTCGAAGGAAGCCCGCGCCAAGGCCAATGCGGAACTCAAGAAGCTCAAGACCATGCAGCCGATGAGCGCCGAGGCGACTGTCATCCGCAATTACCTCGACGTGCTGCTCGGCCTGCCCTGGGGCAAGAAGTCGAAGCTGAAGAAGGACATTGCCGGAGCCCAGAAGATTCTCGACGACGATCACTACGCACTCGACAAGGTCAAGGAGCGGATCGTTGAGTATCTCGCGGTCCAGGCGCGGACCAACAAGCTCAAGGGGCCGATCCTGTGCCTCGTCGGACCTCCGGGCGTCGGCAAGACCTCGCTCGGCAAGTCGATCGCGCGGGCGACCGGGCGGCAGTTCATCCGCCAGTCACTTGGCGGCGTGCGCGACGAGGCCGAGATTCGCGGCCACAGGCGCACCTACATCGGCTCGCTGCCGGGCAAGATCGTCACCAACCTGCGCAAGGCCGGGACGGCGAACCCGCTGTTCCTGCTCGATGAGATCGACAAGCTCGGCCAGGACTTCCGCGGCGATCCCGCCTCGGCCCTGCTCGAAGTGCTCGATCCGGAGCAGAACGCGAAGTTCCAGGATCACTACCTGGAGCTCGACTTCGACCTGTCGGACGTCATGTTCGTCTGCACGGCTAACAGCCTCAACCTGCCGCAGCCGCTGCTCGACCGCATGGAGATCATCCGGCTGGAGGGTTACACCGAAGACGAGAAGGTCGAGATCGCCGAGCGGCACCTGATCGCCAAGCAGATCGAGGCGCACGGGCTGAAGGAAGGCGAGTTCACGCTGACCCAGGCGGGCCTGCGCGACCTTATCCGCTACTACACCCGCGAGGCGGGCGTCCGCACGCTGGAGCGCGAGATCGCCCGGCTGGCGAGGAAGAGCCTGCGCCAGATCCTCGAAGGCAAGGCCAAGGCGATCGAGATCACGCCGGAGAACCTTTCCGACTTCGCCGGCGTGCGCAAGTTCCGCGTCGGCGTCTCCGAGGAGGAGCACCAGGTGGGCGCCGTCACCGGCCTGGCCTGGACGGAGGTCGGCGGCGAACTGCTGACCATCGAAAGCGTCACCGTGCCCGGCAAGGGCGGCATCAAGTCGACCGGCAAGCTGGGCGACGTGATGAGCGAATCGATCCAGGCCGCCTGCAGCTTCGTCAAGGCGCGCAGCCCGGTCTACGGCATCAAGCCTTCGGTGTTCGACAAGAAGGACGTCCACATCCACCTGCCCGAAGGCGCCGTGCCCAAGGACGGGCCCTCCGCAGGCATCGGCATGGTCACCTCCATCGTCTCGACGCTGACTGGCATCCCGGTGCGTTCCGACGTGGCGATGACCGGCGAGGTGACCCTGCGCGGCCGGGTGCTGCCGATCGGCGGACTCAAGGAAAAGCTGCTCGCGGCGCTGCGCGGCGGCATCAAGACCGTGCTGATCCCCGAGGAGAACCGCAAGGACCTCGCCGAGATCCCTGCCAATATCCTTGATGGCCTCGAAATCATTCCGGTCACCCATGTCGACGAAGTGCTGGCCCGGGCCCTCACAGAGCCGGTCGTGCCGATCGAGTGGACCGAGGCGGACGAACTGGCCAGCCAGGCCGCCGCGCCGGCGCCCCTGGGCGGTGTGGCGGCTTCGCCAACGGCGCATTGAGATCGCGATTCGGCAGGCGAATCGGGAGCGTCGAAACGCGCGTCCGGGCCTGCCATCGCTCCTGCGTTGTGGGTCAAGCGCACGCTTCGTCGATTTTGCCGCAAATTAGGGGATATCGGCGCGGATTCGGCGTGATTCGCCTTTGACAGTTCCTGCAAAAACGGCTCAATTCCGGGCCGCTTTCCGAGGCGATTCCAACCAGAGTTTCCAAACGCAGTTCCACATCAAGGTAGGGGGTTCCCATAATGAACAAGAACGACCTGATCGGCGCGGTTGCCGATGCCAGCGGTTTGACGCGCAGCGACGCCACCAAGGCCGTCGAAGGCGTATTCGATGCAATTACCGGTGCCCTCAAGAAGGGCGACGAAGTTCGCCTCGTCGGCTTCGGCACATTCTCGGTCACCAAGCGCAAGGCTTCGACCGGCCGCAACCCGCGCACCGGCGAAACCATGAAGATCAAGGCAAGCTCGCAGCCAAAGTTCAAGGCCGGCAAGGGCCTGAAGGACGCCGTGAACTAAACAATACGGAATAACGGCCGCTACGCCTCGCGGCCCAATAATAACAAGCAGCCGCGCCGGGTAACTCCGGCGCGGCTTTGTTTTGCGGCGATGTCGCCAGACTTGTGCGCGTCAGTTGGGGAGGCGGATCAGAGCCATCGGCGCGGTCGTGCTGCGCACGTTCACGCTCCACTGCAGCTGCTGGCCGCCGGGCGCGGCCACGGGCCCGTTTTCGGTATTGTTGGCGAGCACCTGCCCATCCGTGGTCACGGTGAAGCTGCCTTCCATTTCGGGCAGGCGGGTGGCTGGATTGTCACGCCCGAAACTCCCCATGCCGCCGAAAACCATCGAGGACAGCATGTTGTTGCTGGACGACGAGGCGAAGCCGGGTGCGTCAATCCGCACGGTGCCGTCGTTGCGGCGCAGGACCTGGATGAAGCTGTAGGTGGTCGGGAATTTCTCTATCACCGGGAACAGAAAATCGTGATCGAGCCTGCCCGACAGCGCATAGTCGACATCGAACAGGCCTTCGCCCTTGTAGCTGACCGCGCGCCATCCGGCCTGGCGACGCAGGCGGGCGGCGAATTCCTCTATCGACCTCGGATCGGTGGGGTCGAGGCCGCCGAGCATGGCCTTCATTTTCTCGGTTTCGCTCTGCTCGCGTTCCCGGGCCCGGGCGCGCGATGCTTCCCACTCGCGCTTCTGGTCGGCCAGTTCCGCGGCGGTGCAGGGGCGTTCCGTGGCTTCGCTGTCATGGCAGGGCGATTTCGTGAACTGCGCCGGTTCGGACGATTTGCCCATGCGCGCCAACTGGGTGACGCCCAGCATGGAGATTTCGCCCTTGTAGGCGAAGCTGAAATCCCCACTGCGCCGGATGTCGAGGCTGGACGTGAACTTGCCCGGCGTCAGCAGGCAGGCAGAGAGCAGCAGGGCCACGGCGGTAAGGGTGGCAAGGCCCGCCGCGCGCTTGAACAGGGCCAGGTGCATCGAATTTCCCCCCTTGGTTGGAATCAGCTCCGCGTGGCCACGGCATAGAGCGAGATGGCCGCTGCATTGGACACATTCAGGCTTTCCATTTCCTCGCGGATCGGCAGCCGGGCGAGAGCGTCGCAGTGGCCTGCGATGTTTTGCCGCATGCCTTCGCCTTCCGCGCCCAGCACGAGGGCGACCGGCCCGGCCGGCAGCGCCTCGGCAAGCGTGGCCTGTGCCTCGCCGGCAAGCCCGATGCGCCAGTAGCCCGCTTCGGCGATCTCCTCGAGCGCGCGGGCAAGATTCACCACCCGCACCCAGGGCACCACTTCCAGGGCGCCCGATGCGCTCTTGGCGACGACGCCCGATTCGGGCGGGGCATGGCGATCCTGTGTCACCAGCGCGGCGGCGCCGAAGGCGGCGGCGGATCGCAGGATTGCGCCGACGTTATGCGGATCGGTCACCTGGTCGAGCACGACGATGGGCCGGTCCGCCTCGCCTGTGAGCACGTCGTCGAGGAAGATGTCTTCCAGCGGCGCGCATTCCAGCACCAGCCCCTGGTGTGGGGCATCGCGGGCTACCAGCCGGGCCAGGTCAGCGCCTTGCGCATATTCCAGCGGGAAATCGGGCGGCAGTTCGCCATCAAGCGAATCGACGCCTTCGCGCGTTGCCCAAAGCTTGCGGTGGCGGCGTTCGGGGTTCTTCAGCGCGGCTTCCACCGCGTGCCGGCCCCACAGCCGCACCATGCCGGTAGAGGCCCGGCCGGAGCCGCGGCCCCCCTGCATTCGCCCCGCGCGCCCCCTGAGGGCTCCCTTCTTGCTCATTTCCGGATCAAAATGCCTGTCATGGGCGCCTCCTGCCAGCCGACCCATTGACAGGCAAGGCCTGCTTCGCCATTGGCCCGCCTTCCAGCGCGGCCTCGGTCGCGTAGGGCCCCATGGACAGGTGGCCGAGTGGTTAAAGGCAGCAGACTGTAAATCTGCCCGCGCAAGCGTACGGTGGTTCGAATCCACCCCTGTCCACCACCTGCACAGACATATGAATAGCAGAGGCATGGGATAGGGCCTGTCACCCTTGCCACCGACGGCGCCTGCGAATCGTGGATCGCCAGGGGAGGGGCCTTAAGCCTAGCTCCGCGCCGCGATCACTTCCTCGCCGAACCAGGCCACCATCTCGAGATAGAACCCGGTGTCGTGCGAGGGCACCGAGGTCCAGATCCAGTTGACCCCGTGCGCCTCCAGTTCGGCCACTTCGCCAAGGAACTTCTCGGCATTCTCCTTCGTCGGCTCCTTGGGCCTGAATGGCGGGGCAACGGCCATGTCGAACGGACCGGTGCGGCCATGTTGGGCGCGCAATTCGTGGAGACGCGCGGCCTTTTCGCCGAAGTGCGCCATGTCGACCACGGCCGAACGGCGCACGTCGGGGTCGTTGGTCGGCACGAGGAAATAGGGCGCCCAGCCATCGCCGAGTCGCGCCGCGCGGGCGAGCGCCGCGTCGCTGCCGCCGCCGACCCAGATCGGCGGGGGCGGGGTGGGGACAGGGCGCGATTCGTTGCCCGGAGCATCGAAGTGGCGGCCCTTCTTCGCGATCGCGCCGCCGGCCCAGATCTCGCGCAGGGTCTCGATCGCCTCGTCCGCCAGCGCGCCGCGTTGTTTGAAGGGCACGCCCAGCGCGTCGAACTCTTCCTTCTGGTAGCCAACGCCGACGCCCAGCAGCAGGCGGTTGTCGGACATGATCTGCAGCGTCGAAGCCGCCTTCGCCAGCACGAAGGGATTGCGGTAGGGCAGGACGATGATGTTGGTGAACAGTTGCAGGCTCTCACTGCACGCCGCGACATAGGCGAAGGCGGTTAAGGGATCCGTGCAATCATGCCCGCCCGGATCGTTGTGCAGCCAGTGCGCGGAAGGGGCGGGGTGCTCGGAGGTGAGGCAGGCATCGAGCCCCGCCTGCTCCAGGGCGCGGACCAGTACGCGGACTTGCCTGCCGGCGGAACCGGCACCGTCGGTGGAGACCTTCACCAGCGGAATGTTGAGCGCGAACTTCACTTCGTATTTTCTCCTTACATCGCGGAAACGCGCACCAGCGCGCCGCCGTTGCGGGCAGAGGTGGCGATCGCGTCGATCACCTGCATGTGCGCCACGCCGTCGGCAAAGGTCGCGGGTGGGACCGGCGATGTCGGCGGCTCGCCCCGGATCATTGCCGCCATGGTCTTGCACAGCTCGGTGTAGGGCGCGATCTCGACATAGGCCATGGCCTGCCAGTCGACGCGCTGGTTGCGCGGATCGCCGGTCAACGGCGGGGGTGGTGGCAGTTCGAGGTCTGCGGGCGTATCAAGGGTGCGTTCGCCATTGGCGTCGGCGAAATGGACAGCATCGTTGTCGAACCAGATGTGGCCGGCCGAGCCCGCGATGTGGTTCGATTCGAACAGCGGCCCATAGGCGCCCGAGCACTGTTGGAGCACGCCTTCCAGGCCGTTCTTCATGGTGAAGCGCACGGCGAAGGTATCGTCGACCGGCCCGCGCGTCAGGGTCACCGTGTTGAGGGAGGCACTGACCGTATCGAATTCGCCAAGCCAGACGCGGATCTGGTCGATCCAGTGGGTGGCCGCGCAGCGCAGCCAGCCGCCGCCTTCGGCCGGATCGAACCACCAGTCGGGGAAATCGTCTTCCCAGGCCTTCATGTAGCCGCCGACCTGGGTGAAGCTGGCGAAACGCGGCGCGCCGATGGAGCCGTCCGCAATCGCCCGGGCAGTTGTGCCGCGCTGGGGCACGAAGCGGAATTCGTTGCCGACGATGTGGACCTTGCCGGCCTTCTGCGCCGCCGCCAGCATCTTGCGGGATTCATCGGCATCTCTGGCGAATGGCTTTTCGCATAGCACATGGCAGCCCATGTCGAGCGCCTGCAGGGTCAGATCGCAATGAGTGTGCGGCGTGGTGGAGATGGCGACGACGTCTGGCCTTGTCGCCTCGATGGCCTCGGCGAGATCGACGAAACACGCATCGATGCCATTATCCGAGGCGCGCTCGGCCGTGCGCTCGGGATCGCTACCGACGAGGCCGACCACGTCATAGCCGGCGCCTCGAAAGGCGGGGACCTGGATGCGGCAGCCGAACCCGGTGCCGACGACCAGCGCGCGCAAGGGCGATCCAGCCATGATTCCTCTCCCTCTGATTTTGTCCATGGGAGTGGCACAGGAATCGAACTTGCGCCATAGGTTAGCCATGTCGAACTCCGGGGCCACGCGATGAACCGCATTCCTCGATCCCTGATTGCCGTGATTGCGTTTGTGGTCGTCGCGGTAATCGCCTGGCTGTGGCTGCGTACCGGCGATGGCGAGGACCATTGGCTCGGTTATGTCGAGGGCGAAACGCTTTACATCGGCGCGCCGCAGGCCGGGCGGCTGGCGAGCAGGCCAGTCGAGCGAGGGGCGCGGGTGGCCGTTGGCGCACCGCTGTTCGCGCTCGACACGGTCACCGCCGATGCCGAGACCCAGCGCGCGCAAGCGCAGGTGACCCAGGCCCAGGCGCAGGCGGCGGACCTCGAGGCCGCCCGCCAGCGCCAGGCCGAAGTGGATGTGTGGCGCGCACAGGAACGCTCGGCCATTGCACAACTGGCGAGGGCGCAGCGGGATTTTGACCGTCAGAGCCAGCTTGTCGGCGAAGGCATAGCCTCGCGCGCGCAGGTCGATGCTGCCCGCGCTGCTCGCGACAGTGCCCAGGCGGCGCTGGATCAGGCCCGGGCGCAGGTGCGTTCCGGCGAAATGAGCGCGGGCAGGACTGCGCAAATCCGTGCGGCACAGGCGGGCGTCACCGGCGCTCAGGCCGCGCTGCGCAGCCAGGAGCAGCGCCGGGCGGATATCGCGCCAACATCTCCCGCCGCCGGCATGATCGAGCAGACCTTCTTCAATCCCGGCGAGTGGGTCCCGGCCAATGCCCCGGTCGTCGCCGTACTGCCCGACAACAAGCGCAAGCTGCGCTTCTACGTGCCCGAGGATCGCATCGCCACGTTGCGCATGGGATCGACGGTGCGCTTCACCTGCGACGGCTGCGGCGCAGCGCGCGAGGCCAAGGTCAATTATATCTCGCCGCGCGCCGAGTTCACCCCGCCGGTTATCTACAGCGAGCGGGCGCGGGCGAAGCTGGTCTTCCTCGTCGAGGCCCTGCCAGCCAATTCCGACAAGCCTCTACCCCCCGGATTGCCGGTCGAAGTCCACGCGCAATGAGCGGCCCCTGCGCCATCGACGTGCGCGGGCTGACCAAGCGGTTTTCCGGCCGCACCGTCGTCGATCATGTGGATCTCGCTGTCGCGCCAGGGCGCATCTGCGGGTTCCTCGGCCCCAACGGCTCGGGCAAGACCACGACGCTGCGGATGATTTGCGGCCTGCTGATTCCTGACGAGGGGGAGGGGGAAGTGCTGGGCCTCGACCTGCGGCGGGAGCGCAATGCGATCAAGCAGCAGATCGGCTACATGACGCAGAAGTTCGGCCTGTTCGGCGACTTGACGATCCGCGAGAACCTGGAATTCATCGCCCGGGTCTATGGGCTCGACGACATGGACCGCCAGGTGGAAGAGGCACTGGAGCGGCTGGGGCTCGGCACGCGTTCGGATCAGTTGGCTGGCCAACTCTCCGGCGGCTGGAAACAGCGGCTAGCGCTAGCCGCCGCGGTGCTGCACGACCCGAAGATATTGCTGCTTGACGAACCCACCGCGGGGGTCGATCCACAGGCGCGGCGTGAGTTCTGGGACCAGATCCATTCACTTTCGGCCGAGGGCATGACCGTCCTCGTCTCGACCCATTACATGGACGAGGCCGAGCGCTGTCACGAGATCGCCTATATCGCCTATGGTCGGATGCTGGCGCGGGGCACCATAGACGAGGTGATCGCAGGATCTCAGCTCCACGCGCTGCAGGGCGAGGGGCCGGGCGCGGATCGCCTCGCCGCCGAGATCGAAGACCGCCCCGGCGTCGCCATGGCGGCCCCCTTCGGCACCTCGCTCCATGTCTGCGGTGCGGACCCGGAGGCATTGCGCAAGGCGGTGGAGCCCTGGGCCGACAAGATCCGCTGGAAGGAGGCCCGTCCTTCGCTGGAGGACGTCTTCATCCACCTGATGCGCGGGGCTGAAGACAAGTCGGTCTTGGAGCAGGCCTGAAATGTGGCAGCGCATACTTGCCATGATCTTCAAGGAATTGCGCCAGATGCGGCGCGATCCGGGCACGATCGGTATGATGTTCATGCTGCCGATCGTCCAGCTCACCATCTTCGGTTACGCGATCAACGGCGATCCCCGGCACCTGCCGCTGGTAGTGGAAGCGAACGACAATTCCGCCTTTTCCCGCTCGGTCGTCATGGGGCTGAGGAACACGGACTATTTCGAGGTGACCGAGATCGCCTCGCGCCTTGGCCAGGCGGACCGGCTGGTGGCCGAGGGCAAGGCCCAGTTCGTCTTGACCATCCCGCCTGGCTTCGCCAGGGACCTGGTTCGCGGCGACAGGCCGCAACTGCTGCTCACCGTCGATGCCACCGACCCATCTGCCACCGGCCCCGCAGTTTCGGCCGCTGGCGATGCGATAAACCAGGCGCTGTCGCATGAACTGATCGGACCGCTTGCCGCACGGCGGCCGGGCGAGCCGCCCGTCGATATGGTGGTCCACCGCAGCTACAATCCCGAGGGCATCACCAGCAATAATACGGTACCGGGCCTGCTGGCGATCATCCTGTCGATTACGCTCGTGATGCAGACTTCGCTCTCCGTGACGCGCGAGACCGAACAGGGCACCATGGAAAACCTGCTGGCGACGCCGCTGCGACCGTTCGAGGTGATGGCTGGCAAGATCGTGCCCAATCTGATTGTCGGCATGGTGCAATTGACCGTGGTGTTGATCCTCGCCTCGACTGTGTTTCACGTGCCCTTCGAAGGCTCGCTGTTGCTGACCGTGCTGGTGACCATGCTGTTCATGGTCGTCTGCCTGGCGCTTGGCTTCACCATCTCGACCTTCGCCAAGAGCCAGCTCCAGGCGATGCAGATGAGTTTCTTCTACATGCTGCCCTCGATCCTGCTCTCGGGCTTTGCCTTTCCGTTCCGGGGCATGCCACAGTGGGCGCAGGTGGTGGCGGAAATAATCCCGGCGACGCATTACCTGCGGCTGGTGCGGGGAATCATGCTCAAGGGCTGGGGGCCGGGACTGGCCTTGCCGGAGGTGGGCGTGCTGGCGCTGATGCTGGTGGTGCTGGGGACGATCGCGGTGCGCAGGTATCAGGATACGATTGCTTAGATCAAATCCTCTCCATTTTTGCGAAGCACAAATGGGGAAGGGACCATCCGAAGGATGGTGGAGGGGGCGACGGCACCCCTCCGTCAGCCGCCTGCGGCGTCTGCCACCCCCCCATTTGCCCCTTCGACAAGCTCAGGGGAAAATGGGGAGGGACTGGAACCGCTCAAGCGTATCCTTCGCTCACCTTGTAGATCCACAGCTGCGACGCGGGGGCATCCAGCGCGTCCGAAATCGGCATTTCGCCTGCCGCGCCGCGGCGGCCCATTTCGGCCATGACCGCACCGATGTCGTCGGTCTCGATGTCGTAGATGGCGAGATACTTGAGTCCCGGCTCGCCGGCCACCGTCATCACCTGTTCCAGCCGGCGGCCGCCGGTGACGCCGGGGATGGCGCAAATATCGCCGAAGTGCTGGTTGTCGTACCACTCGTTGTAATCATCGTCGCGTCCGGGCAGAGCCTGCGACTGAACGACCATCTGGAATTTTGCCATTTCAGGTTCCTCTTGTTTCGGGTTGATATCTCAGGCGTCGAGCGCCGCCATGTCTTCGTGCGACAGCCGGATTTCGACTGACTTCAGGATGTCCGCAAGCTGGTCGAGCCGGGTGGCGCTGGCAATGGGCGCGGTCACCGAGGGCCTCGCCATCAGCCAGGCCAGCGCCACCTGCGCCATTGTGGCGTTGTGCCGCTTCGCCACCTCTTCCAGGCGGCCCAGCATCGTCATGTTCTCATCGCTCGCATACATCGAGGCCGAGCCGCCGCGAGCCTTGCCCTCGAAGTCTTCCTTCTTGCGGTACTTGCCGGTGAGAAAGCCTGCGCCCAGCGAGAAATAGGTGATGACGCCAAGCTTGTGTTTCACGCACAGGTCCTCCGCCTCGCCCTCGTACTCGTCACGCTTGGCGAGGTTGTAGTGCGGCTGGAACGAGGTGTAGACGGCCTTGCCCGGGCCGGTGCAGGCCAAGGCCTCGGCCAGTTGTGCATTGGTGTAGTTAGAGCAGCCGGCCGAGCGGATTTTGCCCGCGTCGATCAGCCCTTGGAAGGCCTCCAGCGTCTCGCCGATCGGCACCGTCTCGTCGGCGCGATGCGACATGTATACGTCGATGTAGTCGGTCTGCAGGCGCTTCAGTGAGGCATCGCAGGCGCGGGGGAGGTAACCCTTGGATAGACCCTTGAGGTCCTCGCCCATCGGCAGGCCGCCCTTGGTGATCAGCACCACCTTGTCGCGGTTGCCACGCGCCTTCATCCATTCGCCCAGCACCGTCTCGCTCTCGCCGCCCTTGTGGCCGGGGACGAAGATCGAGTAGACGTCGGCCGTGTCGATAGCGTTGAAGCCGGCGTCCATGAAGGCGTCGAGGATGGCGAAGCTGGCATCCCTGTCCGCCGTCCAGCCGAACACGTTTCCGCCGAGTACCAGCGGCGCTACTTCGATTCCGCTCGCACCGAGCTTCCTGAACTGCATCGATTCTCTCCCGGGTTTTGCGCCAGCCTAGTTGACCCTTCGCGCTCTTTCAAACAGGCTTCGTGGCATGGAACGATTTCCCGTGCTCTCCAAGGCCGACCTCGACGAACGCCAGCTAGCTTTTTGGGACGAACTCACCCTCGGCCCGCGCGGTTTCTACACCGGCGGGGCGGAGGCCAAACGGCTGCCCGATCTCTATAATGCCTGGCTGCAGTTTCCGGAATTCGGCAAGCTGATGGTGGATCTCGGCGGCGCGGTGCGGGCCAATGCGGCGCTGCCCGGCAAGTTGCGCGAACTTGTCGTGCTGACCACTTCGGCCAAGCTGGGCGCCATGGTGGAATTCGACTTCCACGTGCCCTTCGCCGAGAACGAGGGCCTGTCCACTGCGCTGATCGAGGCCCTGCGCCGGAAGGAGGAGCCGCCCTTCGGCGACGATGCCGAGCGCATCGCCTGGCAGGTCAATGACCAGCTTTTGCGCAGCGGCGCGCTCGGTCACGAGACGCGCGAAGAGGCTGTCGCGGCCTTCGGCTACGATGGGCTGATGCTGCTGATCGCCAATGTCACGCTCTATGTCGCCACTGCCTACACCACCAATGTCGCGCGGGTGAAGCTGGCCGAGGATTTCTCGGCCGATCCGGAGCGGTTGAAGGATTTCTTCGCCGGCAAGGACGCCTGAACCGGAATTTCGCAGACCCTTTTGACGCCGTTGCTTCCGGTCGGTAGGGCTGTAGCCGATGCTCAAACGACCGTATTTCGTCGCCGCTGCGCTGCTGGCGCTGGGTGCCAGCTTGCTTGCCTTGTCCGGCACCGCTTCCGCGCGCAAATCCGGGGCCGCAAAGCACCCTGTCTTGACCGCTTCGGCGCAGAGGGGATTGGCCTTTGCCGGGCAGCGCTGCTCCGGCTGTCATGGCGTGGTTGAGAACAGCTCCTCGCCCAATCCGGAATCGCCCCCTTTCGAGGACATCGCCAACCGGTCCGGCGTGACTCGCCAGACGCTACAACAGTTCCTGCGCGATTCCCATAATTACCCGGCCGCGATGAATTTCGAGGTCGAGGACACGCGGATCAGGGACCTGGCGGCCTATATCGTGACCCTTAAGAAGCCGGGGTACAGACCGCTGGTCAACTGACCTTCGCTCAGCGCACAGCCCCCGTTTCGCGGTAGCGCCCGATGTCCTGCGCGCTGAGGCCAAGTCCGAGCAGGATCTCGTCGGTATGCTCGGCGAAGTCGGGTGCGCGGGGCACGGCGCCGGCCTCCTCGTCGAACAGGATCGGCGGGGCGGGGATCTTCAGGCCGCCGTCCGGATAATCGACATGGCTGACGAAGCCGTTGGCTATGGTCTGGGGGTCGGTGAAGATTTCTTCCGGGGTCTGGATCGGTCCCCAAGCGCCTCGGGCATTGACCAGGATCGCCTTCCACTCCTCATAGCTCTTCGAAGCGAAAATCTCGTCGAGGATCGCCTGCATCTCGTCGCTGTTGGCATTGCGCAACTGGGCGGTCGCGTACTTCGGGTCGCTCGCCAGGTCAGGCCGGTCGATGCGGTGCATCAGGTCGATGAAATCGCGGTCGTCATCGCCCAGGAACAGCAGGTTGATGAAGCGGAAGTCCTTGGTCTGGTAGATCTGCCGAAGGGCGGAGATCATGCCCGGAGGCGCACCCTCCGGCGGCGGCGGGCGCTTGGCTGGGCCCGGGTTACGCTGGGCCGGATGGCGCTGCGCGGCCATCAGGGCGATGCCGTTGAACCAGACCGCCGTGCCCATAAGCGAGCTGTCCACCACCATGGTCTCGCCGGTCATCGCACGGTGGAGCAAAGCGGCGCAGATGCCGCCGGCAAAGGCCATGCCGCTCATGCCGTCGCCGTGGCCGATCATGTGCGTCGGCCAGTCAGCCTTGCTCATGTCCATCGACGACTGGCCAAGCGAGCCGCGATACCACCAGGCGATGGAATCGTAGCCCGGCCGGTCCGCTTCGGGACCATTCGGGCCATAGCCGCTGCCGCGCGCGTAGATGATGTTGGGGTTCACCTTGCGGATATGCTCGACATCGATGCCGAGCCGCTGGCGCGTTGGCGTCAGGTAGGAGGTGAGGAATACGTCCGCGTCCTCGCACAGCTTGTAGAGCAGCTCGCGCCCTTCGTCGCGCGACAGGTCGAGCCCGATCGAGCGCTTGCCGCGGCTATAGTGCTTGAACATGTCGCTGGAGCCGCCGGGTTCGAGCGAGCCATTGAGCGTGCGCGCGGGATCGGGCGCGCCGGCATTCTCCACCTTGATCACGTCCGCCCCCCAGTGCGCCATGACGCCGCCGGCGGCGGGGACGAAGGCCCACATGGTGACGTCGATCACCTTTATGCCCTTGAGGATTTCCATTGTTCTCTCCCGTTCTTTTGCGGCACTCTATGGTCACTCGCCGCATGCAACAAGGCGGCAATGCGAAATGGGAGCGCGCGATGGGACCTCAGGGCTACGATCTGACCGGCCGGGTGGCGATCGTCACCGGCGGCAGCGAGGGGATCGGCGCGGCCACCGCGCGGATGCTGGCCGAGTGCGGCGCGGATGTCGCGATCTCCGGGCGCACTGAGGTGACGCTTGCGGCCACCGCGCGGGCCATTGCCGTGGCCACCGGCCGGCGCTGCATCGCCGTGACCGGCGACATGCGGCAAGAGGACCAGGTCAAGGCGCTGGTCGACCGGCTCATGGCGGAATTCGGGCGGATCGATATCCTCGTCAACAACGTCGGCTGGGGCACACACGGCAAGCTCGAAGGCATGAGCACCGAGCACTACCGCGGCGAATTCGCCATCAACATGGACGCGACCTTCTTCTGCGCGCGCGAGGCGGTGAAGCACATGATCGCCGGCGGGGGCGGGGCGATCGTCAACAACAGCTCGGTGGCGGGCACCAAGGGCGTGCCGGGGCTTGGTGCCTATTCCGCCGCCAAGGCCGCGATTCAGATGTTTACCCGTGTCGCCGCCGCCGAGTGGGGCCCCAAGGGCGTGCGGGTGAACTGCGTCGCCCCGGGGCTTATTGCCACGCCCAACGCCTCGAAGGACTTCGAGCAGAGCGGGATCAATGTCGACGAATTCTGCAAGGGCTTTCCGTTGCAGCGCGCGGGCAGGGCAGAGGATGTCGCCAGCACCATCCTGTTTCTTGCCAGCGATGCTTCGTCCTATATCACCGGCGCGGTGGTGCCGGTGGACGGCGGGCCGAGCTGATCCGCCTCCGTGGTATTAAATCAAGCCTGCCCCACCACCGCAATCAGCGGGTCGCCGTCCATGCCGTTGGCCAGCACCTTGGCCTCGATGTCCGAAAACTCGGTCCGCCGCATGTAGTCGCCGATCAGGGAGGCGTGTTCGCGCAGGTCAAGCGTGCGCCAGATCGCCACGGCCTTGGTCGGGAAGCAGCGGTTGGAATAGGTGACGATGAACGGCGCGCCGGGCTTGATCACGCGGCGCACTTCCCTGAAAACCGCGACAGGTTGGCACAGGTACTGCACGCTGACGCAGCACAGTGCCGCATCGAGGCCGTCCGTTTCCAGCGGCAACGTGGGCTGGGTGTTGAGGTCCTGTACGAAGTGGCGGGTGAGGCGCGGGTTGGCATTGAGCTCCGCTTCGTTCATGCCATGGCCAATCACTTCGGCAAGCTTGAGGCCGTCGGGAAGGTGGCTGACCCAGCTCGACATCAGGTCGAGCACTTTCCAACCGGGCTGCAGCACCTCGCCATAGAAGTCGCGCAGCTTGGCGATGGCCTGGTCGTCGATATGCGTCACCAGCCGTGGCGGCCGATAGAACAGGGCGTCGTCGCTCTCGTCGATGCGATCGAAAGCGGCGGGTGGAAAGGGCGGGTAGGCGGCTTCGCTCAAGAGGCCTGCTCAGGTTCGGCGAAGGTGCCTTCGGTGTTGCCCAGGATGAAGCTGGCGTTCATCTCGACCACCTTGCGCCGGTCGGGCTCGACGAACAGCTGGAAGCCCTCGCGCATCTCCGGCATGACGAAGACCGGGCCATTGGCAATGTTCTCCAGCGTCAGCCGGGCGACGTGATCCGAGGATACCCCGTCGCCTTCCTTGTAGGCGATGCCAAGCCGCTCCATCGCCGGAGTATTGGTCGAACCGACGACGACGTGGAGGACGTCCACTCCCTGGCCCTTAAGCTCCCACCACAGTGCTTCGGAAAGGATTTGAGAAAAGGCCTTGGCGCCGGAATAGGCGGCCACGCTGGGGCTGCCCGCGACGCCCGCGAGCGAGCCCATCAGCACGATGCCGCCGCTGCCGCGAGCCGCCATGCGCCGACCGAAATGGTGCGCTAGGATGGCCTGTCCCTCGACATTGAGCCGGATGACGCGAAGCACATCCTCCAGCGGCCAGCCGAGATAGGGCCCGGTGCGGTGCGAGGCGCCGGCGTTATAGATCAGCAGGCCAACATCGATGTCGTCGGTCGCCGTGCGGACCTTGTCGAGCATGTCAGGCGCGGTGAGATCCAGCGACAGGGTGCGAACTTCCACATCATGCCTGGCGCGCACCGCCGCTGCGGTTTCCTCCAGTGCCTCGGCCTTCCTCGCTATCAGCACCAGGTTGATGCCGTCCGCCGCCAGCATGTCCGCCAGCTCGGCGCCGATCCCTTCCGAACCGCCGGGAATGACCGCCCATGGACCGTACCTGCTGCTATCGACCATGATCGCGTTCTCCGGGCTTGTTCAGGTTCAGGCGGCTACCGTGTCGAGTTCCCAGCGGCCGTGCCCATAGTCTCCCTTGATCGTGGTGCGATGGACGAGCCGATACTCGTCCGGGTTGCAGCCGGTGGCCTCGTGCAGCACGCGGTGGTTGTCCCAGATCACCATGTCGCGCTCGTGCCAGTGATGGAAGTATGGCTTGATCACCCGCATCGCCTCTTCCCAGATTTCGCTCAGCAGTTCGAAGGCGGCGTCGCTGCGGTCGCCGACGATGCCGCGGCAGCCGTAGGGCGTCATGTGGAACACGCGCTCTCCCGTCGGGCGGGTCCACAGGATTGGATGCACGGAACAGGGGGTCTTGCCGTAGTCTTCGTCGAGCTGGCTCTTGTGCGGGCGGATGACCTTGAAATTGTGTGGCAGGCCGAAGCGTTGCAGGGTGTAGCGCAGGTCGAGGTTGTAGAGCACCTCGACGCCCTCGGCCTTCTTCAGAATCGCCGGGTCCATGTCGTTGTAGATCTGGATGCCGTCGGCGAACGCGGTCTGGCCGCCGTCCTTGGCTATGGTGATCGAGCGCAGCACGCCAGCGTAATTCAGTTCGTTGTTGTAGGCGTGGTCGAAATGCCAGGGCTGCCAGGTGGCAAGCTGCTTGCCGTCGATCTCGACGATGCCAGCATCGGGTCCGGAACTGATGGCAATGACGCCCAGCAGCTTTTCACCGTCAGCGCGCTCGACACTGGCGACCGGGTGGTCCTTCAGCGGGCCGAACACGGTGCTGATCGCCACCTGCATTTCCGGCGTCGGCTCGACATCCTCGAAGTGGATGACGCCGACCTTGCGGAACAGTTCGCGCAGTTGTTCGCGTGTCGGCTCGTCCTTGAGGACATCGTGCGTCACGCCGGTTACTCGCGCTCCGAACGACAAATTCTGGTCGAGCGTGTGAATTCCGATCCTGGACATTGCCTGTATCTCCCAGCCGCGCCTCGTGCCTTCTGCTGGCCGAAACCCGTGCTTTACGCATTGTGTTACCGAATTCATGGTAGCCCCGCGAGCGCCGGCTTGTCCATAATCCCGTGCGCGCCATCGCCACGGCGCAGTGCAGGCTTGCATAAAGGTATGCTGCACTGCACAATGAACGTATGCGCGTTGCCATCGTCGATGAAAGTGCGGGAAGGGCTGCGGTGATCCGCGACGGCTTGTCCGCCTTTCCGGACTGCGAGATTTTCGTGATTACCGAGCGGCGCGGGCTGGTTTTGCGCATCGGGGAAATTGCGCCCGATATCGTCCTAATGGATCTTGGAAATCCCTCGCGCGACGTTCTGGAGGAATATTTCACGGTGAGCCGCGCGCTGGCCCGGCCGATCGCGATGTTCGTCGACAAGTCGGACGAGGAATCGATCGCCGCTTCGGTCGATGCCGGGGTCTCCGCCTATGTCGTCGATGGCCTCGCCGCCCACCGTATCCGCCCCCTGCTCGACCTTGCGGTGCGCCGGTTCAATGCATTCTCCCGGCTGCAGTCAGATCTGGACGAGGCCAAGGGAAAGCTCGCCGCGCGCGAGGCGATCGACAGGGCAAAGCGGGTGCTGATGGAGAGCCGGGGGCTGACCGAGCCGGTGGCCTATGGCGAAATGCGCAAGGCGGCGATGGACCAGGGCAAGAAGATTGCCGAAATCGCCGACGCCATCCTGACCGCGCACAAATTGATGGGAGGCATGTGATGGCTGAGACACTGACGATCGGTTTCCTGCCGCTGGTCGACGCCTGCCTGCCGATCCTGGCGCTGGAGCACGGCTTTGCCGAGGACGAGGGCCTGTCGCTGCGGCTGATCAAGGACATGAGCTGGGCGACGGTGCTCGACCGCCTGCTCTATGGCCACAGCGATGCGGCGCACCTTATTGCGCCGCTGGCGATCGCCACGACCCTGGGGCGCGGCCGGCCGGCGCAGCCGCTTTCGGTGCCCTTCGTGCTGGGGCTCAACGGCAACGCCATAACGCTGCGGCCGGAACTGGCCGCGCAGGTTCGCCCGGCTGGGCAATTGGGCGATCCGGTGGCAGTGGGCGCGGCGCTGCGTCCGCTGGCATTGCGCCGCGCCGAGGCCGGCAATCCGCTGCGTTTCGGCGTGGTCCACCGCTATTCCAGCCACAACTACATGCTGCGCTACTGGCTTGCGGCTTGCGGTATCCGCCCCGATCGCGATGTCGAGATCGCCACCGTGCCGCCGCCTTTCTGCGCCGATGCGCTGGAAGCGGGCGAAGTCGACGGCATCTGCGTCGGCGAGCCGTGGAACAGCGTCGCGGTCGAGCGGGGGGTGGGGCGGATCGTGCTCGCCACCGCGCAGATCTGGCGGCGGGGGGTGGAAAAGGTGCTGGCCCTGCGCGAGCCTGTGCTGGAGGAAAAGCGCCTTGCCGTGGAACGCCTGATCCGCGCGCTGTGCCGGGCGGGGCGGCACTTCGTCGAGCCGGGCAACTGGGACGCCAATGCCGCGATCCTCGCCCGCGCCGAATATCTCGATGGCGACGCAGTGCTGATCAGGCGCGCGATATCCGACCGGCTGCTACTCGAACGGGGCGGGGAGGTTGTCCATTACCCGGACTTCATGTTCCAGTACCGCGAGGCGGCGAACTTTCCCTGGGTCAGCCAGGCCGAGTGGCTCTATACACAGATGGTGCGCTGGGACGGGCTGGCTTTCGACGAGGCCGACCTTGCCAGGGCGGCGCGGGTGTTCCGCCCGGACGTCTACCGCAGCGCCCTTGCCGGCACCGACCAACCGCTTCCCGGCGCCAGCTCCAAGGTCGAGGGCAGCCTGACCCAGACCACGGCCGTGGGCACCCAGCAGGGCACCATGATACTGGAAGACAACCGCTTTTTCGATGGCAGCGTGTTCGATCCGTCGCATGCGGAAGAGTATATTTCGCAACTGCCGTAAGAATTTTCGCTGCACTGCAAAAAAGTCTCTTGCCGAAGCGCCTGCGAATCGCTTAGCTTTCCATCAGCAGGAACGAAGCGGCCCAATGCCGGGTTCGCGAATTTCGTCCTGCCGGTATTCGAACATTGCGTGGCAACGGTGCCGCCCGATCCGGTCCCTCAGGGGACTTGTATCGAGGCGGCTTTTTGTTGTTCGCGCTGCCAACAGGAAGACAGCGATGAACAGGGTTCAGGGTTTTCGGTTCGACAGGCGGGGTATGGTCGCGGCGCTGCTCGCCGGAGTCGCCCTGGCAGGCTGCGGCGGCGGCGGCGGCACGTCCGCAGGCAACGACCAGATCGCCAAGGTTGCCGCCGCCAACCATATCGAGAAGTCCAATCTCCGGCTGGGGTTCATCAAGCTGACTGACATGGCGCCCCTCGCCGTAGCCAAGGAAAAGGGTTTCTTCGCGGAGGAAGGGCTCAACGTCACGCTGGAGCCGCAGGCCAACTGGAAGGTGCTGGTCGATGGCGTCGCCGGCGGGCAGCTCGATGGTGCGCACATGCTGGCCGGACACCCGCTCGCGTCCGCCGCCGGGATCGGTTCCAAGGTGCGGATCATCACCCCGATGTCACTCGACATCAACGGCAAGGCAGTCACCATCTCGAACAAGGTGTTCGACATGATCGCGCCGACGCTGCCCAAGGGGCCGGATGGCAGGTTCATCCAGCCCGTGCCGGCTTCGGTGCTCAAGCCTGTGGTCGACAAGTTCCGCGCGGAAGGAAAGCCCTTCAAGATGGGCATGGTCTTCCCGGTTTCGACCCACAATTACATCCTGCGCTACTGGCTGGCGGCCGGCGGACTCAACCCCGGCTTCTACCTTCCGGGTGACACGGCGGGAGTCACGGGTGCCGATGTCCAGCTCTCGGTGACACCGCCGCCGCAGATGCCGGCGACGCTCGAAGCCGGGACGATCGAGGGCTATTCGGTGGGCGAGCCCTGGAACCAGGCAGCGGTGACCAAGGGCATCGGGCACCCGATCGTCGTCGATCCCGACATTGCCGGGCTCACCGGCGACAAGGTGTTCGGCCTTACCGAGGAATTCGCCCGCAAGAACCCCAACACGGTCAAGGCCCTGCTGCGCGCCCTTCTGCGCGCTTCGATGTGGATCGATGCGGAGAACGGCAAGAACCGGGCGGAAACGGTCAGGATCATCGCCAGCCCGAAATACGTCGGTGCCGACGAGAAAGTGCTCCTGGCATCGATGACCGGCAAGTTCACATTTGCCGAGGGCGACACGCGCGACACGCCGGAATTCAACCTCTTCTTCGGCCAGCAGGCGAGCTACCCCTTCTATTCCGACGGCATCTGGTTCCTCACGCAGATGCGCCGCTGGGGCCAGATTGCCGAGGCCAAGCCCGACCAGTGGTACCTCGATACGGTGAAACTGGCCTACCGCCCCGACCTCTACAACGCCGCCGCGCAGTCGCTGATCGCCGACGGCAAGGCCACCGCCGCCGACTTTCCCCAGACCGACGGCTTCCGCACCTACGCCAGGGCGGCGATCGACAAGGTGGCGTTCGATGCGCGCCGCCCCGCTGCCTACGCCGCCAGCTTCGCCATCGGCCTCAAGCCCGGCCAGACCGTGACGCCGGCTGGCGTCAAGTAAGAGCAAGGAAACACGATGTCTGTCGCACCCCTGAGAAATCCCGACATGGAAGCCAGCGTCGAAGTTGTCCCTCCCGCAGACGCGCTGGTTGCCGGGAAGCAACTTGCCGCTCTGCCCGCATCGCCGGCTTCGAAGTTGCGATTGCCCGCCTTGCCCAAAATGCCGCCCGCAAAAGCGATCTTCGCCGCCGCTTGGCCGCCGGCGGCCGGCATCGGCGGGTTCCTGGTCCTCTGGGCAGTGTTGGCGCCCATGGTTCACACGTCGCTGGGCGTGCTGCCGGGGCCGGGCGATGTCTGGCAGGCGTTTCTCGGCCTGATGGACGAGCATCTCATCGCCCGGGGCGAGGCAGCGGCCGCCATCGCGGCAGGTTCCAGCTATACCGGCCCGCCGACTTTCATCGACCAGATCTTCACCTCGCTGAAAACGGTGGGCATGGGCTTCGTCCTGGCATCGCTGGTGGCCGTGCCGCTGGGGCTGGTGGCGGGCATGTCGAAGACCTTCAACGCCGCGATCAATCCGCTGGTGCAGGTGATGCGCCCGATCAGCCCGCTGGCCTGGCTGCCGATCGTGACCATGGTCGTCTCCGCCTCGATCACCAGTGACGACCCCATGCTGCCCAAGAGCTTCGTCATCTCCTCGGTGGTGGTGATGCTGTGCTCGATGTGGCCGACGCTTATCAACACGGCGATCGGTACCGCTTCGATCGAAAAGGACCTCATCGCCGTCGGCCGGGTTCTCAGGCTAGGCTGGTTCGCAAAGCTGCGCCGCCTCGTCCTGCCGAGCTCGCTGCCTTACATCTTCACTGGCATGCGCCTGTCTCTGGGTGTTGGCTGGATGGTGCTGATCGCGGCGGAAATGCTCGCGCAAAACCCGGGTCTCGGCAAGTTCGTCTGGGACGAGTTCCAGAACGGCAGCGAGAAGTCGCTCGCCCGGATCATGGTGGCGGTCGTCGCCATCGGCCTGATCGGGGTGATGCTCGACCGTATCATGATGGCGCTACAGTCGCTCGCCAGCCGCAACCACACGGTGTGACCATGACAGGTTCCATTCTTTCCATCCGCGCCCTTGCCAAGAGCTACACCGGCAAGACGGGCGGCATTACCGAAGTGCTCGGCGGCATCGACCTCGACGTGCAGGAAGGCGAATTCATCGCCGTGCTCGGCTTCTCCGGTTCGGGCAAGACCACGCTGATTTCGGCGATTGCCGGGCTGGTCGAGCCCGATGGCGGCGAGATCCTGCTCAAGGGCAAGGCCATCGACGGCCCCGGTAAGGATCGCGGCCTGGTATTCCAGTCCTATTCGCTGTTTCCCTGGCTGACGGTGGAAAGGAACGTCGCGCTCGCCGTCGATGCCGTCCACCAGGACCGCGGCAAGGCGGAGCGCGCGGCGCTGGTGCGCCAGAAGGTTGAGCTGGTCGGGCTGGGCCACGCCATGGATCGCAAGCCGGCGCAGCTTTCGGGCGGCATGCGCCAGCGCGTCGCGGTGGCCCGGGCGCTCGCCATGGAGCCCGAGATCCTGTTGCTCGACGAGCCGCTTTCCGCGCTCGATGCTCTGACCCGAGCCAAGCTGCAGGACGAGATCGAGCGCATCCGCGCCGAGGAACGCCGCACCATCATCCTCGTTACCAACGATGTCGACGAGGCGCTGCTGCTGGCCGACCGGGTCGCGGTGCTGACGCCGGCCCCGGCGGCGCGGATCGGGCGCATATTCGATGTTGGCATCGCCCGCCCGCGCGACCGCGAGGGACTCAACGACGATCCTCACTACCAGACGTTGCGGGCGGAAATCGTCGGCTATCTAGGGTCTCTGGTGGCAGGGCAGGAACGGCAGGCTGCCAGTGCGGCGAACCTGCCCAATGTCACCCCGCTCGACCTCGCGCCGCCGCCCAAGGCCTATCGCGACGCAGCCCGAGGGGGCGCCGAGCGGCGCTACATGGAGTTCTACAAGCTCCACAAGGTCTACCCCACGCCCAAGGGGCCGCTGACCGTCGTCGAGGACTTCAATCTGCTGATGGACAAGGGCGAGTTCGTCTCGCTGATCGGCCATTCCGGCTGCGGCAAGTCGACTGTCCTTACCATGGCGGCCGGCCTGAATGCGATTTCGCGCGGCTCGATCGTCCTCGACAACCGCGAGATCGACATCGCCGGCCCGGACAAGGCGGTGGTGTTCCAGGCGCCAAGCCTGATGCCCTGGCTTACCGCGCGGCAGAATGTTTCGCTGGGCGTGGAACGGGTCTATCCGCACGCCAGCCGGGCCGAGCGCAACGAGATTGTCGACTATTACCTTGAGCGGGTGGGCCTGGGCGATGCCAGGGACAAGCTGGCGGCGGAAATGTCCAACGGCATGCGCCAGCGGGTCGGCATCGCCCGGGCCTTTGCCCTCTCGCCCCGGCTGCTGCTGCTCGACGAGCCTTTCGGCATGCTCGACAGCCTGACGCGCTGGGACCTGCAGGACGTGCTGGTGGAAGTGTGGAACCGCACCAAGGTCACCGCGATCATGGTTACCCACGACGTCGACGAGGCCATTCTGCTGGCAGACCGGGTGGTGATGATGACCAACGGCCCCAATGCCACGATAGGCAAGGTGCTCAAGGTCGACCTGCCGCGCCCACGCGACCGCAAGGCCCTGCTGCGGCATCCGCAGTTCTATGCCTATCGGCAGGAAGTGCTGCACTTCCTCGCAGAATACGACCACGGACCGCACGTAGAAGCGGCCTGACGCCAGACGGGGGATGCCTGGCGGCGGGTTCGTCAGGAGATTGTTACCATGAGGAATTTGCTGTTGACGGCGACCGTATCGGCGGCCCCGATTGCCTTCGCTCACCCCGCGCACGCCGCGACAGCCCAGCCGAAGTTCGGCGATCCGGTGAAGATCGGGGAGGGCCTGTTGCTGGATTCGATCATCGATGCGCGGTTGCGCTGGGAGCACGTCGACCAGCCGGCGACGGACGCAGACGCAGTGACCTTGCGGGTCCGCGGCGGCTTCGAGATCAGGCATGCCGCCTCGCACCTCTCGTTGCTGGCGGAGGCGGAAGGGACAGTGGCCTTTGACAAGAGCTACAACGCCTATTCCTTTGCCGTTCCCGGCAGCCAGCAGCGACCGCAGTTCTCGACGATTGTCGATGCCGAGAACATCGAGCTCAACCGGCTGCAACTGCAATACAAGGGCAAGGCCGCTACCGTCACGGTCGGCCGCCAACGGATCAACCTGGACGACCAGCGCTGGGTCGGCGCGGTCGGCTGGCGGCAGAACGAGCAGACGTTCGATGCCGCGCGGATCGAGGCGAAGCTTGGGCCAGTCGCCCTCGATGGAACCTACTCGATCAGTCAGCGCACGGTTTTCGGCTACGACGCCGGATCGCGCACGGCTTATGACGGGGACTTCGTTTTCCTGGGGGCGGGGGCGAAGCTGGGCCCAGTGAACGTGAAGGCCTTTGCCTACCTGCTCGACTATGACGCCAGGGAACAGGCGGGTGCACTCGCGGTGTCGCTTGCGGACACCCAGACCTATGGCGTGCGCGCCACGAGCGCCCTGCCGCTGTCCAAGGCGGTAAAGCTCAGTCTCGCGGCATCCTATGCACGCCAGTCCGACTGGAAAGGCTCTGGTCCAAGCTTTGGAGCGGACTACTTCGCGGTCGAAGGCGGGCTCGGCTTCCATGGCTTCACGGCTACCGTGGGCTACGAGCTGCTCGGCAGCGATCCGGCTGCGGCTGGCGGCGCGGGAAGGGCCGTGCAGACGCCCATGGCCACCCTGCACAAGTTCAACGGCTGGGCTGACTTGTTCCTGACCACGCCAAACAACGGCCTGAAGGATATCTATGGCGGCCTGACCTACAGCTTCCCCACGGTGAAGGGCATCAAGGGCCTCAACGCGCAGGTCACCTACCATCAGTTCGACAGCCACGTCGGCGGTGTGGACTTCGGCCACGAATGGGATGCTTCGATCGGTTTCAGGACCGGCCGCATCGCCTGGCTCGCCAAGTATGCCGATTACACGGCCCATGGCTTCGGCACCGATACGTCGAAGTTCTGGCTGCAGGCCGAGATCGCTTTCTGATCCGCCGGAAAAGAATTTGCTGCAATGCAAAAAACGCTTGCGGCCAGAAGGTAGAATCAGTTAGCTATAGCCCCAGCAGCAGTGCCGTCCAAAGAGGGACGATCCAGCACCGCCGCACCCATTTCGACATTGCGTGGCAACGAAGCCGCCCGAACCAGCTCCCTCCCGGGGCACGTTCGAGGCGGCTTTTCTGCGTTTGCGCGACATACACGGAGACCAACTGGTGAATGCGCCGATGAACTTCAAGGGAATGCCGAAAGAGGGCGGCCTTCGGGAGCGGCTCGTGGTGGTCGGCAACGGCATGGCCGGGGGCCGCGCGGTGGAGGAAATGCTGGCGCGCGACCCCAGGCGCTTCGATATCGTCATCTTCGGGGCCGAGCCCAGGGTGAACTACAACCGCATCATGCTCTCGCCGGTGCTGGCGGGCGAAAAGAGCTTCGAGGACATCGTCATCAATTCCGCCGAATGGTATGCGGAGAACGGTATCGAGCTGATCGTCGGCGATCCGGTAGTGCAGATCGACCGAAAGACGCAGACGGTGATCTCGAAGTCCGGCCGGGTCGAGCCTTATGATCGGCTGCTGATCGCCACCGGTTCCGATCCCTTCATCATTCCGGTGCCGGGCGCCCAGCTGCCCGGCGTCGTCACCTTCCGCGATCTCGACGATGTCGAGAAGATGCTCGCGGCGGCGGACGGTGGCGGTAATGCCGTCGTCATCGGCGGCGGGCTGCTCGGGCTGGAGGCGGCGCATGGCCTGAGCCTGCGCGGCATGCAGGTCACGGTGATCCACCTTATGCCAAGCCTCATGGAGCGCCAGCTCGACGAGGCGGCCGGCTTCCTGCTCAAATCCGAACTGGAACGTCGTGGCCAGACCATCCTCACGGGCTCAGACACCGCCGAAATCCTCGAAGCGGAGGGCCACGTCGCGGGCGTCCGGCTCAAGGACGGGCGCGAAATTCCGGCCGACATCGTCGTCATGGCGGTCGGCATCCGACCGGCGGTGGCCCTGGCCAAAGGTGCCGGGCTGGAGGTCGAGCGCGGCATCCTCGTCGACGATCACATGGTCACCAGCGACCCGGCCATCATGGCGGTCGGCGAATGCGTGCAGCACCGCGGCGCCTGCTATGGCCTCGTCGCCCCCCTCTGGGAAATGTGCCGCGCCCTGGCCGACCACGCCAGCGGCAACCCGAGTGGCTACGAAGGTTCGGTCACTTCGACCAAGCTCAAGGTCTCCGGCATCGACCTGTTCTCCGCCGGCGACTTTTCCGGCGGCGACGGGGCGGAAGACATCGTCATGCGCGATGCCTCGCGGAGCATCTACAAGCGGATCATCGTCCGCAACAATCGCATCGAGGGCGCGGTGCTCTATGGCGATACCAGCGACGGCTCCTGGTATTTCGACCTGATCCGCAAGGGCGAGGACATCTCGGACATCCGCGAGGCCCTGATCTTCGGCCAGGCCTTCGCGTCCGGAGGTGCGCTGGCGGACCCTAATGCTGCCGTTGCGGCGCTTTCCGACGATGCGGAAGTGTGCGGCTGCAACGGCGTTTCCAAGGGCAAGGTAGTTGCGACCATCGCGGGCGGGGCCTGCAGCCTCGATGCTGTGCGCTCGCAATGCAAGGCCTCGTCGAGCTGCGGGTCCTGCACCGGCCTCGTCGAAAGCCTGCTGGCGCTGACCCTGGGCGGAGAAGTCCAGTCCGCCCCGAAGACCCTGTGCAAGTGCACCAGCTTCACCCACGACGACGTGCGCCGGCTGATACTGGAAAAGGATCTGAAGGCGATCCCGCAGGTCATGCAGGAACTGCACTGGACCACGCCCGACGGCTGCGCCACCTGCCGCCCGGCGCTGAACTATTACCTGCTCTGCGCCTGGCCCGGGCTCTATGTGGACGACCAGCAGAGCCGTTTCGTCAACGAGCGGCTCCACGCCAATATCCAGAAAGACGGCACCTATTCCGTCGTTCCGCGCATGTGGGGCGGCATCACCAACCCGCGCGAACTGCGCGCGATCGCCGATGTGGTGGAGAAGTACAATGCGCCGATGGTCAAGGTCACCGGTGGGCAGCGGCTAGATATCTTCGGGATCAGGAAGGAAGACCTTCCGGCGGTCTGGGCCGACCTCAATGCGGCCGGGATGGTTTCGGGGCATGCCTATGGCAAGGCGCTGCGCACGGTGAAGACCTGCGTCGGGTCCGAATGGTGCCGCTTCGGCACGCAGGATTCGACCGGCCTTGGCGTCACGATCGAACGGATGACCTGGGGCAGCTGGATGCCGCACAAGTTCAAGATCGCGGTCAGCGGCTGCCCCAGGAATTGCGCCGAGGCGACGATCAAGGATTTTGGAATCGTCTGCGTAGAATCCGGATACGAACTGCACGTCGGCGGCAACGGCGGCATCAAGGTGCGGGCGACGGACCTGCTCTGCAAGGTGGAGACCGAGCAGCAGGCGCTGGATCACTGCGCCGCCTTCATCCAGCTCTACCGCGAACAGGCACACTACCTCGAACGCACCGCGCCGTGGATCGAGCGCGTCGGGCTCGACCACGTGAAGGCCGCGCTGCTCGACGATCCCGACGGAGTCCGCAAGCTCGCCGCCCGATTCCGCTATTCGCAGCAGTTCATGCAGGGCGACCCCTGGGCCGAGCGCGCCGCGGGCCAGCATGCCGAACTGCACCAACACCTCGCCCAAGTGCGCCCGCTGGAGTTTGCCTGATGATCGGAATGTGGCTCGATATCGGCCCCGTGGACCAGATCCCGCCCGGAACCGCCCGCACCCTGCCAGTGGTGGGCGGCGAGGAGATTGCCGTGTTCCACACCCTCGACAACCGCTTCTACGCGCTAAGCAATCGCTGCCCGCACAAGGCGGGGCCGCTCAGCCAGGGAATCGTACATGGCAATGTCGTCACCTGCCCACTGCACAGCTGGAACATCTCGCTGAAGACAGGCGTGGCACTGGGAGAAGGCGAAGATGAACGGGGGGCATGCGTGCCGACGGTGCCGCTCAGGGTCGATGCGGGGCGCATCTACCTGCTGCGCGAGGCCGTGGTCGGAAGAAAGGCGGCCTAGCCGTGCGCACGGTTCGCACCACCTGCCCCTATTGCGGCGTGGGCTGCGGCATTAATGCCGCGTTGACGGGCGAAAGGTCGGTCCGGATCAAGGGCGATGCCGACCACCCGGCGAACGGTGGCCGCCTTTGCTCCAAGGGCACGCACCTTGCCGAAACGGTGGGCCTGGAAGGGCGGCTGCTCCATCCGATGATCGGCGCCAAGGAAACCGGAGGGCGACAGGCAGGCTGGGACGAGGCGCTGGACCTCGTCGCGGACCGCATGCGCCAGTGCATCGAACAGCATGGACCCGACAGTGTCGCCTTCTACGTCTCCGGGCAACTGCTCACCGAAGACTATTACGTCGCCAACAAGCTGATGAAGGGTTTCATCGGCAGCGGCAACATCGACACCAATTCGCGCCTCTGCATGGCAAGCGCCGTTGCTGCCCACAACCGGGCCTTCGGCGAGGACGTCGTTCCCTGCACCTATGACGATCTCGAAGCGGCGGACCTCATCTTGCTGGTCGGCTCGAACACCTCCTGGTGCCACCCGGTGGTCTGGCAGCGGATCGAACGGACAAGGGAACGGCGGGGCACGAAACTCGTCGTCATCGACCCCCGCCGCACGGAGACAGCCGAGCAGGCCGATCTTTACGTCCAGGTTGCCCCGGAAGGCGACGTTGCCCTGTTCAATGCGCTGTTGGCGGAGATGCGGGCGAGGGGACTGCTCGATCGCCGGTTCCTTGCCGACTGCTGCGAAGTGCCCGAGGCATTCTGGGACGGCATCGACACGCGCGACCCCGGTGTGCCCTGGCCGACTTTCGCCGCGCTAGCCGACCTCGTAGCCAGCCGCCCGCGCATGGTCACCCTGTTCAGCCAGGGGGCGAACCAGTCGCTCGGTGGCACCGACAAGGGCAATGCCATCATCAACCTGCACCTTGCGATGGGGCGGATCAACCGGGTCGGGGCAGGGCCCTTCAGCATCACCGGCCAGCCCAACGCCATGGGGGGGCGCGAAGTCGGCGGGCTGGCCAATATGCTGGCCTGCCACTTGGGGTTTTCCGAGGCGGAACGTGCGGATGTCGCCGCCTTCTGGCAGGCGCCGAACCTGTGCGCCGGGCCGGGCTTCAAGGCCGTCGACATGTTCCGCGCCGTGCACGATGGCCGGATCAGGTTCCTATGGGTCATGGCGACCAATCCGGCCGTGTCGATGCCGGACGCGCAATTCGTGCGCGAAGCACTGGCGCGTTGCCCTACTGTGGTCGTCTCCGATGTCATGGCAGATACCGACACCGCCCACTTCGCCCATGTCAGCCTGCCAGCGCTGGCCTGGGGCGAGAAGGACGGCACTGTCACCAATTCCGAGCGCACGATAAGCCGCCAGCGCCCCTTCTTCTCCCCACCCGGCGAGGCGCGCGCGGATTGGCGCATAATGTGCGACATCGCCGATCGGCTGGGCTGGGGCGAGGCCTTTGCCTTTGCCCGGTCGGTTGACGTGTTCCGTGAATATGCGGCGATGACGGCACTTTCTGTCCGGCATGGCCGCAAGCTCGATCTCACTGCCCATTCCGTCATCGACGGGCATGGCTACCAGGTCATGAAGCCATTCCGGTGGGGCGGGGCTCACCCGATGGCCGCCGGTTTTGCCACAGCTTCCGGAAAGGCGCGGCTGGTGGCGGTGCGGCCGCCCGCATCCCGCAGGGACCCGGAATTTCCACTACGCCTCAACACCGGCCGCTATCGCGACCAGTGGCACACCATGACCCGCACGGGGCTTTCCCACCGGCTCAGCCAGCACCGGCGCGAGCCGCTGCTGGAAGTGCACCCGGCGGACGCGCGCGCCTATGGCCTGGAGGAGGGCGGGCTCGCCAGCGTCGAGACCGCGCAGGGCCGGGCGCTCTTTCGTGTCGCCCTTGCCGAGGGACAGCAATCCGGCGGCATTTTCGTGCCCATGCACTGGACCGATGCGACGAGCGGGGAGGGGCGCGCAAACAGGCTGCCGGGGCAGGCCACCGATCCCCATTCCGGCCAGCCCGGGTTCAAGGATACCCCGGCGCGCGTTGCCCCGGTCGTACCTGCCTGGCGGGCATTCCTGGCAAGCCGTGATTCCATCGCTCAGCAGGGTCTCCTGTGGTGGAGCAAGTCCCGCATCGATGGCGGCTGGCTCCTTGAATTGGCTGGCGAGGCGGATCCCGATTTCGACACGCTGCTGCCCCGGGGCGAAAGGCTGGAAGCCGCAGACCTTGGCCGTGGCATGAGGCGCATTGCCGTGCTCGATGGCGAAGGTGTTCTCGTGGCGGCGCTCTACGTCACGCGCAACGGCGAGCTGCCAGGCCGCGATTGGGTGGCCGGGCAACTGGGCCGGGCCGGCGCCAGTCCATGCGAATTGCTGGCCGGCCGGCCAACGGCGCCCGCACCGGACAGGGGAGCCCTGGTCTGCATCTGCCATGGCATCGGCGAGCGACAGATCGCGGCGGCGGCGCATGCCGGTTCGGCAACGGTGGCGACGATCGGCCAAGCCACCAGCGCCGGCACCAATTGCGGTTCCTGCCGGCCGGCCATCGCCAGGATCCTCGATTCCCTTTCCCCCATCGAACTGGAGGCGGCAGAGTGAACAATCGACAAGCTCAGGGCGATCGGATCGATTTTCCCAACGGCATGGTCTGGCTGGTGGGCGGTGGTCCCGGCGATCCCGAGTTGCTCACCCGCAAGGCAGAACGCCTGATTCATTCCGCCACCGTGGTGTTCCATGACGCGCTTGTCGGCCCCGGTGTGCTTGAGCTCGCCAATCCTGCCGCGCGGATTGTCCATGTCGGCAAGCGTTCCGGGCGTCATTCCACGGATCAGGCAACCATCGACGGTCTCATCGTCGAGGCAGCACTTGCCGGCGAGCGCGTAGTGCGGCTCAAAGGCGGCGATCCCTCCGTCTTCGGTCGCGCGACCGAGGAGATGGATGCCTGCCGCGCCGCCAGCGTGCCGGTTGCGATCTGCCCCGGCATCACCGCCGCCAGTGCCGCGGCAGCCAGCCTTGGTGTATCGCTCACCCTGCGCGGCATGGCCCGCAAGCTTGTCTTCGTCACGGCGCATGCAAGGGTGGGGGAGGCTCTTGACCTCGATTGGCGGGCACTGGCCGACCCAGAAGCGACCATCGCGATATACATGGGCAAGGCGGCGGCGGGGGAAGTGTCGCGCAATCTCATGGCAGCCGGCCTCACACCGGATACGCCAGTCGCCCTGGTCGAAAACGCCAGCCTTGCCAGCGAAACCCGCCTCATCACCCGCCTCGACCTGCTGCCGCTGGCGGCACAGGCGGGGCTAGGCTCGGGTCCGGCGCTGCTGCTGATCGGACAGGCAATGGCCGCGACGCGGAAGGCTGGGACAGGGCAGAGGGCTCAGTTCGCTCCCAGTGCGTGCCTCGCCGCGACATAGCCAAAGACGATCCCGCCGCCGATGCTCGCGCCCGCGCCCGGGTAGGTGTGGCCGACCACAGGGGCAGTGATGTTGCCGGCGGCGTAAAGTCCGGGGATCGGCGTTCCGTCCGCCTTCAGCACCCTGGCGTGCTCGTCGGTGACGATGCCGCCAGAAGTGCCTACGTCCAGCGGCCATATCTTCACCGCATAGAACGGTGCCCGCTCGATCTTGCCGAGCGAGGGATTGGGCTTGTGGCCGGGATCGCCCATCGCGCGGTTGTGGTGGCTGGTGCCGCGGCCGAAATCCTCGTCCACGCCCTTTTCGGCAAAGAGGTTGAACCGGGCGATCTCGGCCTCGAGGCCGGCCGCGTCGATGCCGCACTTCTGCGCCAGTTCCGCGATGGTATCCGCCTTGATCAGGTAGCCATTGTCGATCCAGGGCTTCTTCGGCTTGCCCGGCAGCAACGGCCCCCAGCTATAGTCCTTGAGCATCCGGCTTTCGTTGATCGCCCAACTCGGCACCGCGCCGGCGGCATACATCTTCTGGCCGAATTCCATGTAGGCCCCGGCCTCGTTGCCGACGCGCCTGCCGTTGGGGCCGACAATGATGACATGCGGCTTGCCGCTCTCGCCCGGCACGTGGAAGCCGGCATACTTGCCGTCGGGCATCAGCGAGCCGGGAGTCCACCAGGCTTCCTCCATGCAGTCGATATCCGCGCCCAGGTCCATCGCCATCTGCATGACGCCGCCGGTATCGCCGGGGTTGGCCATGGTCCAGTCGGTGGATGAAGGCTGCGGCTGGTATTTCTTGCGCATCTCGGCGTTGCGCGAGAAGCCGCCGGCGTTGAGCAGCACGCCGCGCGTGGCACCGATGGTGCGTTCGCCCCTGGGATCGCGCACCCGCACGCCGACGACGTGACCGTCCTCGGTCAAAAGCCCGGTGATCTCCGTCTCCATGTAGAGAGGGATCTGCGCATCGAGCGCGGCCTTGAGGAAGCGGCCCTGCACAGCATTGCCCGAACCGACCGTGCGGCCGCCGGTGAGCTTGTCCTTGAACATCTTGAAGGCGAGCCGCATGCCGGCGAGCTTGCCCTTCCAGGTCGTCTTGGCCAGCGTGTGGTCGACGAATTCCCAGGAGCCGACGGGCAGGCGCGGGAAGCCGTAGAAGTAGCCCACCTTGTCCTGCCAATCGCCCAGCTCGCGCAGGTCGAACAGGGCGGCCGAGATGGTGCGGCCAATCTTGTGGCCGCCGGGAAGGTCGGAATAGTAGTCCGGCCAGGGCACGCGGATCAGCTTGACGCCCTGGTCGAGCAAAAACTGCACCGCGCGCGGTCCTTCCTTGAGGTAGGCCTCGCGCTTGGCGACCGGAGAGGCCTTGGCATCGGGCGGGCCGATCACCGCTTCCATGTAGGCGCGGGCGTCCTCTTCGTTGTCGTCGTCCAGCAGGGGGTTGTTGGGAATCCAGGCGATGCCGCCGGAATAAGCGGTCGAACCGCCGAACAGGGCCTGTTTCTCGATGATTACCGGCCTCGCGCCGAGCGCTTTTGCCGCGAGTGCAGCCGTCACCGAAGCACAGCCGCTGCCCACGATCACCAGATCGAACGTCTCGTCGAATTGCATTCAGTGCCTCCCCGGCGATCGGTGCTCTGCAAGCTCTTGCGACAAGCTGGCGCAAACGGCGGTCTGCGGCAAGCCTTGCAGTAGTTGCCTTACCCTGTTTGCCAAGCGCATCCGCGATTACAGGTTCGATCATTAATCCTAATAGTGGCATGAAGATGCCTTGCTGACGGACCAGGAATCATTCCGTCTGCCGACAAACGCAGGAACCGACATGCGCTCGACACCCGATTTCGACTTTGCCCTGCCCGAAAGCGCAGTGATGATCCGCGAGGCGGCGGAAAGGTTCGCCGACGAGAAGATCGCGCCGCTCGCCGCCAGGGTCGATGCGCAGGACTGGTTTCCGCGCGAAGAGCTCTGGCCGGCCATGGGCCAATTGGGGCTGCACGGGATCACGGTCGAAGAGCAGTGGGGTGGGCTTGGCCTTGGCTACCTTGAGCACACCATTGCCGTCGAGGAAGTCAGTCGGGCCTCGGCGTCGATCGGTCTCAGCTATGGCGCGCATTCGAACCTGTGCGTCAACCAGATCCGACGCTGGGGTAACGACGAGCAGAAGGCCAGATACCTGCCAAAACTGATTTCCGGCGAGCATGTCGGCAGCCTGGCCATGTCGGAAGCGGGGGCAGGTTCGGACGTGGTGTCGATGAAGCTCCGCGCTGACGCCGCGCCGGGCGGGTTCAGGCTTAACGGCACCAAGTTCTGGATCACCAACGCCACCTGTGCCGACACGCTGGTGGTCTATGCCAAGACAGGAGAGGGCTCGCG
>CAZVWP010000002.1:0-162842 GCA_964630805.1 uncultured Novosphingobium sp. | reverse complement strand
TCGACCGACTTGATCACGCCGACGATGATCTCGCCCGCGCGGTCCTTGAACTCCTCGTATTGCCGCTCACGCTCGGCATCGCGGACCTTCTGGAAGATCACCTGCTTGGCCGACTGGGCGTCGATGCGGCCAAGGTCCACCGCCGGCAGCGGATCGACGATGAAGTCGCCGATCTTGGCACCCTTCTGCAGCTTCTCGGCCTGCTTCAGGTCGACCTGCTTGAAGTAATCCTCGACCTCATCGACCACTTCCACGACGCGCCACAGGCGAAGGTCGCCGGTGCGCGGATCGAGCTTGGCGCGGATGTCGTTCTCGGCGCCATAGCGGCTGCGCGCGCTCTTCTGGATCGCCTCTTCCATCGCCTCGATGACGATGGCGGGATCGATCATCTTTTCGGTCGCGACCGAATTGGCGATCGCGAGCAGCTCTGCGCGGTTGGCGGAAATCGGACTGGCCATGCTCAGTTGTCCTGTTCTTCGAGGAATTCATCGACGCCACTCGAATCGAGCGGGCGGGTGGCGGCAATCAGCTTGTCGGTCAAGACCAGCTTGGCGGAATGGATGTGGTCAAACGGGAAGGAGACGCGGCCGGACTTGCGGTCATCGATGAGGATGACGTCGCCTTCAACCCCGGCGATTTCGCCCTGCAGCCCCTTGCGGTTGCCCTCGACCGGCTCGGTGAGTTGCACCTTGGCCTCATGCCCTGCCCACTCGGCAAAGTCCTTGAACCTGGTCAACGGGCGGTCGATACCGGGCGAGGAAACTTCGAGACGGTATGCACCCTCGACAAGGATTACCCCTGCCTCTTCCAGCTCGTCGATCCGGTCGGACACGCGGCGGGAGAGCGCGGCGCAATCGTCGATGGTGAGTTGGCCGGTATCGGGCCGCTCGGCCATGATCTGCAGCGCCGGCTCCTCGCCGTCGCCCGCTTCGCTCTTGCCGAAAATCTTTACGCGCACGAGATCGAAGCCGAGGGCATTTGCCTCCGGCTCGACGACCTCGATAATTCGCGCGATATCCACCATTCGAAACTCCATTCCCGAAAAAGCGAAGTGGCCGGCCCCTCTCGGCGCCAGCCCTGACCTTGATTCTCAATGTCGGGATAAGCGGCTGGTAGACGCTTTAGCGGCAAATTGCAAGGGCGACGACATGGCAGTTGCCGCCCCCGCCCGCAAAGCTCAGTCGCCGCCCGGATTATTAAGCGCTTTCGAGCCTCTTTCCAGATTGCCGATCGACCTGTCGCGCAGTGCGCTCGGCGCAAACTCCTCCGCCCCGGCCGCCTTGGCGGCTCGGTCGGCGATGTGAATCGCCTTTTCGGTCATCGAATCTTTGTCGACATTGCCCGAGGCCACTTCGACGGACTTCGACGGCGTGGCCGACCACGGATTGTGCGGCTTGTCGTTCTCTTCGCTCTTGCCACCGAGAAAGTAGAAGCCGAGCGCGGCCAGAAGGCCGATGAAGACGAACTTGTTGCGGACGATCGCCCGAGCAAAACCAAACATTGCAGCCCCCCTTATTACAGCATGGAACCAGGTAATCACCTTTGGTTGAAGGGTCGTTAACCGCTTACCATGTCGATCACTGGCTTTCGCCAGCCCGATCGGTCGAGTAGGGACCCCGCATGCGCACACTCGACGATATCCGCGAAGAATACCTCTTCCTCGATGGCGACGAACGTTATCGCCTGCTCATCGAACTCGGCCGCGAGCTTGATCCCATGCCTGCCGCGCTCAAGACCGACGCCACCCTGGTGCGCGGCTGTTCGGCCAGCGTCTGGGTCTATCCAACGCAACTGGACGACAAGCGCCTGCACTTCCTGGCCGATTCCAACGCCGCCATCACCAAAGGCATCGTCGCGCTGGTGATCGCCGCCGTGCAGGACAAGCCGGCCACCGAAGTCGCCGCGACGGATATCGCCGCCCTGCTTGAACCCTTCGCGCTGAAGAACCAGTTATCTTCCAACCGAACCCAGGGTGTGCCCAACATGATTGCACTGATCAGAGACACCGCCGCCCGCCTTGCCGGAGAAAGCTGACCAGCCGTGACCCGGCCACTCTATCTCACCGGCGGCCTGCTGGCGCTGGCGCTCGGCATCGTTGGCGCCTTCCTGCCGATCATGCCGACCGTGCCCTTCCTCATCGCCGCCGCCTTCTGCTTCGGCCGCAGTCAGCCGGAATGGGAGCAACGGCTGCTCGAACACCCGCAATACGGCGACACCCTTCGCGATTGGCGGGAGCGCGGCGCGATCCGGCGCAGGGTGAAGGTGATCGCCATCGGCGGCATGGGCGTGGGTGCGGTAGTTACCTGGCTGACGGTGGGCTGGCCCTGGGTCGCCATATCTCTGGCGATCATCCTGCTGGCCGGCGGCTGGATCTGGACCCGGCCTGAATAGCCGCCGAGCCCGTATTGCCGCTTGTCATGCGCGGCGCGCGGTATTAGGCGCGCCCGCATGACAAACGCCCCCCGTACCCTCTACGAAAAGATCTGGGACGCCCACGTCGTCTCGCGCCGCGACGATGGCACGTGCCTGCTCTACATTGATCGCCACCTGGTGCACGAGGTGACCAGCCCGCAGGCCTTCGAGGCCATGCGCATGGCCGGCCGCAAGGTCCGCCGTCCGGACCTCACCATGGCGGTGCCTGACCACAACATTCCGACCACCGCGCGCCGCGATGCCGCCGGTAATGTCCTGCCCATCGAGGACGTGGAAAGCGCCCAGCAGGTCGCCGCCTTCGAGCGCAACGTGCGCGAGTTCGGCGTTACCTTTTTTGGCCCGAACGACCACGAGCAGGGCATCGTCCACGTCGTCGGCCCCGAGCAGGGTTTCTCGCTCCCCGGCGCGACCATCGTCTGCGGCGATAGCCACACCTCCTGCCACGGCGGCCTGGGCGCCCTCGCCTTCGGCATCGGCACCAGCGAAGTGGAGCACGTACTGGCGACCCAGACACTGCTGCTCAAGCAGTCGAAGACCATGGAAGTGCGCGTCGAGGGCGATCTCTTGCCTGGCGTCACTCCGAAGGACCTCGTGCTGCACATCGTCGGCACCGTCGGCACCGCAGGCGGCACCGGCCATGTCATCGAGTTCCGCGGCCCCGTGTTCGAGAAGATGTCGATCGAAGGCCGCCTGACCGTTTGCAACATGGCGATCGAAGCGGGCGCCCGCGCCGGCCTGGTCGCGCCGGACGAGAAGACCTTCGAATACGTCAAGGGCCGCAACTACGCCCCGAAGGGCGCCGACTGGGACAAGGCGCTGGCCTGGTGGAAGAGCCTGGCGACCGATCCGGGCGCCAAGTTCGACAAGTCCATCGTCATCAATGCCGCCGACGTCCCGCCGACCGTCACCTGGGGCACCAGCCCCGAGGATACCGTCGCCATCGGCGGCGTCGTCCCCGCGCCGGAAAGCTTTGCCGATCCGGCCAAGCAGGAAGCCGCCCGCGTCAGCCTCGAGTACATGGGCCTCAAGCCCGGCACGAAGATGACCGACATCGAGGTGGAGAACGTCTTCATCGGCTCGTGCACCAACAGCCGCATCGAGGACCTGCGCGCCGCCGCCGCCGTGCTCAAGGGCCGCAAGCGCGCGCCCAACGTCAAGTGGGCCATCGTCGTCCCTGGCTCCGGACTGGTCAAGGAACAGGCCGAAGCGGAAGGTATCGACAAGATCATTATCGAGGCCGGCCTCGAATGGCGCGAGCCGGGCTGCTCGGCCTGCCTCGCGATGAACCCGGACAAGGTCCCGCCGCAGGAACGCTGCGCCTCGACCAGCAACCGCAACTTCACCGGCCGCCAGGGCCCGGGCTCGCGCACCCACCTCGTGTCGCCGGCCATGGCTGCGGCAGCGGCGGTGACCGGGCGGCTGACCGACGTTCGCGAACTGAAGTAATCGCCGGGATTGGACTTTCCCGATTGAGCCGCTAGCCTCCCGGCAATCATTGCCGGGGGGAAAGCGCGATGACTGCAGCCTATGCCGACGACAGGCCCGACCAGCGCCGCTTCACCGCGCGCAAATGGTTTTCAGACAACGACGACCGGGCCTGGGCCGAAAAGTTCTACCTGCTCTATATCCCAGTGTTCTTCGTGCTCGCCGGGATCACCTCCCGAACCGGGCTCAGCCTGAAGGGCGACTGGCAGAACCTTTTTGCCGGCTTCCTCGTTTGGGCGCCCTGGTGCGTGCTGCTGCCGCTCTGGCTGACCCGAAACCACCGCCTGCCGTTCTGGCGGCAGTGGTGGTTCAAGTTCCAGCTCTACCAGGCGGTGCTGATCTTCTTCCTCACCTATTTCGGTACCGAATATTTCTTCGACACCCTGGGGATGAGGTACAACTACCCCAACCAGACCTGGTACCTCGATTCCGCCCTGCTCGGCCCCGACCAGGCCACCGCCCTCACCCAATACAAGCGCGTGCCGCTGGGCATGTACCTGATCTCCATCGGTTTCTTCACCGTCTATCATATCGGTGCGATCTTCATGATCCGGGCGATCCACCGCATCGGCAAGGCCATGGGCACGGCGCTCGGCAAGATCGCCTTCCTGCTGGGCGTCGTGGCCAGTTCGCTGTTCTGGGCCTGGCTCGAAACCATGCTCTTCGTAGCCCAGCCCAAGGGCAGCTTCGCCTGGTACGAGGACCTGAACCGCCAGCTCACCTTGGGCACGGTGTTCTATGCCATGGACTTCCTGTTCACCTTCTCCAACGTCTACTGGCTGGACGAACTTCGCGATCACCGCCCCTGGAGCCTGCGCCGGGTGATGACCGAGGCCACCGCCATGTGCCTGCTGGTTCTGCTGGCCGGCGACCTGTGGACCCTGTTCCTCGGAGCCCCCTTTGCCTGAGGGCCGAAGCCAATAGGGGTGGCGTAATCGCCCGTTCGGTGTAAGGGGCGAGCCCGAAAGGGCTTGAGCAACCAACTGGCGATATGAGCAACGGACGCGTCTTTCTCTACGACACCACGCTGCGCGACGGCGCGCAGACACAGGGAGTCAACTTTTCCGCCGCGGACAAGGCGGCGATCGCGCTCGAACTCGATCGGCTCGGCATCGACTACATCGAGGGTGGCTGGCCGGGCGCCAATCCGACCGACGACGCCTTCTTCGCCGACAAACCCGTCTTCAAGCGCGCCAAGCTCTCCGCCTTCGGCATGACCCGCCGTTCCGGCCGCAGCGCCGAGAACGATCCAGGCCTGCGCGCCATCCTTGACGGCGCGGCCGACGTGATCTGCCTTGTCGGAAAGACGTGGGACTTTCATTGCGAAGTCGCCCTGGGCATCACGCTCGACGAGAACATCCGCATGATCCGCGAAAGCGTCTCACTGGCCGCGGAGAAGGCCGGCGAGGCCGTGTTCGATGCCGAACATTTCTTCGACGGATACAAGGCCAACCCCGAATTCGCGATCAGTTGCGTCAAGGCAGCCTATGAGGCCGGCGCCCGATGGGTGGTGCTGTGTGATACCAATGGCGGCACCCTGCCGGACGAGGTGGAGCGCATCGTCGGCGAAGTGACGCAGCACGTGCCCGGCGACCACCTCGGCATCCACTGTCATGACGACACCGACAATGCCGTGGCCAATTCGCTGGCGGCCGTGCGCGCCGGTGCACGGCAGGTGCAAGGTACGCTCAATGGCCTCGGCGAGCGGTGCGGCAATGCCAACCTCATCTCGATCATCCCCTCGCTGGTGCTCAAGATGGGCTATGACACCGGCCTCAGCGAGGAAGACATGGGCCGCCTCACCCACGTCTCGCGCTTCCTGGACGACCGGCTGAACCGCGCGCCGAACGCAGGCGCGGCCTACGTCGGCGAGCGGGCATTCGCCCACAAGGGCGGGCTCCACGTCTCGGCGATCGAAAAGGATCCGAGGACGTACGAGCACGTCGCGCCCGAAGCCGTCGGCAACGAGCGCCACATTCTCGTCTCCAGCCAGGCCGGCCGCTCCAACGTCCTGGCCCGGTTCCGCGAGGTCGGCATCGAGGTCGATCCGAAGAACCCCAAGATCGCCGCCCTGCTGGAAGAGATCAAGAACCGCGAGGCCGACGGCTATGCCTATGACGGCGCCTCGGCCAGCTTCGAGCTGCTGGCGCGCCGCGCGCTGGAATCGGTGCCGGAATATTTCACCCTGCAGAGCTTCCGCGTCATGGACGAGCGGCACTGGAACGCCCGGGGCGAGCTCGTCACCCTGTCCGAGGCCGTCATCAAGGTCGATATCGGCGATCAGCACTTCATGACCGTGGCCGAGGGCAACGGACCGGTGAACGCGCTCGACAATGCCCTGCGCAAGGCGCTGACGGCCGTCTATCCGCAGCTCAACGACATGCGGCTGACGGACTACAAGGTGCGCATCCTGACGCCCGGCGCCGGCACCGAGGCCGTCACCCGAGTCATGATCGAAAGCATCGATTCGGCCGGCCACCGCTGGTCCACCATCGGCGTTTCCGCCAACGTGATCGACGCCTCGTTCAATGCCCTGCACGACGCCCTCACCTACAAGCTCTACCGCGAGGGCACGAAGCCGAACTAGACTGGCGCCCGCCGGCCAAAAATTTGATCGATCCCCTTGAAAGCGAGTGGCACCGCCGACATAGGACAGCCTATGAGTGATGAAGCCGAAAAGCCCGGAAAGGGCGGACTGCCCAGTTGGACCGGCAAGGCCGCCCTTGCAGGCGCGGCCATAGGCTCGGCCGCGCTGGCCGCCGCCCTGCTCTACGCCTCGCGCCGCAAGGAGCGGGCCGAAAAGGAAGCAAAACCCACCCCGCCCCCGGTTGTGAGGGACGAAGAGGAAGAAGATTGATGGAACCTGTCCGCCACGTTGCCGGCCGCGCGATCCCGTTCGGCCGCAAGAACGTCGATACCGACGTCGTCATTCCCGCCCACTGGCTCAAGACCATCACCCGCGATGGCCTTGGCAAGGGTGCGTTCGAGGCTGTCAAGAAGGAGCCCGGCAACGTCTTCACCGACCCGCAGTATGACCGCGCGCCGATCTTGATCGCAGGCGACAACTTCGGCTGCGGCTCCAGCCGCGAGCATGCGGCCTGGGCCCTGCTCGACATGGGCGTGACTTGCGTCATCGCGCCGAGCTTTTCCGACATCTTCTCGGGCAATGCCTTCAAGAACGGCATCCTCACCGTCGCCCTGCCGCAGGAAGCGGTGGATCGGCTGATGGAAGTCGCGAAGACGGATTCCATCGACGTCGATCTCGACACCCAGAGCGTCACCACGCCCTTCCAGGACCGTTTCACTTTCGAAATCGATCCCTTCCGCAAGCACTGCCTGCTGAACGGCCTCGACGAAGTGGGACTGACGCTGGCACAGGCCGACGAGATCTCTGCCTATGAGGCAGGTGCCAAGAACGAACGTCCGTTTCTCGCGCGCGCCAGCCTCGCGGCTTGAATGCGGCGGAAGGTGCGCGTAATCGCGCTGAATATTTTAGGGAAGCCAACCAGATGACCGATTTCAAGGACCGCGAACGCGCCGAGGAAGCCCACTTCGCCCTCGGCGAAGAGCAGCTGTTCCGCATTCAGGCTCGCCGCAACAAGCTGCTGGGCCAGTGGGCGGCCGCCAAGATGAACCTCTCCGCCGCCGAAACCGAAGCCTACGCCAAGAGCGTGGTCCAGGCCGATTTCGAGGAAGCCGGCGACGAAGACGTGGTCCGCAAGCTGCTCGGCGACCTGGTCTCGGCAGGGGTCGATGCGGACGAGGCGGAAGTACGCTCGGCCCTGAAGGACAAGGAAGTCGAAGCGCGCCGCCAGATCATGGGCGAAGCCTGACATGCCCATGGCCGCAGCCGACATCGAGGCGCTGATCCGCGCCGCCCTGCCGGACGCGGAAGTCACCATCACCGATCTTGCCGGCGATGGTGATCACTATGCCGCGCACGTCGTATCCGAGGCGTTTCGCGGCAAGCTGCGCGTCGCCCAGCACAAGCTGGTCTATGAGGCCCTTGGCGGGCGCATGGGCGGCGAACTGCATGCCTTGCAACTGACCACTGCCGTCCCCAATTGAGGACCGCAACGAGGTAAACCCATGTCAGACGCCCATTCCCGCATTTCCGAAATCGTCACCAGCAACGACGTCGTCCTTTTCATGAAGGGTACGCCGCTGTTTCCCCAGTGCGGCTTCTCCAGCCGTGCCTGCGCCATCCTCGATCACCTTGGCGTGGAGTTCGCCAGCGTCGATGTTCTGCAGGACATGGACATCCGCCAGGGCATCAAGAGTTTCTCCGACTGGCCGACCATTCCCCAGCTCTATGTTAAGGGCGAATTCGTCGGCGGCAGCGACATCATGATGGAGATGTACGAGGCCGGGGAACTGCACCAGCTCATGGCTGACGCGCAGATTTCGACGGCGTCCTGAAAATCCTCCCTTCCCGCTTGCGGGAGCAGAATTGTTTGAACCACGCTCAGCCGTGGGCGTGTTTTTGCGCCTGCTTGCCGATGCGCCGATTTTCCGGGGATTTCTCGGGGAGGCGGGGCTTCGGAGACTGGTGAAGCCCCGCCTCTATTCGAGACTGCTTTGGGGGTACCTGAAACAATGCATGGCGCGTGCCAATTTTATAGAAGCACGTATTTTCGCCATTTTTAAGAAATTCCGGTCACAGCGTTTTGCGGCAAGTGTAAACCAGGCCGACAGGTTGCGCCCCCGCGATGGCAATTCCTGCATTTTCTCTTGCCAGCCTGTGCGCAGCGGGCAACTTTAGCGCCATGACCTACCCCTTCCCCGACGTCGACGGACACATCCCCGCAGCTACCGTCGTCATTTTCCGAAATGACTCGCTGGGCGGCCCGCCCGAACTGCTGATGGTGCAGCGCGCCAAGGAAATGCGCTTCGCCGGGGGGGCGGCAGTGTTCCCAGGCGGCAAGGTCGATCCGGAGGATGCGGACCTCGCGCGCCTCCTCGGCTCCGAGGAGGACCTTGAAGTTCTCGGCGCCCGCATCGCCGGGGTGCGCGAGACGCTGGAGGAAACCGGCCTCGCCATCGGCCTTGCCAACGCCGTCTCGGGAACCGAAGCAGCTGATGCCAGGGCCATGCTGCTGGAAAAAGGTGCGCTGGCGCCGGTGCTGAAGAAATTCCGCTGGACGCTGGACCTTGACCGGCTGGTCCCCTTCGCCCGCTGGTGCCCGCGCGTTTCCGGCACTTTCGATGCGCGCTTCTTCATTACCGATCTCGGCACCGGGGCGGTCGACATCACCGTTGATGCCACCGAGAACACGCGCCTGTTCTGGGCAAGCGCCCGAAAGGCGCTCGAACTGGCCGACACCGGCGAGATCAGCGTGATCTTCCCGACCCGCCGAAATCTCGACCGGCTGGCCCTGTTCGGCTCCTTCGCCGAGGCCAAAGCCCATTGCGACGATACGCCAGTGGTCATGGTCCAGCCCAACGTCGAGGAACGCGACGGCGAAAAGTGGCTGATTATCCCGGACTACAAGGCGCGCGGCTATCCGGTCGAAGGGCAGCCGATGGCGACTGCCCAGCGGGGCTGATACTCCGGCTCAGGCCGGCGCGGCCCACCTGCGGGCCGTCAGCGCCAGCGGGATTGCGAGCAACAGTAGCGCCACGATGCCGATGGTCGAGCCCGAATAGTCCCCTAGTGCGTGGAACGACAGGTTCATGCCGTAGAGGCCGACAGCGGTGAAGATTACGCTGAGGAACGACGAGAGCCCGAAGGCCCGGCTGAAGCTCTCCTGCCCCATGGTGGCCGCCAGCGCCCGGCTGACATTGGGCACCATGCCCGCTCCGTGCAGTCCCAGCAGGGCAATTACGCCCACCAGCACCGGATAGGGCAGCTTTAGCAGCAGCAGGGCCATCAGCACGGCAAAATCGAGCGCCAGAAGCGCCAGCCCCTTAAATCCGCCCAGTTTGTCGGCCAGCCAGCCGAACAGGATCGATCCGGCCATGCCCGAAAGCGCCATCACCGTCTGCAAGAAGGCCCCGACATCGCGGGTATAACCCATGCCCTCGGCCATGGTGACGAGACCGAAAGTCAGCACCATGATCGCCGTGATGATCGCCGACGACGAAATGGCGAGGCACCAGAAGGCTGGCTTCGCAAGGATCTGGCCCAGCGTAAGTCCACCGGCGGGCGCCTGCGCGTCGCCGCTCGAACTCGTGGCGCCCGGCGGATGGTCGCGCGCCATCAACGTCGCCGGGATAAGCAGTAGGCCGACCAGCGCGGCGAGGACGATGTAAACCGTCCGGGCATCGGAACTCTTGAGCAATTGCGCACAGGCGATCGGCAAGGCGGCAGCCAGCAGGTTTACGTGGACCAGGCCCAGCGCCAGCCCGCGATTGCGGCCGAACCAGCGCGTCACCAGCGTTGCAGGACCGATCGAGCCGGTCACCGCCATCGCGGGGCCGAATAGCAGGAAGCAGGCGCCGAAATAGGTGTAGACGCTCGGCACAAGCACGAGCAGGCCGAAGCCGATCAGCGCCGCCGCCGCACCGGCGAACATGCAAATCCGCAGGGACAAGCGCGCGATCAGGGCGCCGCCGATCGGAGCCGCCAAGGCCGACCCCAGCATGACGAGCGGGCCGCCCAGCAGCGCCGTTTCCTTTTCCATGCCGGTCCGTTCGGCAATCGAGGCTGCCATGACTCCCAGCGACCCAACTGTCGTGCCGACCGCCATGTTGTGGGCCAGCCAGCCGATGAGCCCCATCCACTTTGCACTCGGATGGTTTGGCGCGCCTTCATCCGCCGCCGCTGCTTGCGCAATTGCCATTACCTTCTCCCCCTGCCGCCCGAACTGACGGCACCTCTCTTCCCGGTCCTTAACGGATAGCGGCCGGACGGCAAGGTGCCCCCGGCCTCGATCCACATCAGTTCAGGCTGAACACCCGCGCCGCGTTCCCGGCGAGGATCTTGTGCTTCGCCACGGGATCGATGCTGGCGGTCAGGTCGTCGATGTATTCCTGCGTGTTCGGCCAGAGGCAGAAGCTGTGCGGATAGTCGGTCGAGAACATCGCGCAGTCGGCCAGGTAAGGCTCCTTTTCGATGAGATCGAAGCCGATCTTGTCGTCCAGCACGGTGACGAAGACGTTCTTGCCGATGGGCTCGGCCGGATGGTGCTTGAACGGAAAGTTCGCCCAGCCCTTCTGTACCGTCCAGCAGCTTTCCATCGTCTGCTTCCAGAAGGGTATCCAGCCAAAGTTGACCTCGGCATCGACGATCTTGAGATTGGGGTGCCGCTCGAAGATGCCAGAGAAGATCATCATGGTCAGCGGCTCGACCCCCGCGAAGAAGCGGATGACCGAGCCAGCGACGTTGATGCCGGGAATGTCGTATTGGAAGGCGCCCTTGCCCGAAGGATCGTTGCCGCCCGAAGTGCGGTGGAAGCACAGCGGAATGCCTGCCTCGGAAGCCGCCGCCCACAGCGGATCGTAGGCGCGGTCGACATAGTTTACATCCGGAAAGACCGGGATGTGCAGCCCCTTTGCGCCCAGCTTCACGCAGCGTTCCAGTTCCTTCACTGTCACATCGACACCGTGATTTACCGGCAGGCACGGCAGGCCGATCAGCCGCCTGGGATCGGGCGCGCAGAAGTCTTCCATCATCCAGGTGTTGAAGGTGCCGAACATGGCGAGGGCAAATGGCGAATCCTTCATCGACCAGGCAGACATGGTGATGGTCGGGAACATCAGCGCCGCATCGACGCCGCCCTTGTCCATGTCGGCAAGGTGCGCCGCGCCGTCGTAGTTGCCAGGGAAGATGTCTTCCCACCGGTAGCCGGTCGCCTGCGCCGCGCGGCCGGCAGTCGCTTCCAGCCCCAGCGAGCGCTGCGGCGGCTTGTCGCCCCAGGCCCAGCCGTCGCCACCGTCCGCCGCGCGCGCCATGCGCGGGGCCTGGTCGCGGAATTCCTTCGGCATGCGCTCGACGAACAGGTTGCGCTCCTCGACGATATGGTCGTCGGCGGAAATCACCTTGTATTCCATTTTGGGCTCTCCCAGACTGTCCTCGAAGAAAAGGCTACGCCGCAACAGCAGGCGCGGCAACCGCCATGGGAGAGTGAGCAATGCCAACGGACGATCTGTTCCTGTCGGAGCAAAACCCCATCGCGACCACCCACCAGCGCGAGCAGGAAGACCTCGCAATGCGCATCTGCGCGCGGCCGGAGATGCTCAAGGCAAAGGCCATGGCCGAATTCCTCTGGCGCGAGGGCATGCAGCATTATGCGCAGGACCAGTGGCACCTGTTCGGCCAGATGATTGACGAATATGCCTATCACTACGCCATGCGCACCGTGGCGAGCGATGCGTGCGAGCCGAAGGTCGTCCGCTTCATGGTCCCGCCGCACCACTGGTTCGGCCGCGACGTGCCTGGCTCGCGCTGGGGCGGCGACAGCCCGGACTTCGTCTACCGCATTATTCCGATCGAGCATGGCGGCCGGTTCGAGATCAAGGGCCGGCCGGTCAGCGGCGGACCCGCCTCTGCCCACTACGCGCAGATGGGCGAGAACACGTCCGCGCCCACCATCCTCAACCTGCTGGACGTGGTCGGGCCGGAACTCGATGCCAACGGCGAGTTCACCATCACCGTGGACGATACGCCCGCAGAGGGCCGCCCCATGCACATCCAGACGCTTCCGGGTGCGCGGCAGATCTGGGTGCGCGATGCGCTGGGCGACTGGAACAACCAGTTCTGCAACGCGCTGACCGTCAATCGCCTCGACACCCCGTCTCGCGGACCACTGAGCGAGCAGGAACTGGCCGAGCGCTGCGCCCGGGCCATGGTGGACGGGGTCTATTACACATTCTGGTGCATCCACACCTGCATCGGGCTGCCCGCCAACCAGATTTCCGTCCCCATGTCGTCGGCCGGCTTCGGCGGCATGGCCAGCCAATACACCGCCAAGGTCAACTGCGTGCTGGAACCGGACGAGGTTATGATTGTCCGCGCCAACGAGGCGGGTGCCCGGTTCCGCAATTTCGTGCCTAGCGACAAGTTCATGATCTCGGTGAACTACTGGGAGAAGATGGGCAGCCTCAACATGCACCAGATGGCGCCCGACGAGGACGGCAGGTTCACCTATGTCGTCGCGCACGAGGACCCGGGAACGCACAACTGGATCGACACCTCGGGCCTGCGGCAGATAATCATCGGCCAGCGCTGGCAGGCGTTCGGGCCAGGCGGCCCCACCGAGGAGCCCTGGATTACCGCGAAGGTCGTGAAGTTCCGCGACCTCCAGAAGGAACTGGCCGACGGCACCGCCATGATCGACGCGCAAGGCCGCAAGGCCCAGATCGCGCAGCGGCTGGCCGGATTCCGGCGGCGGTTCCTGGACAGCTAGGCGTGTTGCTGGAAGGCAAGACCGCGATCGTCACCGGCTCGGGCGGCGGGGCCGGACGCTACACCGCGCGCTCGCTGGCCAGCCAGGGCGCAAGGGTGGTGGTCAACGACATTCGCGAGGCCGCTGCCGAAGCGGTCGCACAGGAAATCCGCGACGAGGGCGGCGAGGCCGTCGCCGCCACCGCATCGGTCGCCGAGGTCGATGGCGCAAAGAGCATCGTCAATGCCTGCATGGCAAGCTTCGGGCGGGTCGACATCCTGGTCAACAACGCCGCGATCCTGCGCCGCCACCTGATCCACGAAACCCCGGTGGACGACTGGGACGCGGTGATCGGCGTGCACCTGCGCGGCAACTTCCTGATGAGCCGCACGGTCATCCCGCACATGATCGAGGCCAGGGCAGGCCGGATCATCAACATGACCTCGACAGCAGCCCTCCAGGGCATCTGCGGCACCAATGCCTATGCCGCAGCAAAGGGCGGGATCACCGTGCTTACCGCAATGCTGGCCAAGGAACTGGTGTTCTACAACATCACCGTCAACGGCCTCGAACTGATGGGCGGCGGAGGTGGCGGCAGCATGATCGGCGGCGATCCGATGTCGGAGATGACCCAGCGCGTCCGCCTCGCCCACGGCTGGTGGTATCCCCCCACGCCGGCCGACGCCCCTCCCCCGCCGGACGATCCGGTGCCGACACCGCTTGGGACGATGATCGCCTTCCTCGCCTCCGACGATGCAAGCTACGTCAACGGGCAGATCATGGGCGTTTCGCAGAATGCCTATCGGCTGTGGTCGTACTTCCACGTCGATAAGACCATGGAGTTCGAGGACGGCCTTACGCCATCGCAGCTTCGCGACAGGTTCCCGCTGGCGCTGGGCCTTGGCATGAGCAATCCCATTCCGGAATTGCCCGAGTTGCCTGTCTGACCCCGCAGGCTAAGCCAGCCCGAACCGCTTGCTGTAATCGGCGAACATCTCCTCGACTTCCTCGACAGTGATCCCAAGTTCCTCATAGGAATAGGGATAGCGCCCGTAGCGATCCACCTTGTTCTCCGGATCGTCGAGCCAGACCTGCATCCGGCCCTCGAACTCGGCGCTGACCTGCCAGCCGCGCCGCGCATAGATCTCGCGCACCGCAGCGATGGGGTCGGCGGCGACATCGGCGAAGCGCAGGTGGACCACGCGGAGGTCATCGACAAGCTCATTGGCCATGACATGGTCGAACCCGGCCTTCAGTATCTGCGCGAGCACCCGCCCTGCTCCCGTCGGATCGAGCGGTTTGCCCCGTATCGTCTCGAAGATGGTGTGCGACAGCCAGGCGATCGAGGCGAGAACGTCACCGATCGGCCGGTGCGTCCAGATGCACAGGGCATCGGGATAGACCTGCAGCAGGGCGTTCAGGTTGTTCTGGTGGCTCGGCCCCTTGCAGGCCCAGCGGGTCTTGCCCGTGTTCCACTGCCAGTGCTGCAACAGCTCGCGGTGGAAAGCGAAGGCGCCGACCGGATCGGCATCGGGCACGGCCATCGGCTCCAGCGTCGGCACGTGATAGTAGTGGTAGACATAGGCATTCTGGAAATCGAGGCTGAAGCTCTCCTCGTCCTCGATCAACTGCCACACTCCCTTGTCGATATAGGGGTGCATCGGCTTTTGCGCCGGGCAGAAGTCCATCCATTCCTCGACCCGGCGCTGGGCATAGTCAATCCGCTCGGAGACCACCGGCCCTGCCCCCGGCGGCGGCGAGGGAGAATACATCTGCAGCGAGCGCAGGCTCTGCACTTCGGGGTCCTCAGCGATAAGCGAATGCAGCAAGGTCGTCCCCGAGCGGGGGAAGCCCATGACGAACACCGGGTTCTCGATCCTCTCGGCTGCGATGCCGGGGAACCGCTGGCGATCCAGCTTCAGCCGCAGGCGATTGGCCAGCAGGCGCTGCACCTGCACCCGCATGTTCCAGACCTGCTCCGGCCTGTAGGGGCCACGCTGGTTGATCCAGTCGACCATCCCGGAGGCGCGCTGGATCAGCCCTGCGTCGGCGAGGTCATATGCCCCGGTCTCCCGCTCGGCCATCTTGAGGATGTCGGCAAAGGACAATTCTCCGTCCATTTGGTGCGCCTCTCCACGCATTTGTTCTGTTGTCCGGCCTGCTTATCGGCCAAGATTAAGCCGAGTCAAACATGACCGGGAGAGAGGGTGTGAAGGAGATTTTCGGGCTGGAGGGCGAACCCGCCCTGGTAGTCGGCGGCGGCTATGGTTCCGGGCGTCTGACGGCCATGCTGCTGCAGCAGGCCGGGGCGCGGGTGGCGATTGCCGACATCGATCCAGCGCGCGCAAAGGCGGTGTCCGAGGAACTGGGCGTTCCCGCCTTCATCGGCGATATTCGCGAGCAGGAGCAAGCCGTTCGCGTGGTCGACGAGGCGCACGAGGCGCTGGGCGGACTGAAGCGCGTCGCCAACATAGTCGGGCTCGTGAAGATGGGGCCCTTCGCCGAGATGAGCCTGGCCGATTGGGACGACCAGTTCCGGCTCAACCTGCACTCGCAGATGTTCATCGCACAGGCTGCCGGGAGGCACATGCTGGCAGACGGCGTTGGTCGCAATGGGGGCGGCGCTATCGCCATGGTCGCCTCGGTGAGCGGATATTACGGCGCGCGCAACCAGGCGGCATACGGCGCAGCCAAGGCCGGCGTCATGTCCCTCGCCCGCTCTCTGGCCGACGAGTGGGGGCCGAGCGGCATCCGCGTCAACTGCGTCGCGCCGGACATCACGGCGGTGCCCCGGCTTACCGACCAGATGGGCATGCCGCTCGATCGGGGACTGGCACAAATGGACGCGCTGGCCGTTTCCGAGGGGGTGCCGCTGCAGCGGTTCGGACGGGCGGAGGAGATTGCCAAGGTGCTGCTGTTCCTGGTGTCGGACATGTCCTCGTTCATGACCGGGCAGACGCTGGTCAACGACGGTGGGGTCATGGTGCATTTCCCACACCAGACCGGCAGCCAGAGGAGGTAAGCCATGGGCAGCGAAGCAGTGCTGATCGAGGACAAGGACCGGGGCCTGTGTTTCGAAGTGCTGGTCGAGGGCGTGGGACCGGATGTCGTTCTCGTCCCCTCCGCCATGCGCGGGGCGACGGATTTCGAGCTGCTGCAGGCGGCACTGGCAAAGGCGGGCTACCGATCGCTGGCAATGAACCCACGCATGGCCGGTCGGAGCAAGGGGCCGCTGGAAGGGCTGACGCTGCACGATATTGCCGATGACGTCGCCTTCGTCGTCAACACCCTCGCCCACGGCAAGGCGCATCTCGTCGGCCATGCGCTGGGCAACATCTGCGTGCGGGCGACGGCGAGCTTCCGACCCGAGGTCGCGCGCACGGTGACAGTCATGCCATGCGGCGGCCACAACCTCGGCTCGCACCCGGTGTCGGAAGACGTCATCGCAGCCATGCCGCTGTGCCATGACGAAAGCCTGACGCCCGAAGCGCGCTGTGAGGCGATGAGCACTGCCTTCTTCGCCCCCGGCAACGATCCCACGGTTTGGCTGTCAGGCTGGTGGCCAGGCTCCGCCGGCATCGCCCATGCCATTCCCACCGCCGATCCGGAAACATGGTGGCGCGGCGGCAACAGGCCGATCCTCGTCATCCAGCCGCTAAACGACGCCATGGCGAGCAACGAGGCCGGCCGCGCGACCGCGGCCGCGCTGGGCGAGCGCTGCACCTATGCCGAGGTCGACAATTGCGGCCACGCCATCCTGCCGGAACAGCCGGAAGAGATCGCCCGGCACGTCATCGCCTTCCTTGACGCCAATTCGGATTGAGCTACTCCGATCAGGTCGATTTCCTGAGGCTCTCAAGGTACCGCTGGTGCGCGTCCCGATCGAGTACGCCCCGGCTTTCCAGCTCCCTCAGGATGTGGACGCACAGGTCAGTGCTCGAAAAGCACCAGTGCGCGATGACCGCGAGCTTGTTCAGTTGCTCATCGCTTAGCACGCCGAGATTGAGCGGGTCCCTGATGTAGACGATGTCGGCTTCCATCAACTGGTTGCCCGGCAGCCTGAAATCGTTGTTGAAGATGGTCGGGAAGATCGACCAGCGCTTGATGTCGAGGAAACAGTGCGGAGCATAGCCTTGCGAGCGCATCCACTGGTCGACTTCACCGAAAGTGGGCTGGTTCTCGTAAAGGCAGATGAAAGAGACCTCCAGTTGGACCGCAAGGCAGTTCTTCAGCTTCTTCCGGCCATTCTTCAGAACCGTCAGCTCGCCGCCCTGGATGTCCATCTTCAGGAAATCGATCCCGGGCAGTTCCTTTATGCTGTCGAGCTTCCTGGTCTGGACTTTCTCCGTGCCCTCGACATGCCCGAAACGGTCGAACCCGTTGAAGAATTCGAGTGCCGCCTGCCTGGGCTCCAACAGCGAGGTCATCCCGCTTTCGGGATAGGCGATATGAAGCGTCTGCTCGGTGCCATCGAACAGGAAATCGTTGTAGATCGTCGCGTGATCGCCATAGGCCTCCTTGATCTTCGCGATCTGGCGCGGATCACCTTCGAAGGCGTTAAGGTGAGCCAGTTGCCGCTCGAGGAGGGACTGGTAAACCGGCACTTCATTGATCGCCGAGGCCCCCACGTCCATCACCTGGATGGGCGGCTGCAACGACAGAAAATCGAGTACACTCATCGTAAGTCCATAAGATCGTTGGCAACCGGCGGGCATGCTCTACCGATTGTCACCGGCCAGAGCTAGGTCCCCAGCGCACCTGCGACTTGGGACCGTTCAGTTCAGCGAAACCGTCGCCGTATCGCGGCCGCTGCGCAGCACCTTGCCGCCCATGCGCCCGGTCGGACTGTTACCCTCGGCCACCGGCACGCCATTGGCGATGACATGGTGGATGCCGACCGAATCGCCATAGAGCCGCGTCTCGCCGCCCGGCAGGTCGCCGCGCATGGCAATAGGGCCGCAATCGATGGTGTCCGGATCGAACACGACGAGGTCCGCGGCCGCGCCCAGCTGAATCCGGCCGCGATCCTTCAGCCCGAAGGCATCGGCCATTTCGCCGGTGACGCGCTGCACGCCCCGTTCCAGCGAATAGATGCCCCGCTCACGCACCGCCTCCCCCATCAGCTGGGTGGTCAGCGCGAAGGTGTTGAACATGTCGAGGTGCGCGCCAGCGTCCGAGGCGCCGATCAGCATGTGCGGGTCGTTCCACACCTCGGCGCGCATTTTCCAGCTATCCTCGTCCGCGCCCATCGGCGGGCCGGCGAAGACGAGGTCGAGCTCTTCTTCAACCGCCATGTCGAACAGCGTATCGAAGGCTTCGGTCCCGCGTGCCGCTGCGACCTGGCCAACGGTGCTGCCCTGCCAGCGCTTGTTGGCTTCAGTGCGCACGCCCTCGATGGTATAGTTTTCGACGTCCTGGAAAGTATGGATCGGATTGTTCGGATTGAGCGCTCCCGCCTTCAACCGCGCGCGCGCTTCCGGATCGCGCATGGCGGCGATCTTGCCCGCATCGTCCATCTGCAGGAACGGTTTCCAGCCATCGAGCATGGCGAAGGTGAAGCCGCTGCGGAAATTGAGGTAGCCCTTGACCGGAGCGGCCGGGCACAGGCCATAGACCTTGGCGCCGCGCTCGGCAGCATAGTGCGCCATGGGAATCTGGCTGTCGACCAGGCCCTTGCGCTTGACGTCGATGAAGACCGCATTCCAGTTGATCGGCCGCTGCGCCGCAAGCGACATCCGGGTCAGCCGCTCATAATCGCGCTCGTCGAAGGGCCCGACGCCGGGGACGATTTCAAGCCAGGTGCCGGCATGGTCGCTGACCGCCCGGCACAGCGTCAGCAGTTCCTCCTCGCTGGCAAAGCGCGAGGGCACGGGATTGCCCATGTGGTCACTGTGCGAAACGCTGGTGCTGGTGGAAAAGCCCATGCCGCCCTCGCCCAGCGACTTGCGCAGCAGGGCTTCCATGGCGGCGAGGTCGTCCGCCGAAGCCTCCTCACCGCAGGCCCGCTCCCCCATCACCGCACGGCGCAGCGCGGAATGGCCGACCATGAAGGCCATGTTTATCGCACACTTGCCATCAAAATGGTCGAGCATCTGGCCAAAGCCGATCCATGTCGGCTTCACCGCCGATTCCAGCGCGGCGATCGGCATTCCCTCGACCACGGAGAGCATGCTAAGCAGATAGTCGAAGTCCTCCTTGCGGCCGGAAAGCGGCGCGAGCGTGAAGCCGCAATTGCCGGCCAGCACCGTGGTCACGCCGTGATAGACCGAAGGCGTCAGCATCGGGTCCCAGCAGATCTGCGCATCGTAGTGCGTGTGGCAATCGATGAAGCCGGGCGAGACCACCGCGCCCCCTGCGTCGATCTCTTCCCTCGCCCTACCCCCGACCGTGCCCAGTGCGACGATCCTGCCACCTTCGACGCCGACGTCGCCCGAATAGCGCGGCGCGCCGGTGCCATCGACGATCGTCGCATTGCGAATTGCGAGGTCCATGTTCGATCTCCCTAAGCTTCCACCAATTCGCGTTCTTCGGCGAGGCTTCTCGTCGGCAAACCGTGCGTCATGATCCGCTCGACGTGCCGGGGCCCGGCCTCGTCACGCGAGGCATAGTGCTGAACCGCCCAGTTGTCCCAGATCGCGATGGCATTGTCCGTCCACTTCCAGCGCACCTGGAATTCCGGCTTGCGGAAGGGCTCGCAGAGCTGGCGCAGCAGGGCATCGCTCTCTTCCTTGGAAAGGCCGATGATCTCGTAGAAGTGAACTTCATTGACGTAGATATAGGGCCGCCCCGTCGCCGGATGGACACGGACGACCGGATGCTCGGCCCAGTCAGGTATCTTGGGCCCCAGTTCCTGCTGGATTTGCCCCACCTGCCCAACTTCCGATTCCGCCTTGACCTTGCGGATGTGGTTCATGCTCGACTTTGCGCGCAGCGGCGCGATCCTCTCCTGTATCTCTGGCGACAGGCTTTCCCACACCGCCGCCGCGCTGGAAAACAAGGTGTCGCCGCCCAGCGGCGCGGCCTTGTGGCAATAGAGCACAGATACCGCCGGCGGCACCGGCAGGTAGGTCCCGTCGCTGTGCCAATGGCCGCCGGCCTTGTTGAAATCCCCATGGTCTGACACCAGCGGCAGGACTGCGGGCTTTTCGGGCAGCACGCCCTCGATCCAGATCTCGCCGAAGACCGAGGCCAGGGCCAAGTGTTGCTCGTAGGTCAGCGGCTGGTCGCGAAAGAAGATGACGCCATGGTCCTGCAGCGCCTTTCGGATATCGGCTGCATGCGCCTCCGGAATCGGCTTGCCCAGTTTCGCGCCCTCGATCTCCGCGCCGATCGCCGGTTCGAGGCGGCGGACGGTAAGGCCACCCGGCGTGCGATAGGAAACCGGCGGCATGGCAGTCGCAGTCTCGGCCATTGGCTCTCTCCCTCGCCAGGGATGTTAGGCGACATTGCGGCAAAGGAAAGGGCCAGCGGACGCACGGCAATTGCGCTTGCACTATCGGTCGCCGCCCTGTTCAATGTACAAAAATGGGAGCCGAGAGGATGGGCGATCCGATTTTGGACCGGCGGGCTGCACTTGCGGGAATTGCCGCGACAGGCCTCGGCGCGGCTGTTCCGGGGACTGCGTGGGGAGCGACCATGCCGACACCTATGACTTTCACAGGACCCATTCCGACCGGCTCCGGCAACCTGCCCTGGGGCACCGCGATGGACGGCGGCGCCAGGGAAGCTGCCTTACGCCACTTTGGCTATGTCGAGGAGGAATATTTCGTATCCGGCGCCTGCGGTGTTTACGGCCCCGGCGGCTCGCCGGACCACAAGCCGGGGCAGACGCACCTGGAATTCGCTTCCCAACTGCAACCGCTCGCCAAGCTGGTTCGCGCGAACGTACCATTCCGCACTCGCGCCATCGTCGTGCGCCCGGTGGACCTCGGCAAGTTCAGCGGCATGGTGCACCTCATCCCCTGGCACAATCTTGACGCGACGACCTATGCCGAGGTGAACCTGCTGCGCGCGGGCGACGTGTGGATCGGGCTCGAATGTTGCGCCGGGACCCGCTTCGGGGTGGAGGAAAAGCCCAGCGGCGGCGTCGCCAACCTGCTATCCTTCAACCGCAATCGCTATGGCAGCCTCAGCCTTCCCGGCGGCGATCCCGCCGACTGGCCCGACCTGCAGCCGGGCAGGCTAGGCGAGGCCTTCCGCACCATCGACTTCGGCAAGCCCGACGCCGACCACAACATCTTCCGGCAGGAAATCTCGCGCAGCTACGCGCAGGGGCCGGACCTGCTGACCCTGGCGGCCGAATTGCTGCGTTCGGGCGGGCCGGCCAGTCCCTTGGCGGGGCACAAGGTTCGCAGGATCTTCACTGCGGGACGCTCGGGCCAGTCGACCATCCTCCAGCCCTATGTCCAGCATCACCACGCGGCGGCATTGGCCAGCCTCGGTCACGTTCCATTCGACGGCTACATGATCCGCGTCGGCGCCATGCCGACCAACCGACCGCAAGGGTCCGTGCTGGTGCTGGTCCAGAGCGAGGCCGAGGCCAAGGGCATCACCCCCGCCGAACTCGCCGCGCTGACCGACACCGACGACCCGATGTTCCGCTATTACGAGATCGCCGGCGTCGGCCATGGCCTGACCGCACGGCCGAACGTGTCGAACACCATCGGCGCGGTGGTGCCCAAGGGCGTCCAGGGGATCAGCGACGTCGCCGGAGCGAGCGAATTCGAGCCCTATGACAAGATCAGCCTGCCGGTCGTCTGGGGCATGTGGCGCAACATGTACGACTGGCTGGAGAAAGGCATACCCATGCCCCGCGCCCGGCGCATCGCCCGCGCCAATGTCGAGGGCAACCTCGCGCGCGACCGGTATGGCAACGCCATCGGCGGCATCCGCCTGCCCTGGATGGACGTTCCCGACGCGCGCTATGTCGGTGTGATTTCGCAGAAGAATCCGCTCGAAGGCGGCATGAAGCGCTTCGACGCAGCCCGGATGAAGCAGCTCTACGGCAGCGAGAGCGCCTGGAACACACTGATCCGACGACGTCTCGGCATCATGGCGCGCGAGCGATGGATTTCGACCCAAGACATCGAACTGATGATGACGCGCGGCGTCACCCCGGCACTGGCGCTGGGCTTCGCCGGCTGATAGGCGGGAAGCGAAAAGGAGAGCATGACATGGCGCGTTCGGTTGTTGTTACGGGTGGTTTCGGCGTTCTCGGGCATGCGGTTTCGGAGGCCTTCGCCAAGGCGGGCGACAAGGTGGCGCGGATCGATTTCGCACCCGCTGCGTCCCATCCGATCGCCGGCGCGCTCGACATCGGCGGGGTGGACCTGACCGACGCCACCGGAACGCAGGCTGCGCTCGACAAGGTGGCTGCGGCACATGGCGGGATCGACGTGCTGGTCAATGTCGCGGGCGGATTCGTCTGGGAGACGCTGGAAGACGGCAGCCTTGACAGCTGGGCGCGGATGCATGCCATGAACCTCATCAGCAACGCGACGATCACCAAGCTCGCGCTCGGCAGGCTCAAGGACTCCGGCGCGGGACGGATCGTCAATATCGGCGCCGGCGGCGCAGTGAAGGCGAGCATGGGTTTTGCCCCATATGCGGCCTCCAAGGCCGGCGTGCACAAGCTGACCGAGGCCCTGGCCGAGGAGCTTGCAGGCACGTCCGTCACGGTCAACGCGATCCTGCCGAGCATCATCGACACTCCGACCAACCGCAAGGACATGCCCGACGCGGACTTCTCGCAGTGGGTCCGGCCGGAGGCGATCGCCGATGTGATCCTGTTCCTCGCCTCCGACGCGGCGCGCGCGATTACCGGCGCGCTGATCCCGGTGACACGGGGCGGCTAGGCCCGCTCGAATACCGGCGACTTGTAAGCGCCGGCACTATCCTCGCAGTCGATGAAAGCCACCTTCACTGGCATGTCCGGGGTCAGCTCGCGCCATGAGAACCCCTTGGGGTTACTGAGGAAGGTTGGCCCCTCGTCCAGCGCGACCAGGATGGTGTCCCAGGGCATCGGCAGCATGCCGCCATAGTAATCGCGCTCGAAGGTGCACCAGCTCACCACCTTGCCCCGGCCGGACATCGCCTGCCAGGTGAAGTCCTTGGCTCCGCAGCTCTCGCACTTTTGCTTCACCGGCCAGTGCAGGTGACCGCAGGCGTTGCACTTCTGCAGCCGCAGCTCACCCTTGGCGCAGTATTCCCAGAAGGTGTCGTGATTGGGGCCCAGGGTCCGGTCGGGTCTTTTCTCGGCCATGACTATTCTCCCCTCACATAGACAATCGGGTGGACCTCGTCGGTCTGCGCAAGACAGCTGACCGAAATCCTGACGCCGGGCACCTGATACTGCCCTGCCTGGTGCCGTAACTGGCGCACCACTTCGACCACGTGGGACCAGCCCTGCATGTACGAATAGGATAGGTTCCCGCCGCCGGTATTGGTCGGGATGCGGCCGCCTACCGTCATCTGCCCGTCCTTCCAGGCATCGAGCACCGTGCCTTCGGGCACGAAGCCGAACTTCTCGACCTGATTGGCGAGGTGGAAGCTGGAGGCGTCGTAGCCCTCGAAATGCTCGATATCGTCAAGCGTGACGCCGGCCATGGCGAATGCCTCGTCGCGGGCCTGGACGATCTGCTCCTTCATCAGGTCGCAGACCATGGTGCGCATCTTGTCCTGCTTGATCCTGGCCTCGCTCCAGCCGGCCACGTCCACCGGCACCTGCTTCATGCCGCGTGCCATGTCGCCCCGGCGAACGATCAGGCAAACCGCGCCGTCGTTGACCATGCAGATGTCGAACAGGTGCAGTGGCCGCACGATGTAGCGCGAGTTCATGTAGTCCTCGAGCGACATCGGCTTCTGCATCACCGCATTGGGCCGGGCCATGGCATGGCGGCGAAGCTGCATGGCGACTTCGGCCAGGTCTTCCTCGCGCTTTCCGTATTTCCACTGGTAGTGCGTCCACATCATCGCCCAGTGCGCGGCCTGTGAGCTCCAGCCCCAGGGGTGGAAATAATAGTAGGACGCGGGCGCCCCACCCTCGCCGGTGGGATCGCCGGAGCCGCCGGTGGTCTCGTCCATGCCGCCGAACTGCCGCCCGGCGCTGCGCGAGGCGACGGCGAAGAGCATGACGACGGTATCGGCCTTGCCCTCGGCGATGGCGGCGCAGACGTTCGGCAGTGGGCCTGCCATGATATTGCCGTTGGCAATGGCATACTTGGGCTTCAGGCCGAGGACTTTCGCCACTTCCTCGGGCGGCGGGCCACCGAATGTGAAGGAGGCGGCAAGCCCGTCGATGTCGTCGCGCGTCAGCCCCGCATCATCGAGCGCGCGGTCGAGCGCCTTGCTCATCAGGCCTTCGATGGTCGGCGGCTCCCAGCCTTCCGGGCGCTTGCGCTCGGCCTGATAATCGTCGTGAAAATCGCTTTCGCCGATGCCGACGATCGACGCCTTGCGGCTGAGCTCGCGCAAGCTTGGCGCCATATCCCTTATCGAGAAATATGACATGAACCTCTCCCGTATTGTTCTTGCCGCCAGAGTGGCGGGTCGGGAGAGGGTTGCCAAGTGTCATTCACATCGCGGCGGCGGCTCCCGCATCCATTGTTGCCGCCAAATCATCCACGTAGCGCCCGGCGTGCAGCTTGTCGGCCAGCGTGGTCCGAAGGCCCCGGCGCTTGTGCTCGGGCTTGTTGCCATAAGCCGCGTGGAGGAAGCGGCGGTTGTCCCAGATTATCGCGTCGTTCACCGACCACGAGTGGCGATAGACGAAGCGCGGATCGGTCATGTGGTCGACCAGCATGGCCGCCAGCTCGCGGCCTTCGGCCTCCTCCACCCCAAGAAAGCCCTCGACGTTCATCGGGCTGAGAAACAGGCACTTGCGGCTGGATTCGGGATGGGTCAGCACGGTCGGATACCACACCGGCCGGAACGGGCTCTTGTCCGGCCACTTGAGGTTGCGCGGCGGCTCGACGCCCTCGGGATACTCGTCGTCGCGCGCCATGCGGGCCTCTTTCCACCAGATGCCCAGTCCCGAATTGTCGTGCACGCCGTGGCGAATGGTGGCCATGTATTCGAGGCCCTCGATCCGGTCCTTCATCTCGTCCGGCAAAGCATCATAGGCCGCCGCCGTGTCGGCCAGAAGCGTCTGGCCTTCCTCGGGCGGCACTTCCAGCATGCGCAGCATGGCACCCTTGCAGATTTCCGGGCGGAAGGCGGTATCGCGGTGCCAGGGAATGCGGTTCACCCGGATGTCGCGCTCGTCATAGACCGAGGCGAGCATGCCCGGTCCACCGAGCGGGAAGAAGTGAGGGTCTTCCTTGGCGCGCAATTCGGGCAGCGGATGGACTTCAAGCTCGCCGAAGCAGCGGCTGATGGCGAGGTGCAGTTCGACGGAATCGACATCGCGGAACAGCAGGATGCCATGCTCGAGCCAAGCCCGATTCAGCGCGGCAACGGTTTCGGCGTCGAATGGCGCGCCGCCCAGCCCGCGCACTTCGGCACCGACCGGATCGAGGGGCGTGATCGTGAGAGTGCTGGCAGGCATGATCCCATCTCCCGAATTTTCGGCAATGGTATCCTATTTCGGCCCGGGTGCTAGCCCTCGACGTGCGGCATGACTTCCCGCGCCAGCAGTTCGGTCTGGGCGTGCAGGTCGGCGAAGTCCGCGGCCATCGGCAGGACGACGAACTTCTCGATGCCCTCGGCGACATAACGGCGCAGCGCGGCGATCACCGATTCCGCCGGGCCGATGGCGAAGGAATCGGCCATCGTGCCTTTGGTTTCCTCTGGCATGCGAGCGAGCAGCCGCTCCTTCGTCGCCATCACGCCGGGATCGTTGGCCGGTCCGATGCGGATCGGCAGGCTGGCGCCGTAGTGGTCGCTTTCGATCACCCGGCCGGTTTCCAGCAGTTCGACCTCGATGGAGCGCCGCGCATGGCCCGCCCCCTCCGGGCCGATCAGGCCGCCCAGCCAACCATCGCCGAGCCGCGCCGTGCGGCGATAGGCTGCAGGCGACTGGCCGCCGATCCATAGCGGGATCGCACGCCGGGGGCGCGGGAACGCGCCGGGTCCGCGATACTGGAAATGCTCGCCGGCAAACTCGACTTCTTCCTGTTCCAGCAGCAGCCGCACCAGGGCAATCCCCTCGTCCGACTTACGGGCCCGGACAGAGGGGTTCGTCCCGGTTGCCGCCCAGAACGGATCGGAAGCATTGCCGATCCCCAGCACCGGGAACACCCGCCCCTCGCTCAGCCAATCCGCCGTCGCAATCTGCTTGGCGAGGAGGATGGGATCGCGGAAGGCGGCCACCAGCGCGTTGGTGCCGAACTTGAGCCGTTTGGTCCGCGCCGCCAGCGCCACCATCATCGCCACCGGCTCGAGTGTCTGCCCGAGCAACTGGTCGGAATGCCAGATGGAATCGATCCCCACTTCCTCGCAGAGATCGACCCATCGCCAATAGTCGCGCGCCTCCAGCGGCACGCCTAGGCCCGGACCGATCCCGATCCGGACGCCCACGTCAGTAACCCATCAGGCTCAGCACTTCCTTGCGGCTCGACTGGTCCTCAAGGAAAGTGCCCATCAGCCGGCTGGTGACCATGCCCACGCCCGGCGTGCGCACGCCGCGCCCGGTCATGCAGCCATGCTGCGCCTCGATCACCACGGCGACACCGTGCGGTTTCAGGTTGTCCCAGATGCACTGGGCTACTTCGGCGGTCAGGCGCTCCTGGATCTGCAGCCGGCGGGCAAAGCCATGCAGCACGCGGGCAAGCTTGGAGATGCCGACGACGCGGTTCCTCGGCAGGTAGGCGATGGCCGCCTTACCGATGATCGGCGCCATGTGGTGCTCGCAGTGCGACTGGAAGGGTATGTCCTTCAGGAGGACGATCTCGTTATAGCCGCCCACTTCCTCGAACACGCGGGTCAGGTGCAGCGCCGGGTCGTCCTCGTAGCCCTGGCAATACTCGCGCCAGGCACGCGCGACGCGCTTGGGCGTGTCGAGGAGGCCTTCGCGCGACGGATCGTCGCCCGACCACTTGATCAGGGTGCGGATAGCAGCCTGTACTTCCTCGGGTACCGGCAGTTTCGCCATCGGGCCTTCGTCGCCAGCGCCGTTCTCGTCGTTATGATCGCAAGCCATCAATACCAAACTCCCTAGCGCGGCCGTCGCAGGATGCCGCCGCGCCTGAACAATCCCCGCCTGCGCCCGATCGGTTCGAACAGCTCTTCCGGCCGTTCCGGATCGAAAAAGGCACTATCCGCCATTGCTTTCTCCGGATCGGTGAGCGGACGCAAGACAAAAGGCGCAAGCCGCTTCCCATCGCCTTGCAGCAACGCGATCACTTTCGCCATCGAGCCGTGTTCGCCCAGCAGGTCGACGATCACATCGCTTGAAACCCCGCAATGTTCCGCCAGCAACTGGTGGCGCAGGCGGGAAACGGCCTGAATGATGTGCCCATTCCCCGGCCGTCGGGCGTCCAGCACCACGTCCGCCTCGGTATCGAGCCCCATCGAACGGTTGTTCATGTTCGCCGAGCCGACACGCAGGATCTCGTCATCGACGATCATCGTCTTGGCGTGGACATAGATGCCCTCGCCACCGGTGGTCAGAGGAGTATAAATATGGAAGCGGCCGGCATGGTCGCGATCACGCAGGGCGTGAAGCAGGCGCACACGGGCGATGTCCATCGTCGCCTGCGCGAGCCAGCCGTCGGCCGTCAGGGGCGTGACGATGACGAATTCCGGCGGGTCCGGTTCGACCAGCCGCATTGCAATGGCCTCGGCAATGCGCCGTGAGGCGAAGTACTGGCTTTCGGCATAGACGAAGCGTTTGGCCGCCGCGATGTGCTCCAGGAAAAGCGTCTCCACCTCGCGCACTTCCGGTTCGCCCGCATAGGCTGCACGGGTGCGGGCGATGCCCACTTCGACATCGCGGAATTCGGCGGAAAGCCGCGCGGGCCAAGCGCTGCCCTCCTGCGGCCAGCATGGCTCCATCGGATCGCCCCCCGCGCCAAGCCAACGCTCACGGCCCAGTTCCTCCAGCGCGCGCGCCGCATCGCCCTCCAGCAGGATGCTCATGTCGTGCCATGGGCCGTAATGGCCGCCAGTGGGCCTGCGCCGCCGCGTATCCTCGTGCAGGTGGTCCGGCGTATCCCAGCGGTCGGAAGTCATGTCGATGCCACCGCAGGCCGCGAAGTTTCCGTCGATCACGACGATCTTCTGGTGATGGCTGCAGCCGATCGGATGGGCGCCATCGAACACGAAATCGATCGAGCGGTTGAGGAACCAGCGCACGAGATCGACGATCATGGTACCGCGAAACAGCATCCGCAGCGCGCCGAAGTTCCACTTCAGGATGCGGATTTGCAGCTCCGGCCGCCGCCGCGTGAGCCAGACGAAGAACGAGCCCAGCCTGGCGGGAAAGCGATCCTTCTTCGGCAGGTTCCACCAGCGCCGTCCGCCCGCCAGGCGAATGCGCGAGTCGAAATCCCAGCCGATCAGGAAAATCCGCTGGCGCGCCCCAAGCATGGCCTCGTGCATCAATTCGAAATAGGCGGCGACATCGATGACGACATGGGCGCGGGTGGCCTTGGCATAACGCCAGACCGATTGCGGCTCTTCATCGTCTGCTTCGGCCATGACGGTAGCCTAACCCGTTGTGGCTTCTGCGTCACCCTCTCGATATCGCCCCCGCGGTCCCCCTTCCCCCCGCACGGGGCCTTGCCATTGCAACGGGCCGGGGCGATGCTGCGCACAAATCTTGCAGCATCGCCGGGAGAGCCCAATGACCACCCCCACCAGCCAGATCCTCAACGAACTCGCCGACCGCGAGGCGATCCGCGAATGCCTCTACCGCTACTCTCGCGGGGTCGACCGGCTCGATGCGGACATGGTCCGCTCCGCCTACTGGCCGGACTGCACCGACAACCACATGGGCTTTTGCGGCAATGCCGAGGAATTCATCGCCTGGTCCTTCCCGATCATGGGCAGCATGGACCAGTCGCAGCACTTCATCGCCAATGCGCTGATCAACATCCACGGCGACACGGCGGACGTCGAAAGCTATTTCTACGGCTTCCACCGCATCAACACACCCGATGGCGAGAAGAACGACGTGATCGGCGCCGGCCGCTATCTCGACACGCTGGAAAAGCGCGGCGAGGAATGGCGGATAAAGACGCGCTACGTGATTACCGACTGGTTCCGCCAGTATCCGGACTCGGCCGACTGGTCGCAGGGCATGTTGGGCATCATGATCGAGCCCGGCGGGCGCTATCCGAACGACGACAGTTACAAGGTGATCAACCTGAAATAGGAGCCGGCGATGACCAACCACCTGCGCTTCGGCTATGGCTTTGACATGCGAAACCCGGCGCAGTGGTTCCAACCCTGGCCCGATTTCTACGCAGAGACTCTGGAGTTCATCGAGCATATCGAAAGCCTCGGCTTCGAGCAGGTCTGGTTCGCCGAGCACCACGGCATCGACGATGGCTACATGCCCTCGCCCATCGTCTTCGGCGCGGGCGTGGCAACGCGGACGAAGAAGGTGCGGATCACGCAGGGCGTCGGGCTGGTGCCGCACTACCACCCGGTGCGGCTCGCCGAGGACATCGCGGTACTGGACATCCTCTCGAACGGTCGCGCCGAGCTTTCCATGGGCATCGGCTACCTCGGCTTCGAGACCGACGCCTATGGCCTGCCCAAGGGCAAGCGCGGGCTGATTTCGGACGAGGTCTTCGAAGTCACCCGGCGGCTGCTGACGGGCGAAACTGTCGATTTCAATGGCGAGTACTACAAGCTCAAGGGCGCGAGGTGCACGCCGCTCCCCGTCCAGAAGGGCGGCGTTCCGATCTTCGTCGGCGGCGTCGCCCAGCCGGGCTTCCGCCGAGCCGCGCGCTTTGGCGATGGCTTCATCGGCCCGGTCGAATTCTGGCCCGCCTACGTCGAGGAACTGAAGGCGCTGGGCAAGAGCGAGGCCGACGGGCGGATCGTCTCGATGAGCTATTCGGACATGTGGTTCCTCGTCAGCGAGGACCCTGAGCGCACGCTCGACATGGTCGCGCCGCATGCGCACTACCAGATCAACACCTACGCCGAATGGCAGGAAGGCGCGGACTGGGCGGTCTTCGCCGAGATGACGGTCGACGAGTTCAAGCAGGCCGGCATGATGAAGGTGCTGACGCCGGACGAGGCCATCGCGTACATCAAGTCCCGCCAGGAACAGGCTCCGATCGAGGCCTTCTGCATGCAGGCGCCGACGGGCTTTCCGCTAAAGGTGCTGGCCGAGCATGCGGAGCTGTTTGCCAGGAAGGTGATTCCAGCCTTCCGGTAAGTGTTTTTCCGATGGGCTTAGCGATATCTTAACCGCGTTTCGGCCAATTGTTCCGGCACTGATCGCCGGGGAAAGCAATGTCCGAGAAATCGATGGCCGAAGTCGTCCGCTGGGCCGAGCGCATTGCGCTGCTGCTGATGTCGGGCAGCGTCATCTGGCGTCTGCTGCCGCAATTCACGCTGCATCCGCAAATCGTGCTGGTGCTCGCCGGCGAGCTGGCGGCGGTGTTCTTCCTGCTGATCCAGCGCAAGGGCACCTGGGCCACCTCCTTCTACACCACGGCCATCGCCTTCATGGGCACCGGCGCGGCGCTGTGCGTCTATCCTATCGGCGTGGAAGTGGCGCCGGCCTGGGTGACCTTTCCGCTGGTGATGGTCGGCACCACGATCACGGTTATCGCCAAGCTCTCGCTGCGCCGCAGCTTCGGGCTGGTCCCGGCCAACCGGGGCGTCAAGGTGGGCGGCGCCTACCGCTTCGTGCGCCATCCGATGTACACCGGATATGTCCTGAACCACATCGGCTTCCTGCTGGTGTTCTTCTCGGCCTGGAACGTGTGCGTTTATGCCCTGACCTGGGTGCTGCTCTACCTGCGCGCGATCGAGGAAGAGAAGTTCCTGCTGCAGGACCCGCAGTACGTCGACTATGCCAGCAAGGTGAAGGCACGGATGATCCCCGGGCTCGTCTGAGCCCGGTTTTGCTCTAGCCAGCGCTGCACAGGCCATGCATTCTCCGCCCGGGAGAATGCCATGGCAAAGCTTGAAGTGGGTCTGTGCTGGGGAACGGTCTACAAGGCCGGCCTGATCGAGATGATCGAGGCGGCGGCGCGGCACAACTTCCCGACACTCTCGTTCCCGCCCGCACTCTACTTCGCATGCCTGGACTCCGGCATGGACGCGGCGAGCTTGCGCAAGCGGCTGGCCGATGCCGGGACGAAAGTGCGGGTGGTCGACTGCATATCGGGCGGCCTGCCCGGCATGCCGAACACCCCGATCACGTTTGCTGGCCGGACCATGTCCCGCCCCGATGAAGCCGCCTGCTTCGCCATGGCCGAGGCGCTTGAGGCGCCCATCGTCAACATTGCCCATTTCGGCGCCGAGCCGGTGCCGCGCGAAGTGCTGGTGGAAGCCATCGCCGGCATATGCCGCAGGGCCGGTCAGCGCGGGCTGACCATCGCCATGGAATTCGTGCCCGATACCGGCATCCCCAGCCTGGAAGGCGCCCAGGCCATTGCCGAGGCCACCGGCGAGCCGAACTGCAAGATCCTGCTCGATACCTGGCACCTCGCCCGCACGGGCGGCTCTGCTCAAGGCATCGCCGCCCTCCCCCTGGGCAGCATCGGCGCATTGCAGCTGTGCGACCGCACCGAACCACCGCCGGGGACGCCCTACAAGCCGATGACCGGCCGCGACCTGCCCGGCGAAGGCGAACTGCCGCTGGCCGATATCGTCAGCGCGGCCCGCGCCAACAGCCCCACCATCACCGCCGAGATCGAAGTGTTCAGCGAGGAGCTTGCCGGAATGGAAATCGATGCGGCCGCTGAACGCGCTGCCCGGGCGGTTGCGGAGTGGCGGGCCACCCACGGCATCTGAACGGCAGTGGACGCCGGCATGGCTTTGCGCCAATGCGCTTTTCGCAACGAGTGACGACCAGAAGGACTGAACATGGCGCTTCCCAGCCGCTTGCGCGACAATTTGACCCTGCCCGTCTTCTGTGCGCCAATGTTCCTGTGCAGCTCGCCCCAATTGGCCGCCGAATGCATGAAGTCCGGCATCGTCGGCTCGCTCACCGCCAACCATTGCCGCGACCTCGAGGAACTGGAAGCCCAACTCAGCTTCGTCAGCACCTCGGTCGCCCGCTTCGCCGACGAAAACCCGGGGCACAAGATCGGGCTCCTCGCGGTCAATGTCGCACCGACGCTGGAGGAAGCGAACTTCCGCGCCCACCTCGAAGCCTGCGCTCGGCATGGCACTTCGATCATCGTCACTTCGGTCGGCAACCCGACCGCAGTAGGGCCGCTGATCAAGGATTTCGGCATGCTGCACTTCCATGACGTCACCAACATCCGCTTCGCCGAGAAGGCGGCAGCGGCTGGAGTCGATGGCATGGTGGCGATCGGCGCTGGCGGCGGCGGCCATTCGGGCGCGATCAGCCACCTCGCTTTCGTACCGAAGATCCGCGAGATGTTCGACGGCGTCGTCGCCATGGCTGGCGCGGTGACGACCGGCGCGACCATCCGCGCGGCGGAAATTCTCGGCGCGGACCTTGCCTACATGGGCACCCGCTTCATCGCCACGCGGGAATCGGGCGCGCCGGAGGCCTACAAGGCCATGCTGGTCGAAGGCGGGATCGAAGACACGATCTACACCAAGGGCGTCAACGGCATGTCGGCCATGTGGCTCAAAGCCTCGCTGCGCCATGTCGGCATGGACCCGGACAACCTGTTCATCCCCGAAGGCCGCTCCACCGCGCACCTTCCCGAAGGCAAGACCCCGTGGCGCGACATCTGGAGCGGCGGACAGGGCATCGGCCTGATCCACGACCTGCCGACGACGCGCGAACTTGTCCACCGGCTGCGGGACGAATACATCGCTGCCTGCGCTATTCCAGACATGGCCGATGTTGCGCGGAGGGCGCAGCAGGCCGGATTTTAACTGCCTTTCAAGCCACTTGCTTCGCAGGCCCCACCGGAACGTCGCCCTGCGTGACAACGCGCTGCATCACACGCGAGCCGGAATAGTCGGGCACCGCATAGTGCTGAACCGAGCGGTTGTCCCACAGCGCCAGGTCGTTCGGCGACCAGCGCCAGCGCATGGCGAAGTCCGGCGATTTCAGGTGCTCGCGCAGCAGGGCGCAGATGTGTTCGCTCTCGGCCTGGGTGAGCTCGGCGATGCGGACCACGCCCGCCTCGCTGTAATAGAGCGCCTTGCGCCTCATTACCGGATGCACGCGTATCAGCGGGTGGAGCACCTCGCCGCCATAGGTCTCCTCGTTGCCGGCATGCGCCCTCGCCGTCTGCACGCCCATGCGGCCGAGCGTCGGGTACATCGAGTGGACCGCCGTTAGCCCGTCGAGCATGCGCTGCATCGGCTCCGACAGGGCATCGTAGGCTGCATACATCGACAGCCAGCAGGTATCGCCGCCGTATTCGGCCAGTTCGACCGCGCGCAGTGCCGTAAGCCCGGGCGGCACCGGCACGAACGAGGTATCGCTGTGCCACACTGAGGTCGAATTGCGCGTCGGCCCGAGGTTGCTGGTACCGACCGGCTTTGCATCCTGGTTCATGGCCGATGCGAATGGTTCCGGAATCGGCTGTTCGAACTGGGAGACGAACTGGCCCATCTGCTCATCGCTGAGCTCCTGTTCGCGGAAGAACAGCACACCATGTTCCAGCAGGGCCTGGCGGATGGCATCGACCACCGGCGCGTCGAGCGGCCTGGAAAGGTCCGCTCCCTCGACCAGCGCTGCGACATTGGTCGTCAGCTTGCGAACCTTCAGACCATTCACCTCACCCATGGGCATTCACTCCGATCGACACATCTCGAAGCTGAAGCCAGTACCGCTTATTCCCGCGTACCGCGAGACTTCAGCGTCCAGTCAATTGTCCAATCAGGCTCTTTGCCAATCGCAGACGCGATAACGGGATCGCCACAAGGGCGATCCCGTCACGCAACTACGCAAATGCAACAGTCAGACCGCCTCGGCGTGCTGCTTGAACATCGCGCCGACGTCGCCCGAGGTGATGGCGCGCGGCTTTTCGCCCGCAGCCAGCGGAGCGGCGCCGCCGGTGGAGCGCAGGGTCGTGTCAACGCCCTCGGCCTTGGCCTTGGCGCGAAGCGCGCCGACCGTCAGCTGTTCCCGCGGAATCATGTCGAACAGCGGGAAGCGGTAAAGCTTCATCGCGTTAAGGTGAGTCACCTTGTCGATCAGGTAGTCCGAAAGCTGGTTGACCGACTTCCACAGGATTTCCGGCGCATCCGGCCATGGCGCGTCGGAGTGCGGATAGTCGACCTCGTAGCAAACCTGGTCCTCGCCCACGAGGTCGAGGTTGCGGCAGCCATAGGCGTCGTCGATGAAGCAGGAGTAGAAGTGCTCCTTGTAGACCTGCGATGGCTTCTTGCCGTTGAGGTAGGTCTGCGAATGGGTCCAGGCCGTGTGCTGGTAATTCGCATAGTCCGCCCGTTCGAGCAGGTAGGGAATCCAGCCGATGCCGCTTTCCGACATTGCGATCTTGAGCGGATAACGGTGAAGCGCCTCAAGGTGCAGCCAGTCCGCCAAGCCGATCGACACCGACATTGGCATGGTCGTGATCCAAGCTTCGATCGGCGACTCATCGCTGGCATGCGGCGACGGGTTGCCAGCGCCGATGTGCAGGTTGATCGTCATGTCCGTATCGGCGCAGACCTTCCACAGCGGTTCCCAGTAAGAGTTGTGGACGCTGGGCAGACCACGCTTGGTCGGGTTCTCGTTGAACGAGATCGAGGTACAGCCGAGGTTCGCCAGACGCTTGATCTCGGCCACCGTCGCGTCGATGTCCCAGGCGGGCAGAATGCCGTTCATGATGAAGCGACCCGGGTGCGCCTGGCACCATTCGTGCCAGTGATAATCGTTGTAAGCTTGCACGTGCTGCACGGCATAGGTCTTGTCCGGCGCGGTGCAGAACATCAGCCCGTCGAGGCCGATCAGCGTGCCGAAGTTGAGCGAGGATGCGATGCCGTTGACGTCCATGTCCTGGACGCGTGCAGCCGGATCCCAGCAGCCCTTGCGGAGCTGGTCGAGCCTGGTCGGCTCCATGCCGTATTCTTCCTTGGGCTTGCCAACGACGCCGTTGAGCGAGACCGATGCCATCTTGATGCCCTGGTAGTCCCAGTAATTGGAACCGTTTGACTTTTCCTTGAACTGCGGCGCGGAGGCCAGAGCAGGACCGGACAGGTGGTTCGAGAACAGGTGCGGCGGCTCGCTGATGTGATCGTCGACGCTGATGATCACCATGTCTTCCAGGTTCATTGAATGCCTCCAAAAACGATTCCGTTGACCTCCCATTCCAATTTTGGGGCCGCGACGATTTGATCGGGATCATAAAATCGAGCACCCTTCACTTTCTTTGTGTCATTTTTGCCGCGAAGACCTCTTCGCATCGGCGGCAAGATGGCCGATAGGGGTCGGGGGGGCAGGGAGTGGTTCATGAATGCCGGCGGCGAGGCCAATCGGGGCTTCATTACCTTCGGGCTAATCCTGTCAGCCTTCATGAGCGCGATGGACACGACCGTCGCCAACATTGCGCTGCCTCATATCCAGGGAAACCTTTCCGCCTCGCCCGAACAGATCGGCTGGGTAATCACCTCCTATTTCGTGGCTACCGCGATCACCATCCCGATCAGCGGCTGGCTGGCCGCGCGCTTCGGGCTGAAGCCGATGCTGATCGCCTGCGTGACCGGATTTACCATAACCTCGGTGCTGTGCGGAATTGCCACGAACCTGCCTGAACTTGTCGTGTTTCGCGCACTGCAGGGGATCACGGCCGCGCCGCTCATGCCGGTTGCCCAATCGGTGCTGATCAACATCAATCCCCCGCATCGCCTCGGGCGGGCCACGGCAACCTTCACCATGGCGGCAGTCGTCGCTCCCGCCGTCGGCCCGATCATCGGCGGCTATCTGACGGAGGATCTTTCGTGGCGCTGGTGCTTCTTCGTCAACGTGCCGGCGGGCCTGATCTCGGTAGCGATGATTTCCACATTTCTGCCGTCGACGCCACCGGAGCGGCGCAGCTTCGATTTCCTCGGGTTCACCTCGCTGGCGATGGGCATGGCCTCGCTGCAACTGATGCTCGATCGCGGCGCCATGCTGGACTGGTTCTCCTCGCGCGAGATCTGCGCGGAAGCAGTGCTTTCCGCATTGGCCTTCTGGATCTTCTTCAGCCACACCCTGACGGCGGACCGCCCGCTGTTTCCGCCCGCCTTGTTCCGCGACCGCAACCTCGTCACCAGTGTCATATTCGGATTCTTCTTTTCGGTGCTGACCTTCAGCAGCTTCATGCTGCTGCCGATGATGATGCAGGGGGTGCTGGGCTATTCGGTCATCCATGCCGGCGTGCTGAGCATGCCGCGCGGTGTCCTGATGTTTCTCCTCCTGCAGGTGATGGGGCGCATCGACAACCTGGTCGACAGGCGCTTCCTGGTCGCCCTCGGCCTCGGCTTCTTCGTCGCTGCTTTCTGGCAGATGTCGAAATTCGACCTCGATATGGACGGCAGTTCCATCGTCTGGGCGACGATGCTGCAGGGGCTCGGACAGGGAATACTGTTTGTGCCGCTATCCACTCTCGGCTTCATGACCATTCCGGCCCACCTCAGGGCCGATGCCTCCGCCCTCACCACCCTCGTCCGAAACTTCGGCGGCAGCGCGGGGGTCGCGGTGATTCAGGCAATTACGGTCTACAACACCCAAGCCGTGCACACCTCGCTGGCGGCCCACATCACCCCACTGTCGGGCGCATCGCCCAGTCTTTCCGAGGATCCCGTCGCGAGGGCCATGATGCTGGACGCCGAGATCACCCGGCAGGCGACCATGGTGGCCTATGTCGATGACTTCCGGTTGCTGGCGGTAGTGGCATTCCTTTCGGCCCTGCTCGTCGTTTTCATGCGAAACCCCGGGATCCCGAGGCCTCAAGGCAGATTGCGCAGGTTGTTTGCGGGAAGGCCGCCCGCGAAAATGGCTTCCGATTGAGCCTCGCCAGGGCGCGCATTCTTGGGCATGACACGGTCAGGGAAAGAGGATGATGACCCGGAAAATCGTACTCCACCAATTCAACGCGCCCGAAGCCAGCCTTGTCGACCTGATCGCCATGGCCAACGCCAACGGCTGCGACGCGGTCTCGATATTCGGCTTCAACGGCGCGACCGTGCTCCCCGCGCGCAATGCCAGACTGGCCTATCCGCAGGCGGTGACGGCCGAAAACAGGCGCGAGGTGATGCGGGCCCTCTGCGATCGCGGCGTGTCGCTGGACGGGATCGAGTTCTTCCCGATCACCGCCGATGTCGATTTCGACATCTACCAGCCCGCCCTCGCGCAGGCACGCGAAATGGGTGCGAAGCGGGTGGTCTCGCACATCTTCATCGAGGACGATGCCCATGTCGTCGACCGGTTGGGGCACTTCTGCGAACTGGCCGACGCCGAGGGGCTGAAAGTGAGCACGGAGTTCTGCCCGATGACGCCGGGCAACCCTTCCCTAGCCCGGGCGAAGTGGCTGGTGGATCGGGTCGGAGCCGCGAACTTCGGCATCGGATTCGACGTGCTGCACCTGATCCGCAGCGGCGGCAGCCCGGCAGACGTCGCCGGCCTCGACCCGCGCTATATCGCGGCGGTCCAGATCTGTGACGCCCAGGGCGCGCATGCCTCGGACGACTATATGGCCGACGTCCACAACCGCGAAGTGCCCGGCCAGGGTGACCTGCCGATCCGCGAATTTCTCAATGCCGTGCCCGCGAGCTTCCCCATCGAGGTGGAAGTCCCCGCCGCCCACCGCCGCGCTGCCGGGGTGACGGCCGTGGAGCACGTCCGCGACGTGGTTACAGCCGCACGGGCGATCATCGAAACGCTGGGGAGAGCCTGAACCATGCCCTACCTGCCAAGCTGCAACTACATGCAGATCGCCTGGGTGGTCCCCGATCTCCACGCCGCCATCGAACACTGGGCGCGACAAGCCGGAGTCGGCCCGTTCTTCTACTTCTCCGATGTCGTCTACGAAAACGCCATCTACCGTGGCGAGCCATGGAAGCCCGTGAGATTCCACGCCGCCATCGCGCAGGCCCACGGCATGCAGATCGAGCTGATCGAGCAGCTCGAGGAAGGCCCCTCGATGTTCCGTGAACTGGTGCCGCCGGGCCAGAGCCGCATCCACCACATGTCGACCTACACGCACGATTTCGAAGGCGACCTCGCCCATTACCGGGCCTCCGGCGCGGAAGTGGTGTTCAGCGGGTTGATGAAGGGGGCGCCGGTCTGCTGGCTGGATACGGTGTCCTCGCTAGGCTTCATGACCGAACTGATCACCGCCAATCCCGAAAAGGAAAAGGTCTTCGCCATGTTCCGCGAGGCGGCGGACAATTGGGACGGAGTCGATCCGATCCGGGTGATATCATGATGGCGGTTTGACAAGCCGGCCCACTTGGCATGAACTTGTGCTCCACCTGCACGATAAGCAGTCGGCGTTTCGGGAGAGGGATGAATGGCGGAAGTAACCAAAAGATCGTTTCCGGCGATCAGCGAGGCCAACAAGCATTTCTGGATGGGTGGCAAGGATGGCAAGCTGCACATCCTGCGCTGTGGAAGCTGCGGCCACTGGATACATCCGTTTGCCGCGCGCTGCCCCTCCTGCCGCTCCGCCGAAATTGCCCCGCAACCCGTTTCCGGCCTTGGCAAGATCGCGGGCTTTACGGTCAACCACCAGCAGTGGCAGCCCAATTTCGAAGTGCCCTACGTGGTCGCCATCGTCGAACTCGATGAGCAGAGCAATGTCCGCCTGATGACCAACATGCCCCGCACCCCCATCGAGCAGGTGCACGTCGGCATGCCGGTGAAAGTTTTCTTCGAGCAGCACGGGGAGATCTTCTGCCCGCTGTTCGAAGCGGCATAAGGGAGACGGGCGTATGACACGCTACGCTGAAAAGAACACCGCGATCTCCGGCATCGGCCAGTCCGCAATTGAGCGCAAGCCAACCGTATTGCCCTTCGAATTGGCCGTGCAGGCCTGCGAAAAGGCGATCGTCGATGCCGGCCTGCGCCCCGAGGACATCGACGGCGCCGCCTGCTGGCCGCCGGTGCCCGCCGGGACCGTCACAGGCGTCGGCGCGGCCGGCATTGCCGACATCACCAACAGCCTCGGCCTCAAGCTCAACTGGTGGTCGAGCGCCGATCCAGCGGCGCAGCTCTCGCCAATCATGGAGGCGGTCGCCGCCATTGCCGCGGGCTATTGCAATCACGTACTGGTCTGGCGCGCGCTGGGCGAACGCTCGGCACCGAGCTACACGCTGTCAGGCGGTGGCGGCTGGGTTCCGTCGGGTGGGATGGAATGGATGGTGCCCTATCACGCTCCTTCCGCCGCCATCTGGCTCGCCTGCCATGCCAACGCCCACATGACCAAATACGGCATCACCCGCGAACAGCTGGGCGCCATCGCGATCAACCAGCGGCGCAATGCCGGGCTCAATCCCAAGGCGATCTACCGCGATCCGATCAGCATGGACGATTACCTCTCCGCGCGCATGGTCTCGACGCCCTTCACGTTGCTCGATTGCGACGTGCCCTGCAACGGCACCACCGCCTTCATCATCTCCCGCCTCGATGCGGCGCGCGACCTGCCGAATGCGCCCATCGTCCTTGAAGCCATCGGCGCGCGCTCGCATGACAAGATGGGCTCATGGCTGGGCCGCAGCGACTGGCCCGGGCAGGCCATGCACGATGCCGGCAAGGCCCTCTGGACCCGCACCGACCTCACCACGAAGGACGTCGATTCCGCGCACATCTACGATGGCTTCAGCTGGCTGGTGCTGAGCTGGCTGGAGGCGCTGGGCTTCTGCAAGGAGGGCGAATCCGGCGCCTTCGTCGAAGGCGGCACGCGCATCGCGCTGGAAGGCGAGCTGCCGATGAACACCAATGGCGGCCAGCTCTCCGAAGGGCGTATGCACGGCCTTGGTCACATGCACGAAGCCATGCTGCAACTTCGGGGTCTCGCGGGCGAGCGGCAGTTGAAGAAACCGCTCAACGTGTCGCTGGTGGCGAACGGCGGCGGCGATGTGGCCGGCGCGTTGCTCCTGCGACGCGACACCTGATGCAGGCGCCGGAGAAATTCGATCGCTGTGAAGACTATCTCCACGAGGCCGCATACGAGATCTGCGGCCTAACGGACTTCGGCAGCGATTACCTGACGGGCCTTGGCGTTTGCCTGGCCTCAATGGACCGCGATCCGCTGTTCACCCCGGTGGGGCGCGAACTGGCCTGGGATGCGGTGGTGATGACCTTGGTCGCCCGCGCCATCGCCGAGGATAACTGGAAGAAGTTTCCCGAGTGGCGCATCGCGCCCATCGCCAAGCCGATCCTCATCACCGGCCTGCCCCGCACCGGCACCACGGCCCTGCACAAGCTGATGGGCGTCGACCCGCAATTCCAGGGCATCGAGAACTGGATCACCGCCTCGCCCATGCCGCGTCCCCCGCGCAACACCTGGGCGACCGATCCGGCATTCGAACGCTCGATGCGATGGCTGCACCAGCAGCATGCGGAATCGCCGGGCGTGGCGCTGGCCCACAATGTCGTCGCCGACGAACTCGACGAGCAGCTCGAACTGCAGCGCCAGACCTTCGTCTCGAACCGCTGGGCCTGCACCTGGTATTCGCCCGCCTATGACGCCTGGTGGCAGAGCCAGGACGAGAAGCCCGGCTTCCTGCGCGAGCTTGACCTGATGAAGCTGATCGGCTGCCACGACGAGCGGCGATGGCTGCTCAAGAACCCCGGCAGCATCGGCATGCTCGAATGGTGGCTGGAGGCAGTGCCCGACGTCTGCGTCATCCAGACACACCGCGACCCGGTGAAAAGCACCGCTTCGATTTCCAGTACCTTGCAGCACATCCACGCCTCGTTCGAAGGACCGGATGCCGAGCGCAGCCGGCGCTTGCTGGGCCCGCGCGAGCTGGAGAAGTGGGCCGGCATGCTGGAAAAGGGCGCTTCGGCGCGCGCGCGGAATGAAGCGAACTTCTTCGACGTCCATCACGCCGATTTCCACGCCGATCCGATGGGCACGATCGGCCGCATCTACGATCGCTTCGGCCTGACTCTCAGTGCCGAGGCCGAACGCCGAATGGCCGCGCGGATCGCCGAGAACCCGGAAGGCCATGGCCTCCACACCTACGATCTCGACAGCTTCGGTCTCCGCCATGAAGCCATCGTCGAACGCTTCCGCCACTACATCGACCGCTACGGCATCGCCGTCGGCGACTGAGGGACACCAGATGAGCATTCCACCCTGGAGCGACTACGTCGACCTCATCCGCCAACAGGAACACCTGATCGGCCTCACCTGGCACCCCGAGGACGAGACCAACCGGGCCGAGTTCTATCGCCAGCTCGCGATGAACCTGTCCTACGCCTATGTGCAGTATTTCCAGTCGAACCCGGACCACCCCGAATTCATGCCGCTGTGGAACTCGGTCTACCTGTTCCAGCCCAACCCCGACGACGTATATTACTATGCTCCGCTGGACGGCCGTAAGCGCTACCGCATCGTCGGGGAGCGCGGCACGATCCACATGATCAACTTCCAGTTCGGCAGGGGCATGATGGGCATGGTCGAGCCGGGCGGCGGGCAGCAGCACAGCTCCTACCTCGACGGAGCAGACATCGCGGTGGATGCCGAGGGCAAGTTCGAGATTCTCCTCGCCCCGGATCAGCCCGCCGGATTCACCGGCACCTGGCACCCGATCCGCGAGGACGTCGATTGCGTCATGGTCCGCATGCGCAGCTACGACTGGGGCAATGAGCGGGACTGCCGCATGGCGATCGAATGCCTCGATCCGCCGCTGCTCAAGCGCCGCATGTCCGTCGAAGAGATCGACGAGAAGCTGCGCGGCGCCTTCACCCTGTCCGAACGGCTAAATCCGCTGTTCTATGGCTTCCAGAACCGCATCCTCGCCAATTCCGGCAAGAATGTCTTCGAGCTGGAGGCCTTTTCCGACACCGGCCTTGCCAACCAGCTCTACTGGGCCTGCGTCTACGAGATCGACGAGGACGAGGCGCTGATCGTAGAGACAGAACTGCCGGAAGTGCGCCCCTACTGGAACATCCAGGTCAACGACCCCCTCTTCAACGCGGTCGAATTCGTCTACCGCCAGACCAGCCTCAACGGCCACACCGCGAAGGTCGATAGCGACGGCAAGTTCCGCGCCGTGCTCGCCCACAGGGATCCCCGCGTCGCCAACTGGCTCGACACCGGCGGCTTCACCGGGGGCACCCTGTTCGGCCGCTGGATGCAGACCAGTTCGACACCGCTGCCCACGGCAAAGCGGGTGAAGCTGGCCGAGGTCGGCAAGCATCTCCCCGGCGATACTCCTAAAGTGACCCCGGACGAGCGGGTCGAACACTTGCGGCAGCGCCGAATCGGCGCTCAGTTGCGAAGGCGCTGGTGAGTCGCAAGAAAGGGAGCTGCCGATGTCGCAGGAACTGGTTGTCTGTTCGGTAGTGGATGGGCTCTGCACCATCGCCCTCAACCGCCCGGAAAAGCTCAACGCGCTCAGCGTCGAAAGCTTTCGCCAGCTCGATACGCACCTGCGCGCCATCGACCCGGAGCAGGTCGGCTGCGTCCTCTTGACCGGCAACGGCCGCAGCTTCTGTGCCGGGCACGATCTCGACGACCTCGCATCCGGCGCGGAAGGGATGGAGGCCGCCCGTTTCGAGACCAATGTGATCGAGCACCTCGCAACCCTGCCCATGCCCGTCGTCGCCGCCGTTCGCGGGCATTGCTACACCGGGGGCCTCGAACTGGTGCTGGGCGCGGATATCATCATCGCCTCGCAAAACGCCAAGTTCGCCGATACCCACGCCAAGTGGGACCTCGTGCCGGTCTGGGGCCTCACCCAGCGCCTGCCCCGTCGGGTGGGCCCGCACAAGGCGAAGGAAATGATGTTCTCATCGCGCACCTACAGCGGCGCCGAAGCCGCGGCGATGGGCCTCGCCAACTTCTGCCTGCCCGACGCCGAGTTCGACGAAGGCGTCGCCGCCTTCTGCCGCGACATCCTGGCCACCAGCCGCCGGTCTTCGCGCGCCATCAAGAAGCTGATGCTCGATACCGAGGGTATGTCGCTGGCCCAGGGCATCGCCTGGGAACTCCACCGCAGCGAGGGGCACGGCCCCGATTTCCACGCCCGGCTGGCAGCGCTGCGCTAAAAGGCGGGGAGGCTTTCGCCTCCCCTCAAGTCACTGCAATGTCGGCGGGTTGCCCTGCCCGTCCAGCACGCGCAAGGCCGCGAGCACATCGTCCAGCGGCACCGGCCGGGGCAGGTCTGGCGGCTGTCTCAGCGCAGGCTGGTTTTCGACAGCATGTCGGTCCGATGCCCAGGATGCCAGGATCGAGCGCTTCACCTCGGGTTCCAGAGAGGGATGGTTCGCCACGTCGAAGGGGTGAAGATACCGTGAGAAAGGTTGCGACATGGGGTCCTCCTTTCCATTTTGTCGCTTGTCGCTCACTGCGGCAGTGCCGCGAGGCCAATCTTGGAAGCGTCCGGCTCTGCGTCAAGACCTGCAGCCCCTTGCCGGAACCCTTGTTTCGAACGAACATCAGCAGGCGATGGCGGCCGATTTCTCCTGGATACGATCCGATTCCTGCGGGCTCCACGTGGTGCCTTCCGGCTGCTGGATCGATCCGGCGCGTCCGGTCGACCTTGCACTCATCACCCACGGCCATTCCGACCATGCGCGCGGTGGCCATGGCCGAACGCTGGCCACGACCGAGACCCTCGCGATCATGGGCCTGCGCTTTGCAGCGGGCGAAGGAGGCGGCGTCCGCGGCGAGGCCGTTGCCTATGGCGAGACCATTGGCCTTCCCGGCGGCGTCAGCGCCACCTTCCTGCCGGCCGGCCACGTCCTCGGCTCCGCGCAGATCCTGCTGGAGCATGCCGGCGAAAGGGTCATCGTCACCGGCGACTACAAGCGCCGGCCGGACCCGACCTGCCCGCCCTTTGCCGTAACCCCCTGCGATGTCTTCATTACCGAGGCGACCTTCGGCCTTCCCGTCTTCCGCCACCCTCCAATCGAAGAGGAGATCGCACGCCTGCTGGCGGCACACGCGGCGCATCCCGAGCGTTGCGTTCTGGTGGGGGCCTATGCGCTCGGCAAGGCGCAGAGGGTGATCGCCGAACTGCGTCGCGGCGGCTATGCCGACCCGATCTACCTGCACGGCGCGCTGGAGCGGATGTGCCGGCTTTATGAGGAACTGGGCGTGCCGCTCGGTGAGCTGCGGCTGGTCGCCGGGATGCCGAAGGGCGCGCTGCAGGGCGCCATCGTGCTGTGCCCGCCCTCCGCGCTCAACGACCGCTGGGCCCGCCGCCTGCCAAATCCGCTCACCGCCATGGCATCAGGCTGGATGCGCGTGCGCCAGCGCGCCCGGCAGCGCAATGTCGAGCTGCCGCTGGTCATTTCCGACCATGCCGACTGGGACGAACTCACCCAGACCATCGCCGAGGTGAACCCCGCCGAGAGCTGGCTCACCCACGGCCGCGAGGAAGCCTTGCTGCGCTGGTGCGAGCTGAACCAACGCCACGCCCGCGCCCTGGCACTCGTCGGCTACGAAGACGAGGACGACTGAGGTGGAACGCTTCGCTGCCCTGGTCGATGCCTTGGTCTACACCCGCTCGCGCAACGGCAAGCTGGCGCTCATCGCAGACTACCTGCGCACCACGCCCGACCCCGATCGAGGCTGGGCGCTGGCAGCACTGACCGACGGGCTCGACTTCCCGGCGGTCAAGGCCTCGGCGATCCGCAACCTGGCGATCGAACGCGTCGATCCGGTGCTGTTTGCCCTCAGCCGCGATTTCGTCGGCGACACGGCGGAGACGGTGAGCCTCCTGTGGCCCGAGCCCGAGAGCGTGAAGGCCCCTCCCCCTACGCTGTCCGAAGTCGTGGCCGAGCTTTCCGGAATGACCCGCGCCACCGTTTCCGGCGAGCTGGCCGCGCTGTTCAATCGCCTCGATGCCAACGGCCGCTATGCCCTGATCAAGCTGGCGACCGGTGCCATGCGCATCGGCATCTCGGCCCGGCTGGCCAAGGTCGCCTTCGCTCAGGCTTTTGCCGTGGCGGTCGATGAAGTGGAAGAATATTGGCACGGCCAGCTACCGCCCTACCTCTCGCTGTTCGACTGGGCCGCCAATGGCGCCCCGCCACCCCGCGCCGACCTGCTGCCCCTGTTCCGTCCCTTCATGCTGGCCCATCCGCTCGATGGCGCCGAGGTCGATCTGGAGCAGTTCGCAGCCGAATGGAAATGGGACGGGATCCGCGTCCAGCTCGTACACGTCGAGGGTGAATGCCGACTCTATTCCCGCTCCGGCGACAACATATCCGCCGCCTTCCCGGAAATTGCCTCGGCACTGCCATTCCCGGCGGTGCTGGATGGCGAACTGCTGGTGCGCGGGAGCCACCAGGGCGGCGAGCGCGGGGGCGCGGCGAGCTTCAACGCCCTGCAACAGCGCCTCGGCCGCAAGACTGTCTCCAAGGCCATGCTGGCCGATTACCCCGCCTTCGTCCGGCTCTATGACATCCTGATCGCCGAGGGCGAGGACCTGCGACCTTTGAGCTGGGAACAGCGCCGTGCCATGCTGGTCCAGTTCATCTCCCGGCTCGATCCGGTGCGGTTTGACCTGTCGGAAGTCATCGCCGTCGAAAGCTTCGCCGAATTGGCCGAACTGCGCGCCCGCTCGCGCGACGAGGCGATCGAGGGCGTCATGCTCAAGCGCCGCGACAGCCCCTATGTCCCCGGCCGCCGCACCGGGCTGTGGTACAAATGGAAGCGCGATCCGCTGCTGGTCGATTGCGTGCTGATGTATGCCCAGCGTGGCAGCGGCAAGCGCTCCTCGTTCTATTCCGATTACACCTTCGGCTGCTGGGACGGCGATCCCGAAACGGGGGCGGAACTGCTGCCGGTCGGCAAGGCCTATTTCGGCTTCACCGACGAGGAGCTGAAGTGGCTGGATCGCTACGTCCGCCAGCACACGGTGAACCGCTTCGGCCCGGTGTGCGAGACGGATCGGAGTCTCGTTCTGGAGGTGGCCTTCGATTCCGTCCACGCCAGCAAGCGGCACAAGTCGGGCCTTGCCATGCGCTTTCCGCGCATCAGCCGCATTCGCAACGACAAGCCGGCGCACGAGGCGGACCGGCTGGAAACCCTGCGCGCACTGATTACCTGAACGGAGTCAAAGGCCGGCCAACAGGCTCCGCGTCGCCGCCACGCATTCGCCCAGGGCATCGCGCAGGCTGACACCGGCATGCGCCCTGTCGAGACGCGGAATTTCAAGGCCAATCACCACATCGCGCGGCAGGGCGCGCATGTAGTCGGCCAGCGGCATGTCGCCGTCGCCTGGGGACAGGCGCTGGTGCATCGCCTCGTCCATGTAGCCCGCGTCCATGAAATCGTATTGCGCCTTGCCCTTGGGCACGTCGCACAACTGGATGTACTGGATCAGGCCCGGCGGCACGTCGGCCACGGCCTCGGGCGCGAAGCCGGTGCGGCCCGCATGCATGGTATCGAAAATCAGGCCGATGTTGGGATGATTGACCCGGCGGACCACCTCGAGCGCCGCGGGCATGTCGGGAACGCCGAAGATCGGCACGAACTCGATCAGCAGGCGAATCCCATAGGAGGCGGTCAGTTCCGCCAGCACGCCATATTGATCGACATTGCGTTGGAAATCGGGGGCGAAGCTGACCGAATTGACCGCTACCGCGCCCAGTTCGGCAAATAATTCGAGCCCGGCTTTCCACACGTCACGCGCATCGCCCTCCGGCGTGACGAACATGTTTTCACCCAGCGACAGAGTCACGCAATTGGCCTTCAGCGCCGCCTTGACGTCGCGCTGCAAGGCCGGATTGCCAGGCAGCGAAAAGCGCGGAAAACCATAGGGATCGTTTTCCATCTGCTGCAGGCTGATGCTGACATTGGGGGTGCCGAGCTCAGCGGCAAGCTCGATGAACTGCACCAGCGGCATGCCGAATGCGCTGATCCCCTCGATCCCGATATTTGCCATGTCGTTCCTTTCCCGTCAGACCTTCCAGACCAGCGGCACGTGGTGCGGGCCGATGACGCCGCCTGGCCTATACTCGATGGTCTCGCCCGGCTTTACCTCGAAATCGGAGATGCGGCGAAGCCACTCCTGCAGGGCGATTTTCGTTTCCAGCCGCGCCAGGTGCCCGCCCATGCAGGAGTGGACACCGACGGTGAAGGCGAGGATCGTCTTGCGGGGCCGGTCGAAATCGACTTCCAGCGGATTAGGGAAGACCTCGGGATCGAAATTGCAGGCCGGCAGAATGCAGGTGATGCGATCGCCCTTCTTGAGCTGCACGCCGCGCATCTCGATGTCCTGGGCGACTTCGCGGCCCGAGAAAGTCACCGAATAGCGCCGCAGCAGTTCCTCGACGATCCGGTCGCTGTCCTTGTCCATCCGCTCGATGATCTCGCGGCGGCGGTCGGGGTGTTCGGCCAGCCACAGCCAGATGTTGTTGAGCGAGGCATAGACCGTGTCGAGGCCGCCGATGAACAGGAAGGTGCAGAAGCCGAGGATCTCCTTGAAGGCCAGCGGCTTGCCGTCGACCTGCGCATTGGCGATGACGCTGAACACGCCTTCGTCCGGACGGGCCTGCTTCTCGGCGATCACTTCAGTGAGGTAGTTGGTGATCTTCTTCAGCGTCTTTCCCATGATCTCCGAGCTCTCGGAGTGCATGAGATCATCCGCCCAAGTCACGAACAATCCGAGATTTTCTTTCGGAAGACCGACCAGCTCCAGGAAAATCAGCACCGGCAGCGGCCGGGCAAAGTCGGTAGTGAACTCGCATTCGCCCTTGTCGATGACCTTGTCGATCAACTCGTTGGCCAGTTGGCGGATCTTGCCTTCCATCTTGATGACGCCGGCCGGCGAAAACATCGGATCGACGATGTTGCGGTACTTGCGGTGGTGCGGCGGATCGATCTCGGGAGGGATGAAGTAGAAATAGTCGTCCGGATCGCGAGGAAACGGCGAGTTGCCTTCGTTGGAGAACAGTTCCGGGTGGCGCAGCGCGAACAGGGCGTCCTCATGCTTGATGAAGTGCCACATGTTCGCATAGTCGCTGACGTCGTAATATATAGGCGGCTTCGTGTTGTGCAGGTTGGCCATGAAATCATGAGGTTCTGCAAGGAATTCCGGACCGTTTGTCAGGCCTGTCCTGAAGACGAGTTCCCTGGGTACGTGCGGAGGCACCTGATCAAGGCCGCGAGGCCTCGGCTTGTTCGGCGGCACCGGGTTTGCAGCGTCTATCGGCATGTCGCGATCCTCTCCGCAGTGCTCAGAATTGCCGGTCCGGGATATGAACGACCAGCCCGTCCAATTCCGGCGTCATCACGATCTGGCAACTGAGTCGGCTGCTCGGGCGAAGCTCCGCTGCTGCACTTTCCAGCAGTTCTTCCTCCGCCGTGCTGGAAACGCCGCCGACCTTGCCGGTCCAGGCATCGTCGACATAGACGTGGCAGGTGGCGCAGGACAGGCCGCCGCCGCATTCGCCGACAATTCCTTCGACGCCGTTGTACAGCGCGCCGCGCATGACGTTTTCCCCTTCGGGGACCTCGATCGACGACTGCGCGCCGTCGGGCGCGACATAGACAACATTGGGCATCCCGGATCCTTCCTGGCTCAAGCGAATAAGGAGCAAATACTATCTATTGTCCCTCGGGCAAGCCCTTTGATGCCGCGACGAGCGCCTGCCTTTGCTCCTGGCATCAGGCGCGGTTGAAAACCGGCAGGCTGAATACCCCCTTGCTGTCCTCGCAGGGGACGAAGGCCACTTTCACCGGCATGCCGAAAGCGATGTCCTGCTCCGCAAAATCACCCGGTTCGCTGATGAAATAGGGACCTTCGGCCAGTTCGACGATGATATTGGTCCAGGGGATCGGGAAAGCGCCCTGGTAATAGTCGCGCTCGAAGGTGCACCAGCTGACGACCTTGCCCTGGCCCGACATCGGCACCCATTCGAGCGTCTCGCCGCCGCAGGCGCCGCAAGTGCCCACCGCCGGCCAGGAAAGCTCGCCGCACTGGCCGCAGCGCTGCAGGCGCAGTTCGCCGCGTGCGCACCATTCCCAGAAGGTGTCGTGGGGAACGCCGAATGTCCGGTCGGGTCTCTTCTGCGCCATGGTCATTCTCCCCGGACGTAAAGGATGGGATGGGCCTGGTCGGTCTGGACCAGCGAGGACATGGCGACCTCGATGCCGGGCACCTGCCGATTCCCCGCTTCGTGGCGCAATTGCCGCACCAGTTCCGCAACCTGGCTCCAGCCGTGCATGTAGGAGCCCGACAGGTTGCCGCCACCCATGTTGGTCGGCAGGCGGCCGCCGATGGTCATCTGCCCCGCTTTGCAAAACTCCAGCCCCTCGCCGACTCCGGCGAAGCCATAGCCCTCCACCTGGTTGATCAGGTGGATGGTCGAGGCATCGTAGCCTTCAAGGTACTGGACTTCGTCGAGCGCGACGCCGGCCATGGCGGAGGCCTCTGCCCCGGCTTGGTCCATCAGCGGTTTCAGCCGGTCGCGCACCATGCATTCCAGCTTGCGGTGCTTGTTTATCGCCTCGCCCCAGCCTGCGACCAGCACCGGCTTGTGCGCCATGTCCTTCGCCATGTCGGAACGACGCACGATCAGGCAGACCGCGCCATCGTTGACCAGGCACATGTCGAACAGGTGCATCGGGCGCACGATGTAGCGCGAGGCCATGTATTCCTCGATGGTGAACGGCTTTTGCATCACCGCGTTGGGGTTGGTGCTGGCATGCTGGCGCACCTGCACGGCGACCGCGCCGAGGTCCTCCTCGCGCGCGCCGAAGGCACCCTGGTAATAGCGGAAGATCATCGCCCAGTGCGCCGCCTGCGAGCTCCAGCCCCAAGGGTGGTAATAGTAATAGGAACTCGGCCCGCCCTGCCCGCCGACATAGGTCGCGCCACCGTATTGCCGGCCGATCGAGCGGGAAGAGACCATGTAGACCATGGCGACGCAATCGGCCTCGCCATTGGCAATGTCGGCGCAGACCACGGGCAGCGGCCCCGCCATGATATTGCCGTTGGACTTCGCCATGCGCGGCTTGATGCCCAGCAGCCCGGCGGCCTCCTGCGGGCTCGGGCCGCCATAGGTAAAGGAGACCGCAAGGCCGTCGATGTCGCCCCTGGTGAGGCCGGAATCGGCCAGCGCCCGCTCGAAGGCGGTCTTCATCATGTCTTCCGGCGAGGGAGGAGCATAACCCGGCGCCTTGGCGCGCTCGGCCTTGTAGTCGTCGTGAAAGTCGGTTTCGCCGATGCCGACAATGGCCGCCTTCCGGCTGAAGGCCTTGTCCGCAGGCGGCAAGACCAGCTGACTGTAATCGCTCAACGCGCGTTCCTCTCGATCCTCATCCCAAGGGGGCGGCGGCGCGGTTTTCCGGCCTGCCGAATACGCTTATCCATTCGACCAAGGCAGCGCGCAAGGACTAAACCTGCTCCCAGCGCCGCCGCTCCCGCAATCAGCGGCGGAGATCGCCCCGATCGATAACCATGCCCTTAGTCCTTTTGTGCCCGCTACGGCTGACTACCACTTGCGGCGCATCTGGGCTCCCAGCCGGCGGTCGCGCAGCACGCGTTCGCGCTCCTGCGGCGTCACCATGGCCGCGCCGGCCAGCAGCGGCCCTGCAAGTTTCTTCCAGCCCATCACGCAAACCTCTCCTGTTATATTAGATACTTTCGCTAGATCACTGTCTTGCAAGTTTTTCCACTCCTCCAAGGTCCATCGCCCATGGCATCGCCGAATCGCACCATATCTGAATTTTAGGCGCAAGCTGCTCCCGTTCCTCGAGTGTGCCGACGCGCAGGGAATAGGACGCCGGATTTTCCGCGTCGGCCGCATAGATCGGCGTGCCGCAGATGGGGCAGAAGGCGATTGCCCACTTTGCCCCGCTATCTGCCGTGGTCTTGATGTAGATCGTCGGTTTCCCGTGCCTGAGCGTAAAGCGGCCGGCATCGGCCGGAGCGACGATTCGATAGGGCGAGCCGCTGAGCCGCTGGCAATCCGCGCAATGGCAAATGCCCACCCGTTCTGGCTCGACTTCGGCGGAGAAGGCTATCTCTCCGCAGTGGCATCGCCCCTCGACATGCACGGGCTTTCTCCCTCGAATATGCCTTACGGTCAGGGCAAGGCCACGCCGGTCAGTTGCTCCAGTTTCTCGATCAGCGCATCCTGGAATGCAACATCGGTGACTTCCGCCGAGGGCGCCTCCTGCCGCATGTTGCACCAGTAGCCCCCGCTCACCCTTGCCCTCGGCTGCTCGCTGACCGCCAGCCAAGACTGGGTGCGCTGGCCGGTATCGATATCGACAGGTGCGCTCGCGCCGCCCATTTTCGTGCGGGCCCAGCCGGGATCGACGGCATTGCACAGCACATCCGGCCAGCGCCGCGCAAGGGCGGCAGCGAGCGCGGCCAGCTGCAGCTTGGTTTCGGAATAGGCCTGGAAGGTTTCCCAGCGGCGCGCGGTCCAGTCGATGTCGCGCAGGGAGCCCTCGCCGCCGCGATGCATGGCGCTGCTAAGGTAGACCAGCCGATCCGGCCGCTCGATCTGGGCGGAGAGGATATAGGGCGCCAGCGTGTTGACCGCGAGCATGGTTGAGTGGCCCTCAGGAGTGGGATTGCGACTAGCCTCCTGGTAGACACCGGCATTGTGAATGATCGCGTCCATGCGCCCAATGGTATTCACTTGTTCCGCCAGCTTGCGAGTCTCGGCACCACTGCTCAGGTCGCCATGAACGATCCCCGCCAATTTGCCGGCAAGCTCGCCCAGCACCGCCGCGCGCTCGGGCGTGCGGGCGTGCAGGACAACCTCGTGGCCATTGTCGACAAGCCACTGCGCCGATGCGCGGCCGAGGCCATCGGTGCTGCCTGTGATGAAAACGCGCGCCATGGATGCCTGCTCCCTGCGGGGGCGCTGGAAGACGCTCCCCTCTTGCCGGAACTTGCCGCAATCCCCGGCCCATTCAAAGCCCCCCAAGGGCCGCCAAGATGCTCGCCGTGGGAATGCTGCCGGGCTGGCTACAGATCGGGCAGCGACTGGTCTGCCCTGCCCCACTGCGCAAGCTCCTTCGATGCCGCCCGCTTCACCAGTTCCGCAGCGTCGCCCACATTCCAGTGCGCGGGGCTGTCGAGCTCGTGCAGTTCCTCCCAGGTCAGCGGGGTGGCGACGGGCGCGAATTCCCGGTTGCGCGCGCTGTAGGGCACGATCGCCGTCGAGCCGCGCTGGTTGCGCAGATAGTCCACGAATATGCGCCCCTTGCGCCTGCGCTTCGGCAAGGCATCGGTAAAGTGCTGCGGCTCGGCCTGGGCCAGGGACGCGGCGAAGCGGTGGGCGAAGTCCCTGACCCGGGGCCACTGCACCGAGGGTGTCAGCGGCGCGATGACGTGGACGCCCTTGCCGCCAGTCACCATCGGAAAGGTGACGAGCCCCATCCCGACCAGGACATCGCGCAGGTGGAAGGCGACGGAGGCGACCTGCCTGAAGTCGAGCCCTTCGTCCGGATCGAGATCGAAGACCAGCCGGTCGGGCCGTTCGATGTCGTCGACACGAGCGCCCCAGCCGTGAAATTCGACGGTCCCCATTTGCACGCAGGCCAGGAGGCCGGCGGGCGTGTCGATGAACAGGTAGGGCTTTTCGTGGCCATCCTTCTCGCGAATGGCGATATGCCCGACGTCATCGCCGAAGCCGCCGGTATCGTGCTTCTGGAAGAAGCATTTCCTGCCACGGCCCTGCGGACAGCGCACCAGGCTGATCGGGCGGCTGCCGGCCCAGGGCAACATGATCGGCGCGACGGCCGCGTAATAGTCGGCAAGCTGGCCCTTGGTGATCCCGGCTTCGGGGAAGATCACCCGGTCGGGGTGAGATATCGCGATGCCGTCGGACGTGTGCCGGCGAGATCGCCGCCCCCCTGGGAGCACTGATTTTCCGCCCTGCGCAGGATCCAATTTCGCGCCCTTTTGCTGGCCGAACCGCAGACTAGCGGAAAAGTGCGGCTATTGCACGACGATGCGTACCTCCTTGTAGTTCTGCAGGAGCGTCTGGTTGGCCGGCGCGACCTGGCCATCGCGCTGGCCATTGACGCTCAGCCGGATCACATAGGTTCCAGGCGCGGCGAAGGAGACGGCCTTCTCCACGTTCACCAGCGACTGCGGCTTGTCGACGATCACCGGCGCCTCGGTCTTGTCTGCGACAGTCCAGTTGTACTGCACGATCTGCCCGGTCCTGGGCGGCATCTCGAGACTGGCGGCCAGCTTGACCGGCTGGTTGACGCCCACCGTGGCGCGCGAGACGCCATCGGCAGTAAGGCTCATCACCGGCTGCAAGCCATGGCGGTCCGCCGCGCGCGGAGCCGGGATCACCTGTCCGTTGCCAATGGTATAGCGGGTGGATGGCGGCGGCGCGACGCCCTTCTCGACCCAGGCCATAAGGTCCTGCATCGATTGCTGGAAGATGCCCGGCTGGCCGGCGCCCTGCGCATGCCGGCCATGGTCATGCAGGTAGAAGCGCACCATCTGCCCTGCCCTCGCCGGCCCCAGCGCGCCCTTCACCCGCTCGTAATAGCTGGCGTTGAAGATCGGCCAGGACAGATTGTCGTCCATTCCTTCCAGGATCATGACCCTGGTCCTGATCGCCCCAGTCTCGATACGGCCGCCGCTGGTGCGGTAGTTGGAATGGGTCAGGACGCTGATGTCCGGCCGCTGCGGGTATTTGGGCGAACCGTCGGCATTGCGGTACTGGTCGTAGCTGCGGTTGCCGGGAATGACGCTGTGGCGCGGATAGTAGTACATCGCCAGGATGAAACGATTGTTGACCCGCACCCGGCTGCCGACCTTCAGGCCGCCCAGCAGCAGCGGGCTGTTGGTGATGGGTGATGAACCCCCGAAGGCGTCCTTGATCGAGCCGGTCAGCGCCAGCCTGCCGGTGGCGGTGTCCAGCGTGCCCTGGAGGCTGAAGCGGCGCTTGTTCTCCGTGGGCGGCCCGAAGGAGCGGTTCGGATCGACCAGCCGCGTCTTGCCATCATCGGAATAGACCCAGAATTCCAGGTAATTGGTCCCCAGCGTGCCCAGCGCGGGCATGGTCGCCTGATCGAACTGGACCGCAACGGGCGCGCCCGAGGCATCGCGCTCGATCCCGGCAATCGTCACCCAACCGTCGGTCTTTGCGGCCTTGAGGTAAGAGGGCGGGTTCGAGCCGGCATATCCGGGCTTGGACCAGAAATCTTCCTCGTATGTCGGATCCGCCAGCCGGATGTCGATCGGATCGACCAGCGGGATGAGGCTGGGGAAGTGATTGCCGATGATCGGCAGCGGATAGCCGGCGGCGAGAAGCTCATTGAGGACCGATTTCTCTTCTTCGTTCAGGCCCGCATAGATCTCGCCCGTTCCACCCGGAACCGCCGCCGCGGCAATGGCGTCCTGCTTCGCTTTGGACAAGGCCATGGTATAGTGCGCCTGCCAGTAGAACGAATGATAAGTGCTCACGCCCGTCGGGCCGGTGCATTGCACCTGCACGCCATCCCAGACGCCGGTCGTGTTCTCGGCGGCCGCCATTGCCACGATGCCGCCGCCGCTGCATCCCCAGAAGTAGCTGTAGATCTTCGCGGTGTTGCCATAGAGCCGGTTGGCATAGGCCTTTGCCACCTTGGTCGCGGCCGCTTCGTGGCGATGGCTGGCGACGGAATTGGGCACGCCGGCGCTCATCCAGTTCACCGAAAAGGCGCCGTTGGTGAAGGCCATGCGGTTGTCGACCACGCCGCCCCCGGTCGGGTGCTGGCCTTCGAATGAACGGTTACGCCAGAATTCCTTGGCCGGAAACCGCAAGACATAGTCCTGCCGGAAAGTCGTCGGGCTCTGGCGGACGCCGGCAGGCAGCGTTGCCTCGGTCTTCGTTGCCGGGAAGTGGCCGGTAACCTGGGTATAAGGGATCAGCGGGCCGCCGTCGGGAACCTGGAAGGTGAGTTGCTCCGTCTTGTCGATGACGAAGGTCTTCTCGTTGTAATCGGGATCGACGCAAGTCCCGTCGATAAGCAATTGCGGCTCGACGCCGGTGTCGCGGTCGATCTGCCGGAACGGCGCGAACTTGCAGGTTGCGGCCGAGGCCGGCGCGGCCGCCAGGAGATAACCCGCCACCAGCGCGCTGACTGCCACGGCATGCCTGGCTGATTTGCAAAGCTGGATTTTCATGGCGCCAATTCTCCCGTATGCCCGCGACGATGCCGTCTGATCGGTATCGCCATTCGATGGTTCATCTTTTGAACGTTGCAATGTGCCGGCGCAATGGCGATTTAGCGGTCAGGCACCGGCCATTACGCATCGAACGGAGGAAAACCGCATGCCCATCGCAATGCTGCTGGCCCTGGCCGCCGCCACTCCGGAGGTCCCCGGCACTTCGGTCCAGGCCATGCAGGAAGGCCCGGTATGGGTCATGCGCAACCTCATCGATAACAACCTGCTCTATACATTCGACCAGGACGAGCCCGGACAGTCCCACTGCAACGACGCCTGCGCGGCCAAATGGCGGCCGCTCACGGTCTTCGGCAGCGAGGAACCGATCGGCAAGTGGACGCCGATCAAGCGGTCCGACGGCTCCAGCCAATGGGCCTATGAAGGCAAGCCCGTCTACAGCTTCGCGCAGGATCCCGAACCGGTGACCGCCAGCAACGGCAAGGTGGGCAATTGGCACCCCCTGCCGACCACGCCCGCCCAATAGGAGGGAGTGGGCGCCCCCTACTTGCAGGCGTTCCTGTCCATTGCCCAGGCCAGCCCCGCCTCCAGCATCGCCGAATAGTGCGGCTCGGTGTAGGTTTCGGGCTTGTGGCCGATGGCGGAATAGAACGACCGGCCCCTCCCGTGACCTCTTGGGCCAATGCAGCGCGTCCAGGCAATAGGGTGATCACCCATGCGCAGGTTCTGGCCAGCCATGCCGTCGGGCTTGTAGGTGTTCTCGTCCAGGCTGGCGATTACCGTCGCGCCATTGGCGCGCGGGCTGCTCCGGAACGAATACCATTCGTCGGTCATCTTCCATTCTGCTGGCAGCACCTTGCCGATGGGATGGCCCCTGGCCTCGACCGCCACGCGGGCTTCCTGGAACTGCGGGTTCATCGGGTGGCCGATGAAACGCGCGCCGATCAGGGTATCGACATACCAGTCCCAGAAATAGATGAAGTCGCCTGCCGAGCCGTGCACGCCGACGAAGGCGCCGCCCCGGTTGATGTAGTTCTCGAAGGCCCGGCGCTGCGACAGGGTGAGCACATCGCCGCTGATGTTGTTCCAGACCACCACATCGAAGCGTCGGAGGGTGGCGGGGTTGAACACGCCGCCCTTGTCGGTGGCGACAATGTTCCAGCCCTTGCGTTCTGCCAGCGCGATGAAGGCGGCGTGGGCGGCGTTGACCGAAGGCGTGTCCTTGAAGCCATTGATCTTTTCGAACAGCAGCACGCTCTGGCGGCCCGGCTTCAGGGTGAAACTGGGTACGTCGTTGTCATAGCGGGCGCAGCGCGCGACGCGGTCCGCCGCCGTCACCGGCACCTTGGCGAGGGCCGCATCGACCTGCGCCATATCCGGCATCTTGAAGGACGAGGGATCGCGGGAGAACCGCGCACCCATGCCCGCCGCCTCCTTCACGCTCAGGATAGCAGCGAAGTTGGGCGGCGTCTTGCTGGCGAACATCGGCGGCATGGACCTGATCATGTTGGGAATGACCGAGTCCACCGCCGCGCTCGCGGCCGGGCTGAGGATGATGTCCATCAGCGGACTGGACGACGAAAATGGCCGGTCGCGCAGCGGGCAATCGGTCACCGGCCGTGCCATGGCCGGCGCGGCCATGCCGAGCAATGTAACTGCGGCCAGCGCGGCGCGCGAAATGAGACGCATCAGAGCTTGCCTTCCTTGATCTGGTCCGCAGCATAGTTGGCCGCGCGAGCCGAGAGCGCCATGTAGGTCAACGAGGGGTTCTGACAGCCGCTGGAGGCCATGGCCGCGCCGTCGGTGATGAACAGGTTGGAAACGTCGTGCGCCTGGTTCCACTTGTTGAGCACCGAGGTCCTGGGATCCTTGCCCATGCAGGCCGTGCCCATCTCGTGAATGCCGAGCCCCGGGTTGCCCGGTTCCTTCGCCTGGCTGACGACCATGCCGCCGGCCGCCTCGATCATGGCCTTGCCGTCGGCCAGAATCTGCTTGGCCATGGCCTGCTCATTGGGGCCGTGGGTGCAGTTGACCTCGACAATCGGGATGCCCCACTTGTCCTTGCGCGTCGCGCTCAACGTCACCCGGTTCTCCGGGTTGGGGAGCATTTCCCCAAAACCGGAGATGTAGGTCATCCACGGACCCAACTTGGTGGCACGGTCCTTGAGTTGCGCGCCGATTCCCGGCTGGCCCATGCCCGCGCGCCAACCCATGCGGGAAACACCGCCCTGGTAGCCGTACCCGCGGACATAGCCGTCGCCATCCTCGGTCACATTGCGGAAGCGGGGGATGTAGATGCCGGTGGGGCGGCGGCCGTGATAGAATGTGTCTGGCATGCCCTTCATGAAAATGCCGGCGGTCGAAAGCGCGAAAAGGTGGTCCATCAGGTTGCGGCCGACCATGTCGGAGGAATTGGCCAGACCGCGCGGCATGGCTTCCGACTTCGAGTTCAGCAGGATCTGCGCCGTGCCGATGGTCGAGGCATTGAGGAAGACGATCCTGGCCTGCCAGGTCTTCCCGACGCGGGTGTTCTGATCGATCGTCCGAACGCCAACGACCTTGCCCGTAGCCGGATCGTGGATCAGCGAGTGGACGATGGCATCCGTGACGATCGTCAGGTTGCCTGTGCGCTCGGCGGCAGGCAGCGAGGAGCTGAGGCTCGAATGGTAAGCGCCCAACGAGCAGCCGCGCTCGCACAGCGAGCGGGCATGGCAGGTGTTGCGGCCCAGTTCTTCATGGTGCGGCTGGGCCTTGCTGAGGTTCGCCGTCCGCCCGGAGATGACCTTGCGGCCCGGGAACTTCGCCTCGACCGCTGCCTTGAACTGCAGTTCGCCGTCGTTGAGCGGGAAAGCTGGCAGGAACTCACCGTCGGGAAGTTGCGGAAGGCCATCCCTGTCACCAGCGACGCCGATGAAGGTTTCGACCTTGCTGTACCAGGGAGCGAGGTCTTCATAGCGGATCGGCCAGTCGCTGCCGTGGCCATCCTTCGCGTTCGCCTCGAAATCCTGCGGCGAAAGCCGGTAGGACTGGCGCCCCCACATGATCGATCGGCCGCCCAGGTGATAGCCGCGGATCCAGTCGAACGGCTTGTCAGCCGGGGTGACATAGGGGTTTTCGTCGTCCTTGACCCAGTATTGCTGGGTCGTGGCGTTGATGAACGAGTTCTTCTGGATCTGGTAATGCCGCGCCAGGTCCTCCTCGGGGACCATGCCGGCGTTGGGCACTTCCCAGGGCAGCAGCCCGTCGGTGTAGCTTTCGCCATGCACCAGCTTGCGGCCGCGCTCGAGAACCAGCACCTTGAGGCCGCGCTCGCACAATTCCTTGGCGGCCATGCCCCCGCTCATGCCGGAGCCGACGACGATTGCGTCAAACATAGTCATTGTCTTCGTCTCCAGCTCAGAACATGCCCAGCCCGCCGCTATTGCGGGTCTGCGGGGTTACCTTGACGGATGGCGTATAGCCGTTGGGGTCGTGCTCGTAGGTCAGCACGCTGGTCAGCGCTTCCTCCGAGTAGAAGAACAGGAGGATGATCAATTCGCGCAGCTTGGAGTAGCCCATGTCGGCCACGGAGGGCCCGGCCATCATCGCCAACATGCCGGTCAGGCCGCGCGTGTCGGGCACGCTCTTGAGCGCGGCAAGATCGTGGGCGGTGAGCACCTTGGTGCGCTTTTCCGGCGTCAGCGCAACGAAGTCCGCCTTCTCCTGCGCCAGGGCCGTCGCATTGATCCGCGCCAGCGCGCCGACCAGTTCGATACGGCGCACGGGTGCCGCCCAGTTGACCAATAGCGCGTCGAATTTGGCGGGCACCTTGGCATCCAAAGCACCGGGCGTATCGGTCTTGGGAATTATGGTGTCGGCGACTGCCGAAAGCAGTTGCATGCGCGGGGCATTGAGGAATTGCCGCGCACGCCGTGCAGGGGCAGCCAGGGCCTCGCCCGGCAGGGCCGCCGCGCCCAGCAAGAATGCCATGCGCTCCAGCATGGACCGCCGGTCAAGTGCATCGAATCCGATCATGGTTAACTCCGCTCAGATGCAAGTGCGTTAATATGGTTCAAAATATGAATCAATTTTTATTCAAGCCGCATCCCAGCATTCACGGATGAAGCGGTAGCCCTCGGTGTAGACCTCTTCCGGATTGCTAAAGAAATCGCGCCAGACGCGGGTCGCCGCAGCCAGTTCCGGCAGCGCGCGCCCGAAGGCCTCGATGGTCAACCAGCCCTGGTAGTCGAGCTCCTTGAGCACGGCGATGGCCTCGCGGATCTTCGCATGGCCCCGACCTGGCGTGCCGCGGTCGTTCTCGGAAATGTGGATGTGCGAGAGGTTGCCCGAGGCATGAATGGACCGCAGCGCCGCGATCGGGTCCTTCTCCTCGATGTTGGCGTGGAAGGTGTCGTAGAGGATGCCGATGCCCTCTTCCCCAACGCGCTCCGCATAGGCCGCCGCCTGGTCCATGGTGTTGAGCAGGTAAGCCTCGAAGCGGTTGAGCGGCTCAAGCCCGGCGGTGATCCCCGCGTGCCGCATCAGCGGCAGGACCTTGCGGTGCACTTCGGCGCAACGCTCCAGTTCCGTCTCGGTCGGCGGTTCGCCGGAGAAGAGGCCCAGCGGCTGGAACCACGGCCCGGCCATGACCGTGCCGCCCAGCGCATGGGCGCAGCCGATGGCGCGCTTGAGGTGTTCAACTCCAGCCGCCCGCGCGGAAGCGTCTGGCGACAGCGGCGAATGCGCCTCGTCCGGGATCAGGGCGACGACGGTACGCTCCAGCCCGATGTCGTCGAGCACGGCGGCCAGCCAGCGGTAATGGCCCTCGTCGGAAGCATCGAACACGGGCACTTCCACCCCATCGAAGCCCGTCGCCTTAAGTGCCTTGAGGACAGGCACATGCTCTTGCGTCACATGCCCGGTCCACAGCAGCAGGTTCATGCCGATCTTCATGATGTGCTTACTCCGCCGATGCCGCTGCGGCCTGCGAACGGCCACGCTGCTCTACCAGCCACACGACGCCGAAGATGAAGAACAGCGCGACCGGGATGATCGCGACCGTCTTGAACGAGGTTTCCGCCGCATGGGCGAGGACCGAGTGCAGTTCCCGCGTGCCTGGTTTCAGCGCGTCCAGCGCGGCCTGCCCGCCGGCCTTCTCCAGCTTCGCGTTGTCATAGATCGCGCCCAGCACCGGCAGCACGAAACGGATCGCCATTGCCCCGGCAAAGCCGACGAGGCCGATGCCCCAGGGGCCGCTCTTCGGATAACGGCGCGAGACGGCGGCCAGCATGGTCGGCCACATGAAGCAGACGCCGAACGCCCAGAATGTCGCGGCGAACAGACCGGTGACGGGCGAAGTGGCGATCGCCAGCAAGTAGAGCCCCACGGTGGCCGGCACGGTGCAGAACAGCAACAGCCCCATGTCGGAGAAGCGGTGCTCGAGCGGCCCGGCGAAATGCCGCATGACGAACATGATCGCCGAAACGTAGACCAGCACCAGGATACCCGGCATGCCCACCGTTTCGGTCAAGGCCACATCCACCCAGGCGCCTGGCGCGAGCTCGCTCGAGGCGGTCAGGAACATGATTGCGAAGAAGATCCAGAAGCTCGGCCGGCGGAAGGGCTCGGCCATCATGTCGCCGAAGGAGACACCCTGCACCGTGCTTTCCGTCTGCGGGAAGCTGTGCCGCATGGCCCACAGGCCCAACGCCAGCCCCGGCACGATGCACAGCGCAACCAGCACCCGCCAGTCGAGGTGCAGCTCGTTGAAGAACAGGACGGAGAGCAGCCCCCCGGCGATGATGCCGCCCGGCCACCAGGCGTGGAGCGCGTTAAGCTTGCCGGTCTTCTCGGTGGAATAGAGCGTCGCCACTACCGGATTGATCGAGGCCTCGGTCGCGCCCCAGCCGCAGCCCCACAGGATCATCGCAAGGTTGAGCAACATGTAGCTCTTGGTCACCAGCACCAAGGCCGGCCCAACGACAAAGCACAGCGAGGCGAAGAGCAGGACGCGCTTGGCTCCGAAGCGGTCGAGCAAGGGGCTGATGACGAGGAGACTGAGGGCAAAGCCGAGGAACGAATTGCCCAGCACCGTGCCGATCATCTCGCCCGAATGCTGCGCATCGATGGGATCGAGCAGCGAGGTCTTGATTGCCCCCGCCGCGCCCGCGCGGACCGAATTGGCCAGCGCCGCATTGAACAGCGCCAGCACGCAGATCCAGAATATCGAGCGGTGGTTGGCCGGTGGCCCCGCGCTTGCACTCATGCCCTTCTCCTCCCTCACGCCCGGCCTCAGCCCAGCCCCAGCACCTTGCGCACCAGATCCATGTCGGCCCCGGTCCCGGCGAAGTCGTCGAATGCCTTGCCGGCCTTTCGGATCATGTGGCGGGCGATGAACGGCGCGCCTTCGGCCGCGCCCTGCTCCGGATGCTTGTAGGCGCATTCCCATTCGAGCACCGCCCAGCCGTCGTAGCCATGGTGCGTCAGCTTCGTGAAGATCCCGCCGAAGTCGATCTGTCCGTCGCCCAGGGAGCGGAACCGCCCCGGCCGTTCCGCCCAGCCCGAGTAGGAGCCATAGACCCCGGCCTTGCCGTTCGGCCGGAACTCGGCGTCCTTGACGTGGAAGGCCTTGATCCGCTCGTGGTAGAAATCGATGAATTCGAGATAGTCGAGCTGCTGCAGCACGAAGTGGCTGGGATCGTAGAGGATATTGGCGCGCGGATGGTTGCCGACGGCTTCGAGGAAGCGCTCGAAAGTCACGCCGTCGTGCAGATCCTCGCCAGGGTGCAGCTCGTAGCAGGCATTGACGCCGTTCTCGTCGAACACGTCGAGGATCGGCTTCCAGCGGCGGGCCAATTCGGCAAAGCCTTCCTCCACCAGCCCCGCCGGGCGCTGCGGCCAAGGATAGACCGTGTGCCACATCAGCGCGCCGGAGAAAGTCGCATGGCTGGTGCAGCCGAAGCGGCGGCTGGCCTTCGCCGCCATTTCCATCTGCCCGATCGCCCATTCGGTACGCGCGGAAGCGTTGTTGTGCACCTGCGGCGGCGCGAAGCCGTCGAACAGGGTGTCGTAGGCCGGGTGCGTGGCCACGAGCTGGCCCTGGAGGTGGGTCGAAAGCTCGGTCACTTCCACACCGTTGGCGGCGCAGATGCCCTTGACTTCGTCGACGTAGTCCTGGCTTTCCACAGCCTTTTCGAGATCGAACAGCCGTCCGTCCCAGGTGGGGATCTGCACGCCCTTGTAGCCCAGACCGCCCATGTACTTCGTGATGGAGTCGAGCGAGTTGAACGGCGCATCGTCTCCGGCGAACTGGGCGAGGAAGATGGCGGGCCCCTTCATTGGCAAACCTTTCCGGAATGATCGCGTGCCGCGCCGGTCAATGCGGCGCAGCCAGTCCCCCTCCCGCTTGCGGGAGGGGGTGGGGGTTGGTGAGTCAAATTCGGCTTGGCGCTGAGACGGCGTCCAACTGGCCCACCCCCAACCCCTCCCGCAAGGGGGAGGGGAAATGACATGCCGCCACGGCGCATCACAAATCCACCCACACCGCACCCCGGCGGCTGCTCTCCAGCGCTGCATCGAGAAAACGCATGCCGCCCATGGTGTCGTCAATGGTGGCGAAGCCAGGCTCGTCGCCCGTGGTCGGGAGCCCTCGCAAGTGCTCGCCGAAGGCCCGGTAGATGTTGGCGAAGGCTTCCAGGTAGCCTTCCGGATGCCCGCCCGGCGTGCGCTGCAGCGCGAGGATGTCGGCCGGGTAATAGGCGCGGTTGGCGCCAGCGTGCCAGATCTCGGTCGGCTTGTCGCGATAGCCGATCCGCATGGTATTGGGCTCTTCCTGCCGCCAGTGCAGGCCCGCCTCGTCGCAGTACACGTCGATGGCGAGGTCGTTGATATCGCCGACCAGCACCTGGCTGGCCGTCAGCGTGCCCTTGCCGCCGCCGGACAGGCGGAACAGCGCGGCGCCGTCGTCATCAATGGCGCGGCCCGGCAGCATGGTCAGCTCGGCGCAGATCGAGGTGATCCGCTCGCCGGTGATGAATTCGGCGAGGTTTGCGGCATGGGTGCCGATGTCGCCGAACGCGCCTGCGGAACCGGAACGCTTGGGATCGACGCGCCATTCGGCCTGCTTGTTGCCGACCAAGTCCTCGGCCCGCGAGAGCCAGTCCTGCGTGTACTTCACCGCAACCCGGCGCACCTTGCCGAACTGGCCGGACGCCACCAGCCGCCGCGCCTGCTTGACCAGCGGATAGCCGGTATAGGTGTGGGTGACGGCGATCCTGCGCCCGGTGCGCGCGGCGGCATCGGCGATGGCCTGTGCGTTCTCGGTGCAGTCCGCCAGCGGCTTGTCGATGATGACGTCGAACCCCGCTTCCATCGCGGCGATGGCGGGCGTGGCGTGCATGTGGTTGGGGGTGACGATGGACACCGCCTCGATCCGCACATCGGCCGGCAGCGCGGCCTCACGCTCCAGCATCTCGGTCCACGAACCGTAGTTGCGATCATCCGGAACGCCGATTTCAGCACCCGAGGCACGAGCCTTTTCCGGCGTCGAGGAGAAGGCGCCGGCGACAAGGTCCCAGTTACCGGCGATCCGCGCGGCGATGCGGTGGACGCCGCCGATGAAGGCGCCCTGCCCGCCACCAATCATGCCATAGCGAACAGACTTCACGGCTTCGCGCCAGTTGCCGAAGCGGCCGCAAGAGCATCACAGCCCTCGCCTTCCTGCCGCGCCGCCCAGGCCAGCGCGCCTTCCAGCATCTTGCGGGTTTCGGGCTCTGCGAAGGCTTCGGCACGGTGGCCGAAAGCGGTGTAGAAGGCGCGGCCCTTGCCGATGCAGTGGGCCCATGCGACGGGATGGTCGCCCATGCGCAGGTCCTTGCCCATGGCTTCGGGCTTGTAGGTCTTTTCGTCCACCGTCGCGAGAATGGTGTAGCCCTTGAGGCGCGGAGACTTGTCGAAGGAGTACCACTCCTCGGTCCGCTTCCAGCTGTCGGGCAGTTCCTTCACCGCCGGATGCGTCTTGTTCTCGGCATGCACCGCCGCTTCCTGGAACTGCGGCGACAAGGTGTGCGCGGTGAACTTGGTGCCGATCAGCTCGTTCTGGTACCAGACCCAGCCTTCGTGCGAATTGTCGCCCGCGGCATGGAGGCCGACATAGCCGCCACCGTTCTCGAGGAAGGCCTTGAATGCCGCCTGCTGCGGTGCGGAGAACATGTCGCCGCTGGCATTGTTGAACACCACCACGTCGAACTTCGCGAGGATACCGGGCGACATCACCGCGCCGTTCTCCGTCTGGAAAATGCCCCAGCCCCTGGCTCGTGCCAGGTCGGCGAAGAACTTGTTGCCGGCGGGGATCGCCTCCTCGTGCCGGAAGCCGTTGGTCTTGGAGAAGACCAGCACGGCGGGGCGCTTGAGATCGGGCGGGATAGCAGGCGGCACGGTCTCGTGGGTGTGATAGCCGCCGAGCATGACTCGCCGGATCGTATCCCAGTGGCGAATCGTCTGGACCGCGAAAAACGCGACGACCGCCAGCAAAATCCAGCCCAAAATCTTAAGGATACGCTTCATCGCCGCTCCCCACAGCAACCGCCTTGTCACGGAAATTTCACCCGTCGCGGTAACGCTACCACGGAGACGTAACGAAACAAGCCCACCCGCGCAAGCCCCGGCACGATTTTTGGCTGCCCGTTACAGAGGCCCCGTCAGGCCGACGGGGGACCGTCGGATTCCCGGCGAACCAGCTCGTAGTCCACTCTCACCAGCTGCGCGGGGGCAGCCTCGCCGCGGCGCCGCTTGCGGATCGCCTCGACGAGCAGGACCATGGCCCTTGCCGCCATGTCGCCGACAGGCTGGTTGATCGTTGTCAGCTCGGGCCAGACCGATTGGGCAACAAGCGTGTCGTCGAAGCCGCAGACCGAGAGGTCGCCCGGCACATCCAGCCCCTGACGATGCGCTACCGAAATGACCGCTGCGGCCATGTCGTCATTGGCAGCAAAGATTGCCGTCGGCCGCTGCGGCAGGGCAAGCAGCTCCTCGGTTGCGGCGAGGCCCGAGCGGTAAGAGAAATCCCCGGTCAGGATGAAGGCTGGATCGGGCTGCAGCCCGGCCTCGGCCAATGCCCGCCGGTACCCCGCCTTGCGCAACTGGCAGACCGATAGCTGCGGCGGTCCGTCGATGTAGGCGATCCGGCTGTGGCCGCTGGCGACGAGATGGGCGGTAATGGCATGGGCAGCGGCCTCGTCGTCGATGCCGACGCCCTGCCCTATGGCAGCGGGTTGCGTCGCGGCGATGCGGCCCACTTCGAGGCCCGCCTTGGAAAGCGCCTGTAGCATCGTCGGATCGTCGCACAGCAGGCCGGGAAGCAGCACCCCGTCCACCCGGTGCCTGGCGAGGCGTTTGGCCAGTTCGTCGAGCGGCTCGCCCTCGGCATAGGGCTCGATCTCGAGAATGACGTCGCTTTCCCGCGACTGGGCGAGGCAGCCCATCAGGAGTTCGCTCATGAAGGCGGCGCTGGGGTTGTTGAACAGCAGGGTGATGCGGCACTGGCCCTGCCCGGCAAGGCTGCGCGCGGCGGCGTTGGGCACGTAGCCCAGCGCCTCGATCGCCTGCAGCACCTTTTCGCGCGTCGCCGGCAGCACCCGCGCCTCGTTGTTCACCACCCGTGAAACCGTCATCGGCGAGACACCGGCGACCCGCGCGACATCGGCCACGGTCGGTCCACTGCCACCCCTGCGAGAAGTCCTGGTTCCCTGTTTCGTAAAGTCCATGGGCTGGGTGCCTATGGCCCATCGGGCCAGAAGGCAAGCAGCGATGGGGGCTTGCAATGCCTCCCTTGGTAGCGTTACCTTTATGGCTGGAAACAGGCTGCGATCAAATGTTCCTGGGAATCGACATAGGGACCTCGGGGGTCAAGGCGGTGGCGATCGACACCAACGGCGCGCTTGCCGCGCAGGGCGTTGCGGCGCTGGATGTGAGGCGGCCGCAGCCCCTGTGGTCGGAACAGGACCCCGGGGACTGGTGGCGGGCGACCGAGGCGGCAGTGCTCGCCATACCCGCGGATGTCCGCAGGCAGGTGCAGGGCGTGGGCATGGCCGGCCAGATGCACGGCGCCACCCTGCTCGGCGCCGGAGACAAGGTACTTCGTCCCGCGATCCTGTGGAACGACGGCCGCTCCTACGCCGAGTGCGCCGAAATCGAAGCGCTGGAGCCTGCCTCGCGCGAGATCACCGGAAATCTCGCCATGCCGGGCTTCACCGCCCCCAAGCTCGCCTGGGTGCGGCACCACGAGCCGGAGATCTTCGCCCAGGTCCACAAGGTGCTGCTGCCCAAGGACTACGTGCGCCTGTGCATGACCGGCGACCATGCCTCAGACATGTCGGACAGCGCCGGCACCCTCTGGCTCGACGTCGGCGCTCGCGACTGGTCCGACGCAATGCTGGCCGCGACCGGCCTCGTCCGGGCGCAGATGCCGAAGCTGTACGAGGGCACGCAAGCCACCGGGGCACTGCGCGCGGAAGTGGCCGAACGCTGGGGCATGGCCCGGGTCCCCGTGGCGGCGGGCGGCGGCGATAATGCCGCAGGCGCGGCCGGTGTCGGCGTGGTGGCGGAGGGCGATGCCCTCCTGTCGCTCGGCACCTCGGGCGTCATCTTCGTGGCCACCCAGGACTTCCGGCCCAACCCTGCCCGCGCGGTCCACGCCTTCAGTCACTGCCTGCCGGGCATGTGGCACCAGATGAGTGTCCACCTTTCCGCCGCCAGTTGCCTCGACTGGGCGGCGCGGCTAGCCGGGGTGGGCGTGCCGCAATTCCTGGCACTGGCCGAGCAGGCCAAGCCCGACTCTGGTCCCGAACTCTTCCTCCCCTACCTTTCCGGCGAGCGCACCCCGCACAACGATCCATACGTTCGCGGCGCCTTCCTCGGCCTCGACAACGACAGCGCTCCCGACCGCATGGCCGCTGCCGTGCTGGAGGGGGTCGCCTTTGCCCATGCCGACGGACTCGACGCCCTGCGCGAGGCGGGAACACAGGTAAACTCGGTAACGATGATCGGCGGCGGTGCGCGCTCGCGCCACTGGGGCACGATCATCGCGGCAGCGCTCGGCGTCAGGCTCGAATATGTCGAGGGGGGCGAAGTCGGGCCCGCGCTGGGCGCCGCGAAACTGGCGCAGATGGCCGTCACCGGGGCCGGCCCGGGAGAAGTTTGCCGCAAGCTTCCTGTCACCCTCGCGATCGAGCCGGACCCTGATCTCGCCGAACGGCTCGCCCCCAAGCTCGAGAAATTCCGCCGCGCTTATGCGGCCATCAGCACTCTCTAGAAGGAACTCCCATGTCCGCCGACTACTTTGCGCCGTTCGACACGGTGCGTTTCGAAGGCCCCGACAGCACCAATGACCTTGCCTACCGCTGGTACGACAAGGACCGCATGGTCATGGGCAAGCGCATGGAAGACCACCTCCGCTTCGCCGTCTGCATGTGGCATACCTTCTGCTGGCCGGGCAGCGACGTCTTCGGCGCGGCCACCTTCCGCCGCCCCTGGCATGCCGGGCCCAACGATGCGGTGCGCGCGGCGGCAAAGCGCGAAGCCGCCCTCGCCTTCGTCGAGAAGCTCGACGTGCCGTTCTACTGCTTCCACGACGTTGACGTCATGGCCGATGCCGATGGCATTGCCGAGACGGCAGACAGCTTTCGCAAGAGCTTCGCCCAAGCCGTCGACCATCTGGAAGCGCTTCAGGCGCAGCATGGCCGCAAGCTGCTGTGGGGCACGGCCAACCTGTTCAGCCACCCGCGCTACATGGCGGGCGCGGCAACCAACCCGGATCCCGAGGTCTATGCCTGGGCCGCCATGCAGGTGCGCGATTGTCTGGAGGCAACCCACCGCCTCGGCGGCGCGAACTACGTGCTGTGGGGCGGCCGCGAGGGCTACGACACTATCCTCAACACCGAGATCGGCATCGAACAGGAGAACTTCGGTCGCTTCCTCTCGCTGGTGGTCGATCACAAGCACCGCATCGGATTTGCCGGCGCGATCCTGATCGAACCCAAACCGCACGAGCCGACCAAGCACCAGTACGATTTCGACACGCAGACGGTCTACGCCTTCCTCAAGCGCTTCGGGCTGGAGAACGAGGTCAAGGTCAACATCGAGGCGAACCACGCGACGCTTTCCGGCCACACCTTCGAGCACGAGCTGGCCATGGCCCGCGCGCTCGGCATCTTCGGCTCGATCGACGCCAACCGCGGCGATCCCCAGAATGGTTGGGACACCGACCAGTTCCCCAACTCGGTCGAGGAACTGACCCTGGCCATGCTGGAAGTGATCCGGGCCGGCGGCTTCACCACCGGCGGTTTCAACTTCGACGCCAAGGTGCGCCGCCAGTCGATCGACGCGGCGGACCTGTTCCACGGCCACATCGGCGGCATCGACACCATCGCCCGCGCCCTGCTGCGCGCCGCGGCAGTGGTCGAGGACGGCCGGCTCGACGCATTCCGAGCCGAGCGCTACGCCGGCTGGCAGGGCGAGCTTGGCAAGGCGATCCATGCCGATGGCGCGACGCTGGTCGGCATTGCCGAGCACGCCGTGCAGTCCAACCGGGCGCCGGAACCGACCAGCGGCCGGCAGGAATGGTGCGAGAACCTGGTCAACCGATTTACCTAGCAAAATTAGCGCAGGTCTCAGGGGCCTATTGCATTGCCGAAAAGATAGCGCTACCGCAGTGCAGTAAATCTGGTCAGATATAGTCATTTTCGATCAATTTTTCATCTCACATGCATCAGCCCGAGGGGGGCCCGCATCGTGGAGCAGGGAGGAAAATCCATGTCGAAGTCATCGATTAGCAATCATTTTCTTAGCGCCTCCGGATTGGCGCTGTCTCTCGCCCTGGCGGTGATGCCTTCTGTTGCACAGGCGCAGGAAGCCGATTCGGACAATGCCGACGCGGGCAAGGAAATCGTCGTCACAGGTACCCTGATCCGCGGCGCGGCTCCGGTCGGCTCGCAGAACGTCGGCATCACCGAACAGACGATTGTCGAAAAGGGCGCGACAACCACCAATGAGCTGATTACTGCCATGCCGCAGTTCGCCAGCTTCAACGGCCAGTTCGAAACCGACTCCCGCGCCTTCGGCCAGATTTCGCTCAGCCGCATCAACTTGCGCAACCTGCCGGGTTACAACTCGTCGTCGGGCTCGGTTACGTTGGTCATGATGGATGGACACCGTATCACCCCGGTTGGCGTTCTCGAAGCATCGATCGACGTCGACATCATCCCTGCCGCGGTTCTGCAGCGTGTCGACGTGGTGACTGACGGCGGTTCGTCGCTCTATGGCGCCGATGCGGTCGCCGGTGTGGTCAACTTCATCACCAAGCGGAAGTTTGAAGGTATCAAGCTCGATGCCAACTTCGGCTTCGGCACCGAGATCAAGGGTTACCAGCAGTGGGACGCATCGCTGACCGCCGGAAAGAGCTGGGCGACCGGCAATGCCTTTATCTCGGCGGGTTACGGCATGCATGACGGCGTCCTGAACGGCGAAACCAGCTGGGCGCGTCAGGGCATCTGGTCTTCCGCCGGGCTGGCTGTCACCGGCACCCAGTGCATCAAGCCCGTGGCAACGGTCGACCGGTTTGTCTTCCTCCCCATTTTCGGTGGCATCTGGACCGACAACTCACAAGCAGGCGGCGGCACCCGGAGCGCCCCTGGCCAGACGCCTTGCGATACCTTTTCGCAGGGGAGCTACATCCCCAAGCTTACCCGCTACACGGTTTTCGGCTCGGTCACCCAGGAAGTGTCGAGCAATGCCGAATTCCACATGACGGCCTACTACACCAAGCTCAAGAACTTCACTTCGACCTATCCGCGCGGCGGATCGGCGACAGTGGCGGTGACGGGGCCGACCGGCGCACCCGGTTCCCCCGGCGCTCCCGCAAGTTCGCCCTTCGACATTATCAATGGCGCATCGTTCTCGTATGGCGCCAACGCGGCCTATGTGAACGCGCAACAGGTCCAAGGATACGAAACCTTTGGCTTCACCCCCGAAGTCAAGGTCAGCCTGGGCAATTCCTGGCAGGTGCGCGGAACTATCCATTACGGCCAGTCGACCAATTGGAGCCGTAATCCCGGGGTCAATACCGCTGCGCAGCTTGCCGCTGTCAACGCCGGCCAGCTCAATCCCAACAATGTCGCAGCAGCCAGCGCCAGCGTGATTACCAATATCCTGAACTATGAGACCGCGCGCGATACCCATCACCAGTTATTCCTGGCCCGCATCGACGCCGACGGTTCGCTGTTCGCCCTGCCGGGCGGCGACGCCAAGCTGGCGTTCGGCGCGGAATACCAGAATGCCAGAGCACAGATTCGCCTCAGCGAGGGGACGGTGGATTCGATCAACAACGTGGCCTTCCGCAAGGGCAGCCGCAACACCAAGTCGGTCTATGGCGAACTGTTCCTGCCGGTGCACAACATTCTCGATGTCTCGGCCTCTGTGCGGCACGACGATTACAGCGACTTCGGCAGCACCACCAATCCGACTCTGGCAGCCAGGCTCAAGCCGGTCGAATGGCTCTCGATCTTCGGTCACTGGGGCAAGTCGTTCAACGCCCCCACCGTGCTGGACACCTTCAGCTCCTATACGCTTAGCTACCTTACATCGCCGAATTGCTCGCAGATTCCGTGCTTCAACCCAGTCACCAACACCACATACACATCGGGTAATGTCGCCTTGCTAAATGGCACGGCTCCCAATCTCAAGCCGCAGACGGCCACCACTTGGGCGATTGGATTTAATGCCAACCCTGTCAGGGATTTGAAATTCGGGGTTACCTATTACAACATCGATTTCCGCAACATCCTGGGGGCGGTCAATCCGCAAAACGAGGCAACCAAGACCCTCAATGCGGACAAGTACTTTTTCGGCACCGCTGCGGCGAATGCAGCGATCGCCCTGCTTCCTGGCGCTGCCAATGCATCGACTGCCGTTCCCGCCGGGTTCAACCTCAACTCCTTGGTCTATTTGGTCGATCGCCGGACCTCGAACCTCAATTCGGCCAAGCTGGAAGGGCTCGATTTCCACCTGGAGTATTCGCACCCGATTTCCATCGGCACCCTGTCGTTCGGCCTGAGCGGCAACAAGCAACTCAAACTCCATAACATTCTGGGCGGCGTGATCGACGATGCCTTCTTGCAAGCAAGAAGCGGCACCCAGAGCGACTTTGCCGGGTCCGTCAATGTCGGCCTGACCACCAAGGCCGTGTCGGCCCGGGTTACCGTCAACTATACCGGCGGCTACACCACGCTCGACTATCTGAACAATCCGCTGCGGATTACGCCTTTTGTCCAGACCAATCTGTTCCTCGGTTACAAGTTCGGCGAAGACAAGGGCGCGCTTTCGGGCATGTCGCTGCGACTTAACGTCGACAATCTGTTCAACGCCTTACCGCAGATCGTGCAGCTCAACGAGTCCAACCTTTCCTACAGAAAATGGACGCTGGGCCGCGTGATCAAGCTGGGCTTCAGCAAGGAATTCTAAGCCCGAGACCCATTTCGGGGCGCAGGCGGCCGGAGGGAAACCTCCGGCCGTTTGCGTTTCGGGACGTCGCGAATATGCCTTTTCCTACATTGCCGAATCCCGCACCCTTGCTGCATCGACCGACTCGCCCCCGCGGCAGCCATGCAAGGCTCCCGCCGCACGGCGCGTGTGTTTCAGCGCCATGCGTCCGGTCACCGCGCGACGATGGTGCGCACGCCTGCCTTCGCCAGCATTTCCGCGGTTTCCGGGCCGATTCCGGCATCGGTCACTAGCACGTCAACCTCGTCCAGCCCGCAGACGATGGCGCCGGAGGATGAACGAAACTTCGAGCTGTCGACCAGCAGCACCACCTGTTCCGCCCGGTCGATGAACCGGCGCTCGGAGGCGACCAGGATCACGTCCTGCTGCATAACCCCCTGCGGCCCGACGGCCGCTGCACCCATGAACAGCCTGGGCGCATGGAAGCGCGGCATGGAGTCCTCGCCGGAGGGGGCAAGGATGATGTTCTGCTCGCGGAACAGGGTGCCCGAGGGCAGAAGGATGCGAGTGTCCGGCTGGGGCAGCAACGCCTCGACGATGTGCAGCGAATTGGTCAGGACCTGCAGGCCCAGCCCCTTGAGGTGCGGACACATCTGCAGGGTCGTCGTGCCGCCGTCGAGCATGATCGCCTCGCCCGGTTCGCACAGCGCGGCGGCGGCGCGGCCAATGGCCTGCTTGGCGGCAAGATTCTGGCTGATCGACTGGTCGAAGGGCGTCCCGGCAAGGCGCATCACGCCTGGTTCTTCGGGCAGCTTCGCCCCGCCGTGGACACGGACGATCTGCCCGCGCTCCTCCAGCCGCGTCAGGTCGCGCCGGATGGTCGCGGGCGAAGCATCGAGCCGGCTCTCCAGTTCGCGGTATGTCACGAAGCCGGTGGGCGCGATGGCCTCGATGATCAGCCTTTCGCGCTGCTCGGCATGCATCGGCGTTTATCCCCTTTCCGCTTCGAGCTGGTCGAGCGACTTGCCTTCGTTGCGTGGCGCCCAGATCCAGCCGATCACCCCGCTGGCGACAAGGAAACCCGTAAGGATCCAGGCGAGCGTTGAAAAGTCCGCCCGCGCCAGCGATGGCACGGCAAGGCTCCAGATGCCCAGACCGATGCGCACGATGGCGAAGCTGACTCCTTGGGCGGTCGAGCGGATCGCGGTGGGGAACTGGTCGGCGCTCCAAAGCTGGAAGAAGCTCTGCGCACCGAAGCCGCCCGCCACGCCCATGATGATGAAATGGAGGATGACCACTTCGATCCGCATGCCGAATATGGCGAGCAGCGCCATGCCGAAGACGTGCATCAGCGCCGAGATGCCGAACAGGGTGCGCTGGTTCACCTTGTCGGCCAGACGCATGAAGATGAACCAGATGGAGACCATGCCTATGCCGAAGTAGCTGGCGGGCACCACCGTCGCCACCCAGTCGGGCAGGTTGTTCTGCGCGATCAGGTAAGGCGTGAAGAAGCCGTTATAGCCCGCCCACAGGTTCCACAGGCCGTACATGGCCGCAAGGTAGGCGATGGCGGCAAGGTGGCGGCTGTGCAGCAGCGCCTTCCAGTCGATGAAGGGATGGCTCGTCTTGCGGCTGGCTGCGCTTTCCTCCCAGCGTTTCGATTCGCTCATGCGCGAGCGCAGGAAGGTAAGCCCGAGGGCGAGGGCGAAGAGATGGATGAATATCCACCGCGCGCCGGAAATGCCGAAGTCCCTGAGGAAATAGGCGGACAGCAGCACCGCCACCGGCCCCAGGTACCACAGCAGTTGCGCCACGCCCGAATGGGCCCCGCGCCGATCGTCGGGCGCCTGCTCCGCGATCAGCGACCAAGAGGCGGGGATGTCCGCGCCGACGGCGAGGCCGACCAGCACGAAGCCCGCGATCAGCATCCACGGCGAGGCGGCGAAGATCAGGAACAGCATGCCGAAGGCGTAGAACAGCATGTCGTACTGGTAGATCCGCTTGCGCCCAAACCGATCGCACAGCATGCCGCCGATCAGCGCGCCGACACCGGCGGAAATGGCATTGGCACTGAAGGCGCCGATCAGGCCGACGAAGCTGTCGGACAGGCCATAGTCCTTCTGCCAGAAGCCCAGCGCCACCGATCCGGCGACAATGCTGCCGGCGTCGATGTAGTTGGCTAGCCCCGCCAGGATGGTGTCGCGCCAGTTGTCCTTCGTTGCGGCGGGCGCGGTCATAGCTGTCGTTTCCATAGATCCCTGTATTCCTGGATATCGCCCGCCAGCGGCAGGATTTCTTTCAATGCGCCGCGCGGCGCCAGGTCCGGCGCGGCGAGGCGGAGCGCGCCGAAAGAGACATCGGCCTCATCGCTGGCAGTCCAGACCTGCGTACCGGGACGCAGCGACGCGAGCGCACGCGCGAAGATCTCGGATCGGGCGAACCGGCCTTCGACGAGAAGGCGGTCCCGCGCGCCGATGAGATCGAGCGAGGCGTCAGTCATCAGCGCGGCGTACAGCGCGAGAGCAGCATTGCGTTGGCTCGGTTCAGCCGGCTCGTCGATCCAGCGACCGGTTGCATCGGGGAACGGACCGCAGCCCCGGACCTCGCTTGGGAGCAGCATCGCCCCTCGTTCAATGACCTCGGCCAGTCCATCGGTACCGGGCCGGTCGATCCGCGCTCCGAGCAGTTCCAGTTCGCGCCCGCCCATGTAGCGTGACGAGGGTACCGCCCTGCCCTCCACATCGACATTGACGAGGCAATCGCGCTCTTCGGATAGGCTCGCGAGGTCCAACGGTTGCTGCGCCGAGCGCATGGCGATGAACCAGGTGCCGGTTGAAAGCACGGTAGCTTCCTTGCGCGCAACCTCCGGGATGCCGCGCGCGGCCAACAGGGCTGCGTTGGAATCGTGGAGGCCAGCGAGGACCAAGGTGCTGGCCGGGAGGCCGGTCATCCGGGCAAGTTCCGGCTTCAGATAGCCCAGCGCAACACCCGCCTTGGCCAAGGGCGCGAACTGCGCCGCCCAGCCCCTGCGCCGCGCCATCGGCGAGAAGTCACCAGTCGCGGGCGCCCACAGGTCGCTGTGGCAACCAAGACTGGTCACTTCGCTGGCCATCTCTCCAGAAAGAAGCCAGGCCCAATACTGCGCCCAGGGCAGCAAGGTTGCCCCATCGAGGGCGCCCTGCGTCTCGACGAACTGCAACTGTGCGCCGGTGTTTAGACCGGCTGGAAGAGCGGGCGAACCGGTCACGGCAAAGGGGTCGCGCTGACTGCGGTAGTCCTCCAGCACCTCCGCCGGGATCGCCCATTCGTAGTCCATCGGCGAGAAGGCCAGGACGCCTTCACGGATGCCAACGACGCCCGCGCCATGGGCAACCGGCACGATCGCCTCTACCGGTTGGCCGGCATATTGGCACAGCGCCCTCACCAGCCAGTTGCCAATGGCGGGCGTGTCCAGCACAGCAAAGGGAGACGGTGAAGAGACCGTGTTGGCACGGCTCTGCTTGTCGAGACAGCGCCCATCGCGCGACCAGAGGCTGACCTTACTGTGGGTCTTGCCGATGTCGACGACGATGGCGAAGCCGCGTTCCAGAGGGTCCTCCCATTAGTTTGATCGAATATGATCGGTTTTTAGCGTAGACGATTGATCAAGGGAAGCGCCAATGTTAATAGCATCGCATGAACGCCCCCACCCAGCTTGCCCCGGCCGCCATTCCCTTTGCAATTCCGGAGAACCGGTGGGATGACGCTCATGCCGCTAGCCTGTCCGAGGCGGAACTGCTGCTATACCGCTCCAACCTGCTGGGCTCCGATCTCACGGTCACCAACTTCGGCGGCGGCAACACCTCGGCCAAGCTGATGGAAACCGATCCGCTGACCGGCGAGCGGGTCGAAGTGCTATGGGTCAAGGGCTCCGGCGGCGACATCGGCTCGATGGGGCTCGACGGCTTCGCGACACTCTACCAGTCCAAACTGCTCGGGCTCGAGGCACACTACGGCGGGCCGCAGGACGACGACAAGATGGTCGGCCTCCTGCCGCACTGCACTTTCAACCTCAACGCCCGCGCAGCCTCGATCGACACGCCACTGCACTCGCTTCTGCCCTTCACCCATGTCGATCACGTCCACCCCGACGCTATCATCGCGCTGGCCGCCTCCTCGGGCGGCAAGGCGGCGGTGAAGGAGATCTGGGGCGGCAGGATCGGCTGGCTGCCGTGGAAGCGGCCGGGCTATACGCTGGGCGCCGAGTTGCGCGATTTCGTTGCCGCCAACCCCGGCGTTGAGGGCGTCATGCTCGCGGGCCACGGGATCATCTGCTGGGCCGACAGCGCCCGGGCCTGTTATCTCCACACCATCCAATTGATCGCCGATGCGGCGGAGTATCTCAACACTCTGCTCGCAGGCAAACCGGCTTTCGGCGGCATGGCCACCTCTCCTCTCTCCTCCTCCGGTCGCGCCGCTGCAACTGCCGACCTTATGCCACGCCTGCGCGGTCTGATGACCGGGGAGCGGCGTAAGGTCGGCCATTTTTCAGATGACCCGAAGACCCTCGAATTCGTCAATTCGGCGGACTTCCCGCGGTTGGCCGTGCTAGGCACCTCCTGCCCCGACCACTTCCTGCGCACCAAGATCGCACCGCTAGTGCTCGATCCGCTGAAGCTGGCGGACGATGCCTACCTGGCGGAAAGTCTGGAGGCCTACCGGGCTGGCTACGCCGCCTACTACGAACGCTGCAAGCGGCCCCATTCACCCGCCATGCGCGATGCGAATCCGGTGGTCGTGCTGGTCCCCGGCATCGGGCGCATCACTTTCGCCACGGACAAGACCACCGCCCGCCTCGCCAGCGAATTCTATGGCAATGCGATCAATGTGATGCGCGGGGCCGAGGCGATCGGCAGCTACATCGCGCTCGACGAGCAGGAAGCTTTCGACATTGAGTACTGGCTCCTCGAGGAAGCCAAGCTGCAGCGTATGCCCGCGCCCAAGCCGATGTTGGGGCGCATTGCCCTCGTCACCGGCGGGGCCGGTGGCATCGGTGCGGCGACGGCGGCGCGCTTGCTGCGTGAAGGGGCCTGCGTCATGCTGGCCGACCGAGACGAGGCAGCCGCAGAGGAAGTGTGCACCGGCTTGGTGAAGCAGTTTGGCAAGGACGTCGTCCGCGCGGTGACTTGCGACGTGACCGACGAGGCGCAGGTCCAAACCGCATTCGCCGCCTGCGCGCGCGAGTTCGGTGGTCTCGACGTGCTGGTGGCCAATGCCGGCATCGCCTCCTCGGCGCCAATCGAGGACACGACTCTAGACCTGTGGAACCGCAACTACGATGTGCTGGCGCGCGGCTACTTCCTCACCACCAAGCATGCCTGGCCGCTGTTGAAGCGAATGAAGGATCAGGGCGGGGCTTCGGTCGTGTTCATCGGGTCCAAAAACGCGGTTGCCGCCGCGAGCGGCGCCAGTGCCTATGCCAGCGCCAAGGCGGCGGCGAATCACCTCGCACGTTGCCTCGCTCTGGAAGGCGCGCCGGACGGCATCCGCGTCAACATCGTCAACCCCGATGCGGTGATCAGGGGCAGTAAGATCTGGGACGGCGACTGGCGCAAGGAGCGCGCCGCTAACAACAAAATCGACCCGGGCGAGGAACTGGAAGCGCACTACCGCAACCGCTCGATGCTCAAGCGCGACGTGCTGCCCGAGGACATCGCCGAGGCCGCCTATTGGCTGGCCAGCGACATGTCTGCAAAGTCTACCGGGAACATGATCAACGTCGATGCGGGCAATGCCCAGGCATTTACGCGCTGACAGGTGGGGATAGGACCGATGACGAACCTGCCGCTTTCCGAAGAGCTCATCTCCGAAGCCAATGCCCGCGAGATCGAGGCGCTGGAAGACGACTACGCTGCGCTGGGCCGCAAGCTCGCGCGCACGGGCATCAACATCGATGCGATCAAGGACCGTGTGGCCGGCTTTTCCGTGGCCGTCCCCAGCTGGGGCGCGGGGCGCGGTGGCACTCGCTTCGCCAAGTTCCCGATTGCCGGCGAGCCGACCAATGTCCACGAGAAGCTGGAAGACTGCGCGGTCATAAACCAACTCTGCCGCGTCACGCCGCGCGTCTCGCCGCATTTTCCGTGGGACACGGTGAGCGACTACGCCGCCCTGCGCGAGGAGGCGGCAAGCCTTGGCCTCGGCTTCGACGCAGTGAACAGCAACACCTTCCAGGACCAGCCCGGACAGGCGCAGACATATGCCACCGGTTCGCTGTCCTCCACTGTGGAAGCCACCCGCAAACAGGCTATCGAGCACAACATCGAGTGCATCGAGATCGGTCAAAAGCTTGGCAGCCGCGATCTCACCGTCTGGTTGGGCGACGGCACCAACTTCCCCGGCCAGCAGGACTTCGCCCGCAGCCTCGATCGCTATCTCGAAGCCGCCGCCGAGGTCTATGCCGCCCTGCCGGACGGCTGGCGCATGCTGCTGGAGCACAAGCTGTTCGAGCCAGCCTTCTATTCCACGGTGATCTCCGACTGGGGCTCCTCGATCCTTGCCGCGCAGGAACTGGGGCCCAAGGCCAAATGCCTGGTCGACCTTGGCCATCACGCGCCCAATGTCAACATCGAGCAGATCGTTGCCCGCCTCCACCGCTTCGGCAAGCTGGGCGGCTTCCACTTCAACGACAGCAAGTACGGCGACGACGATCTGGATTCCGGCGCGATCAATCCGCACCAGTTGTTCCTGGTGTTCAACGAGCTGGTCGAAGCCGAGCAGAACCCGAGGGAGGGCTTCGATCCTGCCTACATGATCGACCAGTCGCACAACGTGACCGATCCGATCGAGTCCATGCTGTCCTCCGCCGAGGCGATAACGCAAAGCTTCGCCAAGGCGCTGCTGGTGGACCGCGAAGCGCTGCACGCAGCGCAACAGGCCAACGACACGATGATGGCCTTCCAGGCCCTGCGCCGCCCCTACAACACCGATGTCACCCCCATCGTCGCCAAGGCGCGGCTGGAAGCCGGCGGCGCCATCGACGTGCTGGCCACTTACCGCCAGAGCAAGTGGCGCGAGCGGAAGTCGCAGGAGCGCAAGCAAGTCGGCCTGGGCGCGGGAATCGTTTGAGGCTGAAGCGGGAGAGTCAGAAGCTATGAAGCCAGTTCTCAAGGCGGCCCTGCTGCCGTTGGTACGGATGGTCGGCCCAACCCTGACGCAGGGCGCGCCCCAGCCGGCCACCTGCAGTTCGAACAGGCCAATTTCAACGCTTTGCGCCGCAGCTTCGGCCTTGACTGCTATCTGGCTTCACACCGGGAGATAGAGAAATGACCCGTTCCGCTCTGCGCACCGCCTTGCTGTTGGCAAGCGCCCTTACCGCATTCCCGACTCTCGCCGAGGAAGCGCCGACCCATTCCCAGGCTACGGCAGCGGCAGATCCAACGCTCGAACAGCAATTCCAGGACCCACCCAATTCCGCCCGCCCGCGCGTCTGGTGGCACTGGATGAACGGCAACATCACCAAGGACGGCATCGCCAAGGACATGGCCTGGATGAAGCGGGTCGGCATAGGCGGCATGCAGAATTTCGACGCCAACTTGCAGACCCCACAGGCGGTCGAGAAGCGGCTGGTCTACATGGAGCCGGACTGGAAGGATGCCTTCCGCTTCGCCGCAACGGAAGCTGACCGCCTGGGGCTGGAACTCGCGATCGCGGCATCGCCCGGCTGGTCAGAAACCGGCGGCCCCTGGGTGCCGCCGCAGGACGGCATGAAGAAGCTGGTCTGGAGCGAGACCCTTGTGACGGGCGGCAGGCGCTTCACCGGCAAGCTGGCGGCTCCGCCCACAACCACCGGGCCTTTCCAGACCGCTCGGGATACGGGCGGCTTCGAAGCGTCAATGAGTGGTGCGAAGCAGCCGGAGCCGCCGCAATACTATGCCGACGCGCGCGTGCTGGCCTTTCCGGTGGACAAGCCGGCGCCTGCCGCCATCCCGTTGATAACCGGGCCCGACGGCAAGCCGCTCGACCCTGCCGCGATGACCGACGGGGACCTCGAAACCTTCGTTTCGATACCGAAGTCAGGCAAAGACCCGGCGATCACTTTCGCCTACCCCCAGCCGCAGACCATCCGCTCCGCCTCTATCTACCTGCCGGGCGCCGGCAACGTGATTCTCGGCGCCAATGTCTGCCCAAGGCTTGAGGCCAGCGACGACGGCACGACCTGGCGCGCCGTCGCCGAGATGCCCTCGGGCGCGGCCCCTGCCACGGCCAGCTTTGCCCCGGTGACCGCTCGCTGGTTCCGCGTGGTCTTCGGCCCCGCGAAGGGCAACGGTTTCACGCTGGGCGCTATGGCGCCGGGCGTCGACCTGACGCCGCTGGGCGGTGGCATGAACCTTTCCATGCCTTCGGTGGCGACGATCAAGATCGGCGACCTCAGGCTTTCGGGCGAGGCGAAAGTCGATGCCTTCGAGGCCAAGGCCGGATATGCCATCCAGCCCGATTACTACGCCCTGAGCAAGGGCGTGGCCGACGAACCCGGCGTGGACCCCGCCAGGGTGCTGGACATCACCGACCGGATGAAGCCCGACGGCACGCTCGACTGGGTCCCGCCCAGGGGCAACTGGCGCGTGCTTCGCATGGGCTATTCGCTGACCGGCAAGACCAACCACCCCGCGACGCGCGAGGCGACCGGTCTTGAAGTCGACAAGTTCGATGGCGAGGCGGTCAAGCGCTATCTCGACCATTATATCGACATGTACCGGGAAGCAGCAGGGGCAGACATGGTCGGCAAGCGCGGCGTTCGCGCCATCCTGACCGACTCCATCGAAGTCGGCCCGGCCAACTGGACCCCGCGCATGGTGGAGCGGTTCAAGGCGGCGCGCGGCTATGACCCGACGCCCTGGCTGCCCGCGTTGACCGGCGTAGTGATCGGCTCGCGGGCGCGGAGCGACAAGTTCCTCTACGACTATCGCCGCACCCTGGCGGAGCTGATATCGTCCGATCACTACGGCACCGTCACCAAGGTCGCCCATGCCAATAACCTCATCGTCTATGGCGAGGCGCTGGAGGACCGCCGGCCCTCGCTGGGCGACGACATGAGCATGCGCAGCCACGCCGACATTCCCATGGCGGCCATGTGGACCCATGACCGGAAGGCAGGTCCGCGCGTATCCTATCTTGCCGATATCAAGGGCGCTGCCTCTGTCGCGCACATCTACGGGCAGAACCTGGTCGCAGCGGAATCGCTGACCGCCTTCATGTCGCCCTGGGCTTATGGCCCGGCGGATCTCAAGCGGGTGATCGACCTGGAGTTCGTCCAGGGTGTCAACCGGCCAGTCATCCACACCTCGGTGCACCAGCCGGTGGACGACAAGCAGCCTGGCTTCTCGCTGTGGATCTTCGGCCAGTACTTTAACCGGCACGAGGCCTGGGCCGAACTGGCCAGGCCCTGGGTCGACTACATCTCGCGCAATTCGCTGATGCTGCAACAGGGCCGCAACGTAGCCGACGTCGGCTATTTCTACGGCGAGGAAGCCCCGCTGACCGGGCTCTACGGCTTCAGCAAGGTCGCCGATGCTCCCCAGACCAACGCCTACGACTTCGTCAGCGCCGATGCCCTGGCGACGATGCTGAAAAATGACGGTGACGAACTCATCGCGCCGGGCGGCGCCCGCTACAAGGCGCTTTATCTGGGCGGCTCCTCGCGCAAGATGACGCTGGCGGCGCTGCGCAAGATCGCCGAGCTGGCCGAAGGCGGCGCGACGATAGTCGGCCTTAAGCCGGAGGCCAGCCCCAGCCTTGCAGGTGATGCCGCCGAATGGTCGTCGCTGGTGGCGAAGCTATGGGCGGGCGGCGACTTGACGGAGGTCGGCAAGGGTCGGGTAATCGCCTCGAGCGACATCGACGCAACGCTCGCCCGCATCGGCGTCGCCCCCGATTTCGACTACTCCGGCGCGCAGAACCGCGAGGACTTGCCCTTCATTCACCGTAAGCTCGCCGACGGGGACAGCTACTTCGTCGTCAACCGTCGCGACGTGCCCGTCTCGGTGGAGGCGAAGTTCCGGGTTACCGGCAAGGCGCCGGAACTGTGGCGCGCGGAAACCGGCCAATCCGAGCCGGTGTCCTACGAAATCCGTGACGGCGTTACTGTGCTGCCGCTCCAGCTTGGAGCCGATGAATCGGTCCACGTGGTGTTTCGCAAGCCGGCATCGACGCCGTCGCTGACCGTAGCCCCGGCGGCACCGGTCCAGCTAGCCGAGATCGCGGGCCCCTGGACCGTATCGTTCCAGTCCGGCCGCGGTGCCCCCGCCAGTGCAACCATGGTGAGCCTTGCTCCGCTCAACGAGAACGCCGATCCGGCGATAAAGTTTTTCTCCGGCGAGGCGACCTATGCCCGCGACTTCACTGCCCCCCGAGGCTGGAAGCGCGGCCAGCCGCTCTGGCTCGACCTTGGCGAAGCACGCGAAGTGGCGGAAGTCACGGTCAACGGGAAGGTGGCCGGCTACGCTTGGCACGCGCCCTACCGCATCGATGTCGGCGCATTCGCCAAGCCCGGCAAGAACAGCCTGTCGATCCGCGTCGCCAACCTCTGGGTCAATCGCATCATCGGCGACGCCCAAAGTCCGTCGACGCCGGGTGCGGCCAAGGTCACCTGGTTCACTGGACCCGGCTACCGCAAGGACGCGCCGCTGCGGAAGTCGGGTCTGATTGGGCCAGTGCGATTACTCGGAGGAAAATAACCGCCGATCGAAATGCGGCGCGGACTGATCGACCTATGCCCTGATCCCTGACAGGAAGGCGCAGGATCCTGCAGCAGCCTCCAGGGGGGTCTTGCCTCTAGAGGCTGCTGTTCGACGAGGAGATGCCTCGCGCCGGCGCGGTCGGCCGAGCTTTGGAGCATTAATAGCCGATGAGGCAGAATTGCCGGCACTGCCGTCTTCGCCTGTACGGCATCAGCTTGCCATCAGATAGGGATTGGACCGGTAGACATTGGTACGCGAGCGGGACTTCGCGATAACGGCCGGCAACCCGGCGTCGATGTCCGCGAAGGTCAGCTGGCGGTCGAACTGCATGCCCGGGCCTTCGATATAGCCCTCGACGACCCCCACATATCCGCCAACCACCGAGAAGATGCGCCCGGTCACCTCGCGCGAACTTTCGCTGACCAGCCAGGTTACCAGCGGCGAGACATTGGCCGGATCGAACGGATCGAAACCCTCCTTGAGCCTAAGCGCCTCCGGGTCTTCCGAGAGCATCCGCGTCTTGCCGACCGGCGCGATGGCATTGGCTCTCACCCCGTAGCGCGCCAGTTCGATGGCGGTGAGCGCGGTGAGCGAGGCGATGCCGCCCTTGGCGGAGCTGTAGTTGGCCTGGCCGAAATTGCCGTAAAGCCCGCTTCCCGACGAGGTATTGACGATGCTCGCGGCGATCGGCGCACCGGTCTTCGCCTGGTCGCGCCAATAGCGTCCGGCCGCCTGGGTCATGACGAAGGTCCCCTTCAGATGGACATCGACCACCTGGTCCCACTCGTCGATTGTCATGTTGAGCAGGCTCTTGTCGCGCAGGATTCCGGCGTTGTTGATCAGGGCATGCAGCCCGCCGAAGCTCTGCACGGCAAGCGCGACCATCCCCGCAGCCGCATCGGGATCGGTGACGTTGCCGAAGTGCGCCACTGCCTCACCCCCAGCAGCGACAATTTCCTCGACTACCGACTCGGCCGGATCGGAGGAGAGGCCAGTGCCATCGCGCGAACCTCCGTAATCGTTCACGACGATCTTTGCCCCCAGTGCGGAGCAAGCCAGGGCATGTTCCCTGCCCAGCCCGCGCCCGGCACCGGTAATCAGCACAACCCGCCCAGCCAGGGGCAAGCCAGTTTCGGTCAAGACAGCATCTCCTCGCATACGCCACGCTTCGCCGCGGCCGCGAAACGGCCCGGCCTAACAAGGCTTACCTAACGCCGTTGCAGCAATCCTTGAAGTCGACGATGTTGGCCGCGCGGCCGGCGTCCGGACGCGTAATCGGCCATCTGACAGCACTCGGCTTTGCGGTCCAATTGCCTCGCTTCGAATTTATTGACGCATGCCCGACGGCAAGCTAACAAATCGACGAACAACTCTTTGGTGGGAGAGCAGACATGAGTGCAAGTGGCCGCCTTGCGGGTAAAGTCGCCATCGTGACCGGCGCAGGCCAGGGGATCGGCGCGGCGATCGCCGTCGCCTATGCGAAGGAAGGCGCCAAGGTGCTGATTACCGGGCGCACCCAGAGCAAGCTGGATGAAGTCGCCGAACAGATCCGCGCGGCGGGCGGCACCTGCACGCCGCTGCAGGCTCTCGCCGGCGTCAAGGCCGATGCCGAAAAGACTGTGGGGCGCGCCATCGCCGACTGGGGCCGGGTGGATGTGCTGGTCAACAACGCCCACACCTTCACCGACTTTCTTCCGGTCGAGGACCCGAAGATGGAAGAGAACTGCATGATCGACATGCAGAGCTCCTTCATGGGCTCGCTCCAGCTCATGCAGCTATGCCACCCGCACATGGTGAAGCAGGGCGGCGGCTCGATCATCAACATGAGTTCATCTTACGGTATCCGCTGCGAGCCGGGCTTCCTCGCCTATGCCGCCAGCAAGGAAGCGCTGCGCGCCCTCACCCGCACCGCCGCGCGCGAATGGGGCAAGGCCGGCATCCGGGTGAACACGGTTCTGCCCAGCGCCCTCACCCCCAAGTCGATCTGGTACCTCGAAGACAGCGGCACCTACGACCTTGAGCTGTCCAAGGTCGCCATGGGCCGCTTCGGCACCCCAGAGGACATCGCGCCGACCTGCCTGTTCCTCGCCAGCGACGAATCGAACTTCGTCACGGGGCAAACCATCGGCGCCGAGGGCGGCGCGGTGATGCTCTGACAAGAGCGGCCAAGGAGGGAGAGTTCACATGAAGAAGTTCATCAACCACGTCGATCACGTCGCCTGGCTGGTCCGGCCGGAGAACCTCGATGCGCACATCACGCAGATGGAGAAGGTGACGGGGGCAACGCTCCGTCGTTTCTCGCGCGCCGACATGGGCTTTACCATGTGCATCAGCTGGGAAGCGGGGCTCGAAGTGGTTTGCCCACACGAGGAGCGCACCGAGTTCAATAGTTGGCTGTGGGCCGAGCTCGAAACCAAGGGCGAAGGCGTCACCTCGGTTGTCTTCGGCGTCAAGGATCTCGACTGGCACAAGGAACGGCTGGAAAAGATGGGCATCCCGGTCGGCCCACTGATGGACGACCATGAGGATTCCCCCTGGCACGACCAGTTGGTGCTATGGGAGCGCGTCGTCGGCGAGCAGGTGATCAACACCAACATCGTGCTGGGCGACATCGACTACGCCGACGAAGTGATACCCTTCGGCGATTCCGGCCGCCCCTTCACAAACAAGTAAAACTACAAAAACAGGGAGAGCGCCGATGGCGGTCGCCGACGTATCGAGCAAGTCGATTGCCGAGCTGATCTCACTCAAAGGCCGCGTGGCGGTCGTCACCGGCGGCGCGCAGGGCCTGGGCCGGGCTATGGTCAACCGCCTCGCCGAAGCTGGCGCCTCGGTCCTCATCCTCGACCTCAGGGCTGAGCAGGCCGAGGCCGCGGCGAAGGAAGTCTGCGCGGCTACCGGCTCGCGAGTCATTGCCGCCGCCGTCGACGTCGCCGATGAGGCTTCGGTTTCCGCCGCTGCCGACCGGGCGGTGGCAGAACTCGGCGGGCTCGACATCTGGGTCAACAACGCCGGGCTTTATCCCAACGTGCCGATCATGGACGTCGCGATCGAGGACTGGGACAAGGTCATGGACGTCAACCTGCGCGGCGTGTTCATCGGCGGGCGGCAGGCGGCCAAGCGGATGATCGATTCCGGGAAGGGCGGCGTCATCGTCAACACTGTCTCAACCGCCGGGTTCAAGGGCGTCGCCCCGGGCGTCACCTCCTATGTCACTTCCAAGCACGGCGTACGTGGCATGGTGAAGCAGATGGCGCTGGAGCTCGCCCCCCACAACATCCGCGTGCTCGGTGTCGCCCCAACCTTCTGCACCACCGAAGGCAACATGGCCGCCCTCGCCCAGCTGCCCGAACGCGTGCGCGAGGAAATCTCCGCTACCCTGTCCTCGCTGCTCGGCCGCGTCGGCGTCCCAGATGATATAGCCCGCACCGTCCTCTTCGCCGCCTCTGACATGGCCATGTTCATGACCGGAAGCACTCTTCTCGTGGATGCAGGCGAGACGATCTGATTTGCCCGGGCAGCAGGTTTAGCCGGACCAGGCTTACCCGCCGCCTGAACTACCGCGTGCGGTCCACTGCTCCGCCCGATGGCGGTATTCGGCGAACAGTTTGCTGACTTGATCCATGTCGAGACCAAAAGTGGCCGGATCAGGCTTTTCGGCCACTTCGCGGTTGGCGGTGTTTTCCTCCCACCAGGCGGCCATGTTCGCCTCGAACTCGGGAGAGACGTCCTCGCCCAGCCATTTGTAGAGGCCGCGCACTTCCCCGATTGGGTCCTTGTGCATGGCGCGGAACTGGATGTCGTAGAAGCGGTCGTCGTTGCCGGCATCGCGGAAGGCGATCGCACGGCGCATGCCCTCGCTCCAGATGCGCACGTTCATCGCCCCCATGAACTTCGGGTCCACCTCGTCGGAGAACATCGAGGCGGTGCCGGTATAGACCGTGGCGATCGACAGCATCACCTCGGTGGGGTCGCGGTGGGTCATGACGAAGCGGGCATCCGGAAAGGCGCGATCGAGCGAGGGCAGCCACAAGAGGTGTGCTGGCGTCTTGAGCCGCCAAGGCCGCACCGGCTCGCCCCACTGCAGCAGCTTGAGCACGCGCCGTTCGTAGAGATAGGTGGAATCGAGGTCGGCCTGAAGCAGCCAGTCGTTGTAGCTGGGCACCATGGCGAAGGCCGGGAACATGTTCGAGCGGAAGTCCAGCGCCATCAGGTCGAGGCATTCCATCGGCCCGTCGATGCCGGTAGGCGTGAAGGAGCGCTTGCCCTGCGAGGCCCGGGTCACGCCGCTTTCCGCACCCCGGCGCGGGTCCGGGCCCTTGACGGTCGAGGGCGGCGGACAGGGGGTATTGCTCTCCCATGCACGCAGGTAGCGGATCGCCGGGTCGCTGGAGAGCAGGAAGGACAGCGCGGTGGAGCCGGTGCGCGGCAGGCTGACGCCAAAAAGCACCCGGTCCAGCTCGACATCCTCGATCTCGGGATGGCGGGCGTACCAGTCTTCCACTTGCAGCCGCTGCTTGAGGTGGCCCAGCACCCGCTCGCGGATCGCGTATTCGCCCACGGCATTGAGCTTCGCCTCGCTGTTGAGCGCCTTGACCAGCACCTCCAGCCCCTCGCGGAAGGTGTCTCCGCCGAAGTCGGACAGGCCGGTTTCGGACCGGGCCAGGGCAATCAGTTCCTTGTCGCTTTCCATCTTTCTCTCCCTGTTCGTTCCGGCGACACGGCCGCTCCGCCTGTTTCATGTGCAATTCGGTCCATGAAACAATGGAGAGGTTGACGCCTCGATAGACTTGATAGCGGTTTTACGCGAATGTGACAGTCGAAGCGCCGCCCAAGCAAACGCGACCGAGCAAGGACAAGGACAGGATGCCTGAAACTTCGACCATGGGCCTGAACCGGCCGGTACCGGTCTACGATCCATCACGAGGCCTGCTTCACAACGAACATTTCCAGCTCGGCTATGTCACCAACGACGTCGACCGGGCCGTGCAGGTTTTCCGCGACCGCTTCGGCGTGGCGGAATTTCGCTCGAACGACAACGAGCTCCCCGGCGGCACCAGGGTCGGCATCCGGTCCGTCTGGATCGGCAACATGATGTACGAGATCTGTTACGGCTCCGGAGCCGGAATGGAACTCTACACCGACTGGGCCGCACCGGAGGCCCCCTTCGTCCTGCGCTTCCATCACTTCGGCTACCTTGTGCCCGACGAACAGGCCTGGCAGGCGCTCGAGGCCGAAATCGAACGCAAGCAATGGCTGGTGCGCACGCGCACCGACACCCCGGATTTCTGCAAGGTTTGCTATGTCGAAGTGCCGGAACTGGGCCACTTTCTCGAGTTCATCCTTGCGCGCAAGGGGCTGTTCGACAGAATGAACACAACGCCGGTAGCCTAAGCACACCGGTTTAGGGGGAGAGACCATGGGGCCTTACGATCACCTGATCGGCGAAGAGCTTGTCAGCGGAACATGGAGCTGGGATTCCGACAGGGCGCTGCTTTATGCCGTTGGTGTCGGCGCCGGGCTCGACGACGCGCAGAAGGAACTGCACTTCACCACGGAGAACACGCCCGGCCAGCCGCAACAGGTGATCCCCACCTTCGCCACCCTGATGGGGCTCAAGAGCGATTGGGTCGAGCGCCTGGGCTGGGTAAGCGAAGGGCTTAGCCCTGTCGGCATGGTTCATGGCGAGGAAGCCGTGACCCTGGCCCGCCCCCTTCCGGTCAGCGGCACCGCGCACCTCTCGACCATCCTCACCGGCGTCTACGACAAGGGATCGGGCGCGCTGGTGGTCAAGGAGACAAGACTGACAATGGCAGACACCGGCGAATATCTCGGCTCCACCTTCATGCGCCTGTTCGCGCAGGGAAAGGGCGGCTTCGGCGGCCCCCGCACTCCGCCGGGCGAACTCCCGTGGGCTCGCCCCGAACGACAGCCTGACGACGTCGTTTCGCTGCCGGTCGGGGTCAACCAATCGCTGATCTATCGCCTGTCGGGCGATCGCCACCCGCACGGCACCGAAGTGACCCGCGCCCGTGCCGATGGCTTCGAAAAGCCGATCTACTATGGCCTCGGCACCTTCGGCGTCACCTGTCGTGCACTGCTACGGGGTCTGTGCAACGGCGATGCTGCCCCGTTCCGTCACATGGAGGGGCGCTTTTCGAAGCCGATATTCCCCGGGGATCGCCTGGATACCCTGATCTGGCGCACCGACGAGGGCGCGCAGTTCCAGGTTCTGGCCAATGGGGAGCGGATCGTCCTCGACCGCGGCCTGTTTCGCTGGGCGAGCCAGTAGCCCCGAAGGCTTCCCAAGCTTACGACGGAGTCAGGCGTCGACAGCTTGCGGAAAACTCGAAGGATCAAACTCAATCGGCAGGCTGTCGACACCCCATGCGCCCGGGAAGGTTCGCCAGCCGGTCGGTCCCTCGGAGCGCGGGTTGGGAATGCGCTTGCAGATCTGGTGCATGCCCTCGTGGATCTGGAACCGGGCGATGTACTGGCCGAGGCAGATGTGCGGACCCAGGCCGAAACCGATGTGCGGCAAGGTGCGCTCGCGCTCGGGATGGAAGCGGTCCGGGTCTTCGGCATAGCGCGGATCGTGCAATGCGACGCTGAGGGGGAACCACACGATCGCCCCCTTCTCCAGCCGGGTATCGCGATAGACGATGTCGTCCAGCAGCACCCGCTGCGACGAGATCGTGCTGTGGCAGCGAAAGGATTCCTCGACCACCAGCTTGGCGTAGTCGTAGTCCTCGCCGGTGCGGCGGTACATCTCCGGGTCTTTCAGCAGCTCCGACATTGTCAGGCCGAGCATGTTCTTGCTGGTGTCGTATCCGGCGACGAAGAGGAAGATCAGCAAGTCCTCTAACTCGCGGTCGGTGAGTTCGTCCTGGTCGCGTGTTGCGATCAGCAGGTCGAGCAAATCGGGATCTAGACCGGTCCTTGGATTGGCGCGGCGCTCGGCAATCAGTTCGACCACGAAGTTCTCCATGGTGACGACGCCTTCCTGCATCATCGGCAGCCAGCGTTTGTCCATGTTGGTGCTGCGCCCGATCGCCTCCATGGCAGAGCGCAGGCGCGGGATCACCGCGGGATCGGCACCGATCAACCGTGTCATCACCCGCACCGGGAAATAGCCGGCGAACTCCTCGAAATCGAACTTGCCCCTAGGCACCCATTCGTCGAGCAGTTCGTTCACCGTGCAGCGCATCAGGTCACGGTGCTGGTTGGCCCGCAGCGGGGTGAACGAAGGCGCCAGCACGTCGCGCAGGCGCTTGTGGCGCGGACCGGTCATCGACAGCATGTGGCGCTGCTGGAAATTGCCCCAAGGCGTGCCCTCGGCCTCCATGATCCGGACGATATCGTCGTAGAGCATGCCCATTTTGCCTTCCATGGCGAATATGTCGCGGATCGCCTGGTAGTCGGTGATCACGTAGCCGATCGGCCAGCGCGCCAGCCAGGGATGCTGGTCACGCGCGCGCGCGAATTCCGGATAGGGGTTCGCGGCGAACCAGTCTTCGCCCATGTCGAGGAAGGGAAGCTCGAGGTCTGCGCCGTTCTGCACTGCTGCTCTCCTTGCCCGGTTTTCTTGTTTTACCGGCGGCCGAAAGATCGATCACGTCAAGGCATAGTTCAAGCACATACTCCAAGCGTCGCCTACCGGTGTTTCGTGGTCGTCGGCAATTACAATCGTGCGCATCGCCCGCCCTTCAGGGGTATGCTTATGCGCAGCTGAGTCTTGCTATTGAATGTATCTACCGCGAGCGTGCCGTCGAGCGCCGCCACGCGCTCCGAAATGCTGCGCGGGCGAACGGGACCGTTCTTCTCGTCGAAGCCGAAGCCATCGTCCTCCAGGGTCAAGGTGAGCCAATTATCCCCGCTTGTGGCGACCGCAAGTGCCGCGCGTGTCGCCGAACCATGCCGCACGGCATTGGATATTCCTGCGCGAACCAGTTGCTGGATTTCGAACAGGGTGGAGAGGTCGATCTGGGGGAGTAATTCCTTGTCATCAGCATCAGCCTGGCGGAGCGATTCCAGGCGGAACCGGGCGCCGGCCAGCGATTGAAGATGTGCGTGTTCCACCGGCCGTCGTCGGCCCAGCAGGTGAGAAAAGCTTCAACATCGCCGCGGCAACTTGCATCGCCATAGGTGTCGTAGAGCTCGCGGATCGCGAGTTTGTCTTCAGCGGGGCCGGTGAAAGGCATGCTATCGGTATCCTCGTTGCAGTGCGGGCGAAGTGGCCGTTCGGCGGCTCACTTCTTGAAGTGCGGCATGACTTCCCTTGCGAAGAGGCGCAGTTCCTCGATCTGCTGGTCCGGGTCCGGGACGCCGGTGGGGGTGATGAAGAAGTATTCGGGGTCGGTGAGCTGGCGGATGCTTTCGATCTCGCGGATGCAGTCGTCGGGGGTGCCGACGACGGCGCGGTGGGGGGCGAACTCTTCGAGGCTCACTTCCTTGCCGCCGAACACGACTTCGCTCGATTCCGCGTCGCGGTCGGGCATGGCGCCGAGGTCGCCGTAGTCCTGCCAGACCTTGATCACGTTCCTGAGGAAGTTGGGATCGATCCTGTCCCTGCTGGGCACGACATGGACGTCGCGCATCAGCGCGAGCGTGCTCGGTCGGCCGTGCTCGGCGGCCATGGCGCGGTAGCGCTTCACCTTGTCGGCAAGGTCGAGCATGTGGTCGGCAAAGCTCGCCTCCCAGCCGTCGGCGATGCGCGCGGCGCGCTGCATGGCCGGCTCGCTCACCGCGCCGATCCAGATCGGCGTGGTCCTACCCGCCATCGGCCCCGGCGAGACCATCACGTCGTCGATCTGGAAGTGCTTGCCGTGGAACGAGAACGGCTCGCCGGTCAGCGCCAGGCGCAGCACCGCGATGCATTCCTCCATGCGACTGGCGCGGCTCTTGAAGTTCCAGCCGCAGTTCTCGAACTCGTTCGGCTTGTAGCCTATGCCTGCGCCCAGGATGAAGCGGTTGTTCGAGATCTCCTGGAGGGTGTTGATCTCCTCGGCCAGCTCCAGCGGATGGCGCGCGGGCACCAGCATAATATTAGTGGCGAACTCCATATTTGTGGTGCGGGCCATCAGCGGCGCGAGGAACAGCAAGGGCGAGGACGGCTCCGAAGCCGTGTCGCCTCCGAATGCGGTCTTGTCGGAGAAGCGGTGGTGGCCGCACCAGGCCATGTCGTAGCCCAGGTCCTCCATCTCCTCGACGTAGCGGTAGAGCTTGCCATAGGGCTGCGACGAGTTGCGGTCGATCAGCATGCGGTTGACGATGATGCCGAATTTCATTCTTCTTCCCCTCTTGCGGCGCCAGCGCCGATCTCCCGAAACGGGCTTCGCCGAACCTATTGACGAGGCCCTTTCGTAACGTGTTTGCCAGATTTACAGCATGGTGCCATTCAGGGTGATCGTCAACCTGTTAGCACAGGAAACAGAACCTCGCTCTTGGCCCGAAGCGGTCAATTGGCGCAACGACGCCAACGAAACGATCCGGGCATGCGATTCGGCTAGACACGATGGCCGAACAAAAGCGGAAGCATGTCCTCGATGTGTTCGATGGCCGATATGCCCTCGCGCTTCGCCAGCTTCTCGAGCTCGACAACCGACTGGCCGAGGGACTCGAACCGCAATGCATGCGCCCCCGGCTGGTTCTCCTCGTAGTCGCGCCAGCTCATCGCGTAGAGCGGCTCGAAGCCGCCATCGAACCAGTTTTCGGGCGTCTCCGCTGCAAGGCTTGCAGCAGAAGTCGAGCTCATCTTGGGGCGCTCCACTATCAAGTCATTGGTCTGCTGCGTCCGCGTGCGACCGTGCAATCTAAGCTGGGTCGAACTCGACATGCAGGTCCGCAAGGCTGCGGAAGGTATAGGTCGGCTCGAAGCGGTAGTTCCGCGCGCCGGCCGGCCCATGGTGCTCCTCCGAGATGCGGATGTTGCGCAGGCGCCTGAGCAGATGCTCGATGGCGATGCGCGATTCCATGCGGCCGAGAGGCGCGCCGAGGCAGCCGTGCGGTCCCTTGCCGAAGCCCATGTGATCGCGCAGCCCTTCCCGGTCGATGTCGAAGTTGGCCGGATGCGCGTACTTCTCCGGATCGTTGCTGGCGGCGGCATAGCAGACGGTCAGAATGGTGCCGGCCGGGATGTCGACGCCCCCGACATTGGTATCCACCGTCGCCAGGCGATAGGCCACCTTGACCGGCCCGTCGAAGCGCAGCGTCTCCTCGATAAAGTCGGGAATCCTGTCCGGATTGACACGCAGGCGCTCCTGCAGGTCGGGCCGCTCGGCCAGCACCAGCACGGCCATGGCAATGAGGCGCGAAGTCGTGTCCTGCCCGGCGCCGAACAGGAAGCAGGCAAGGTGCGACAGCGCGTCGAGATCCGGGCTGGTTCCATCCTTGAACTTGGCCTGGACCAGCTCGGTCATCAGGTCGGCCTTGGGGCTTTCGATCCGCTCGCTGAGGTACTTGTCGAACAGCTGTCACAGCCCCAGCCGCGCCGCTTCCTGCTCCAGCAGCGCGCTGGGATCGCCGCAGGCATGGCGGGCGGCCAGCCAGCCGTGGGTCATGCCGCGGGCGTTGGAAACTCCGCTCTGCATAACGGCCCCCGTTTCCATGCGGGCGACAGAATTACCGGCGGCATAGAGGCCGTCGATCGGCTTGTCGTTCCAGCCGATGACACGGGAGTGATGGTCGGTAAGCAAGCCGTTGGACGGGATGGCGGTGCCACCCATGCGCTTCAGTTCCACCGCATAGAAGGGCGCCTTGAGCAGGGTGCCGAGGTTGGCGTTGGGCTTGTGGAAGGGATCGCCGCACATCCACTCGCTCCACGGGTGGCTGCCGCGGCCGAAATCGGGATCCTCGCCCACCTCGGCGAAGGTGTTGAACCGCGCCACCGTCTCCGCGAGCCCGGCGACATCGACGCCGATCATACCGGCAAGCTCATCCAGCGTGTCGGCAATGACGCCGAAGCCCGCCGGCCAGTCCTGGTCCGGGGTGATCGAGACGAAGGGGTATTTCTCTCGCGCCTGGCTGTCCATGATCACCCAGCAGGGGAAGTTGGGATGGCTCTGGTTGCTGCCCTCGATCTGGTCGATCTTGTAATAGAACGAGCGGTAGAAGGCCTCGTTGCCGAAGCGCTTTCCGGTACGGTTGACGGTGATGGTGTGCGGCTGGCCCAGCGCGCCCAGCGCGGTCCGCCACAACGGAAAGCCCTCCTCGTCCTCCTCGCCCGGTATGGTGAAGCCGAGCGAGGTGATGTCCGGAACCTTGGCGTTGCGCGCGCCCAACGGGCCGGCCAGCCGGAAATTCGATCCGTCGATGGTCGAGAACACCATCGATCCGAGGTCGAGCTGCATGCCCATGTGCTTGTTGTAGTCCTGCCGCCGCTCGTAGCTGCTGACGGCGATGACCACGCCCTTGTTGGCCTTGACGAAGACATCGCGCCCCTCGCGGCTTACGCGCACGCCGACCACGCGCTTACCGTCGGCGATCAGTTCCTCGGCCGCGCTTTCGGTCCACAACTCGATCCCCCGGTCGATGGCGCCCTTGACGAAATAGGCGGCAAGGCCGGGGCCGAGGCAGCGCTCGTCCTTGGTCAGCCGCTCGCCCATCCTGGCGAAGTCCCACTTCATCATGTTGGCCGAGCCGCCGGCATCGAACATGTCGCGGTGCGTCATGCCATAGGGCATCTGCGGGGAAAGGCGGGTCTTCTCCTGCCATTCACCCAGAGTCGCGCAGGGAAACGGCACGCATTCGAGCATGCGCCCTTCGGCCACGGCATGATCGTTGTGCTTGTAGTAATAGTCCGGGCAGCCCTTGATGACTTCCATCTTCAGGCCGATCCGCTCCTCGAACCAGCGCAGGGCGAGACGCGCATGGACCACCTTGTTAAGAATCAGGAGATCATTGCCGTATCCCATGGAGAGGGAGCGCAGGTAGCCGTAACCCGCGTCCACCGAATCCTCGATGCCATCCGCCTCGGCCAGGTGGTTGCCGGCCACCCAGACCTCGCCCATCGACAGGGCGGTGACGCCGCCAAGCTGCGGCGACTTCTCGACGACCAGCGCCTTTGCGCCATAATCGTGCGCGGTGATCGCCGCGCTGAGGCCGCCGGCGCCCGATCCGATGGCGACGACATCGAGTTCATGATCCCACTTTTCCGGCAGGTTGTTCAGCATTGCATCTTGTCCTTCGTACCTGGAGCTTTCCGGAGCGCCCCTCGCCCTCACTCAAGCGTCCTGAAAAACCGGTCTACCGTGTCCCGCAGTTCCGCATGGCCGACGGTGAAACCAGTGCCTTCCTCGCGAACCAGCGCCATGGAAGTGTGAGTAATCAGGAAAGCCAGTGCCGCCGGCGGCATGGGGCCATCGCCCAGGCCCTTCTCGCGATAGACCCGTTCGATGATGCCCACGTGAATTTCCCGCGCCTCGGCCAGGAACTGGACAAGTACCTGCCGCACGCCATCATGGTGGTTGGCCAGCGCCATGTATTCGAAATCGAGCCAGGCGCTGATCGCGTGGTTGAAATCCTCCCAGACGGCGCGGATGGGACGATCGGACTTCGCATCTTCGTGCAGGCGCACGATGCCCCGGTCCATGCGGCGCTTGCAGGCGGCCAGCAGCAGGGCGTCCGTATCCTGGAAATAGTAATAGACCAGTTGGTGCTTGACGCCCGCCTCTTCGGCCACGCTGCGCGAGGTGATCGCCCCGTAGCCGCGGTCCTGCAGCACGCGTTCGGCGCCATCCATGATCGCATGGGCCGTCGGCGAGTCCGGGTCGCCCATCCTGCGCACAGTCGCCATTACGTCACTCTGCCCCAAAACTACCGCGAAACGGTCCGCCGTTCACATCTGCCTTGACACGCAAACCATATTGCTAAAACTTTGGCAAACAGATTTTCGGGCCACCACCCGAATCCCCAACGAGAGGACAGGATCATGACCGCCGAGCTTCCGGGCGCGTGGATGGACAGGGCGACCCTGATCGGGAACGTCGATTTCTCGGGCTGGCAAATGCGCTATGCGACCGACCGCTACAACTCGGCCGAATACAGCAAGCGCGAGATGGAGCGACTATGGCTGCGCACCTGGCAGATCGCCGGCCGCGCCGAAGAGCTGCCCGAACCGGGCGACTGGAAAGAGCACAAGATCGGCGAGTATCCCTTCCTGCTCGTACGCGGGAAGGACGGCGTCATTCGCGGGTTCGTCAACGCCTGCCGACATCGCGGCAACCTGTTGTGCCGGGGCAAGGGCAATGCCTCCCGCTTCACCTGCAAGTATCACAACTGGACCTTCGGCACCGAAGGGCAGCTCCTTGCAGCCGCCCACCCGGACTTCGACGGCACGATCGAGGAATTCACCGGCAGGCCGAAGAGCGAGCTCGGCCTGGTCCCGATCCAGGTCGAATGCTTCATGGGCTTCATCTTCATCAACCCGGACCCGGACGCGGCGCCGCTCGACGATTTCCTCGGCCCGGCAAAAGACGTGCTGGCCGCCTACCGCATGGAGGAATGGGTCGCGACCGGCATCAACGTGCGAGAGGAAGTCGCCTGCAACTGGAAGGTGATCATGGATGCCTTCGGCGAATCCTATCACATCCAGGGCGTGCACACCGAATTGCTGGGCCTGTCCGACACCCGGCGCGAACGCTTCCAGACCTTCGGGCTGCATTGTGCGGCCACGGTGCCCTTCGGCCCGCCCTCGGATGGAGACATCGAGAAGGACGTGCAGAACATCCTCGGCGTACCGGCCGAGCAGTTCCCGCTCTATGGGGATGTCCTGCCGAAGTTCGAGGAAGCCATCGCGAGCTTTCGTGACGCCGATGGCAAGCTCAACCTTCCCGAAGGCCTCACCCCGCGACTGCTGTTCCAGAACCTGATCCGCGCGCACCTGATGGGCATGGGCTACGACGTCAGCGGCCTCACCGACACGCAGATGACCGACTACAACTACTGGCTGTTCTTTCCCAACGTGTTCATCCAGATCGGCGTCGGCGATGCAACGATCATCGTCAACGAACCGCATCCCAGCGGCGACCACAATATGAGCATCTGGCACCAGTACTTCCTGCACTGGTTTCCCCAGGAAGAGCGCAAGGCCAGGTCCGAGCCGGTCAAGGTCATGCCGCCGGGCGAGCACTACTTCGTCCACTGGGTGATGGAGCAGGACTACGTGCAGATGCCGATCCAGCAGGAAGGCCTGCGCAACCCGCTCTACAAGGAGATGATCCTGACGAAGAGCGAACCGCGGGTCGCCCATTTCCATACCATGCTCGACCAGGTCATGGCCCAGGCATAAGTCTCAGCGGGAGAACACCATGGACGAGGAACTGCGCCGTTTCCTGGACGAGGAAGCGGTCAAGAAGGTCCATGTGCGCTATTGCCGAGGCGTCGACCGGATGGATTTCGACCTGATCCGGTCGTGCTACCACCCCGATGCGATCGACGATCACGGCGAATTCGTCGGCGGCATCGACGAGTTCATCGAATACGGCAAGGCCAACCTGCCCACCTTCCTTTCGACCAACCACTTCATCTGCAACCAGTTCGTAGAGGTGCAGGGCGACCTAGCTTTCGCCGAGCACTACGGCATCGCCTACCACCGCATGCCCGCGGGCGAAGACGGGCTGGAAAAGGACTGGATCGCAACGATCCGCTACATTGACCGGTTCGAGCGGCGCAATGGCGAGTGGCGAATAGCCCATCGCCGCAGCCTCGTCGATTCCGACCAGATCGATCCGGTCCACGAAAGCCTGATTCCCCGTGGCGGTGCCATGTCGGGCGCACGCGATCGGACGGATCCGTCTTACGAGCGTTGAACACAAGATCGGGTTGCCTCAGCCTTCGGGTTCCACTTCATAGGCGGACAGGTATTCCTCGAACCCTCCCCTCACCTGTTCGGGGATCAGTCCGAACTCGCCGAGCTTGTATTCGTGGCGGCCGAACTTGCCTTGGGGGTTGGCGTCGATCCAGGCCTGGATGCCGGCCTCAGCCTCAGGCGTGAATTCATCGCCAAGGGCTGCATAAAGCTTGCGCAGCGCGGCCATCGGATCGCGCATCAGGTCCGCGTAATGGACATCGATGATCCTGTCGTGGCCGATGCGCGCCCTTGTGGCCATGATCCGGCGGGCGTGTTCCGGGCATTGCCAGCCATAGTTCTCGGCGATCCAATCGAGGTCGGCGTGGCCGGTCGAGACATTGTGGCTAAGCCGCTGCAGGCTGCAGAACGAGCCGGTCGCGGTCAGCGGGTCGCGATGGGTCCAGACCAGCCGCGCGTCGGGATAGACTTTTAGCAGGGTGTCGAGGAACAGACTGTGCGAGGGCAGCTTGAGGTTCCAAACGCCGGGGGCCTCCGCCTGGTGCAATTGCAGGAACTTCTTGTGATAGCGGTAGGCTGGCTCGATGTCGGTGTCGGGCGAGAAGATCCAGTCGCGATAGTTCGGCAGCTTGCCCCGGCTTTCCCAGATCAGCGCCTTGAAGGTATGCATGGTCCAGAACAGGCACTCGTTGGGATAGACTGCCGAGTTGCGGTAGAACTTGAACATCTCGGGCATGGCTGCCTGCATTTCCCGCTCGCGCTCCAGCATGGCGAGGCAGCGCGGATCGCTGAAAAGCGTGTCGGTGGTGGGCGGCGGCACCGGGTGTTCGATCTCCCACGTAAGGGCCGAGCGGCGGTTGGGATCGGCCGCGAGGAGATTGGACATCAGGGTGGTGCCGGTGCGCGGCACGCCGAAGACGAAGACCGGGCGTTCCACCGGCCGCTCCAGCAATTCCGGGCGCTGGCGCAGGGCATCCTCGATCTTCAGCCGGTCCGACAGCGACTTGACGACATAGGTGGCGTTGGCCTCGTTGCACTCTTCGGAGCGGGCTTGCGCGTTGTAGTCGGACATGAAGATGTCCAGTCCCTCGCGGAAGTCCTCGTCTTCGAAACGGTCAAGGCCGGTTTCCTTGCGGGCCCGCTCTATCAGTTCGTCAGGGGCATGGTTTCGCATGTGTCGTTGTTCCTGGAATGAAGTGAGGGCCGGTCAGAGGCCCATGCCGCCGTCGATCTTCCAAACCTGCCCGTTGATCCACTCGGCATCGTCGGAGAACAGGAAGGCGACTGTGGCAGCGAGGTCATCCGGGCGGCCCAACCGGGTGCTGCGGGCGGACTGAAGGGCCATGTCATGCAGCGCCTTGTCGTTGACCTTCAACTGCGTCTCGCCAAGCACCATTCCGGGAGAGACGGCATTGCAGCGAATGCCCTGCTTGCCCCAGCGCGAGGCGATATGGCGGGTGATGGCCTCGACCCCGGCCTTGGAGGCACCATAGGCGCAGCGATTGGGCAAGGTTCCGGAAGCCGCGCCGGACGAGGTGTTGACGATGACGCCATGCCCCTGCGCAATCATGCCGGGGAGCACGGCCCGGACCGTGCGGACGTAGCCCAGCAGATTGGTCTCGAAGGTGCGATGCCAAACGGCCAGGTCGATTTCGAGCAGGTCTGCGTCGCGGTAAGGGTTGTCGGGAGACTGGTCCCCGGTCCCGCGCAGATCGGCGCCGACGTTGTAGAGGCCATCGACCCCGCCCATTTCCGAGATGGCGCGTTCATGGAGCGCTGAGATCGAGGCCTCTGAACCGAGGTCGAATTGCACGCCCGTGGCCTTGCCGCCTGCGGCGACAATCCGTGCGGCGGTATCGGTCGCGCCTTCGATGTTGATATCGCCGACAACCACCCGGGCGCCTTCGCGCGCCAATCGCTCTGCCGTGGCGGCGCCGATGCCTGAAGCACCTCCTGCAATGACGATCCGTTTTCCCTTGAGACTGGTCATGGGCTATCTCCCGGTCAGACTGCGCTGAACCTACTGAAAAAGCTCTTGCGGCGGGCCGCGAGCTGGTGCGAGCGTTCTTCCGGCGTGACGCGAGCCACACCTTCGAGCGCCGCGACTTCCGACAGCTTGACGATGCGGAAGCCGTGGAACAGACTGCTGTTGTCGACAGCCCCGCCGGGAAAGCCCTGCCAGCGCATCAGGCCCAGGCCCTGGTTCATGCCGCAGGTGTCGAGCCAGTTGGCGACCCCGGGATCGACCGGCGAAATGACATAGGTGTAGCGCCCGTCCGCGTCAGCCACGGACTGCATTTGGTTGAGACAGGTGAAGTTCCGGCCATTGTCCGGTGCGATCATCCACGGGTCAGTGAGTTGGAAGCCCATGTAGGCCGCCTCGCCCGGATGCATGGTGACCACGGCCGCCTCGCCCGGCTCCAGCTTGAAATGGACGCCGCCGATGAAGCCCCAGCCACCGTCGCGCGCGGAGGGCGGAGCGGAAGTGTTGACCTTGGGACCACCGAGCCAGACGTCGGGAAACCCGGCCCAGAACTTCACGACATTGGCAAGGTCCGCCAGCACCGCCGCATTGAGTTCGGCCATGTCCAGCGGCCTCGGTTCCTGTTTGTCCAACCGCCTGATATCGAGGTGCAGCGGCGGCGTATCCCAGTCCATGACTATCTGGCGGCAGCCGAAGGCACAGGGCACTGGCAAGCTGGTGAGCCGCGCGCCATCGGTTCCCTGCGGCCCCACCACAAAGCGGAACGAACCATCGGCCGCGATGTCGAGGTCGTTCTCGTCCAGCATGCCGAGGACATTCATGATCCCGGCGTCCGGGTTCGTTTCGCGCTCGGCCTTGTCGACCTTGACCGGGTGGGTCATGGTCCCGCCGACCATGGTGAACAGCAATTGCACCAAGGGCTTGGACAGATCGAGCTTGCCGGAAACCTCGTAGGTGCCGGCTCCGTCGATCACGGTGCTGCGATAGATCGCATCCGGGTTGTCACCGGATTTGCCGGTGCCAGGAAAGGTGTGACCGAACCAGCGGCGCGGCGTGGTGTCGGAGCCGAGGACACATTCAGGCCGGTCACGGCGCAGGTAGCTCACCTCGTCGACGATCACCGCAAGGGCCCACTGCTCGACCGCCTTCCCGATCCGGTCCGCGCCATCGCCTTCCAGACCGCGCGGCCAGGTCGCAAGCTCCGCCTCGAGCCCATCCAGCACGGCTCGGACGTCCGCATCGCGCATCAGCTGCAGCGCAGCCTTTTCGGCCAGAATTTGCGTTTCGTTGCCGAGGATGGTGCGCGCGGCGCCGCCACTTGCATCGCTCATCATACTCTCCCGCTCTATTCCGGTTCGGCAGTTGCCGCTCAGTTCATGTACATTCCGCCCGAGACATCGATGGTCTGGCCAACCATGTAATCCGCCGCCTCGGTGGCGAGGAAGGCGACCATGTTGGCCACTTCCTCGGGAAGCGAACCCCGTCCGACCTGGACGAATTTGTCGATCGATTCGAACATCGCGCCGCGGCCCGCTTCTTCTTCGGGGCTTGTCGGATTGCGAATGATCTTTTCCAGCCCCTCGTTGATCATGATCCCCGGCGCCACGCACATGACATAGACGCCGCGATCGATCACTTCGTGCGCGAGATTGCGGGTGAAGCCGATGACGCCGGCCTTGCAGGCGCCGTAGACCGCGAGGCCCTTCTGCGCGGTCCGTCCAGCGGCGGACGAAATGTTGATGATCCGCCCCGAACCCTGCGGCAGCATGTGCTGCAAGGCCGCATGTGCGCCATACATCAACATGCCGAGGCTGCCGTGCAGGGTCACGTCGATGTCTTCCTTGGTCTGGTTCTCGAACATGCCAGCCCGCATCAGGATCGGGTTGTTGATCATGATGTCGAGCCCGCCCATGGCCTCGCTGCTCTCCGCCACCGCACGCTGCACCTGATCCCAGTCCGACAGGTCCGCCTGGATCGGATAGGCCTTTACGCCCCATCGCTCACCGATCTCGCCGGCCCGCCTTTCCAGCGAGGCCATGGTCCGCCCGACCAGCGCCACGTCCGCGCCCAATCCGGCGAGGCGGTTTGCGATTGCGTGGCCCAGCCCATCACCGCCAGCGCCGGTACAGATCGCCTTCTTGCCGGTGAGGTTCATCAGGTCCGTGACCCGCTTGTCGATGATATGGTGGGGCAGGCGATCGAGCCCCATGTCATGCGCCCAATCACGTTCGTCCGAGGCCACCAGAATTACCCTTCATCCATTCATGCGCCAAACCGCGCCGCATCGAAGCGAATGACAATTGACGCCGACCCTTCCCGCTCAGGGGCACTGTTTGCCACTTGATTTGCAGGCACGGCCTAGCAAGGCCATTAAAAAGTGTCTACTATCTATTTTTGTCCGCACGCGCCGAAGCCACTTCCTGCAAGAAGGTTCGCCCTCATGCGATCTGTTTCCGCCCAAGCCCTCCTGGCAATTCCGCGGCCGCAAGCCTGGCAAAAGCTACAGGACCTGATGCTTGCTGAGGCATACGTACCGGGCGTGACGGGCATCGAAATCACCACCCCCAACCGCACGGGCCTTGGCGCGAGCCGCAAGGTCACGGTCAAGGGGCGCCCACCAATCGACGAGACGGTGGTCCGGTGGGTAGAAGGTCATGGCTTCACGGTGAAACTCCATCATGGCGAAGAGCCGGCTTCCCCTTTCAGGCAGGCACAGTTTACCTATTGGCTGGACGACACGCCGGAAGGCTTGACCCGCGTCATGACAACATTGAGCTATGAGCTTCCCTGGGGATTTGCCGGCCGCCTGTTCGATGCAATGCTGATGCGCTTCATCTCGGCCAAGATGGTCAAGACCATCTCGCGTAACCTGAAGCAGGTTTACGAAGCTGCGCCACCCGCAAGCTGAAGATCATGGCCGGATTCCCCTGGTCGAAACTCGGGTCTGGCGGCCCGAGCACATGATGCGCGTGCTCGATGCGGCAATGAAGCCTGAGGACGTGATATGCGTCGATGCCTCCTATACGAACTACTGGGTCGCGACATTCATTTCATCGGAGGCCCACGGCGCACGCTTCATCGCCCCGCGCGGCATTGACGAGCTCGGCTGGGGCATTCCGATGGCGATGGTCGCCAAGCCGGCGCGGCCCGAGGCCCGGGTCTTCGCTCTCGTCGGCGACGGCCGCTTTGGGCCTACCGGTCGTGCTGGACGCGATGAGCGATCCGGAGGCCATGCAGCCTGCGACCCACCACCTGTTCCGCCCGCCGCCGCCCGAGGCAAGCTGATCAGTTCGAACGAAGCACCCCTGCCCTCGCCTCACGGCGGTATTCGCTTGGAGTCTTGCCGGTCATCCGGCGGAAGGCCGTCGCGAAATAGGCGGGATTGCGGAAGCCCAGGCGACCGGCGATTTCCTTCGAGTTCAGCTCTTCCCTGGCCAGCAGCTGCTTTGCTGCGCGCAGCCGTTCCTCGGCGATGAACTTGTGAATCGGCCAGCCGGTGGAGGCCTTGAAGCCGCGCATCAGGTGGCTCTGGCTGATCCCGGCCAGTTCCGCCAGTTCGGCAAGTGAGGGGTAGCCGCATAGGTCCGCAGCCTCGATCCGCTCCTCGATCCGGCGCATCTGCCATGGCGCCAGTCCATTGCCGCTTGCACCGCGCGGTTCGGCGAGTTGGCGGAAGTAGCGCGCCATTTCCACCAGCATCATGGTCGTTGCGGATTCGACCAGAAGTTCGTGGCCAAAGCCGGGCTGCTCCATTTCCGCCTGGATATCTTGCATAAGCACCTCGAGCCGGCGGTTGCGGATCGAAACGAGGTCGCGCGTGTGCGCATCCCAGAAGCCTGTATCGATGCCGGTGGTACCCTCGAACCATTGCCGCTCGAACGTACAGTTGAGCACCCGGAACGGTCCGTCCACCGGGAACAGCCGCACGGCACAGTCGGGCGGCAGGAAGCCGATCGAGCGAACCCGGCGAAAGGCCTCGCGCGCACCGATGTTGCCGATGCGGATCGGGGCGTGGTCGCCAGACAGGCGCTGGCAGATGTTGTATCCATCCAGACGCGGACGCACGTCCTCCACCGCACCCCAGCGCACCGTTCCCAGCACGACCGAGACACGGGGCAGGTCCAGCTGCCTCTCGATCACTTCCTCCATACGGGAAATGTGGCGCTTGCGTGCCTCCGGGTCAACCATTGCCGCTATCCGCTGGCCCGCACCCGCATTCGCACCGGGAAATGCTTGAAGCAGCCGGTGGGGTTGGTGAAACAGCGCTCCGGTTCACGTGCCGTTTCGATCGCGTCCACCCGGGCGAGTAACCGTTCGAACATGATCCTGAGTTCGAGCCTAGCCAGGTGCTGGCCGATGCACAGGACCGTCTATGTCGGCATTGCCGGCGGTTTTTGCCAATAGCTCGGAGGAGAACCCGGATTGGACAATCTGCGGCTGCTTTGACAAGGCCCTTCTGAAAGACCTAGTCAATCTATCGCTCTGCCAACGTGGCTTCACATTCAAAAGCAAAAGGGGGAACAGGATGAGACAGCAGCGAGGTCGCTGGCATTCGTCGGCACACGGTTTGATGACAGCCGGGATACTGCTCCTGACGTCGTTCGGACCTGTTCATGCTCAAACCACCGCGGACTCACCGCTCTACGCTGGCCGAATCGACGATTTTCAGAGCAAGAGCCTGAAACAAAAGGTCCAGCTCCTTGCCGATCGCGAGGAAATTCGCGATCTGATTGCGACCTATGCGCACCGGGCAGCCCATCGCCTCTCGATGGCTGACCTGTTCACCGATGACGGCGCCTTTATCAACCGCCCCGATGCCGTCACGCCGCCGATGGAGTTCCGCGGTCGCGCCGCACTCGATAAATTTTTCAACGGGCTGGGAAGCCAGCCACAGCAACCGTTGCCCATGATCCATAATTTCCTGATTTCGGTGCAGGGCGACGAGGCGCGGGCGCTGACTTCGATCGAAGTGCGGATTGTCGACATGGACCGGGTGGTCGATGGATCGGGCTATTACCGGGACACATTCCGGCGCGAGAACGGTCGGTGGAAATTCGTCGTGCGCGACTGCACCTTCTTCAACATGATTCCTATGCCGGGGGGGGCTGAAAAGCCTGGAACGTAGTCGCTGCGCAATCGCATCGATTGGTATGGCGGCACGTACGATGGAGGTCGTGACCCAGGTGGTGGTGTAGCTGGGGAGGTTCCCGGCGTTTTTCGGCGTCAGCCTGGACCGGTCATGTTCCGGGCACTGCCGAGAGCATGATGATGGGGTTATCGCTGAGCGGTGCCATGGTTTCAAGGGTCATGTAACGGGCGCGTTGGACGGCCCATTCGTCGCTCTGCTCCATGAGGATCGCGCCGACAAGTCGAGTAATCGCTGCCTCATTTGGGAAGATACCGACGACATCGGTTCTGCGCTTGATCTCACCGTTGAGGCGCTCGATGGGGTTCGTGCTGTGCAGCTTGGCGTGGTGTTCCCTGGGGAAGGTCATGTAAGCCAGCACGTCTGGTTCGGCATCGTCCATCAGGGTCGCCAGCTTTGGCGGCTTCGAGCGCATCTGGTCGGCCACCGAGCGCCACTGCTGGCTCGCCGCCTCGGGGGTCTCCTGCGCGAAGGCGGTGGCGATGAAGGCGGAGACCACGCGCCTGCCGCTCTTGCCGGCATGGGCCAAAGCATTGCGCATGAAGTGCACCCGGCAACGCTGCCATGTGGCGCATAGCAGCCTGGAGACTGCCGCCTTGATGCGACAGATACGGCAAGCCCAGGGGGCGCCCCAAAGCCGCCAAGGGTCTCAAGACCATCGTGCGCGAGGTCATGACTGCCAAGGTATGGGCCCGCTACCTGGCTGGTCAGCGCGCGCATAGCCTTTGACAAGCTGGAACTGCCCTTCGGCAAGGCCAGCGTTGCCTTCTGGGTCAAGAACCTGACCGATGCCGACGAGATAACCTTCCCCGACATTCTCGGCGGGTTTGTCGGCAGCACCGAATTCCAGCCGGCCCGCACATTTGGCGTCGATGTCGGGTTCAAGTTCTAGGCTGGCGCCATCAGCCAAGCGGCCGAGTGCCGGGATAGAGAGGCAGCCCGGACCTATCCTGGTCCGGTTCTGAGCAAAGACGCGCTCTGGAGCCGGATCGAGGGTGGGGGAAATCGATATTTCCACGCTCGCCCGGGGAGAACAGATCGACGATTTCCGCGCGACGGGGCTCGTCCGCATCGCATTACTCTCTCCTCGTGTTGTCGAAGCTGTCACCGCAGCTAAGCACGCGGGGAATACGCGGAGCACCGGCCCGTATTCTCCACCTGTGCCTGCCTCGACCATGGCTTGCGCCCCGGGCAGGGACAAAATTGCAGGTCTTTCGGCGCGGTTTATTCGCCGACCGGGTCGGTTCGCCCAAGGTCGTTTCTAATCGCTGCAATCCAACCGCCATCGATCCTCAGATCGGTACCGGTGATGAACGAGGCTTTTTCGCTGGTCAGGAACTCCACGGCGAACGCGATGTCGGTGGGAATGCCGTACCGACCCGCCGGAGCGGCGGCGAACATCTCCTGCGACCCCGGGGTCTCCGCCAGTTCCTTGCGGCCCATTGGCGTCAGGATCATGCCCGGAGAGATCGACACGATCCGTGCTCCGCGCTGGCCCCAGGGGACGGCGCGCTGCTCGCACAGGCGGATGACGGCCTGCTTGGACAGCGAATAGCTGACTCCGCCGGCTCCGGCGCCGCCCTGCTGGGCTGCCAACATTTCGACATGCGGGGCAAGCCGTTCGAGAAGGTCGGCTGCCAGCGGGTCAGCCAGCGCCGCGGCAAGCTCGGGCATCGAGAGAAGCAGTTGAGGCGGCATCAGGTGGCCCGCGGCGGAGGCAATAAGAATTCCAACCGAGCCGGAGGCCAGCAGCGGCTCCACTTTACGCAGCAGCTTTTCGGTCGCCACGAGATTGACCTGCATGATCGGCTGCCACTCCGCTTGCGACGGGGAGAGCCCGGCGGTGTGGATTAAGGTAGTGGGAGAGTCCGTGTCCAGGTGCCCGGCGAGTTCTGCCAGCAGCGCGTCGCTGGCGAGGTCACCCGGGAGGGCGGCCCCGACCTCGTAGCCCTCGGCCCGCAGCTCGTCGGCGAACAGGGCGAGCGGTCCGGCAGCGGCATCGGTCAGGATCAGCTCATGCCCGGCGCCCAAACGACGCGTGCAGGCGCGGCCCATGCCCCCGGCAGCTCCGGTGACGACTATCTTACGCTTCATGGAAATGTCCTTGGCTGGCCGGCGTCAGCCGGGAATGATCGAGTAGTCATGTTCGCGGACGATCTTCCCTTCCGCGAAAGTGAAGAACCAGATGATCGGGGCCGACATCCGGTTGCCATCGGGCAGAACCGCGCTCCATTCGGTTTCCAGCACGGCGTCGTTGCCCTCGGTAACGATCGAGAGCACGCGCAGGTTCAAGTCCTTGAGAAACCAGCGCGCTTGCTTGAGAGCCTCGAACAGCTCGGCGCGGCCACCCGCCCGGCCGCTTGGCAATTCCAGCCAATCGACAGTCTCCCCGTAAAGCGGGAAAACATCGGAATCGGGCTGGTTGTAGACCCGCACGAAATTCTCGACGAGGTTCCTCACATCGGCCCTGGCGCTCGGTAAGCTGCCCATGGCGCCACTGCTGACAAGCTCGCTGCCGCGCTCCAGGCGATAGCCTGCCAGGCCCCCTTCGCTACGCCAATTTTCCAGAATCTTGTAGAACAGCAGGGGACCGCCGCCGTACATCGAGTTGCGTCTATTGAGGCGCGACAGGTCGCCTTCGGCATTGAAATACGAAGGGGTGCATTCGCGCTGAAAGGCTTCCTGGTCCTGCGCCGTACGCTCTATCTTGCCGAGCCAGGCCTCCTCGGCCTCGCGTGTCACCTCGGCAACTGTAATGCCATCGCGAACCAGTTGACCGATGATGTAGGCGACATGTTTTGCCTGCTGGCTGATCATGTGCTGGAAGTTCAGCGAAACCCCCGTTTGCGTGACCGACATGATGAACAGGTTCGGAAAGCCGCTCGTGGCAAAGCCATGCAGCATGATTGCGCCGGAGGCCCATTTTTCGGTAAGTTTCTGACCGCCACGGCCGATGATCGGGTAGCCTAGCCGCTGTGCGAAAGGAGCGCTGACTTCGAAGCCGGTACTGAGGACAAGGCAATCGACAGGATATTCCTTGTCCCCGACGACGAGCGCATTGCTGGTGATGCGGTCGACGCCCTGCCCCGACGTGTCGACCAGCGTCACGTTCGGGCGATTGAATGCCGGCAAGTAGGTGTCCGAGAAGCAGGGGCGCTTGCAGAACCGGTTGTACCAGGGCTTGAGTGCCTCGGCGGTCGCGGGGTCTTCGACAACGTCGTCCACGCGCGCCCGGATTTCCTCCATCTTCATGTAGTCGGCGAGCTGGTGCAGCATCAGCGGATGCTCCACGGCCTCACCGCGCTCGGCCTTCATCTTCAACAAGCGCCTGATGTTGGTCATGATCGAGGTCCAACCGTCTCGGACCAGGTCCTCCTCGAGGTAAGTGCCCCCGGTCAGGGCGGTGAAGTTCTCCATCAGCCGCTTCTGCCAGCCAGGCTCCAGCGAGGAGACCCAGTCGGGATCAAGATCGCCGTCGTCCCTCACGTCGACCGATGACGGCGTCCGCTGGAAAACGTAGAGGTGCTTGGCACTTTCGGCGAGGTAGGGCACGCATTGTATCGCGGTCGCCCCAGTGCCGATGATTGCGACCGACTTGTCCGCGAGCCCGGTCAGTCCGCCGAGCGCATTACCGCCGGTATAGTCGTAGTCCCAGCGGCTCGTATGGAAGCTGTGCCCCCGGAATTCATCGATGCCGGGGATACCGGGCAGCTTGGGCCGGTCCATCGGCCCCGCCGGAATCAGGACGTAACGGGCACGGATAGCATCGCCGCGATCAGTCGAAACAATCCAGCGCAGCGCTGCTTCATCCCATTCCACCCGGGTAACAGCGGTCTGAAACAGGGCGTCGCGGTGCAGATCGAAGCGTTGTGCGATACGTTCGAAGTGCTCGAGGATTTCAGGCTGCGAAGCGAACTTGCGCTTGGGCATGGTGCCCAGTTCCTCCAGCATCGGCAGGTAGAGGATAGCCTGTGTGTCGCAGGCTGCGCCGGGATAGCGATTCCAGTACCAGACTCCGCCGAAACCCCCTGCCCGCTCAACATATCGAATGGATGCCACGCCGGCCTTGCGCAGCTCGGCGCCCGCCAGGATGCCGCCGAGCCCGCCACCGATGATGAGGACATCAACTTCGTCGCTCAACGCGGCGCGGGTGAAATCCTGATCGACCCAGGGATCGTCGCCATAATGCTCGAACTTCCCTTTTGTCGGCACGAATTGAGCAACCCCATCGGGGCGTAGCCGCTTGTCGCGTTCCGCCCGGTATTTCTCGACCAAAGCGTCCGGATCGATGCCGAGTTCCGCTTCCAAAGTCATAGTTTCCTTATCCCTGCGTGCTGCTGATCGCGATCTGCGCGAGCCAGAATCGAATCTTACATACCGACAGTATGTATCTATATGTGGCGATGGAGTTGATCAAGCGATAAGGATGTGCAGAACGAGCCCGGATTGGGAGCGACGTGATGACCGCAGCAACGCTGGCGCAGGGCAGGAAGAAACCGGCGGAGACCCAGCAGTCGAGGACCGCGAGGACACGCGGGGCCCTTGTCGCGTCGGCGCGGGCGATCTTCGCGGACGTGGGCTATCATGCCACCGCGACCAATGATGTCGTGGCGCGCGCGGATGTCACCCGCGGCGCGCTTTACCACCACTTCGCCGACAAGCAGGCCCTGTTCGAGGCCGTATTCCTCGCGGTTCTGGAGCAACTCAATCTCGCCGCGCGAAAGGAGGTGGAGGACGTCGGCGGGGACACTTGGTCCAAGTTCGTCGGTGGCCTCGACGCATACCTCCAGATCGTGGCCCGCGACCCAGCGATCCAGCGGATCCTCCTTATCGATGGCCCTGCCGTGCTGGGCTGGCGCAAGTGGCAGGATTTGCAGGAAAACTGGCTAGGATCGGGTCTCGTCGAAACCCTGAACATGCTCATGGACGAGGGCCTCATCAAGCGGAGCCCTGCCGAACCCCTGGCCAGCCAGATCAAGGCTGCGCTCAACGATGCGGCACTGTATATCGCACACTCGGCTGAGCCCGAAAAGGCCAGACCCCTCCAGTTCGAAGCGCTGATGCGCTTGGTCGGCGGGCTCAAACCATGAAGGTCCGTACATCCGGTGGGCATCCACCTTGCGCTACATGGACTACAAGCGCGATGACCCTGAGCTTCAAGGGGACGTGACTATTGCCGCCGGCGAGTTTATCCGGCGCTTCCTGCTCCATGTTCTGCCCCCGGGTTCCACCGCATCCAGCACTACGGTCTGCTGCCAGGCTCTGCTCGCAGAGCCAGCCTGGCGCTCGCCCGCAGGCTGCTCAAGGCCGCACCCAAACCGGCCAACGACAACACCGACGAGCCTGCCGACTATCGTCCACCTTGCCCATGTTGCGGCGAACACATGGTCATCGTCGAAATCTTCGAGCGCTGGTCGCAGCCTCGTGCGCCGCCAGCGCGGATCACGGTGGTCCGGGACCTCGCGCCACGACCCTGTATGGTCTGCATCTATCCCATCCCGGATCATCGCCTCACTGGAAGCAGGTACGTTCGCGACCACCGCCGACCCGGATGAATAACGTTGCGATGGGGTGCCGAAGCCCTTCGACGTTCCAGAAAGACCGCTGCTGGGACTGAAACTGGAACGGCAGACAAAGTGCTGAGCGATCGGAACAGCAGCGATATTGGGTGGCTTGGCTGAACGCCTTTGGTCGATATCATTTGTTTAACTTCGGCAGCCCCAGCGACGACCGCAAGCCGGGCTTCAATTTGATCACGTAAAAGCCGCTGGCATTGCAGGCGAACCAGATGTGTCCGGTCTGCGGAACATAGCGAACATGCGACATGCACGGATCGCCAGGCTTGAAATAAGCAACCTCCCGGGGAGCAGTGGGATCGCGCAGGTCGGCGATGCGCAAACCTGCGTAGGTCATTCCGAACAGGCCGAGCCGGGTATTGGCCGCATTATCGACGTCCTGGAAATGCGAGCTTGCGCCGCCACGGCGACCGACCAGGCCACCACTGCCCTTTTCCGTCGCGTTGGGCTCCGGGCAGTTTTCCGGCCGGTTCATCGCGAGACGGAATTCACCGACGAGCCTCGGCTTGGTTTCGTTCTCGATGGAAGTGATCCGCGGCCAGGCACCAGGGCACACACCCAGTTCACCCGCGCTCACCAGATAGGGCTTGCCTGCGATCGTCGCACGCGCGGGAGAGTGCCAGCCTGCATGGAGCGCCGTGCCGACCAGCCGCAGTTTTGTGTTGGACCTGTGCATGGCGAAGTCGCTGTTGTCGAAAATGTAGATCCCACCGGCATCGCGCCCGACCATCGCCGGATCGGGCAAGCCCGGCTTGGCACGGGCTGCATCCGGTATCAGGTCGCCGCCGCGCGACGAGACCACCCCGACATAAATACGTCTTGCGTCAGGGCTGAACGACAATTCGTGCGGCGCGAAGGCAAAGCTTGTGCCGTCCCCCCGTGTTGCGGCGAACTTTCCGACAAAGCGCGGATGCGAAAGGTCGGCAATATCCATGATCTCGATCCCGCCCTCACCGGTGAAGGGATTGAGGACCGTGCCGTAGACATAGCGTCCGTCGGGCGAGACCGTGAGCGTGTGGACCGGTTCCGGCCACTTCACTTCCGCCATCAGCTTTGGATTGGCGCAATCAGAGATGTCGTGAATGGCTAGCCAACCTTCATTTGGGCCATTGATCCCAGCGACGCCGCCATAGTTGCTGGCAGCGAGTACGGCGCGGCCCTTCACCGTTACCGCGTGCAGCGTTTCGGTGGCGTCGATCGAGCCCTTGTCCTGAAGATAGCGCACCAATCTCGGCGCGGCAGGATTGCCGACGTCGATGACAGCCACGCCGGAGGTCGCATCGTGCGGGGTGAACTGAAGCCCGCCGTTGGGTGCGAAAGTGATGCCACTCGAAACGTAGGCACAGCGACCCGACCAGGCCATGTCGAGGTTTCCAACGCGGTTGTCGAGAGTGGCATGACCTACGACATCGACCCCCATGGAATAGGGACGGCCGAGCACGTGCTCCTCGCCGGCAATGGTTTCGCCCTGCTTGCCTGGCTCAGGATTGTCCGGCGTCGGCGTTGCAAAGACCGATCCGGTGCCAGAGCCGCTCAGCATTATGGCCGAGAAGGCGAACAGGAGCGTTTTCATATTCATAACGAGTTTCCAAAAATTTGCGGAGCGGTTGACAGTGCGGTGGCCTGAGCCGTTAGCGCGTCACTCATCGGCATGATTCATTCGGAGCGGCGGCTTGATTCCAACCTCGCTTCTTCTCTGCTTCAGTACAAAGCGCTGGATCTTGCCACTTGGCGTCTTCGGCAGGTCGGCGACGAAGTGTACCGACCGCGGATAGGCGTGCGCGGCATAGTGGGTCTTTACCCATTGCTGGATCTCGTTCTCTAATTGCGTGGACGGATCATAACCCTCGGCAAGAACGGCAAAGGCTTCAAGCACTTCGCCTCTTGTCTCGTCCGGAGCACCGATCACGGCGACTTCGGAGACTGCCGGGTGGGTTAGAATGGCGGATTCGACCTCAAAGGGCCCGATCCGGTAACCCGCCATGATGATGACGTCGTCATCTCGCGATGAAAAATGGAAATAGCCGTCGTCATCGACCATGCCATTGTCTCCGGTCACGTACCATCGTCCGTCCGGGGTGAACTTTTCGGAGGATTTCGCTGGATCGCCATCGTAGCCGGTGAACCAGGCCAGCGGGCTTGCCCTGAGGTCCATGGCGACCCGGCCGAGAGTGCCGGGCCATACCTCCTCGTCGCGCTCGGAATGGAGTATCGCAGCCTTCCAACCGGGCATCGCATGGCCCATCGATCCAGCCCTTATCGGCCTGCGCAATGCAGGATGGTGATGATTGTTGATGAGCATGCCGGTTTCGGTCTGGCCGTAATGGTCATGCACCGTGACACCCAGTGCACATTCGGCCCATTCATTGATGTCAGGTGTCAGCGGCTCGCCGGCACTGGAAGCTCGGCGCAAGGCAAGTTGAGATGCAATGGGTAAGCCGGAGCTTTTCAGCGAGCGATAGACCGTGGGCGCGGCCGTGAAGTTGGTCACTCCTTCGCGCACCAGTGTTTCCACGGTCCTTTCCGCGGAAAACCCGCCTTGCAGCAGGACGCTTTCAACGCCCGTGCAGAACGATGCCAGGATTCCGAAATACAGGCCATAGGCCCAGCCGGGGTCCGCAGCGCACCAGAAGATATCGTCGGGTTGGATGCCCAGGCCAAATTCGGCATAGGCCTGGAACGAAGCCAAGGCCCGCAGCGGCACCACCACGCCCTTGGGGTCGCCGGTCGTCCCGGAAGTGTAGATGTGGATGAGGGGGGCATCACCGCCAAGCGCGACTGCGGGTGCACCAGGCTTGGCCGCGCACATCAGTGCGCCAAATTCGAGCGCTTCGCCGCGGTTGGTCCCTATGCTTATTACCTGCCAGCCCGGACCATCAACTGTAGGTCTGATTGCTGCCAGCTTTGCTTCCTGGTCAGTATCGCAGACGACAACATTTGCAGCGCTACCGGACAGTCGCAAGGCTATCGCCGGCGGCGCAAAGGCGGTGAACAGCGGCACATGGACCGCGCCTATTCGCCAGATGCCCATCAGGGTGACGAGATAGGCCCGGCTCTTGCCCATCAGGGTTGCCACCCGGTCTCCAGCCCGCACGCCAAGACCCAAGAGCACTGCCGCAAACCTTTCGGACTCCTCCCTAAGGGTGCCGTAGCTCAAGCGCTCGACGGACATGTCCGAACCGATGATACGGTAAGCGCAGGCATCGGGATCGTGGCGGTCACACAACAAGCCGGCCGCTGAAGCATGGGGAGTATCGTAAAGCGCGAGCAGTTGCCGCACTCGAACGAGGTCCGCGGAATGCCATTCGTCCGGTGCGCACTTGTCGTTCGCGATGCCTTTTAAGACTGGCACTTACTACTCCCTCGTGAACTGCGGGAATGCATACCGAGTTGAAGATCATGGACAACACCCCCGTCCGGGGGGGTGGGGAACAGTCGTCAGATGTCGGGCGCGATCGCAAGCACACTGCCCATGATGACCCGCACAAGGTCAGCCATGCCGCGCGTACCTGTCTTCGCATAGATTATCTTCGAATAGCCGCGCGCGGTTTCGGCGGTAATGCCGAGTGTGCTGGCCGTATCGGCCATGCTCTTTCCGCGGCAGAGCGCGAGGGCCAGCCGCGCTTCGCTCTGGGTCAGGCCGAACAGATCGACGAGCTGCGTACAGCGGTCCGCCGAATGCCAGTTGTCGCGGTGAATATAGGCGACGGCCGACGGCACGGCGGTCTCGGAGGTCAGCATCTTGCGAGCAGGGATGAGCAGCATGTCCAGCCAGGGGTCGCTGCACAGGGTAATTGCCCGGGGCCTGACAAGGCTTGAACCGGTGAGGCTGGACAGAAACTGGAAGACCTCGCGCTCGATACCGACGGGTGTAATCATCAGCCGGCCATTGCGATTGCGCGCCAGGGATTCTGAGTTCGCGAGAAGCGTCTCGCCGAATGGATCGCTTGCCAGCACATATCCGGCATGATCGAGAAGAAGCCACCCGCATTGCAATCGCCGCACGGCCTCGCCAGCCATGTTCGACCGAAAGCGTGCGCGTTCCCCGACTATGAAACTGCGCATGACGCCGCGCAGGGCCGGTGCGATCGCGCGAAGTAACTCGCCTTCGGCATCCCCGAATTTTCCGGTCTTGCGAGATACGGATAACCAGGCAATCACCCCGTGCGGTTCCGTGATCCGGACCTGCCACGCGTCGCTGATGCCAATCGTTTCGACAATCTCGCGATAGTAGTCGACGTGATAGGGCTGATCGAAGCTAATCAAATCTGCAAACGAGTAGGGAGTGCCGTCATCTGGCCAAGCGCGCGCCGCCCCTTCGTGTGGTTCCACGTACTTTCGGTACATTCGGCTCAGTTGCGACGGCTCAACTTCGCCTGCGATCAGCTGCAATCCATCGTCCATCCGCCGCCCCGGCGGATGAAGTACCAGGCTGGCGAAGTCGGCGCCCGATGCCCGCCGCAAAAGCTCAAGGAAGTTGCTCCACTGGGGAGACTCGAACGGGCCATTGATCAGCGCGAGTTGGAGGTCGGCAAGGCCGCTACGATCATCCGCCCTCGTACCCATATCTGCATTCTACCCCCCATAAGGGGGTTCTGCATATGATTCTTTCTCGCCACCATCGAGTCGAACCTGTCCGATTAGGCGGAGGAAACGGGGCCACCGCACAGCCACAGTTGGAAATGGACAGGGGGGGGGAGGCGTTTATGAGGAATTTTCGTTTCGCAGGTTTGGCAGGTGCAAGCTTGCTGGCATTTTCATCGCCTGCGTTCGCCCAGGATGCGACGAACAACAACGACCAACCGGCCAACAAGGACGAAATTGTCGTCACTGGCACGCTCATCCGCGGCGTCGCGCCAGCAGGCACCAATGTGGTCGGCGTCACCAAGGAACAGGTTCAAGAATCGGGCGCGACGACGGCGACCAATTTGCTGTCCAAAGTTCCCCAGTTTAGCAGCTTCAACGATCTGCAATCGGTAAACAGCGCGGGCAGTTCGATATCGACCAACCGTCCGAACCTGCGAAGCCTCAATAACCAAACGGTCACCGGCACCACGGCGACACTCCTGTTGCTCAACGGTCACCGCGTGGTCGGCATGGGATTGAACTCAACCGTACCCGACGCAGACTTTGTTCCGCCGGGGATCATTGAACGGGTCGAGATCGTGCCTGATGGCGGTTCGGCCTTGTATGGCTCAGACGCTGTCACCGGGGTTGTCAATTTCATCACGATGAAGAAGTTCAACGGGCTCAAAGTGGATGCCCGCTATGGCTTCGGCGAGCAATTCCACACGTTCGATGCCAATGCCACGGTGGGCAAGGACTGGGGCAGCGGCTCGATCTGGCTGTCCTATAACTACACCGAGAACAGCAAAATATTGGGGAGTGACCGCGACTGGGTGTTTACGCCGCAATCCAAGGTGGCGGGCACGAACACGATTATCCAGTCGCTGAATTGCGCGAAGCCCAACATCCTGGCTGCAGCGATACCGTTCGGACCTGTGACAGTCTACGGTGCGCAATCGCCCAGCGCAGCTGGTGTGCCCAACATCTGCGACATCAGCGATTCACTGTCCATGTATCCAGCCCAGCGGCGTCACTCCGTCTATGCCGGTTTCAATCAGCAGATTAACGACTGGCTGGAAATGAATCTGGACGGGTTCTATTATCGCAAGGATCTGAACTACCAGATCGGCGAATATGGGACTCAGGGTTCAGTCAATCTCGGCCCAGCATTCCTGGCGCCATACGGCTTTGTGAGCAGCCCATTCGACACCGTCAACCTCACCGGCAGTCCGGCTGAAACTAAGAATATCAATTTTACGCTCGGCACGGACTATCCCCAAACGAAGAATGTCTCGCTCGACGTATGGGGCATTGGCGCCGACTTTACCGCCAAGCTCGGCGGCGATTGGCAGATCAGGACCCGTGCCGCCTATGGGCGCAGCAAGGCGGTCCTTGACAGCCCGCAGATAAACGTGGGCCTGATCCCGAGCCTTACCATTAGCGGCGCGCTCAATCCGTTCGCGCCGGCCACGAGCTCTCCCGCAGCGCTGGCGCAGCTGCTCAATTACGAGGATTACGGCAAGGCTACGCAGTATCAAACAAACCTCAGGGCAATCGCCGACGGTAGCTTGTTCGAGCTTCCCGGCGGGAAGGTCAAGGTGGCGATCGGCGTCGAATATAGGGCAGAAGGCTACAACAGCAGCAAGGGTTTGACTGTAACCACGCAGCACGACCAGCTTCCCAAATATCGCCTGAGCCGCCACGTCGAATCGGTGTACGGCGAAATCGTAGCGCCGATATTCGGGGGTAGTGGTCCGTCGCTGACGCTATCCGCGTCCGGCCGCTACGACCACTACAGTGATGTCGGCGGCACTTTCAATCCCAAGTTCGGCGCCACCTTCAAGCCCGTGGATTGGATCAGTGTGCGCGGCGCCTGGGGCAAATCCTTTGTGGCTCCGAGCCTCGCGGACAACGCCGTCGCCGATCCTACCGACGCCCGCTGGGTCTCCGGAGCGACCGTCACCGCGTTCCTCGCTCCGGCAGCGGTGCTTGCCGCCAATGGCTATCCAGCGATTAAATCCGGCCAGGACAACATCATCATCGTCCTGGGGTCGAATCCGGGCCTGAAGCCGCAGACAGCTACGACCTGGTCAATCGGAGCGGATATTGCCCCGCCCTCCATTCCTGGCCTGCGGTTGAGCGCAACCTATTACAACATCACTTACAAGAACATCATCTCGCTGGTGCCATTTACCAACCAGCCAGTGTATTTTTCGACCTATGCGCCGCAATCATTCATCCTGAATCCGACCTTGGCACAAATCCAGGCAATTGCGGGGCAGGATCCCGACGGCTCGATAAACGGCACGCCTTGTGCGCCCTTGCCGGCAGCTGGTGCTCCAACCGGTACCCAAAGCTGCGTTTATGCCATTCAGGACGTGCGCAAGCAGAACCTGAGCGGCTTCAAGCAAAGTGGTATCGACTTTTCTGCAGCCTACGCCACGGCCACCGGATTCGGCGGAATCGATTTCAATGTCGGCGGCACCTATATCCTGACCCGCGCCAGCGCTCCGACCGCAGTCTCGCCGTTCACTTCCGAACTCGGCACATTCAACAGCCGCCTCAAGGTCCGCTCCACGCTCGGCGCGGATATTGGACAGTTCCGCGGTCAGGTAACCTGGAACTTCTCGCAAGGGTTCAATGTCCCACCGATCGGCCTGCCCCAGCAAACCCATGTTGGTGACTACAACACGTTTGACCTGTTCTTCAAATACGACTTCAAGCAGGATGGCGCGTTCAACAACCTGCAGTTGAACCTGACTATCACGAACGTGTTCAATCAGCCGCCGCCGGTCTATTACGGCGGCTCCCTCAGCGCCACTACCGGCTTCCTCAACGGCAGCACCTTTGGCCGGCTGGTGCAGATCGGATTTAGGAAGAAGTTCTGATGCAGTAGTGTTGCAACCGAATTGGGTTCGGAGGGCATTCCTCCCGCAGTCCGGGCCAAAGTCGAGATTTGGCCTCTGTCAAATGGATGTCGAAGGAGCGCGGAATTGCGGAAGATCTTTACGTTTCTCGTGCCATTGATGGGACTTGGCGTGCATGCTGCGTCCGCCCGGGCTCAGGTAGCCAGGGCTTGCAATGATGAGATCAAGATGGCCTTTGCCAGCGACCCACAGGTCAAAGTGGTGTTGGTCAAGGAGTTCCACCAAGGGGCGCCTCTGGTACTGCCCGACGACGCCCCGGCCACAGCGCCTAAGCTTGCCAACGACCTTTGCCTGGTCAAGCTACTCGTCGGCCCCGGCAATCCGGGGCCTGCGGGCGCGCCTTCGACTACGCAGGGGATCGGCATCGAGGTGTGGCTGCCCAGCCCCGCGCGCTGGAACAGGCGCATCCATGCCCTGGGGGGCGGCGGTTTCCAGGGCGGGGCTTCGGGGTCGGCAGAGCATGTCGGCAACCCGATGGCGGCCATGGTGACCGACAGCGAAGGCGCAGTCTCGTCCACCACCGATGCCGGGCACATGAGCGAACCCAAGAACTTTGGAATCCCCGATAGCGGCGGCGATTTCCTGATGCTGCCTGATAGCCTGCCCAACCGCACATCCTGGGCCGATTTCGCCTCCCGCGCGATCCATGAGCAGGCGGTCAAGACCCGCGCGCTCACCGCCTGGTTCTATGGCCGCCCGGCCGCGCACGTCTATTTCGACGGCTCTTCGACCGGCGGGCGGCAGGGCCACAAGCTCGCCCAGGCGCACCCCGGCGACTATGACGGCGTGATCGCCAACCTGCCGGCGCTGCACTGGAGCCGGATGCTGCCGGCGATGGTCTATCCCCACCTCGTCTTCCAGCGCGACCTCGGCGGCAAAGCGCTGACCATCGGCCAGCTCGACCTCGTCTCCAACGCCGCGATTGCCGCCTGCGACACTGTCGGCGGTCAGCACCTTGGCTACATCATGGATCCGGGTGCCTGCCGCTACGATCCCACGCGCGACAAGGCGGTGCTATGCAAGTCCGCCGGGGGCGCCAATGAGACGGCGGACTGCGTCAATGCCGCCCAGGCGCGCGCGATGAACAAGATTTGGTACGGCCCGACGGTCGATGGTTCGGTGCCCAATCCGGCGCGGGACAACGGCTGGCAAATGCCGCCTGCGGGCAAGCACGTCTGGTATGGCCCGGCGCGCGGCACCTCGTTGTGGAACGCCTTCTTCTTCAAGCTCCTGGGCCGCGCGACCGGCATCGCCAGCCCGGAGCAGCCGCCGTTCCTCGGCACCCACCAGCTGGCGCTCAACATGAACGATCCTGACCTGGCCGGGCCCGACTTCAAGAATGCGAAATCGGATGGCCGCGATGGCTGGAAGGCTTTGAGCTACGCACAGCTGGCCCAGGCGGCACAGCGCGGGCGCATGCTCAACGCCACGACCTTTGCCGACATCGATACCGACAACCCAGACCTCTCCGCGTTCGAGGCCAGAGGCGGCAAGCTGCTGCTCTGGCAAGGCACCAATGACGAGGTGATCCCTGTCCAGGGAACCATGCAGTATTACGACAGCGTCGTGCGCAAATTGGGCTCGCTGGCGCGGGTGCAGAAGTTCTACCGCTTCTATGTCGTCCCGGGCGCTGGCCACCAGTCGCCCAACGGCACCTCGAACGAAAAGGCCAGCCCGCCGATCTTCACCCGCACCGGGATCTACGAGCTGCTGGTGGATTGGGTCGAAAAAGGGACAGTACCTGGCCGCGTCGATCTGCAGTCGCCCGACGGCGGCAGGAGCCAACCGGTTTGCCCCTATCCGCAAAAGGCGCATTATACCGGCGGCGATCCAAAGGTCGCAGGGAACTATCAATGTGGATGAGGAAGGGAACTGCGGTCATTGCCGCGATTTCGCTTGGGACCGCTCTTCTCGGCCTCGCACCGCATCTGCAGCCTGCGCCTTTCGCCTTGGGCGAGGCAGTAGCGGCTTCGCCAAGGACAGCTCAGCCGGGCGACTGTGCCGCGCTGGCCGGGATCGGTCTGCCCAATGTGGAGATACTCCGGGCCGAAGCGGTGCCGGAAGGCGCACCCGTTGCCGGGGCGGGCCTCCAGCCCATGATCGGCCCGCCCGGCACGGTCGCGCGCGGTCTTCCGGCCTTTTGCCGGGTGGCGGGCCGAATCCGGCCCGAGCCCGGTTCGGAGATCGGCTTCGAGGTCTGGATGCCGGTCGCGCCGCAATGGGACGGACGGATGCACGGCGTCGGCATCGGCGGTTTTGCCGGGGGGATCGATTACATCACTCTCGGTCTGGCGGTGAAAGCGGGCCAGGTCGGGGTGACCACCGATACCGGCCACAGCGGCAAGATCGATGGCTACAACGGCACGATGATGGACAGCAGCTGGGCTAGCGGGCACCCGGCGCGCATCCGCGACTATGGCTGGCGCGGGGTTCATCTATCCACCGTTGCCGCCAAGCGGCTGATCGCCGCCTACTATGGCCGCGGACCGGCCAAGAGCTATTTTGTCGGCTGTTCCGGAGGTGGCAGGCAGGCCCTGATGGAGGCGGCCCGCTATCCGGAGGACTATGACGGAATCCTGGCAGGCGCCCCGGCGGCGCGGCTGACCGATGTGGCCATGGCCATGGCCAACACGGTCCAGGCCCAGCTTCCCCCGGGAGAGCAGATCCGGTCGCAGCAGGCCAGGTCGCTTCAGGAGGAAACCATCCGCCAGTGCGACAAGCTGGATGGACAGGCGGACGGCCTCATCGCCGATCCGCGCCAGTGCCATTTCGATGCCGCGAAGCTGGCCTGCGGCACATCCTCTTCGCCGCTCTGCTTTTCCCCGGCGCAGGTCGCCGCCGTCAAGCGCATTCATGCGGGGGCCTTGAACAGCCGGGGCCGGCAAGTCGTCGCCGGTTACCTTCCCGCCGGTTCCGAAGCGGGGGACGGCATACCTGGCTGGCCCATCTTCATTCTGGCGGGGCCCAATGGCGTGCGTGGCGGAGAAACGCTGGCCAACGGCTTCATCGTGGACTTCGTGCAGAAGCCCTTCACGACCCCGGCCCGGTTCGATTTCGACCGCGACCCCGCCCGGCTGAAGGCGGCGCTGGCATACGATCTCGACGCGCCGACCGATCTGCGAAGGTTCTATGCGCGCGGCGGCAAGCTGATCATCTGGCACGGCTGGGCCGACCAGGCGATCCCGCCCGAGCAGACCCTTGCCTGGCGGGATGAGATGCTCAGGCGATCGGGTGCCGTTGCGGCAGGTTCGAGCCGTCTGTTCATGCTGCCAGGCGTGCAGCACTGCTCGGGCGGCATGGGCCCCAATTCATTCGGTCAGGGCAGGGCGCCGCGCCGAGATGAGACGCCTGATCGGCACATCGTGGCGGCCCTGCAGGCGTGGGTGGAAGACGTTAGGCCGGCACCGGAGAGCCTGATAGCCGTGCGTGGTTATGGCGGCATCATGGGTCTGCCTGATCCCCCGGCGTCACGCCAAGGCCTGCTGTGCGCCTGGCCGAAGCGGGCTGTGCTTACTCCGGGCCAGGACCCCCAGAACATATCGAACTATAGCTGCCGATGACGATGCCGACATGACGAAGGAGATTAGGCGATGAAAGCGATACGACTGTCTGCACGAGGCCCTCTCGTTCTCATGGCGCTATTGTCTCTCGGAGCGTCCCCGCCGCAGCGGCGGGTGCCAGTCACAGGAGCCCCGACCAGCGACAGCCTGCAGTCCGCCTGCACTCCGGCCGGTGCTCAGGCTATCGCCGCTTCGCTCGGCGCGGGTGTCACGGTGAAGCACATCAACAACAGCCCTATGGGCGCGCCTTTTGCCGACGGGATCAACTTCATTCCGGCCACCGGCGGCCGCCCGGCCCTGTGCCAGATCACCGGCAGCTTCGTCACCAATCCGGCAACCGGCAAGACCGCCAATTTTCTGGCGACGCTGCCCGAAAACTGGAACGGCAAGTACCTGCAAGTCGGCTGTTCGGGCCATTGTGGCCAGTTCGCGGTGAGCAACCCGGCGTTCCCGACAGTCGCCGCGACCTATCCGGGCGACCCCAAGGATCTAGTTACCCGGGGCTACGCCATCTTCGGCACCGACGAAGGTCACGAGGGATTGGCCGGTGGCACCTGGGCAATCAAAGGGCCTGGTCAGGTCGACGAGGACGCGATTGAGGACTGGGGCTGGCGCGCTGACAAGGTCCTCGCGACCATGGGCAAACGCTTTACTTTGGCCTTCTACGGCCAGTTCCAAGACAGCCGGCCGCACATTTCGCGCAGCTATTTCAGCGGCTGCTCGGGCGGCGGCCGCGATGCCTTGGTGGCGGCGAGCTATTTCCCGGAGCAGTTCGATGGAATCATCGCCGGTTCGCCCTACGCCGGAGCGAGCACGAATTTCCAGTTCGCCGGAATTTCGCTCGCCTCGCTGCGGTCTGATGCGGCGGTCATTCCGCCCAGCCTCGTCAGGCTGATAGATCCGATCGTGAAAGCGCGATGTGACAAACTCGACGGTGTGGAGGACGGCCTGATCCAGAACCCGGCTGCCTGCGATTTCCGGCCGGAACGCGACCTGCCGCTGTGCAAGCCCGGCTCTGCCGAGGGCCAGTGCTTCACGCCTGCCCAGATCGAGACCCTGAGCGTTGCGATTACCGCCGTGACGGACGAGCAGGGCAATGTCGTCCAGCCCGGCATGCCGGTGAGCGAAATCACGCCAAACATGTTCGTCACCCCCAAGCGGCCTGCAGACCTTGCGGCAAATGAGCCGTTTCCCGGTTCGGACAACGGGGACAGTACCGGCAACGGCTATTGGCCTCTCGCCGATGCCTTCTTCAAGGTATTCGTTCACCGGAACGACCCGGAGTTCCATACCCGTTCGCTCTTCACCTTCAGGAGCGGCGGTCCGGGGACGATCGGCGATTACCGCGCTTTCGTATCAAAGGCGGAAGTAGAACTGGTCCATCAGCGGGCCCGGCAATGGATCGGGCATTACCCGGAAAATCTGCGCAAGTTCCTTTCCGGCAACCGCAAGCTGCTGCTGTGGCACAACTATAGCGACAACACGCTGACGCCCTATGCATCGGTCAACTATTACAAGTCGCTCGCGAGGCTCAACGGCGGCTATGCCAGGTTGCGCCGCAACGCCCGGTTGTTCTCCTTGCCCGGCACCCCTCATTGCGGCCTCGGCGGCATCGGCCCGAACAGCTTTGACGCACTGACCGCGATGGAAAACTGGGTGGAAAAGGGAATTGCCCCAGACGCGCTCCCCGCATGGACCGTACCGACCACGCCGCCTTATGGCCTGAAGAATTTCAACGCGCCTCGAGGCCGTTCAATGCCGCTTTGCGCTTTCCCCGAAATGGCGCGGTACAAGGGCACGGGCGACGTCAAGGATGCCGCGAACTGGACTTGCGACAGCAAGGACACACGGCTTCTGGCGATCGGCGAGAGCGGACGACGAGCCGGCGTCATTCAGTGAAAGCACGACGGATGCCAGCGCGACTTGGCAGGCGTGCAATCTAACCGGGGCGGCTCATGCATGATGGCGGTCTTCCGGGAAGTCTTCGCGACCCGCAGCTGCAATTACTCGGAAATTTGCCGGCTGCATCTCATTCAGGGCATGCTTGCAGCAGACCCAGTCGCTGCGGGCTGTCAGAAGAGCACTGCTGGATTTCGATAATGTTGCCTTCCGGATCGTAACCGTAGGCTGCCTTGACGTCGGCTTCCTCGAGCCAGTCGCGGCCGGTGAAATCCACCCCGCAGGCTTTGAGGTACTTATAGTCGCGCGCCATGTCGTTGGTTTCGACGCAGAAGTGCGTGGTCACGCTGGGCCCGACACGATCGAGATAGGCCTGGTGGATCGACGGATGGCCATTGAACAGCATTTTGGGATCTGGCTGGTTCACCTGGAACACCGCTTCGCCAAGGCCGATATGATCGCAGGCATAGTCGGTATCGGGCATCACATCGTCGATCTGCGCGGCCAGTACCTGTTCGATGGGGCCTGCCGAAAAGGCATCGCGCATGAACCTGCGCACTTCGTCCAGATTCCTTGCCGTGGTCTCGATCTGGCAGCAGCCAAAGAGCAGGGTGATCGCCATCAGAGTTTCCGCTTCAGCCGCAAGCCGGTTTGCCGGCGCGGATTTGGTCCATCACGTCCTTGCCGTACATTGCATCCATCGGATCGGGCCCCTTGCCCTGGTCCAGCCCACCATCGGCTGAAAAGGTCTGCCCGGTTACCCAGCCCGACTCCGGGCCCGCCAGGAACCGGATCACCTGCGCCACATCTTCGGGACGGCCGCATCGGCCGAGCGGAGTTTCGCGCTTATAGAATTCGACCATCGCGGCGAAATTGGAATCGGCTTCGCGTTCTTCGGGCAAGGTAAGTCCGGGGCGCACGGCATTCACCCTGATACCCGCTCCGCCCAACTCAAATGCCGCGGCACGCACGAAACGCTCTACCGCAGCCTTGCCAGCGGCATAGATGCTGAGCCCCCAGCCCGCCTGGGTTGCTGCCGCGGAGGACACACATACGATGGCCCCGCCCCTGTTCATGAGGGGCGCGCCGTAGCGGACCGCGAGGAACGATGACAGGAAGTTGACGTCCATCTCCTTGCGCACATCCTCGGCCGCGCGCATGAGCAGCGGCTTGAACACCGGTTCGCCGACCACCGATGCGATGATGTCGAGCCTGCCGGAGAGGTCATGGGCAAAGGCAAGGCCAGCCTTGACCACAGCCTCGTCCGTAGCGTCGCCGACATGCATTTCGATCCGCGCATCAGGCACAAGGGTGCGCAGGTCGTCGCAAGCGGCTTTGAGCGGCGCCTCGCGGCGGCCCATGATGACCACCGTTGCACCATTCTGCGCCAGGGCAAGGGCGCTCGCCTTGCCGATACCCTGGCTTGCGCCGCTGACGAATGCGGTTTTTCCCGCCAAAGCCTGCTCAGTCATACCGGATACGCTCCCTTGGGTTCGTTCAATTCAGATACCGACCGCCATTCACGCTCAGGGTGTGGCCAGTGATGTAGTCCGCGTCGTCGGAAACGAGGAATGCGACGGCCGCCGCGATATTCTCGGGTCTGCCCGGCCGCTTCATCGGCGTCATGGGCGCAAAGCGCTCGACATCTACCGGAGATTCGCGCAGGCCCTCGGTGTTGACAAATCCGGGCGGCACATTGTTCACGGTTATGCCCCTGGTCGCATACTCCATGGCAAGGCCCTTGGTGAATCCGATGACGCCGCCCTTCGAGGCTGCGTAATGCGCATGCACTGCCGCTCCCGTCTGGGCAGCGGACGAGGAAATGTTGACGATCCGTCCCCATCCGGCAGCAAGCATATCCGGGATCATGGCCTTACAGCAAAGAAACGGTCCTTTCAGGTTGATGGCCATCAAGCTGTCCCACACCTCTTCCGTGATGTCCTCGAAGCTGGCGAACGGCGAAAGCGCCGCGTTGTTGACGAGGATGGTCACCGGTCCGAGTTGTTCATGGGTTGTGGCGAGCGCCTGCGCAATCTCTGCGGCCACGGCCGAATTGGCCTGAAGGCCGATTGCGCGACCGCCCTTTTCGCGTATCATCTCGGCCGTCTGTTCCAAGCCTTCGCGGTCGAGATCCCAGGCCGAAACGTCAGCTCCTTCTTCGGCAAGCCGCAAGGCAATGGCCCGCCCCAACCCTCGTGCCGCGCCGGTAACGACGGCGATCTTTCGAACTGATGACATAATTCGTTTCTCCGGCCTCTGGTGCGCGCCAACTATTTCCGGGCGGCGCGATTTAGGTCTTTCGCTGTAATTCAGGCGCTGCAGTAGCCGCCGTCCACGGGGATCGCAGCGCCAGTGACATAGCTGGCATCATCACTGGCCAGGAACAGTGCAGCGGCGGCAACCTCCCGATCCAGGCCCCACCGGTTCATCGGAATGTTGGGCAGCACCTCGGTACCCGCTGGCGGCACTCGCAGGCCCTGTGACCATGGCACCATGCCGGTCCACGTGGTACCGGGACACACTGCGTTGATCCGTATGCCCAGCTCCGCATAGTCGAGCGCCGCGCTCTTGGTCAGTTGGACCACCGCGGCCTTCGATGCCGAATAGCAAGCCAGACCTTTCCAGCCGACAAGGCCCGAAGCGGACGAGGTGTTGACGATCGAGCCGCCGCCGTTGCGCAGCATGGACATGATCCCGTAGCGCATGCCGTGATAGACACCGCGCAGGTTCACATCCATTACCTGATTGTAGGCGTCTTCGTCGTGCTCATGCATCGGCGCGTCCATCGGCCCCGTGAGCCCCGCATTGTTGCACAGGATGTCGAGCCGGCCGAATTGCTCCTCCGTGGCGGCAATCAGCCGCCGGACATCCTCGCTCACCGTGACGTCGCAGTGGATCGCTGCGGCGGCGCTGCCAATGTCGCGGGCAGTGTCTTCCTGCGCTCCGCTGATATCGGCACACATCACTTGGGCGCCCTCTTCGGCAAAGCGCTCGGCGATAGCGCGGCCGATGCCGGAACCGGCGCCGGTAATTACGGCGATCTTGCCCTCAAGTTTCATGGCCTGCACTCTTCATGCTTTCGAAAACGCCGCGAACGATTGTCGGGCACCTCACCAGCGGACTCCTTCTTCCTTCGGCTTCCAGGTTATGGGCCTTTCGTAGGACGGGTCGGTCTTGTCCCAGAGGCCCTTCAGGAAGCCCTTGACGTTGGGCGAGTGCACCCATTTACCGTCGCAATTGGCCGAAGATTCGATCGTGCAGCGCCGTGCCACGATGCGCCACTCACCATTGCGCCGCTCGAGCCGATCGATGTAGCGGCCGATGGCCAGAGTCGTCACATCGCCCTCGCTGGTGCTGGCGGGGTTGCCTTCGATCCAGTGCAGCGAGCCGATGACATAGCTTTCGCAGTTGGCCGTATCCCCGTCCAGGTCACAAAGGTGGTTGGTGATGTTGTGACTGGTCATCTGGAAATTGGTATAGTGGCCCTTGTTGGCCTTCTCGGGGTAGTCAGGCGCGAAGCAGATGCTGGGGCCATGTTCATCGACCCCGTCTTCCCACCAGCAGCTGGCGATCTGCTCGATGTCCTGCCTGTCGCGGGCGCGGCTCTCACGCTGGATGCAATCGAGGATGTCCTGGCGGTCCTTGAGGTAATTGACCGTCGCCTCTAGTTTGGCGAATTTTTCTTCGAGCGTCATTTCAGCCCTTCTCCTTGTTTCAGCCGCGTGGCGGCGAGCTTGCGCAAATCGGCGGTCTTGATCTTGGAGCTGCCGGTGGTCGCGAGATCGCTCTCCGCGAAGAACAGGACCTTGCGCGGCACCTTGAAACTGGCAAGCCGGTCCCGGGCAAAGCGAGTCACCTCGACTTCGGATAGCGATGCGCCTTCGAGTGGCACGATGCAGGATACGACGAGTTCGCCGAGCAGATCGTCGGGAACCCCCACCGTCTGGGTGATCTTGATGCCGGGGCAGTCGCGCAGGACTTCGTCGATCTCGAGCGGCGAGACGTTTGCCCCGCCTGTCTTGATGATGTCGTTCAGCCGGCCTTCCCAGATGAGCCTGCCTTGCTCATCCAGATAGCCGCCGTCACCCGTGCGAAAGAAGCCCTCGTCATCAAGCGTTTCGTCGAGCGGAATGCCGATATAGCCCAGCATCAGGGTCGGTCCCTTGATGGCTATCTCGCCGCGCTCGCCAAGTGGAACAGTTTCCCCGCTCAATGGATCGACAATGCGTACCGTCGAACCCGCAGTTGGCAGGCCGTGGGTACCCGCGGCGGAATCGGCCTCTCCCTGCCGTCCGGCCGGCAATACGGTAATGAGGGTGAAGGCTTCGGTGCTGCCATAGGCATGCGGTTCGCGCCAATCGGTGCGGACAGTTGGGTGGCGCGCGAGCGGGAAGGCACCGTCCATGTAGCGCAGTGCCGAAAGGTCTGTGGCGGCATAGCCGGGGGCTGCTTCGAGTTGCGGCCATTGGTGCGGCCAGGCCAGTAGCATGGTCGCGCGTTCCCGTTCGATCAGCCCGAGGGCTTCCGCCGGATCGAACGTGCGCTGCAGGACAAGGCAACCGCCAGTGGACAGTGTGCCACCCAGCGCCATGGCGAAATTGCCGGAAAAGAAGAAGGCATTGGCAGACCAGGTGCGCGGCGGTTCCGTGATGCGGTACCATTGCGGCCACCGCCACAGCTGCAGGCATACGGCGCGATGCGCGCTGAGGATGCCCTTGGCCTTGCCGGTCGACCCGGACGAGAAAAACAGCACGCCGGGGTCCGAGGGGAAAACCGCATTCGCCGATGCCTCGATCCATTTCGGAGGAACGTCCGCGCCGCGCGCAAGGAAACCGGTCCAACCTTCGATCGCACCTTCCGGATCGTTGCTGTCAATGCAAGCGACATGCCGCAGAAACGGGAACCGTGTCGAGCCAATCCTTCCTGGCCGCCCATACAAGAGCATTGGCTCCAGTTCGCCCAGCATCGAGACGAAGTCCTTCCTGAGGACGTGGCGCTCGACCAGCAGCACCGAGCAGCACGCAGCTTGCAGGACGGCGTCGAGTTCGGGCGCGGTGAAGAACGTGTTGATCGGTGTCGCCACGCCGCCGGCCAGCGCGGTGCCAAACAGGCAACTGAGGAACTCGAGCCGATTGGTCATCAGCAGCGCCACCCGGTCGCCCTTGCCCACGCCGCACGCCTTCAGCGCGCGCGCGACAGCCATCGACTGCTCCCACAGGTCGAGATAGCTCCAGCGCCGGCCCTTGCCGTCCTGCTCGATCATCGCCGCCTCGGCCGCTCCGAAGCGTGCGACGATCTCGCGCAGGTAAGCGCCCAGCGTCAGCGCGCCGATACCTTCCTCCGCCGCCAGCGGCTGACCGTGGGCAATCGAGGGGATGGTCGATTTGTCCCCGATGGCGTTCATGTTCACGAGGGGCGTTTGGGCAATGCGATTTCCGCCGATCCGCTTGCCATGACAACACCCTTCTGGTTCGCCATCCTGTGCTTGACGTGGACAAGGTGGCGGCCTTCCGCATCCACCGACTTGTCGATGACTTCGGCTGTCTGGATGGTGATGTCGCCCGTCAGCGCGGGGCCACGGTAGTTCGAGATGCAGTGCACGACCATTCCGTGCTCGCCCGCCCAGCCGGCGAGATAGTCGATGCCCCATGCCCCCATCGAGGCACCGTAGCCATAGCCGCGCGGCATGCCGATGCGGCGGGCCCAGCCGGGGAAGAGGTGGCCGCGCGACGGACCGTAATAGGCGCCATCCGTCTGGAACGGATCGATCTTCATCATGTCGGGATCGTTTTCCCAGATGCCCATCGTCGCATCGAAGCCGACCCCCGCCAGGTCCTGCTTGCGCAGGTTCATCGTACCCCAGTTGTTGACAATATAGGCGCGCCACTCGGTGGCGAAGCTGGCGACAGAATGCGGGCCGAAGACGCGCTCGGGCAAATCGTCGCCTACCTGCACGTCGTCCCACCAGCGCTCCTTGTGGCCCAGGTCGTGCATCATCTGGACCCAGGCGAAGCGGCGCTTGATGAGTTCGGCCTCTTCCTCGTCGCTCCAGGTGACTTCCTCGAAGTCCTCGGTGTTGACCGTCTCGCTGCCGGCTTGCTTGTTGTAGCGGATCGAGGTGGAGCGCTGTTTCAGGATCAATTCGCCGTCCTGGTTGGTGAAATTGTTGTCGCCGCGCTGGAAACAGGTTGGTCCTGCGAACTTCGTCTCCTTGACGACATAGTCGAACGGAATGCGCTCGTTGGCGATGATGTCGCCAGGCTTGACTCGCACGCCCGTGAACCAATGCTCGTCGCCGCCAAACAGCAAGTGGGAATTGGGGATGTTGCCGACGCAGGCCGGCGCTGCGCCGTGGCCATCGTCGGTGGCGATGCAGAAACTCTGCGGCGCGATGATCTTGCCCCAACGGCTCGCAGCGGCAAAGTCCGGGTCGTAGTGCAGCAGGTTCGGGTAATGCATGGCATGCACCCAGCGGCGGATGTCATTCGTCGCGATCGGCTCGCGCAGGGTCGAGGAATCGACCGGCTTGCCGAGGTACTGGTCGATGTCCGACGTATCGAGAACGGTTTCGGGCATGGATCTGCTTTCGATTGGAGTGGTGGTTTGCTCAGCCCTGGCGCAGCCCGGTTGCGTCGCCAGCAGTGAACACCGGCACCGGTTCGAACGCCTTCATCATCACCAGTGGAATGACCCGGTCGGTCGATGCCTGGTAACTGGCGTAGAACGGATGGCAATCGACGATGAAGCTCCATACCTTTTCACGCTCTGCCCCTTCAGGCTCGCGCCAGGTGGCCCGGAACGCTTGCGTGGCGATCTGAAATTCGATCTGCGGCATCTCCCGGATGTTGAGGTACCAGTCGGGATGGTGGTCGGCACCGCCCTTCGAGGCAACGATCACCACCTCGCCGCCAATATCGGCGTAGCACAGCGGAGTAATGAAGATCTTGCCGCTCTTGCGCCCGGCATACTTGATCAGGCAGTGAGTGGCGAAGTCGCGCCCGCCCACTGCGGTGATGTCCATGATGTGGCCTTGCGTGCCACCGGACGCCAAATACATTTCGCGGTGCTCTGAAACCCAGTCCCGTCGGGCTTCGCGGATCACCTGCATGGTATCGTCGCTCATGATCTTTCCTCGTCCGTGAAGGTTGCTGCTGTCAGTCGCCGTAGCGCAGTTCGATGTGGGTTGCTTCCCCGTTCGGACCCATGGGAGAGTCATAATCGACGCAGGAAGCAATCGGGTTGGCGTGGCTGGCAAACAGGCGCTTCTCGTCCTCGATCGTCATCGGCAGGCGCGCGGGATCGCTGATGATCGCCTGCGAACGCTCGAAATCCTCGCGGCTGTTCCACCAGATTTCCATCAGGCAATCATAGCCGGAATCGTGGATTTCGCCGGTGACCGGGTTGCGCTCCGGCGTCAGGTAGCGCCGGACATAGCGCACGGCATTGGGAAGCGCCGGCTTGGCGCCCATCTTCTTCGCCAGCTGCGAATGCTGGTTTTCGTAGTAGTCGAGGAATTCGTCCATCGACATGTCGGCGCGCTTGCGGAAGAAGCACAACTGCTTGAACATCTCGGTCTCCTTAGCGTCCTGTCATTGCCCTCGCGGAAACTATGTTGTCTAATGCTGAATTCGTGTGGCGTTATGCGGATTATGCATGGACATTTCTCTCGGCAAGTTACTGCATCTGGTCGTCGCGGCGCGATGCGGAACCATCTCTGCAGCGGCCAGGGAGCTCAACATGAGCCAGCCGGCGCTCAGCCGCAGCATTGCGGCAATCGAACAAAGCTACGGGTTCCAGATATTCAATCGTGTCGGCCACGGCGTCGAGCTCACCGCAGCCGGCCGGCAGGCTATCGAACAGGCCGAGCCGTCACTGCGCGCCCTGCGCATCCTTGACGACAATCTGCAACTGCTCGGCTCCGGGAAGACGGGCACACTGTCCTTTGGAATGCCCCCTTTGCTCGCCAGCGAGTTACTGGCGGGGTTCACCAAGGACTTTCTTGTGCCTGGGTATGACGTGCAACTTCGAGTTCTCATCAGGCCCGGCCACGATCTGACGCGGGCCCTGCGCAACGACGAAATCGAGTTCTGCATGTTCCCCGAAAGCCAGGGGGCCGATCTCGAGGGTTTGTCTGTCGAACTGGCGGGCCACGTCATGCCGACCTGCGTTGTGCGCAGCGATCATCCCTTGGCGAAGCAGGCGGAGGTCAATCTGGACGACTTGGCGCCCTACCCTTGGGCCAGTTCGGTCGAACCGCCCTACGGTCCGGAGGTGCCAAGCCGGTCGCGCATGGTTTGCGACAACTATCATGTGCTGCGCGAGGCAGTCGCGACGACCGATCTGGTGTGCATCTGCACAGAGGGATTCGTCGCTCCTCAAATCGCCAATCGCACACTGCGCTCGATAGAAGTCGCAGGCCTCAATCTGAGGAGCACGGACGTGTTCCTGGCGAAATTGCCGGGACGAATTCTATCGCCACTGGCGGAACGGGCAATCGGCCGGCTGCGGGCCTGCCTGGTCTGAATGCCTGCCGCTCGGCTCGACCGGCTGGATCACGGTCTCATTGTTCCGCGCGCCTTGTCGATCTGCTGCCGCAGGACACGGGTGAGCAGACGTCCGCCAGTGAACGCATCGCCTGGCAGCGGGAATGCCCAAGATGTTCGCTAGCTGCCAATCCAACCAACGTTGAAGCCAGTTGGCTCAGGGAACCAACGCGGTCACGTCAAGCCGGCGACTTCCGTACTGGACATAGCCCCGCGTCGCGGGCCGCCCGGTGGTATCGGGAGAAAAATCCAGCGCGGCCGGTTTGGCTGACCTGATTGGCCCGAATGTAACCTGCAGCGCCATTCTGCCGGAGGTCGGGCCTTTGAGACGAACGTCCGCGGTATAGACCGAACGACCCATCGGGTTGAGGCTGGTCGTTTCCTTGCCGGAATAGACCTCGCGGCCGTCGTCACTGAAGTCCTCGTAGCTCTTCTCGATCATCGCTCCCGCATGCCGGTAGCGGATGAAGCCCTTGGCACGGCCATAGACCTTCACGTCGACGTCGCCGGCCTTGGCCAGCTGCAGGACCCGCGAAAGATCGCCCGACCCATAGGGGACTGTCGCCGGCGTCTGCCTTGCGGCGATCGGAGCACCGGGCCGGTAATCCGGCAGCCTCACGATCCGGATGCGCCGCGCGTGATCCCCGCGATGCAGTTCGATCCACATCCCCTTCCTGCCCCCGGGGTGCCAGGACATGGGAGAGGAAAACACCCAGTCGGGATCGCGATTGAGATTGTATCCAAGATAGCCGCTTTGGGCCTTCGAAGCGGCTATGTCGATCAGAGCCGGTCCGATGTTGCCCGGCCGCTCGCCGCGCACACCGGTCACGGCATAGGTATAGGCGAGCATGCTGAGCCCCATACCCAGGCTTGCCGGATAGGGTCGCGGCATCAGCCCGAGGATGGCCGGATCCGTGCCCGGCGAGAAGCGTGAAGTCATGGTGAGGCCGAGCCGCTCGTCGGGAGAGAAGATGGTCGTCTCGTCGTAGCCGGGTGCGTCGGTGATGGCTTCCAGCCTGCCGCTGGGAAGGTCCTGGACAATCGAATCCGGTATGTCCCGGTGCACGGCGCCGACGAGCGATATGGCCGTTCCACCATGGACGAACTGCTTCACTTCTCCACCCCGCATCGGAACAGGAATCACCCCGTCCGGATGGCGGGGATCGGGCCGGAAGGGATCGAGCGTGCTGACGACTTCCGGTTCGACGATGCGATAGCCTTCGGGCGTCCGGTCCAGTCGTCCAGTAAATACGGCGGCCCCGATCCCGCCTGACAGCAGGGCGTTCCAGCCCACGTGGCGGTTATCGGGCGCGACGATCACTTCCGACCAGCGGTTCATGATGGCGGGGCCGCTGTCGACTTCCGCCGGATAGGCGACGGGCAGCATCTTGGCATCGGTGCAGGCATCGAGGCTGCCTTCGCATTCCAAAATGAAGTCGCCCAGGAAAACACGCTTGTTGTCCGGAAAGACCATGAAGCGAATGCCGTTGTCCTTCGGCCGCGGAGGCAAGGTGCCGGACCAGATGGGCCGAAAAGAGCTGCCGTCGTCGTTCATCACCGCAAGATCGACCTGGCGCCGGTCCTGATCCGCCGACTTTGCGTAGGACACCAGCACCGTGCCACTGGCGGTGTATGTCGCCGAGCGCAGGATAACCCCGGGGGGTGTAGGGACCGTTCGAACCACTACGCGCCCGATGGGCTCGGAGCGGTTTCGCATCGAGCGCGTGGCCGCTTGAAGCGATCCCGCGATGTTCAGGGCAATCGCGAGGGACAAGAAGACTCTGGATGTGTGCACGGCGATCCCTATTCGGTTCCCGGAGGCTATTAAGTCTTTCAGCATTTTAGTTCAATAGATGAATTATATTCCTGTCGGCGGAGATTGGTAAGTGCAATGGTCGATGGGGATCGCACCGTCCGTCCCCAGAGCACGCTTCATGGGCGGCGCCAGCAGGGTGGCCCATCGTTTCCGGGGCAATGGCCATGATTTGACAGCAGGATCTTCGCGCTACCGAGAGCACATCAATCGCCGCCTGCATGTTGGAGGCCCTGACGCAGCGCACTGACATAATGCGCGTCATATCGGCGCACCAATTGGGTCTGCTTGAACAAATTGAACCCGTGAAAGCAGCCCGGCATGACGACGAGCTCAACGAATACGCCAGCGTCTCCAAGACGGCGCGCATAATCAACGCTTTCATCGAAAAACAGGTCGATCGCTCCTACTCCGATAAATGTGGGTGGCAGCCCCTTCAGGTTCCTTTCGCGAGCGGGTACCGAGCCGGCGGGAACCTTGGTGGAACCGGCAGGTACGCCCAACAGCGATGTCCAGCCGAAGCGGTTGCTCTCCGGCCTCCACATGATCGCACCTTGCTGGGGCGGCTTGAGAATGGTGCTCCCGGTCCGGTCGTCGAGCATGGGATAGGTGAGTGCCTGAAAAACGATCGGTACTTCACCGCGATCGCGTGCGGCAATCGCCAGCATTGCCGCATGGCCGCCGCCAGCGCTGCCACCGGCGATAGCGATGCGCGTTCTGTCCACGCCTAATTCGTCTGCGTTGCCGTAAAGCCACTTCAAGGCCGCGTAATTGTCCTCAAGTGCGCCAGGAAACGGCGTTTCCGGGGCCAAACGATACTCGACAGTCACGATCACGCAGTCCAGGGCCGTGGCCAGTTCCTGCAGAGACCGTATGCTGTCCTTCGCCGAACCCAGGATGAAGCCGCCGCCGTGAATGTCCAGAATGGTGGCGCGAGCGGCGGTCGATTCACCAGCGTTGATGACGTAGACCTTCACATCCGGATTTCCACCATGACCTGGAACGACGCGCTCGCTCCATTCGGGCTTCTCCATGGGCGGCGGGCCGGGCATGGCTGGCGCATTTCTGGCCCTTCGCAATCCGTCCAACGTCGTGAGGGGAGTATGGGACATGGCCAAGAGTGGCCCTATGAGGGGGCGGAGCTCTGGATGCACATAGGGCAGCGGATCGAATTGTGCCGCTTGTGATGCTGCCAAAGCTGGTGATGCCGCGATCCCGGCGGCGCCGACAGCGGTCAAGACAGCGAATTCGCGGCGCGAAATCTCAGTCATCAACTATCCCTTCTATTAAGGTATTTTCAGACGTCAGGTCACAAAGCGACGGCATGCTTCTCAAGCTTGGCTCCTACTGCTTTGCCTTCGCCGCTCTCGCTTGTGATCGGATATACTGGCGGATGCTCTCGAGAATTTCCGGCGGAAACTGCGCGAACGCGGGCATGCCGCGTTCCTTCAGGGCTCCCTCGCGAACGACTTGCATGAAGGCGTCCTTATCGAGTGGAATGGCCGATTCCCGCAGATCGGGGGCAGGTCCGCCAGCGCCTACAACGCTACGGCCATGACAGGTGGCGCAGGCCATGAAATAGCTTCGTCCCGTCGCAACCGCCTTGGGATCGAGCACCTCGGCAGGGTTGTCTTGCGGTTCGATTGCCAGGGACCGCGGTTGAGAGGGCGGCAGGGCCGTGTTCCCGTTCAGAGCAAAGGTCAGCAACCGTCTGGGCCCGGTGTATTTCCAGCCGACGTTCATCAGGTTGCTGAGGATGGCTGCGGATGCGCCATAGCCGACGAGGATCGACACATATTGCTTGCCGCCGACGCTGTAGGTTGTTGGCGATGCAATGATCCCCATGTTTGCATCGAAGCGCCACAGGCGGGTGCCGTTGGTCGCGTCATAGACAGAGAACGAGCCGTCGGCCGTGCCCTGGAAAACGAGCCCTCCTGCTGTGGCGAGCGTTCCGCCGTTCCAGATGAAATCATGTTGCACAGTCCAGCGAGCCTTCTGGGCGACAGGATCCCAGGCAACCAGCGTTCCCTTGTTGTCGCCGGGTTCCCCGACATGCTCGGAAATGTTCAGCCCCCCGATGAAGACATTGTCGGGGATCGGCTGGCCTCGCCGGAACCGCGTTGCCGCCTGCATGATCGGGACGTAGACCAATCCGGTCTGCGGGCTGTAGGCCATTCGCATGAAGCTGTGCGCGCCCGAGGAGAACGGATAGATGATCGATTCTCCTGTCTCGTAACGTATGTTGCTGTTTTCAACCGGGCGCCCGGTGGCCGGATCGATGCTGTCCGCCCAATTTGCCTTGCCAATTTTCGCTGCCGAGATGAGCTTCCCGGTCTCGCGGTCGATGACATAAAAGAAGCCGTTCTTCGGCGCCTGCATCAAGACCTTTCTTGGCCGTCCGCCAATCGTCAGTGTCGCCAGAGTCATCTGTTGGGTTGCGTCGTAGTCCCAGCTGTCCCGCGGGTTGACCTGGTAGTGCCAGAGATACTTACCGGTCTTAGCATCGAGTGCGACAATCGAGGCCGTGTAGAGGTTATCGCCGCCTCCGGGGCTGCGCTTTTCCGGATCGTAGGAAAAGGCATTTGCGGTACCGACATAGATGCGGTTCAACTCGCGATCGAAAGTAATGCTGTCCCACGGCCCCCCACCACCGCCGCCATTCTTCCAGAACTCGCCGTTCCAGGTTCTCGCCGCGGCTTCCATCGCCGGATTGCCCTTGTTCTCCGCGGGGCTGGCGGGAACGACGTAGAAGCGCCAGATTTGCCTGCCCGTGGCTTGGTCGTAGGCCGTGACATAGCCGCGCATTCCCGCGTCTGCGCCACCCTGACCAATGATCACCATGCCATTGAACAGGCGCGGCACGCCGGTAATGTTCTGCGACGGTCTCCGGTCGGTCGTATCGACTGCCCAGACCTGTTTTCCGGTCCTGGCGTCGAGTGCAAACAGCCGCCCGTCATTGGCTCCGAAGAAGATGCGCCCGTCCGCGTAGGCTACTCCGCGGTTAGCCCAGCCCATTTTTGCCGGATTGTACTCCCATGTCTTCGGGTCGAAGGTCCAGTCGATTTTCCCGGTGGCTGCGTCGACCGCATAGACCTTCGCGCGGCTGCCCGTGAAGTAGAGCTTGCCGCCGACGGCGACAGGGGCCGCTTCCAGGCTGGCTTCGCCGGGCAAGTCGAGGTACCAGGCCAGTCCCAATTTGGCGACATTGCCACGGTCGATTTGGGTTAGGCGGCTGTAGCCTGTCTCATCGCTGTCCGCATTGACACTCGGCCATTCGTCGTTTGCGCCGATTGCGTTGGCGGTGGGGTGGCCCTGATTGGGCGTGCATGCACCCAATCCTGTCATCGCGAGCAAGAGCAAGCCTGCCGCTACCGCACTTGTCTTCTTCAACACGCTCTCCTGCTGCCGTCAGGGCAAATTACTTCAAAAGAATCCGGCGCTTTTCCGTCGGCGATCGATTCATTGATGACGTCCACTCACTTCATCGATCAGCCATTCGGCGAACCTTTCGATGTCATCGTGGCCATACTTCAGTCCGATGGTCTCCTGGTTCACTACCATTCGGGCAAGCGCGACGAGGACTTGAGTTACCCCTACTGGACTTTCGAGCCCCGGCAGCGGCTTGCGAACGACATTGCAGGATTCCATGAGCCGCATCTGCTCGTCCCGGCTTGCGCGGGCCTCGGCTACAATCTTGCCGGCTATGTTCTTCCGATGGTTCGTCACGCCCAGGAATTCCAAGCCCAAGGCGGCCAGGGGCGGGTTTGCATGCTGGCGCCAAAATTCCCGGAGTGGATCCGATGCCTGGGCTGCAGTCCGCGATATCTCGACTTGCGTGTCCATAAGCTTGGCGTGGAGCGCGACAAACAGGTCATCCACCGTCGGATAGTAGTAATGGATGAGCGCCGAGGTCTGCCCCAGTTCCTTTGCGATCCGGCGGGTAGTTACCGCAGCATATCCTTCCTCGACCATGAGCCGACCAGCCACGTCGAGGATCAGGCTCCGGGTTTCGTCCGCCGATCTCCTGATGCGCTTCTTGGGCGAGTCCTCGGTCATCGTGAATTGCAGTTCAGAGGCATAGCATCGTCCCGGCCATAACTGGTCAGCAGCTTATTGATCGGATGCTTAGTAGGTCAAGGGGGGCAGTTAATTCAAGCCGCCGTGCTGCAGACTGTGCCGCTTGCAGAACAGGGACGGGAAGGCAGTCTTGCGCCGCTTCTCAAGGAATTTTCCGTAAGGACTTGGGGTTTTGCGGGAGCGCTTGACTCCTTCTGGGAGGCTATTTAGCAGTTGATCAGTAGTTGCTCGGCAAGGCTGCTGAGACGGCATCGCTCACGCAGTCCAACGGTTTTGGGGCAGTACCGACAGGAGACAGAAAGTGGTTTTGGAACGCGCCGAAATTATCATCAAACAGGGAATGATGGAGGAGTTCCTCGGCGTTTTCGTCGAGCAGGCGCTGCCGCTGACCAAGACGTTCACCGGTATCATCTCATTTGAGGCCCTTCGCGGCGTCGAGGATGAGCATAACGTCATGTTCCTGGCCCGCTGGGAATCGATTGAAGCGCATCTCGCCTCAAGGCCCGAACCTACCCACGCGGAATTTCGTGCGGTCGTTCGCCCTTATGTCGAGAGCGCGAAACAGACCGTTCATTTCATGCCGGTCGGCGAAGCCCGGCCGCAATGAGCAATCGAACCATGAACAAGGAAACGACCATGAGCAATGACGATCGCCTGGCAGCGCTTGAGGCGAAGATGCAGGAGCTGATGGACCGGCAGGCCATCTTCGACTGCATCAAGCGCAATTCTCGCGGGAATGACCGCTTCGACGTCGAACTTGTCACAAGCAGCTACCATTCAGATGGCCTTCACGAGCTGGGGCAGCAGAAAATTTCGGGCCGCGACTATGGCGAGCATGCGAACAAGGCGCATGGACTCATGTTCGATGCCAATCTGCATAACGTGACCATGCACATGTGCGAGATCGACGGAGACGTTGCCCATACGGAAAGCTACAGCTTGGGAATCTTCCTCGACAAGGGAGGCGAAACCGGGCGGATCCTTGCCGGCCGTTATCTCGATCGCCTCGAGAAACGAGATGGCGAATGGCGCATAATGCTGCGCCGGGCTACTGTCGAAATAGCGATGGAAGGCAAGGCCCTTCTGCCGAACGGAAAGGGTCTTCCCGGCTCCGGATATCTCAAAGGCAACAGGGACAAGACCGATCCCTCTTACGAGCGCCCGCTTACAACCGAGGGGGGTGGTCGCTGGTAGCCAGCCCGGAGGTGCAGAACGGGCGCGTGATGAAGCCACCGTGGATGGCGTCCCAGTCCCGGTGCCCTGCTACTTTACGAGTCCCCATCACCGTGACCTAATTCGGAGGGGGATCAAGCCACACAAACGGGCACAATGTATGATCAGACACCAGGTATTCTCTTGGCTGAAAGATCGGGCCGATCCGGCCAACCGGAATCGTCTCATAGCCGGCCTTCGTGAGCTTGTCCGGATTGTTCTTATCAAGGAAATGCATATCGGTGTCCCGGCCACGACAAGCCGACGCGATACAATTTGCCGAATTTCCAGAACAACTCTTCCTCGTCGGACCAGCAGTGGTCCGGGTCATAGAACCAGGTGACAATCTTCCGCCCCCCAGTCATCGCGCTACTCGACGGGGCTGTGCATAGCATAGCCCTCCCGCTTCAAGGCGCTGAGGCACAAGCGAACGGTGTTCTGGCCCGATTCCAGCAACTCGGCGATATGGCTTGCCGTGTACCCCTTTGCCATCGATCGCGAGGGCATCGCCCCGCTCGGTACGACGCCGATCACGCTGGCGAAAGAGCGCCAACCATCACCCAGTGGTTGTGCAGAAATGGCACGCCCGGGTTCGCCGCAAGTACCTTCAATGTAGTGTTGGAATTTACGCGGAGGACGCAATGGTCAATCGTCGCAATCTGATAAGAATGACCGGCGTGGGTGCGGCGGTCGCAACGTCACGCGCCCTGGCATCTGTTCCTGCAGCAAGCGCTGCGGCGGGAAGTCTGAACGAGCCATTCCGACCATCATCGGGCCCGCGTCTTCGCATGCTTTATCTGAACGATCTCAGCGGGGACTTCGATGGACTGTTCTCGGCCGTCCATGCCATCCTGTCCCCTTCGATCGATCTGCGCGGCATTGTCGGCACAGCCACCGGAGAAGCCGACCAGACGGCCGAACGCTCTGCCAAGCTGGCGCGGGAAATGCTTCAGCTCATGAACATCGGCCAGAATATTCCTGTGTACGAGGGAGCGCAGGCGAAGCTGCAATCAACCGGTCTTCCTGCTCGTTCGGCCGGCATCGAGGCGATCATCGGCGAAGCGCTTCGCGAGGACACGAGAGTGCCATTGTTCGTGGCAGTGGGCGGCGGCCTCACCGAGATAGCGAGCGCCCTACTTTTCAATCCCGGCATCGCAAACCGGATGACCGTCGTGTGGATCGGGGGTATCGGTCAAGATCGCGACAGCTCGTTTGAATACAACTTCAACATCGATCCGGTGGCGGCCCAATACCTGTTCAACGAGGCCACTGTGCCGTTCTGGCAGATACCCTGGGAGGCTTACGCCACATGCGTGGTCTCCGCCGCCGAACTGCAAGCCAACGTGGCACCCTGCGGGGCGATCGGCAGATGGCTTTATGAGCGGTACCAGGAAGGAACGCGCAAAGTGGCCCGCATGTTCAACACGGGTGAGACGTGGACCCTCGGAGACAATCCGCTCGTGCTGGTCACAGCCCTTTCCACCTGGGTTCCCGGACAAATGGGCAACAATGTCTTCGAGGAAATATACGCGCCCCGCGTCGATGCTCAGGGAAGACTTGAGGCGAGGACAAATGGGCGAAAGATACGGGTCTATCGCAGTCTCGACACCCGCATCATGTTCAGCGATTTTTATTCGAAGCTGCGCCTGCATTCCGGATAGCCGCCGTCCAGTAAGGCCGATCCTGATCACTCCCTGACATGTCGCGCCAGATTACGCGCATCCTGCACTGAGTTTCCGCGGGCAAATAGCGAGCACCACCTGGGCGCAGGCCTTACTGATGGTCATGTCGGACCGATCCTGGGGAGACGGCAAGTTTTTCGCACGCTGGCGACATTCCATTCGACTTCCCGTTCATTCGAAGCATTGGTGTCATCACTGAATCGCAGCCGCCCGGTCGGCTGCCGCCCCGGCGACGCGCTCGGCCGGGGCTCCGGGTGGTGGGAGCGGCACGGTGCCGCTCCGTGACCGGAGTACCACCCCATGACCAAGACCATCCGCTTGAACGACCTCCAGTTTGTTCTGCTCGCCGGCGCCGTGGGGCGCGATAACGCGAGCCTGATCCCCTTGCCCGTGAACTGCACGCAGGACACGACCCGCATCGCCAGGGCCGTCGCCTCGCTCCTTGCCCGCAGCCTCGTCGAAGAGAAGCCGGTGACTGACCGGGCCCTCGTCTGGCGTACCGACAACGAAACCATGATCGGCCTGTTCATCACCTGGGCAGGCCGCGACGCGATCGGCACCTCGGACGGGCCAGACGATACCGTCGGCACGGGCGAAGAGGAGAAGGAGATGCCCTCTTCCCGTCCCGGCAGCAAGATCGGGCAAGTGCTGAACCTGTTGCGCCACGACGAGGGCGCAACCCTCGCCGAGATGATCGCGGCCACCGACTGGCTGCCGCACACCACCCGGGCAGCCCTGACCGGCCTACGCAAGAAAGGCCACGCGATCGCCAAGGGCAGCCGCGACAACACGAGTTGCTACCGCATCGTGGTGGAGGGGTGATCGTGGCGAAGCTCGATGCGCAGCTGAGCGAGATTGCCGAGATGTCGCGCAGCGACCTGCAGCGCCGGTGGGCCAAGCTCACCGGTCGCCCCGTGCCCAGGCTCAGCATCGGCATGCTGCGGCTGGCGCTGGGCTATGAGATCCAGGCGAAAGCCATGGGGCGCCTGTCGCGCAGCGACAGCGCGCAACTGGAAGCGTCGGCGCCAGCGCGCTCGCGCGCCATGCCGCTGACACCCGGCATGCGCCTGGTGCGCGAATGGCATGGCACCGTCCACGTCGTCACCGTGGCCGAGAACGGCGAGGTCCTCTGGAACGGGCGCAGCTGGACGAGCCTCCCCGCGCTGGAGCTGGAGGCTGCCGTGATCCAGGTTGTCGCCGAAGCGCTCGACGATCCGCTAGCCCTGCTCACCAGGGCGGGCTTGCCACTCGAGAGCCATCGCCTGCAAGCGATCCTAAAGCAGGCCGGTAAGCTCGCCGCTGCCATCCGCGCGAAGCAGCGTGATCCGATCAACCGCCTGCTGGAACAGGTCATCGTCGAACCACACACGATCTCCATTGAACTATCTTTCAGTGCACTTTGCGATGCCTTGGGCATCGAACCGAAAGCAGCGACCCCCAGTACCATCTTGCTCACCACACCGGTCCGCCTGAGCCGTACCGACCGCGCGGTCCGATTGGTTCAGCGCGATGGCAGACCTGTCACGGCTGGCACGCCCGACCCCGGGCTGATCGAACTGCTGCGCAAGGGTCGCGGCTGGTGGCTAAAGCTCCAGTCCGGCACGACCGACATCGCTACCATCGCACGAGAAGAGCAGGTCAACGACTCTTGGGTCTCGCGTCTGGTCCGATTGAACTTCCTCGCCCCGACCCTGGTCGAAGCGATCCTTGCCGGTACCCAGCCAGTCTCCCTGACTGCTGCCTCCCTGCGCACCGCCGACCTGCCGATCGCCTGGAACGAGCAGATGGCCATGTTCGGGCTCTGATCGTCCAAACCAAGGCATGAGCAACCCAGCGGCGCTTCGGCGCCGCTCTCTGTTCCGCAAGCCCCTCTAGCGCCGAGTTCTCCAGGCACTCCGTACTGCCAAAATGGCCGACGGAGAAATATCCCCCGACAGTGGCGATTCTTCGCCGTAATCGGCTCTCCGCAGACCGGACCATACCCCGGAAAAGCGCGGAACCGCGCGCTTTTCCGGAACACGAAAATCATTCTGTATCAATGACTTATGTGTGGCGGAGAGGGTGGGATTCGAACCCACGTTACGGTTACCCGTAAACCGCATTTCGAGTGCGGCGCATTCGACCTCTCTGCCACCTCTCCGCAGAAGTGCTCGATGCGGGCGAAGCGCCCGGCCGGGTCGGCAAGGCGCGGCGGTTAGACGAAGAGATCGCGCTTGCCAAGCCCTCCCGATAGCATCTCCCTGTGCAAATCGCAGCGGCCTGTCGCACCCCGCCTTGTTTCGCGACTGCGAAAGACCTATGTTGCGAACTATGGAACGCGCGAGCTTCTTTTCGCCACAGGCGGGCAAGCTGGTCGAAGCCCCCCGTCAGAACCGGGCCCGCTTCGCCATCGGCGACGTCGTGAAACACAAGCACTTCGATTTCCGCGGCGTGATCTTTGATATCGATCCGGTATTCGCCAACAGCGAGGAATGGTACGAGGCGATCCCGCAGGAATATCGCCCCTCTCGCGAACAGCCTTATTACCACCTGCTCGCCGAGAACGAGGAATCGTCCTACGTCGCCTATGTCAGCCAGCAGAACCTGATGGAGGATTCCGAAGGCGGCCCGGTGGACCACCCCTCGCTGGATCAGCTGTTCGAAAGGTTCGAGGGCGGCAAGTACAGGTTGCGGCGCGGCCTGACGCACTAAGTGACTGGCTGGGGCCGCTCAGCTCTTCAGCTTCCATCCCGAACGCAGCACAAGATAGGTAATCAGGCCGAGCGCGGCGTTGAACAGGCCCAGTCCGATCGCGCTGTGCAGCACGGCGGCGTCGCCCCCTGAAATGTCGCTCGATCCGATAAAGCCATACCGGAAGCCCGAGATCACGTAGAAGAACGGGTTGGCATGGCTGGCCATGCGGAAGACCGGAGCCAGGTTCGAGATATCGTAGAAGGTGCCGGAAAGCATCGTCAGCGGCGTAACGATGAAGTTGGTGATCATCGCGTTGTGATCGAACTTCTCGGCCCAGATCGACGTCAGGATGCCGACGAAGGCAAGGAACAGCGATCCCATCAGGCCAAACCACGCGACAGCCCAGGGATGTGACATTGCGAGGCTGACATCGGGATAGAAGAACATGAACAGCGACAGCGCGAGGCCGACCATGACGGCGCGGGTCACCGCCGCCGCGCACATACCCAGCATCAGCTCGCCCTCGGACAGGGGCGGCATCAGGTAGTCTACGATGGTCCCCTGCATCTTGCCCGACAGGAAGGCGAAGGAACTGTTCTGGAAGGCGTTCTGCATCATGCCCATGACGATGAGGCCAGGCGCGACGAAAGTGGCGAACGGAACGCCCAGCACGGTGACGCCAGACCGGCCGAAGGCCAGGGTGAAGATCACCAGTTGCAGCAGCGTCGTCGCCGCCGGGGCCCAGATCGTCTGGATCTGCACCTTGAAGAAGCGGCGCACCTCTTTCATATAGAGGGTCCTGAGGCCTAGCCAGTTCACCCGGTGGATGGTGGGCGCCCCCTGAAGGGGGAAAACACGCCGGTCCTGGGCCGGAATCGCCAAATCGGTTGCCTGGGGTTGCTCCGTCATACTGCGGCGACTATCGGGCAACTTTCGCGACTGCAAGCATGCGGTCGCACAAGAACGGAATTGTCATGAGCTGGACCGACGAACGGATCGAACGACTGACCAAGATGTGGGAAGGCGGCGCCACTGCCAGCCAGATCGCGGACGAACTGGGCGGGGTTAGCCGCAATGCCGTGATCGGCAAGGCGCACCGGCTCGGCCTCAAGGCGCGCCCCTCCCCGGTCAAGCCGAACGACAAGCCCGAGCCCGCGCCGAAGGCGGCCAAGCCAGCGGCCGAAGCACCGCGTGCGCCCGCGCCTGCCGCCCCGCGCCCGGCGGCTGCCCCTGCCGCACCGCCGCGTCCGGCAGCCCCGGCAGCAGCCTCAGCGCCTGCCGCTCCCGCTCCGGCCCAGCAGCAGCAGCCGCGTATCGTTTCCGTCGGCCCCGGCGGCTTCCTGCGCCAGGGCCCGGGCGACCAGCAAGCGCCGATCCCCCCTGCCCCGCCGCGCCGCCTGGTCCCCGCCAAGCCCAGCCCAGAGATCGCGGACAAGACCAGCCTGCTCGATCTCAACGACCGCATCTGCCGCTGGCCGATGGGCCATCCCGGCGAGCCGGACTTCCATTTCTGCGGCGAGAAGGTGAACCCCGGATTCCCCTATTGCGTCGAGCATTGCGGCCGCGCCTACCAGGCACAACTGCCGCGTGGCCATCGCCGCCCGCCGCCGCCGCTGCCCTTCGGCGGGCCCCGGGTACGCTAAGCCGCGCCGTCCCGGTTATTCTGCCGGAACAGCCTGCCTTAGCTTTTCCTGCGCGGCGCACCTGCGCGTGTGCAGAAGCAGTCCGCAAAGCCCGGCTGCCAGGGACAGGGCGGCGATGCAGATCATCGTGAGGTGATAGCCTGCCGGTGAGGGGAAGGCCGCGCCGTCCGGTGATTTCACGGTATCGGAAGCCAGCACCAACGCGATCATCTGCGTACCGACTGCCCCACACATTCCCCGGATCACCGACATGGCGCCAATCGCCTCGCTGGTCCGGTCTTCCGGCGCGGCCTCGACGATGACAATCGGCAGGGCAGCATTGAGCAGCGACGTTCCAAAGGAGATCAGGCAGAGCAGGAGGATCATCTCGATCAGCGTGTCGGGCAGGGTCATACCAACCAGCCAGCCGACCGTTGCCATCAACCCGCCAACGATGATCGGCACCCTCACGGAGGCCTTGAGCGACAGCCAGCCCGACAGCGGCCCGGCAAAAAAGGACAGGAAATTTGAGGGAAGCTTGGCGAAGCCTGCCAGTGTCGCGGTGAATCCGAGGCCGGCCATGGTCCAGGCTGGCGCCTGCATGTAGGTGGAAAACACGAACACGATCTGCGCGCTGCCCAGCCCGAGCAAGACAGCGCAGATATTGGCGACCGCGATGTTCCGGTCGCCCAGCAGGCGCAGGTTGATGAACGGCTCGCGTGCGCGCAGGCTACGGCGCGCCCAGAGAGCCAGCAGCACCGCCCCTCCCGTCGCCACGGCCCAGCAACGCGGGTCGAGCCAGCCATAGGTCTTCGACAGACTGAGCCCCAGCAGGAGTGCGCCAATGCCCGGGGCCGGCAACAGGCCTTCGATCCAGTCGATCTTCTCCGTGGGTGGCGTTCCCGACCGGGCGGGCACGACAAGCCGCACGCCGATATAGGCAATCACCAGCAAGATCCCGCTGATGACGAACAGCCAGTGCCAGTTGAGATTGTCGATGATCGCCCCGCCCAGCACCAGGCCTACCGCGACGCCCGCGCCCTGCGCCGTCGTCATCAGGCCAACGGCGACAGGCACGCGTTGGGCTGGCAGCGATTCGCGAAGGATGCCGATCGACAGAGGGATCGCGGCAGAAGCAAAGCCCTGCAGGGCCCGCCCGGCGAGCACCAGCGCGAAGTTGGTCGTCACCGCACTCAACACCGAGCCCACGGCAGCCACAGCCAGGAGGAGAAGCATGACCCGTCGGCGGCCATACATGTCGCCCAGGCGCCCGGCGACAATGCAGGCGACCGTTCCGATCAGCATGTGCATCGTTACCAGCCATCCGGCCGTGATCGGATCTCCGAAAGTGCGGATCAGCGTCGGCAGCGCGGCATAGAGCATCGAGGTTTCGAAGGTCGCACAGACTTCCACGAGAAATATCGCGGCAATGATCGCATTGTGGTTCGATCGCATTTCGGGTCTATTCCCTCGTCCCAGCCGGTTTGCTTTTCTTGTTCCCTGCCTCCTTCCGATGAAACGGCAGCCGTGGCAATGGCAGAATATGAAGGAAGGCAACCTTTGATCCACCTCCAGACTGCCTGGTGGGCACATTACATCGGCGACTTAGCCGCATGGACCGGGGCGGCGCTGGCCGGGCGCTGGCAGTATCGCCGCTGGCCGGAAGACACTCAAAGGCTCGCGAACATCAAAGGCGCATCCTACTATGTGACGCTGGCCATGGGGGCCCTGATGGGGGCCTGGCTGTTCGGTTCTGCCAATTCGCTGCGCAGTATCGTCTCCGCACCCTCGCACAGCGTCGCGGGGGCGCTGGCTGGAGGGATTGCCGGGGTCGAGCTGTGGAAGTGGCGCATGGGCATCCGCTATTCCACCGGCACGGCCTTCGTACTGTCTCTGGCGGTGGGCATTGCCCTGGGGCGGCTGGGCTGCCTGTTTTCCGGCCTGCCCGATTTCACCTATGGCGCGCCCACTTCCATGCCCTGGGGTGTCGACCTCGGCGACGGAGTAGCGCGCCATCCGGTGCAGTTTTATGAAACGCTAGCCATGGCATTGTTCGCAATCGCCTGGCCCATGGTGCGCATGCACGGGACATCATGGGCGCGCGACCATGCTTTTCATGCGCTGATAATCTACTATGCTGCCCAACGCTTTGCGTGGGAGTTCCTGAAGCCGTATCCGCCGCTGGTGGGTTCGCTGAATATCTTCCATCTGCTGACCTTGGGGATGATGGTCTATGGAATCGTCTGGTGGCGGCGTGGGGATGATGGAGCAGTCCGCGCACAGTGACGCGATCCAGCGCAAGGCGGCGCCCTACATCTTCCATGGGCAGACCACCTCGCTGTGCGAGACCTGCCTGGCACCGGTGGCGACCAAGGTCATCATCGAGGACGACAAGGTCTGGTACCTGAAGCGCTGCTTCGATCATGGCGTGCAGAAGGTGCTGATCAGCGACGACCTGGAATACTGGCGCCAGCAGAAGCTGTGGATCAAGCCGGGCGACCGCCCGCTCACCGCCCAGACCCGCACCGAGGCCGGCTGCCCCTTCGACTGCGGCCTGTGCCCGGATCACGAGCAGCACAGCTGCCTGGCCATCGTCGAGATCAACGAGGCCTGCAACCTCGCCTGCCCGGTCTGCTTCGCCAATGCCGCCGACGTGCACGGCAGCCACCGTCCTCTGGCCGAGATCGAGGCCATGCTCGATGCCCTGGTGGCGAGCGAAGGCGAGCCGGACCTTGTGCAGATTTCCGGCGGTGAGCCGACCATCCATCCGGAATTCTTCGCCGTTCTGGATGCCTGCAAGGCGCGGCCGATCCGCCACGTAATGATCAACACCAATGGCGTGCGGATCGCGCAGGACCGGGCGTTCGTCGAACGGCTGGCCAGCTATGCGCCCAGGCTGGAAGTCTACCTCCAGTTCGATTCGCTCAATGACGACGCCCTGATGGACCTGCGCGGGGCGAAGCTTGCGCGCATCCGCCAGAAGGCATTGGAAGAGCTGGAGCGCGTCGGGCTTTCCACCACGCTCGTCGCCGTCGTGAAGCGCGGGGTGAACGATCGCGAGGTCGCCGACATCGTCCAGCACGCCCTCGAATGGAGCTGCGTGCGCGGCGTCACCTTCCAGCCGGTGCAGGACGCGGGCCGCAACGAGGGGTTTGAGCCGAACGAAAACCGTGTGCTGGTCACCGAAATCCGCCGCGAAGTCGGAAAGTCCGGCGTGTTCGGGCTCGAGGACATGATCCCCCTGCCCTGCAACCCGGACCAGATCTGCATCGGTTATGGCCTGCGCCAAGACCGCACGGTCACCCCAATCACTTCGCTGCTGCCGCGCGAGCTGATCCTGCAAGGGCCGAACACCATCAGCTACGAGGCCTATCCCGAGCTGCGCGCCGGCATCCTCGATCTGCTCTCGCTCGCCACCACTCAGTGCAACACCGAGGAAAAGCTGGCTGGCCTGCTATGCTGTCTGCCGCAGGCCATGGTGCCGCAGGAGCTGAGCTACGCGAACAGCTTCCGCGTGGTAATCCTTCAGTTTCTCGATCGTTACAATTTCGACCTCGGCACGGTGAAGCGCAGCTGTGTCCACTTCGTCACTGGCGAAGGCCAGATCATCCCGTTCGATACCTACAACACCTTCTACCGCGAAGGCGCGGAAGGTGCCGAGGTGGTCAAGCGCCATCGGGCGCTGGCAGCGGGGAGGCGCGCACGATGAAAGTGCTGGGGGGCATCCTGATCGCCGTCGGCCTGCTGATGGCGGGCGCAAGCGGGCTGTGTTCGCTGGCGCTGATCTGGGAGGAGCTGGACAACCTCAACGCCGACATGATGGGATCGCTGGTCATTGTCGGGATCGTGGGCGGGATACCCTTCCTCATGGGGCTGGGAATGATGTTCGGCGGCTGGAAGCTGCTCAGCGAAAAGCCGAGGGACTGAGCATGGCGCGGGAGGCCCATGCATGAAGAACGTCTTCGGAGGCATCTTGATGGGCTGCGGGATCCTGGTGGCAGGCCTGGCAGGCCTATGCACGCTGCTTGCCGCGGGTTCAGCGCTGATCGATACCTCGACGCAAGATGCGCGGGAGTTCGCCATGATGCTACCGGCCGTCCTGATCGCCGGCGGCATTCCGCTCGCCATGGGCCTGGGGCTGTTTTTCGGCGGCAGGGCGCAGATGAAATCGCCCAGTCCGCCCCCGGTCGAACCGCCGGTACCGCCGGAACAGGTAAGACGGGCCGCCCCGCCGGAGAACCCGCTTCCACCCGAGGAACAAGAGAAAGGCAGCTAGCGATGCGCCCGGTATTCGGTGGACTGCTCCTCGGCATTGGCATCCTGATCGGCGGGCTCAGCGGCCTGTGCTCGCTGTTCATGGCCGCGGACCTTGTCCTCGGCACAGGTGGCGGCAGCGACAACTTCCTCGACTGGCCGACATTGTTCATCGTCGGCGGCATTCCCTTCGCCTTCGGACTGGGCATCGCCTATGCCGGCTGGAAATTGCTGAACCCGGCGAGGCCCGTGGTCAATCAGTCCCCGGTCCAGCAGGCAGAGATCAAGCCGGCAGAACCGGCGGCACCCCCGACTTTGCCCCCGGAGTGAACCGCACCGGCACCGAGAGATAGCCCTGCATGGTCGAGACGTCCGGAATCGGCTCCAGCTCTTCCTCGACCAGCATGTAATCCGGCAGACGGCACAGCACCTCCTCCATGCAGATGCGGCTTTCCAGCCGCGTGATGTTGGCGCCCAGGCAATGGTGTGCTCCCGCGCCGAAGGTCAGGTGGCGGTTGGGCTTGCGGCGGATATCGAACTCGTCGGGCCGCTCGAACATGGCCTCGTCGCGGTTGGCCGACGCCCAGCACATGAACACCCGCTCGCCCTCGTGGATGGTGTGCCCACCCACCTCGATGTCGCGGGTGGCGACGCGCGCGAGGCCCGGCTGGGGCGAGAAGAAGCGCAGCATTTCCTCGACCGCGTTGCGCATCAGCTCGGGGTGGTCGATCAAGTCCTGGCGTTGCTCCGGATGACGGCCGAGGTGGACCCAGGTGCTGCCGAGCAGCGACTGTGTGGACTCCAGCCCGCCCGCGACGAAGTTGATCAGGATGGCGATAAGCTCCCACTCCTCCAGCGCGCGGCCTTCAATGCGTGTTTCCAGAAGCCGCGCGATGATCTTGCCCTCCACCGGATCGGTGCGCTGCTTCTCGATGGCATCGAGGAACGCCTGCCGCGTCCAGACGAACCGCTCGTTGACCCGGCGCATGTCCTCCTCGGGGTCGATGTTGCGCCGGGCTGTGGTGCGGCGTTCGGAAACGTAGTGCGGCCAGTCCTCCTCGGGCAGCCCGGTCATCCGCAATGTAACGATGGCGGTCAGCGGCGCGGCGAGATCGCCGACGAGGTCCGCTTCGCCCTTCTCGATGAAGCCGTCGATCAGTTCGCGGGCAATCTCGCGCACTTCCGGCTCCAGGGCGGCGAGCGCGGCTGGCGCCACCGTCGGCTCAAGCAGCTTTCGGTAGACGAACGAATGCGGCGGATCGAGATCGCCCGGCAGCACCCAGGGCGGATCGCCGGGGCCGCGGTTGGAGGGTATACTCATCCCCGCCTTCAGCGAGAAACCCTCGTCATCGCGCACGACCTGCTCGATATCCTTGTAGCGCGTCAGCACGTGGAAGCCGCCATAGGCTTCTGTATGCGCTACCGGACAAGCCGAGCGCATGTGGCGAAACACCTCGTTGATGTTCGGGCCGAACTGGGGATCGTGGTGATCGAAGCGGGTGGCGAACTCCGCGACGTCGAAGGTGTTCATGAACCTCTCTCCGGCTCTGTTTTGCCGCAGGATAAGGCCAGCTTGGCTCCGCAATCAACCTTTGACGATAATTCTGGCGAAATGCCGTTTCGCTGCGGCAAGATCGGCCGATGAACCGCCGATTCGCCCTCGCCGCCCTGCCGCTCGTTTTCGCCGCGACCGCTACCTCGCTGGGCGCCGCCCCCGCCCGCCGCGCCGCACCGCCGGCGCCGCTTCCGGACCTCGTCCGCGTGGCGATGAACACCGAGGTAGGCACCATCGTGCTGGAACTGGATGCCAAGCACGCGCCCATCACCGTGCGCAACTTCGTGCGCTACACAGACGAACGCCGCTTCGACGGCATCGTCTTCTACCGCGCCATGCGCCTCGCCTGGGGCGAGCAGCCCAACGGCCTGATCCAGACCGGCACCCGCGGAGATCCGCGCCGCGAACTGCCGCCCATCGCGCACGAGCCGACCAGCCAGACCGGCATCCTGCACAAGGCCGGCACTCTTTCCATGGCCCGCTGGGCACCGGGGACGGCCAAGGGCGATTTCTCCATCCTGCTGTCCGACATGCCCGGCTACGATGCCGATCCCGCCTCCGACAATCCCGAGGTCAAGGCCGGCTATGCCGCATTCGGCCATGTCGTCGATGGCATGGACGTGGTGCGCAGGATCTGGGACTCGCCGCTCTCGCCCACAGCCGGCGAAGGCGGGATGAAGGGGCAGATGATCATCAAGCCGGTTCGGGTGCTGACCGTGCGGCGCGTGCCGATGCCGCTCCCTGCCACGCCGGCCGCACCCTAATCGCTTAATTCCCCCTTGCCACGCCTGCCCTTCGCGACAATCCTGCCGCGAGGGAGAATGCCATGGCCATCGAGAAGAAGCCTTTCGCCTGCCGCAACTGCGGATCGCTCTGCCCGATCATCGTTACCATCGATGACCAGCGGGTGCTCAAGGTGGAGGGCGATCACGATGCCCCTCTCTATCGTGGCTACACCTGCCCGAAGGGCCGCGCGATCCCGCAGGAACATCACCGGCCCGACCGGCTGCTGCATTCGCTGAAGCGGCTCCCCGATGGCAGCCGCGTGCCGATCTCCAGCGAGCAGCTGGTCGAGGAAATCGCCGCCAAGCTGTCGCGCATCATCGACGCGCATGGGCCGCAATCGGTCGCGGCCTTCCTCGGCAACGGCGTTTCGGCCCAGTCGGCCGCCTCGGGCATGATGCTCTCGTTCCTCGCCGCCATCGGCTCGCAGATGATGTTCTCGGCCGGCACCATCGACCAGCCCGGCCTGCTGCTCGCCAAGGCGCTGCATGGCGACTGGCAAGGTGGCCGCATCCGCTCGGCGGACTGGAACGCCATGCTGATGGTCGGCGGCAATCCGGTGGTCTCCAAGCAGCACCTGCCGCAAAACCCAGCCTGGCAACTGAAGGAACTGACCGGCGGCGGGATGCAGATGGTGGTGATCGACCCGCGCCGCACTGAGACCGCGCGGCGTGCGAAAGTCCACCTCGCCGCGATCCCGGGCGAGGATGCGACAGTGCTGGCCGGGCTGCTGCATCTGCTGTTCGAGCTTGGGGGCGTGGACGAAGCCTTTGTCGGCCGGAATGCCCAGGGCCTGGAAGACCTGCGCGCCGCCGTCTCGACCTTCACGCCGGACTATGTGGCGAATCGCGCCGGCATAGCCGTGCCGGACCTCGTCGCCGCCGCGCGCGTGCTGATCGAGGCCGAACGCGGCGATACGGCGCTGGGCGTCGGCGCATCCATGTCGACGCGCGGCACGCTGAACTCATACCTCGCGCTGTGCATCCAGACCCTGCGCGGTTGGTGGGCGCGCGAGGGCGAGCCTGTCTCGCGGCCCAAGGTGCTGACCCCCCGCCGCGACTGGCGGGCCCAGCCGAGGGCTCCCCGGCCGGCCTGGGGCTATGGCCACGTCACTTCTGTGCGCGGTCTGCAGGAAACCCCCTCGGGCATGCCTACCGCCGCCCTGCCCGACCTGATGACCACAGACGCGCCCGACCGCATCCGCGCCTTCTTCCTCCACGGCGGCGCCTATTACGCCTGGCCGGATACCGAGAAGACGGTGAAGGCGCTGGGTGAGCTCGACCTTTTCGTGATGCACGACATCGAGCTGTCCGGCACCGCCGCCCATGCCGACTATGTCATCGCCACCTACGACCAGCTGGAAACCCCGGCGATGTCGCAGCTCAACGAATCCGTCGGCGACCTGCACCCTGGCTATGACTGGCACGAGCCATACGCCTTCTATCACTCGCCGCTGGTGCCCCCGCCCGAGGGCGCGGACCTGATGGAAAGCTGGCAGATCTATTACCGCGTCGCGCAAATGCTCGGCCTGCCGCTGAGCTACTACAACTACGGCGGGGCGATAATCGAGCCGGTGCCATTCGACATGGCCAACGAGCCCACGTCGGAGGAAATCTTCGAGATGATGTGCTCCGGAAGCGCCTTGCCGCTTTCCGAAGTGAAGAAACACCCCCACGGCGCACTGTTCGAGGAATGCCGCGAGGTCGTCGGCCCGCGCGAGGATGACTGCGAAGCGCGTCTGGAACTGGCCGACGCGGCCATGCTGGCCGAACTGGGCCAGGTCCGCGCCGAGGACCCGCTGGCCCGCCGCAAGACCGGCGAGGACTACCCCTTCCTCCTCGTCTGCCGCCGCATCCAGGAATGCACCAATTCGGCCCCGCGCCCCGAAGGCATCATCCGCAGCGGCTACAACCCGCTATGGATGCACCCGGCAGACATGGCGCAGCTGGAAGTGCACGACGGCGATGAAGTGGAAATCCGCTCACGTCACGGCTCGATCCCCGGCTTTGTCGAAGGCGATGCCGACATGCGCGAGGGCACCGTCGCCATGACCCACGGCTTCGGCCCCAAGCCGACCAGCAACTACGACCCGCGCCGCGATGGATCGAACATCAACCTGCTGCTGCGCTGGGAGGACGACGCCGATCCCTACCACGGCATGCCGCGCATGAGCGCCGTCCCGGTAAGCGTGAAGGCGAAGATGACTGTGGGGTAGACCCCTGTCTCACATGAAACGTCATCCTTAACTTGTTTCAGGATCCCGCCTCAGCCTTTTCCGCCCCCGCAGGATTGAAGCACACCGCACGGTCGGGTTTCTCCGGCGTTACCGGGGCAAACCGACAGGGGATCCTGAAACAAGTTCAGGATGACGGGGAATGGAAGGAGAATGCGGGTTGCGACAGCCCTCCCCGCTGGAGAGGGCTGCTCAGTCACCTCAACGAGACGACATTGTCCGAATGGCGCGGATCGCGGCGGTCACCCAGATACTGGCTGGCCATCGGCTCGTCGGTCGCTTCCACGCTCAGTCCAACCCCGAAGCCGTTGAACTTCGTGCGCATCGCCGCGCCATAGGCGCCGAGCATGCCGATCTCGATGTAGTCGCCGGCTCCGATATCGGCCGGAAGCTCGAACGGGCCTTCCATGTGGTCGAGATCGTCGCAGGTCGGGCCGAAGAAGCTGAACGGCACGGTCTCCGCCGCAGCGTCCTCGCGCAACAGCTTCACCGGGAAGCGCCAGCCGACATGGGCCGCGTCGAACAGTGCGCCATAGGCGCCGTCGTTGATGTAGAGCTCGCGCCCGCGGCGCTTCTCAACTTTCACGACCATCGAATTGTATTCCGCGCACAGCGCCCGGCCCGGCTCGCACCACAGTTCGGACGAATAGGACACCGGCAGCGATTCCGCCGCCCGGTGGATCGCGCCGAAGAAATCCTCCAGCGGCGGCGGCTCCATGCCCGGGTAGATCGAGGGGAATCCTCCGCCGACGTCGATGATGTCGATGGTGACCGCCGCATCGACGATCGCGGCGCGCACGCGCTCCAGCGCCTGGACATAGGCGAACGGCGTCATCGCCTGGCTGCCGACGTGGAAGCAGATGCCCAGCCAGTCGGAAACCTGGCGGGCGGACTGCAGCAGGGGAGCGGCGTCGGCAAGGTCGATGCCGAACTTGGAGGCGAGGCTGAGCTCGGAATAGTCGGACGAGACGCGCAGGCGCACGCAGAGGCGCAGGTCTTCCGCCGGCGAGCCGTCAGCGTTGGCGGTGGCCGCGACGATCTTTTCCAGCTCCTCGTGCGTATCGAGGCTGAAGGTGCGCACGCCGTGGACCTTGTAGGCCTCGGCAATGGCGCTCGCGGTCTTCACCGGGTGCATGAAGCAAAGCACCGCCTCGGGCAGCACTTCGCGCACCAGCCGGACCTCGGCGATCGAGGCGACATCGTAATGGGTTATGCCCGAATCCCACAGCACCTGCAGCAGCGCCGGCGCGGGATTGGCCTTCACCGCATAGAGCGACTTGCCCGGAAACTTCTCGGCAAAGAAGCGGGCAGCGCGCGCGGCGGCATGCGGGCGATTGAGGATAACAGGTTCGTCGGGCGAGAGCGCGCGAACGGCTACCGATGCGTCAGGATAGCTGTGCAACTCAAGGGACCTCCAATAGGCCTTTCGGCCAGGTAACACGAAGACGAAGGCTGCCTTACGGTTATTGGAAGTCCCCTTGGGGCAGCGGGGGGTCGATATAGGCCGCCGCCGGTGAACTGCAAGTGAAAATCAGGTAGCTTTGTGAAGGCCCCGAAATCGCCGGTTTTCCGTGCTAACTGAGGCGATTCCGGAACTCTTCCCATTCGAATTTCCGGACGCATTCCAGCGAATCGGTCTCCGAATCCCACAACCAGATCGAAGGCAGTGGCACACCGTTGAAAGTGGTGGTCTTCACCATCGAATAGTGCGCCTGGTCGAGGAATGCGAAACGCAAGCCCGGCTCGGCCGGAACCGGCAGGCGATAGTCGCCGATCACGTCGCCCGCGAGGCACGAGGGGCCGCCCAGCCGTACCGCCCCATCCTGCCCCTCGTCCACCGCTTCCTCATCGTGCGGCAGCTCGCCCAGCATGGCCGGGCGATAGGGGGCCTCGATCACGTCTGGCATGTGGCAGGTTGCGGAAATGTCGGTGATCGCAATGGGCATGCCGTTCCACTGGGCGTCGAGAATTGTGCCGACAAGAATGCCGGCATCGAGCGCCACGGCCTCGCCGGGTTCGAGATAGACTTCGGCGCCTGTATCCTCGGCCATGTCGCGCAGGAACTCTACCAACTCCTCGCGCTGGTAGTCGGCCCGGGTGATGTGGTGGCCGCCGCCGAGGTTGATCCACTTGAACTCGCCGAAAAAGGGCTCGAGGTAGTCGAACGCCTTGTCCCAGGTGCGCTGGAGCGGCCCGAAGTCCTGTTCGCACAGGGTGTGCATATGAATGCCGTCGACCATGGCCATGTGTTCGGCAGTGAGCTGGTCAATCGGGAAGCCCAGGCGCGAATGGGGCGCACAGGGATCGTATTTGGGCACCTCGCCTTCCGGGTGAAGCGGGTTGATCCGGAGGCCGATGTCGAAGTGCTCGCCGCGGGCGCGGGCCATTTCCAGGATCGGCATGAAGCGCTCGATCTGACCAGGCGAGTTGAAGATGACGTGGTCGGACAGGCGCAGGATTTCTGGCAGGTCCTCCGGCTTGTAGGCCGCACTGTAGGTTGCGATTTCGCCATCGTAGAACTCGCTGGCCAGCCGCGCTTCCCACAGGCCCGAGGTGCAGACCCCGTCGAGGTATTCCCCGATGATCGGCGCCACCGACCACATGGAGAAAGCCTTGAGCGCCGCGAGCACCTTCGCGCCGCTGCGCTCGCCCACGTCCTGCAGCGCGCGCAGGTTGGCGCGCAACCTGGCGGCGTCCACTACGAAGGCGGGGCTGTCGACCCGGGAAAGGTCGAAATGGGCGAAGGCGCCCGGATCTCCGGCTCTGGTTTCCATCAGCCGATGGGTGCCTTGAAAATGAAGAATGCGCCAGCCGCAATCAGCGCAAAGCCGGCGACCATGCTTTGCGTCGGCCGCTGCCCGAACAAGACCCAGGCCAGCACCACGAAGGTAGAGAGCGACATGACTTCCTGGATGGTCTTCAACTCGGGCAGGCTATAGGTCGCGCTGCCGATGCGGTTGGCGGGGACGGCGAGGCAATATTCGAAGAAGGCGATGCCCCAGCTTGCCAGCACCGCCAGCCACAGCGCGCGCGATTGCGCCATGAGATGGCCGTACCAGGCGAGGTTCATCAGCAGGTTCGAGCCAGCCAGCAGGCCGGCGGGCGCAAGCGCGTTCCAGTTCATCGGTCGATCAAAACTCCACCGGCCCTGGCAATTCCTTCACCTGCCACGGCAGGCCGTGCCGGCTCAGCATGTACATGAACGGATCGGGGTCGAGCTGCTCGATGTTGAACACGCCCTCACCCTGCCATTTGCGCTGCAGCATCAGCGCCGCGCCGATCATCGCGGGGACTCCGGTGGTGTAGCTGATCGCCTGGTTGCCGGTTTCGGCATAGGCGTCCTCGTGGTCGCAGATGTTGTAGATGTAGAAGGTCTTGTCGCCGCTGCCATCAAGGGCTTCGCCGGTGGCGATGTCGCCGATGTTGGTCTTGCCCTTGGTGGTCGGGCCCAGCGAGCTCGGCTCGGGCAGCACGGCCTTGAGGAACTGCAGCGGCACGATCTCGCGCCCCTCGTACATCACCGGGTCGATCCGGGTCATGCCGACGTTCTGCAACACGGTCAGGTGGTTGATGTAGGCGTCGCCGAAGGTCATCCAGAAGCGGGCGCGCTCCAGTTCGGGGATGAACTTTGCGAGGCTTTCCAGCTCCTCGTGGTACATCATGTACATGTTCTTGGGGCCAACGCCCTCGAAGTCGAACTGGACCTTCTTAGACATGGCCGGGGTCTCGACGAACTGGCCACCTTCCCAGTGCCGCGCCGGCGCGGTGACTTCGCGGATGTTGATCTCGGGATTGAAGTTGGTGGCAAAGGCCTGGCCATGGTCGCCGCCATTGCAATCGAGGATGTCGAGCTGGCGGATGGTCTTCAGCTTGTGCTTCTTGAGCCACATGGCGAAGACGCTGGTGACGCCCGGATCGAAGCCCGATCCCAGCAGCGCCATGATGCCCCGCTCGCGGAATCGGTCGTGCAGGTCCCACTGCCACTTGTATTCGAACTTGGCCTCGTGCCGCGGCTCATAGTTGGCCGTATCGAGATAGTTCACCCGCGTCTGGAGGCAGGCCTCCATGATCGCCAGGTCCTGGTAGGGCAGCGCGAGGTTGACGACGAGGTCCGGCCCGATCCGCTCGATCAGCTTGACCAGCTCGGGAATGTCCTCCGCGTCGATGGCATAGGCATCGACGATCTCGTCGGTGCGCTGCCTGACCGATTCGGCAATGGCGTCGCACTTCGACTTGGTCCGGCTGGCGAGGCTGATGTGCTCGAAAATCTGCGGATTCATCGCCATCTTGTGGACCGCGACCGATCCGACGCCACCCGCGCCGATCACCAGAACCTTGCCCAACGCCTGTCTCCTTTGGCCTGAGGGAGGGGTGCATATAGTCTGCCTGCGTTACAGGACAACATGCGCCCGCCGCTGCGGCAAATCGAGCGGCAATTGACAAAGGAAGCGGGGAGCAGCAGCCTCGTCCACGAACGCTCAAGAGGGGCAAGAGCCATGTTCGCCAACCCGATTTTCCAGCCAGTCGTTTCCCTGATGATCTGGACCATGGTCATGTGGCTGTGGATGTACGCCACCCGCATTCCCGCGTTGGGCAAGGCCGGGGTAAACCCCGACGACCTGGTGCGCGATCCGGCCAAGTCGCTGGACAATATGCTGCCGCCGCAGGTTCAGTGGAAGGCGCACAATTACAACCACCTGCACGAGGCGCCGACGCTGTTCTACGCGGTCTGCCTGGTGCTGGTGCTGACCGGCAACGGCGGCGGCTGGGAGACAAAGGTCGCCTGGGCCTATGTGGCCCTCAGGGTGGTGCACTCGCTGATCCAGGCGACGATCAACAAGGTGGGGCTGCGCTTTGCGGTGTTCGCCCTGTCCTCATTCTGCCTGATGGCGCTGATCTTCCGAGCGGCGCAGATCGTTTTCTAAACCCTCCCTGAGCTTGCTCGGGGAGGATTTTCTAGCGGATGAACAGGCTCGCCAGTTCCACGTGGGTCGACCAGCGGAACTGGCCTACGGGGCGCAGTTCCGCCAGCCGGTAGCCCGCCTCGCACAGCATGGCCGCATCGCGCGCCCAGCTTGAGGGATTGCAGCTGATATAAACCACCCGCGTAACCGTGCTCTCGGCAATCCGCTGCACCTGCTCCCGCGCCCCGGCACGGGGCGGGTCGAGCAGCACGGCGGTGAAGCGGTTAAGCTCGTCGGGCTGGAGCGGGTTGCGGAACAGGTCGCGGTGCATGGCGTGGACCGGTAATTGCGCCCTGCCCGCCGCCGCCTTGCAGGCAAGGTGCGCATCGCGCGCGGCTTCCACCGCCAGCACCTTGGTCGTCGGGCCGGCCAGGGCAAAGGCGAAGGTGCCCAACCCGGCAAACAGGTCGGCCACCGCCTGCGCTCCGCCCAGCCACTCACTTGCAGCGTCGACCAGAGCCTGCTCGCCGTCCTGCGTCGCCTGGAGGAATGAGCCGGAGGGAAACGGAACCTGGACGCCGCCGAGGGTAACAGTGACCGGCTCTGGCTCCCACACCGTCTCCGCGCCATAGCCGGCATCCATCGTCAGTCTCGCCAAGGCATGTTCACGGGCGAAATCCAGCAGGGTTTCGGTTGCGGCAAGGCCTTCGATGGGGAGCCCCTTGATCCCCAGGTCCAGCCCCTGGTCGACCTGGGTCAGCTCGATATCGGCCGCCAGCCTGGCATGGGCATGTTTCCCCTTGCCGCCCCCCTTGCCTTGGCCCAGCCGGATCAGCAGCTTGCGCAACGGCCCAAGGATGGCAACCATTTCAGGCAACAACACCGGGCATTGCTTCAGTTCGACCAGCCGATTCGACTTCGCTTCGCGAAAACCGATCACCACCCGGCCTTGCGAACTTTCCGCCCGAAGCGAAGCGCGGCGGCGGCTGGCGGGAGGCGAGAGGTGCGCGGGCGTGATCCGTTCCGCGCCCAGTTCCTGCGAAACCGATGCGTTGGCCACCCGCGCTGCGACAAAATCGGCGAGGCTTTCCTCGTCCAGTTGCTGCAACTGGCACCCGCCACAACGGCCGAAGTGCGCGCATGGCGGAGTGACATGGTGCGGTCCGGGCTCGATGGTTCCGTCTTCATGCAACAGGTCGCCCGGCGCCGCGCCCCAGGCGTAGCGCCCCGAGGCAGTCAGGCCATCGCCCTTGGCGGCGATGCGGATGATCTCTTCTGGCTGGCTCACAGACAGGCCGCCAGTGCCTTGGGGATCGCTGTTGCCAGTGCTCCGGCGGTGAAAGCAGGCCCGCACAATCGGGCGGCCTCGGAATGCAGCCAGACGCCCTGGCAGGCTGCATCGAAGGCATCGGCACCGGTGGCAAGGCGGCTTGCGACGGCCCCTGCCAGCACATCCCCCGTTCCGGCCACCGAAAGCCAGCTCGAAGCGCGCGGCGCGCAAGCCAAACGGCCATCGGGCGCGGCAATTACGGTGTCCGGCCCCTTGGCGACCACGATCATGCCGCTGGCATTGGCCAGTGTCAGCGCCCGTTCCGGCTTGCTGCCCTTGCCATCGCAATCGAAATTGCCTTCCAGAACGGCGAGTTCTCCTTCGTGCGGCGTGGCGATGAGCGGAGCGGAATGTTCCGCCAGCAAGTGCGGCGCGAGCAGCACCAGCGCGTCCGCGTCGATCACCATGGGCCTCTGTGCCGACAGCGCTACGGTCAAGCGCTCGACGCTCGATCCATGCCGCCCCAACCCCGGCCCGACCAGCAGTGCGGCGATACGCTTGTCCTGCACTTCCTCGGCCAGTGGGCCACTCGCCACCACAAGATCGGGCGGAGCGCTGTCAACCTTATCGGCGAACAGTTTGACGTAACCGGCCCCCGCGCCCTGCGCCGAAGTTGCGGCGAGCAGAGCCGCACCCGGCATGCCTCCAGCCACCACGGCCAGCAGGCCGCGCCTGTACTTGTGGGCATCGGCTCCGGGTACATGGATTGCAGGCCGGGCAATCACCCGCGCGGCGCCCTCAACGGCAGCACAGCCGATACCGACCAGCCGAATCGCACCCATCGCTGCAATGGCGGGCATCAGGAAATGCGCGAATTTCCAGGCACCAAGGCATATCGTCAGGTCGAAATCGGGCAAGCCCTCGTTGAGCATGGCGCCGCTGTCCGATTCCACCCCGCTCGGCACATCGATGGCGATGCGATGCTTGTGGCTCTTCGCCAGGTGCGACAACAGGGCGAAATGCTCTTCCGTCAGTGGCCGGGTCAGCCCGTTACCGAACAGGCAATCGACCAGCACTTCGCCTTCCGGATCGGCATCCGGCCCCAGCACCTCGCCCTGAAACAGCGAGCGGGCATTCTTCGCGGCATCGGTCTTCGACTCGGTCGCGGCAATCACCACAACCTCCCCGCCCCGCTCGCGGATCGCCTCGGCAATCACATAGCCATCGCCGCCGTTGTTGCCGGGCCCACACAGCACCGTCACCTTGCGGTGCGCGGCCATGCGCCAGACATATTCCGCCGCGCCGCGCCCCGCGATCTGCATCAGCCTGTCGACGCTGGAGCCAGCCACGATCAGTGCCTCTTCCGCGGCGCGCATCCGGGCGACGGTAAGGATCTGGTCAGCTGCGCGGGGCATTGCTTTGGGGTGCCGGCTGCGGGCCAGGGAACAGGTAATGATCCTCGCCGATGGTCAGCTCCATATCCGCGCCATTGGCGTCCACAACGACTTCATCGGCCCCATCGAGCGCCTTGTAGCGCTTGCCCGCTTCCAGTTCCTCCAGCCGGCGGAATCCGCCGTCCGGGTGGCGCAGGACGATGTAGCTCCTGCCGTCGCTCGCCAAGCGTTCGATGGTGCAGCGGTCCCTGTACTCCTGCGCCCCCTTTAGCGCGCAGGACACGGCAACCGGCGCGGCCGAGGAAGCTGGGGCCTCACTGTCCGCCTCTGCAGCAGCACCCGCCTGCCCCTGCTCGCCCTTGACCGAACAGGCCGCAAGCAGCAGCGCCACGAAAACAAGGGTAAGCCTGAAGCCCAAGTGCTCAGCCCCGCTCGACCTGGCTGACGTCGCGCACCGCGCCGCGCGCGGCGCTCGTGGTGAGCGCGGCATAGGCGCGCAGGGCCGCGCTGACCTCGCGCTGGCGCAGGGCGGGCTTCCAGGCCTTGGCGCCCTTGGCCTCCATCGCCGCGCGGCGGGCGGCCAGTTCCTCGTCCGACAGGCGCACGTTGATAGAGCGGCCCGGAATGTCGATGTCGATGATGTCGCCGTTCTCGACGAGGCCGATCGCGCCGCCTTCCGCCGCCTCGGGCGAGCAGTGGCCGATGGACAGGCCCGAGGTGCCGCCGGAGAAGCGCCCGTCTGTCACCAGGGCGCAGGCCTTGCCCAGCCCCATCGATTTCAGATAGCTGGTGGGATAGAGCATTTCCTGCATGCCCGGCCCACCCTTCGGCCCTTCGTAGCGGATCAGCACGACATCGCCTTCCTTTATCCCCTTGCCGAGGATGCGGGCAACGGCCTCGTCCTGGCTCTCGCAGATGACCGCGGGGCCGGAGAACTTCCAGATCGAAGGGTCGACGCCGGCCGTCTTCACGATGCAGCCGTCGAGCGCGATGTTGCCGGTGAGCACGGCAAGGCCACCGTCCTTGGTGAAGGCATGGTCGGCGCTGCGGATCACACCCTTCTCGCGGTCGGCGTCGAGCTCGGTCCAGCGCTTGGACTGGCTGAAGGCCTCGGTCGTGCGCACGCCGCCGGGGGCGGCCTTGTAGAAGGTCTGCACGGCCTCATCGTTGCTCTGCGCAATATCCCAGTGCGCGAGCGCCACGCCGAGCGTGCGGGAGTGAACCGTCGGCGATGAGGCATCGAGCAGCCCGGCGCGGTTGAGTTCGCCCAGGATGCCGTAGATGCCGCCGGCTCGGTGGACGTCCTCGATGTGCACGTCGGGCACATTGGGCGCGACCTTGCACAGGCAGGGCGTATCGCGCGACAGCCGGTCGATGTCGGCCATGGTGAAGTCGATCCCGCCCTCTTCGGCTGCGGCAAGAACATGCAGCACCGTATTGGTCGAGCCGCCCATGGCGATGTCGAGCCGCATGGCGTTCTCGAACGCCTTCTTGTTGGCAACATTGCGCGGGAGGACGCTCTCGTCGTCCTGCTCGTAGTAGCGCCTGCACAGTTCCACCGCCGTGCGGCCGGCCACAAGGAACAGCTCGCGCCGGTCGGCGTGCGTCGCGACGAC
>CAZVWP010000001.1:30848-214121 GCA_964630805.1 uncultured Novosphingobium sp. | reverse complement strand
GAGCAGCGGAATCATAATCCGCGTGTCGGGGGTTCGAGTCCCTCCTCCGCTACCAGATTTTTCAATGACTTAGAAAGATACCTCCAGACGCGCAGGCGTCATTTGGGAGTTCATTTGGGAATTTTTTGCTGCATTTTCGCTTATAGCGCCACGAATGCAGGCTGAAATTCACGTGCTGGAGTCACGGTAGTGTCCCACGGGGTGGTGTAGGAAGGTTTCCCTGAAGGGGTGGCCACCGTCGATCTTCTGGTAGGGTTCGGATGCGAACTCGAACCTGGAGAAGAAGACGATGACCGACGACAGAATGGCCCTTGTTGAGCTGATTGAGCAAGGGGCCGACAGCGATTTGGTGCGCGAGATGCTGGCCTTTGCGGCCGAGCGCATGATGGAGCTGGAGATTGAGGCGAGAACGGGTGCGCCCGCCGGCAGTCGCAGTCCAGCGCGGCTCAACCACCGTAATGGCTACCGGGAACGGGGCTGGGACACTCGTGCCGGACGGATCGACCTGGCGATCCCGAAGCTGCGCAAGGGCAGCTACTTTCCGAGCTTTCTGGAGCCGCGCCGGACGGCGGAGAAGGCCCTGGCAGCGGTAATCCAGGAAGCCTACGTCCATGGCGTCTCGACCCGCTCGGTCGACGATCTGGTCAAGGCCATGGGCGCCAGCGGCGTGTCGAAGAGCCAGGTGAGCCGCCTGGTTGCCGAGATCGACGAGCGGGTGAACGCTTTCCTCACGCGGCCCATCGAGGGCGAGTGGCCCTACCTGTGGATCGATGCCACCTACCTCAAGGTCCGCGAAGGTGGGCGGATCATGTCCACGGCGGCGATAATCGCTGTCGGGGTCAACACCGATGGCCGCCGCGAAGTGCTGGGCGTTGCCACCGGCCCTTCGGAGGCGGAGCCCTTCTGGAAAGCCTTCCTGCGCTCGCTGGCGGATCGCGGCCTGCGCGCAGTGAAGCTGGTCATCGCCGACGATCACAAGGGACTGCGAGCCGCCGCCAGCAAGGTGTTCAACGCCGGTCAGCAACGCTGCCGGGTCCACTGGATGCGCAATGCGCTGGCCCATGCCGCACCCAAGCAGCGGCCTGCTGTCATCGCCATGATCAAGACGATCTTCGCGCAGGAGACTGCCGAAGCGGCTCACCAGCAATGGGAACAGGTCGCCGATGCGTGCCGCGAGAAGTTCCCCAAGCTGGCCGACATGATGGATGCATCGCGCGAGGACGTGCTTGCCTACATGACCTTCCCGAAGGACCACTGGGCGCAGATCGCCTCGACCAACCCGCTGGAAAGGGTCAACAAGGAGATCAAGCGAAGAGCCGATGTCATCGGCATCTTCCCCAACGATGCCGCCGTGATCCGCCTCGTCGGAGCGCTCATGCTGGAGCAGAATGACGAGTGGGCCGTATCGCGCCGCTACATGACGCTGGAAACCCTCGGCTCGGTGAGCCATAATCCCATTGTCAGCCTGCCAGCTCTGGCCGCCTGACACGAACCTGATCCTGCCGTGGATCGACGGCTCCTACACCACCCCGTGGGACACTACCTGGAGTCACCAACTTCCGGCCAGAAAAGTTGCCCTTACAGCGTGCAACGATCGTCTTCAGGTCGACAGGCCACCCCCTAATGAAAATTGGCCAACGCAATGCCGTTTGGGTCCCTCGACGGAACGCTGAGCATCGCCTCCTTGCAACTTAGAACGGCGGCTTTTGAAAACCTAGATGGTGATAGCGGACGTTCCTGGCAGCAAGTTCGCGAGTCAGGTTCGAAAGCAGGCGCAAGACAACTGCTTTCAGAGGCAACAGATTTGCTTCGAGCTAACTCGCAGATAGAGCCCAGGGTCGCGGCGTCCTGAGCGCGTTCCGCCGCATAATGTCAGGTTTGACTCATGCCAATGTTGACAATGTCAGATTTACTCATCATCTAAGCTGACAGGAGATCTTCACATGAGCGATGGTCCATACCGTTCGTTGCCGATGTCGCCGAAGTGGAAGCGGGCCGCAAAGCGCGCCTATCTGTCGTCGTTCTCAACGCCTGAAATCTCAGAAGCCCTTCAGCAGGCGGTCGAACGTGACTGTCGCGCAGAGCTTTCGGCAGGCCTCGTGCGTCGGGTGACAGCGTTGATCATCGGCCCGGATGAGCCTGGCCTTTTCCGCGATCTACCTACCGCAGATCTGAATGCGCTTCACCGTGACTGTTCTTCGACCATGGAGCACGGGCTCGTAAACAACGCGATCGATGCGCTACAGGATGGCCTTCGCGGTCAAGCAGCACTCCAGCGGGCGGCGGAGGCCAGCGTGTCGGATCGCCTGCTTGCCGGCGGCCGCCAGATTGAAGAGCATATGCACCGCGAAGCTCCCGATCACTTGGCGCGCTCCACGCGCTCGCGGCTCGAAGAGGCGAACGGTAGCGTCGATGTATCCGGCGTAGCGCGGATGCTGTTGCGCGCACCTGACGCGCCAGCGCGGACTAGTACCGCCCTCTATTCCGGCCTCGACGATGGAGTTCCATTGTGACCGCCAAGGCCTATCATGTCGCGGACGCAGTGCCGCACCGTGTGGATGCTATCGAGCCCGACGAAGCGCCCCGCGATGGCACGCGCGTGGCGACGCTTGGCCAGACCATCACCTTGTCGATCGAAGGACTGAAGGACTTCTTCTTCGCCAACTGGCGGTATGATTTGATCGACCTGCTCGTAATCGCCGCCGCCGTCGAATATTGCGATCTCAGCGTGCGGCGGCCGGCGTGGGGCTGGGCGCGATCGTTCGACCTGCTTGTCGCGGTGCATGAGGAAGAGAAATGGAGCACGCCGCCGGTGCGGGACGCGCTCGAAGAAGCGCTCGCCTTTCTCACTGGAGATCGATGGAGTATCAGCTTTACCAGGCGCCGCGATCCTGTCGTAAAGATCACGCCGCGCCGCCTCGATCTCGACACGCCCGACAAGGTGATCCTGCCCTATAGCGACGGGCTCGACTCCCGGGCCGTCGCCGCGATTGTCGAGGAGCAGGAGAAAGGCGGCCTCGTCCGCGTCCGTCTCGGCTCCAAGGGCGTCGATAGCGCGAAGGTCCCGCGCAAGAAGCGCCGCTTCGCGAGCGTCCCGTTTGACGTGAAGCTCGGCAAGCGCCAGCGCGTCGAATCGTCTGCGCGCTCTCGCGGATTCAAGTTCGCGGTCATCACTGGGATCGCCGCCCAGCTTGCGCCCGTCGATCGCATCGTGGTTACCGAGAGTGGGCAGGGCGCGCTTGGGCCGATCCTCGCTTCGTCTGGGCAGAGTTACCCCGATTATCGCGTCCATCCTGCATTTACCCGACGTATTGAGCGGCTGTTCCTCGCCCTCACCGACAAGGCCCCGACCTATGAATATCCGCGTATCTGGAACACCAAGGGCGAAACCCTCGCCGTCGCCAACGCACTCGCCAATCCGCCCACCTGGCATGATACGCGTTCGTGCTGGCAGGATTCACGCCGCGTCAGTTTCGAAGGCGAGCGCCGCCAGTGTGGTATCTGTGCAGCCTGCATGTTGCGGCGCATGAGCATTCATAGCGCCAGGATTGAAGAGCCGGCCTCCCGGTATATCTGGGAAGATCTCGGCGCAGCCGAAATGGAAGAGGGCGTAGTGGCTGGCTTCTCCGGCATGTCACCAGCGTTTCGCGACTATGGGCTCGCCGGCATTCTGCATCTCGATCATCTCGCTGCACTAAGCGGTTCTGCCATGCATGAGCGGACCGTCCGCCGCGTCGCGCGTGAAACCGCCGATGCGCTCGGGATCGAGATGACCCAAGGTGAACGCGCTCTGACGAGCTTGCTCGAACGGCACCGAGCGGAGTGGCTTGGGTTCCTCGCAAGTCTCGGCAATCGTTCGTTCGTCGCCCGAGTGGCCATGGTGTCGCCATGGCACTGATACCGGGCAGCCTGTCGCCTAAGGATCTGGGAGACCTGCTCCGTCAGGCCCGTGACAACTCCAAGATCACGCAAGCTGCGGCAGCGGCCGCGCTCGATGTCGCACGCACCACTCTTGTCGCGATGGAACAGGGGCAGCGTCGGCCGCGGGTCGACGAGTTGCAGAAACTCGCCGTCCTCTACGGCCTGTCGCTCAACGAGTTGCTCCGCCAGGACAGAATCCGAGTCGACCTACGGCCGCACTTTCGTCATGCCGGCGAACAGAGCGAGAAGCTGCAAGCCGCGATCGAACTGCTCAACGGCCTCGTCCAGGCCGAGGTCGAGTTCGAGGATCTGCTGGGTATTCAGCGCGCGCGGCTCGATCCACCTGAGCGTCCGCTGCTGCCGGGCAATGTCGGGCTGCAGGCCGAGCAGGACGCTGCCGAACTGCGGCAATGGCTCGGCCTCGGACTGGCGCCAGTTCGTGACATCGTGAGCGTGCTCGAACTGCAACTTGGCGCACGCGTTTACATCCGCAAGCTCGACCCGAAGATTTCCGGACTCTACGCCTTCGACGAGCGCGCGGGCGCCTGCATCTTACTCAATGCCGACCATCCGCGCGACCGCCGCGCCCAGACCGGCGCGCACGAACTCGGGCATTTTATCTCGACCCGCCACGCGCCGGATACGCTTCATGACAGGACGCCCGCATCGACCCGCGAGGAGCGTTACGCGAACGCCTTCGCGCGCTGCTTCCTCACTCCGGCGCGGGCCGTACATGTAAAATTTCAGGAGCTCACGGCCGGTGCTTCCAAGCTGACCCGTCGTCACATCATCCTGCTCGCCCATGTCTTTGGCGTATCGCGTGAGGCAATGGTCCGCCGTCTCGAAGAGCTGGGGCTCGCAAAGCCCGGTACTTGGGAATGGTTCGTCCAGCAGGGCGGGATCACCGACGCGCAGGCACTCGAGGTGCTCGGTGACTTGATCCCGCCGGACGACGCGAAGGTAGACGCCCGGCGCCAGATTTCGATGCGCATGGGCGTGATGGCTAGCGAAGCCTGGCGCCGGGCCCTGCTCAGCGAAGGCCAGATCGCCCGGCTCCTTCACATCGACCGCGTCGATGCCCGGACCCTAATCGACGAGTTCGAATCGGAAGGAGCCGAGACGGATGGATCCCGTTCGTTTTCGGCCTGAACCGCCGCTCGTCGCCGACTCCAGCGTCTGGATCAACCTCGTCGCCGGGGGTCGCGCGATCGATGTGCTACGTGCCTTGAGCAGCCCCACAATCATTCCGAGCATCGCGCTTGGCGAACTTGAACGCGGTCGCGATAAAGGGCGTACCGCCTATGCCCGCATCACGCCGCTGATCGCGGCCGGCTACGTCAGTGTCATCGATCTGCCGGTGGCGGCGGAGGACATCTACCTGAGCCTGGTCGCAGGACGCGCCAGCCATACGCTCGACGACGGAGAGGCCGCCACGCTTGCGCTCGCGCTCCACCTCGGGGCGACGGCCTTGATCGACGAGCGCAAGGCGATCGGTATCGCCGCGGCGCGCTTCCCTGAGTTGACCGTCGCGACGACCACCGACCTGCTTTTGAGCGTGCATGTCCGCTCGGTGCTCGACGCTGACACACTTGCTGCTGCGCTGTTCGCCTCGCTCACGCAAGCGCGCATGCGAGTTCCCGAACATCTCCTCGATGAGGTCTGCGACTGCCTTGGACCCGACCGGGTACGACTGTGCCTAAGCCTTCCTGCGCGCGTCCGTACCGATCTGACTGACAAAGCCTCATCGCCCTTGATCCGCGACCTCGATTGAAGAACATCGACATGATCGCGGGCTACTCGCCGGCTGCTTTGGCGCAGACGTATTTGAGCACGCCGGCGCTGTGCGAAGAGGCGAATGTCTGCCTTTCTTTGCCCCAAAAAACCTGCCCGTGCGCTCACAGCCCGGTTGCTGCCCTAAGCCCGCGCCTGAACAAGCGGCAGCTCTTGAGTAACCAACTTGAACCGCTGAAGGACCGCTTTTGGCGGCGCACTTGGACACATCACCGATACAGCTGAACTGGCACAGCGGAAATTTGGCTAACTCGAGGGCTTGCCTATTCCGGATAGGTGCGCCTTAGCTGCGGCACCAAAGGATGAATTTCAATCGTGCCCGTTGCCCGCTCCATCCGTATCACCGGCCATGTCCAGGGCGTCTTTTTTCGTGAATGGACCGTGAAGGTTGCAAACCGGGTTGGCGTGAACGGCTGGGTCCGCAACCGCAACGATGGCAGCGTCGAGATCTACGCTGCAGGTGCGCCCGAGCATCTCGATGAATTTGTCGCCGAGCTACGGGATGGCTCACCCGCATCCCGCGTCGACAATGTGAGTATTGAACCTGCCGAGTTAGAGGGTGTTTCAGGCTTCATGCGTCGTTCCACGCTTTAGCAGCCGAAATTCAGCTGGCTCGGATCAGACCATTTCACCCACTCTATCGATCTGCTAGCAGCGCAGCCAAAGTCGCCAAATAATAATGGAGTCTACCATGAACTCTGAGACTGTTGTCACGCTCACCGCAGACGTCGTGTCGGCCCACGTCAGCAATAACACTGTTGAAGCGAGTGACCTGCCGAAGCTGATCCAGACCGTGTACGGTGCGTTCGTTGCCGCAGTGCAGCCTGCAGAAGTTGAACCTACGCCGCTCACGCCGGCAGTCTCAGTACGTTCGTCGGTCAAGCCCGATGCCATCACCTGTCTTGAGTGCGGCGCCCGGTTCAAAATGCTCAAGCGGCATCTTGGCACCGACCACAACCTCACGCCCGCCGAGTACCGCGCGCGCTGGGGACTGGCATCCGACTATCCGCTGGTCGCTCCCAACTATGCTGAAACCCGCAAGAAGCTGGCATTGAAGATCGGACTCGGCCGGAACAGGAAGGGGCGCAAAAGAACCGGCAGGGGCAAGGCGGCAAAGGCCGCAGCGACCTAGGTCATCGGCCGCGGCTCTATCCCATGGAACGCCAATCCAGGCCCATCGCGATTGTGCAGGGTGCCGCCAGCACGGCCATTCAACAGCTGTTCCGGGAGTTTGTCGCGCGCCAACCGCCCTCGCTGCGTATCGCTGGCCTGATAGAAAGTGGCGATTGCAAGACGCCAGCCGATGGCCGCCTACTCAACATTGCCGACGGACGGGACTTTGCCCTTTTCCAGGAACTCGGGGCCGGGTCCACAGCCTGTTCACTGGACGCCGAGAGCGTCATCGATGCCAGCAGCCGGGTTTGTGCGGACATTGCCCGCGGCTGTGATCTCGTTGTGCTGAGCAAGTTTGGCAAGCTTGAGGCGGAAAACCGCTCGGGGCTCATCCCGGCCTTCACTGCAGCAATCGAGGCGGGCATTCCAATCCTGACGTCAGTCTCGCCGAAATTTGCCGACGCCTGGTCGGCATTTGCCGCACCGATGTTCGACGTGCTGCCGCCCGACATGGCGCGGGTGGAAGCCTGGTGGAAGGCTGTATCCAATGTCCGCTAACCGGGGAGCGGTTCAAGAAACTGGACGGCCAGAAATGGGCGCGAGCGGCCTCTGATGCGATCAGGTGAAGGGCCCACGCCAGTGGGATTTGGTGGAAATATCAATGTTGGCGATGGATTTGGTCGCAACCTCGCACTAGCCCGGCGACCTCTCTCAACAGCGAAAGTTCCAAGATGAACAACAACGATCTCGCCGATGCCCTTGCTGCGCACCACGGCGTCACCAAGGCGGATGCCCGCAAGATGGTCGACACTGTATTTTCGACCATTGTTGGCGCTGCCGGTCGGGGCGAAGAGGTTTCGCTGAACGGATTTGGCAAGTTCAAGGTGAAGGACACCCCGGCACGCGAAGGCCGCAATCCTGCGACGGGTGCTTCCATGCAGATTGCCGCTTCGAAGAAGCTGACCTTTTCGCCGGCCAAGGCGGTCAAGGACGCTCTCAACGGGTAATGCCGGCTCCGCACCCCGTTTCGGCGGGGTGCTGGGTTCGACTTCACGAGGAGGCTCTGAATGGAGTTTGACGATCAGCTGCGCCGGTACTTTGGCGCAACCGATCTTTCGGCGGTTACGCCTGCGGCGCTTGCCAGCGGCGCGGAGCGCATGGCTGTCGACTTTGGCCTGGAAGTGGATCGCGGTCGGCGCTTCGCGCTGTGGGCAATCATGTACATGCTTGGAAGCGCTCCCGACCTCGATGTTGCGTTCGAGGACGAGAATGACCGCGACGCAGCCCGGGACTTCATGGACATGCTGGACAAGGTCAGGGAGGACTAGCCAGTCGGGCCACTCGAATAGCGCCAAGCGAGGCCATTCAGCTGGGGCCAACGGCGACGCTCGTACTGAGCCGGGCCGCTTCTTTCTAATACATTTGTTGAAATTTGATCAGATATAGCACATATTGTGATCGAAGGAGGACTCAGATGGCTGAGGCCGCTGCTGCAAGAACGCTTGATCGCAAAGGGCTGACGGGTCCCGCGCTCAGAACATTCTTCCGGATCGCCGATGTCTGGCGTTTGACAGAGAATGAGCAAATGCAAATCCTGGGGCTCGACAATCGCTCGACGCTCCAGAACTGGAAGCGCGGGAAAGTGACTAGCCTCACGAAGGATGCACTCGAACGCATTTCGTATGTGATGGGCATCTACAAGGGCTTGCAGATCCTGCTGCCGAAAACAGCAGATGACTGGGTCAGGAAGCCCAACAAGGCGCAGATCTTTGGCGGCAAGTCAGCGCTCGATCGCATGGTTTCGGGCAATGTCGCCGATCTTTATGTTGTGCGTCAGTACATTGACGGGCAGCGCGGCTGACCCGTGGATGTCCCGGTAACCGCCATCACGTGGCAGCCTTGCTATCGTATCATCCCCAGTCGTTTTCCGCCGGTGGGCCTGTTCGACAAGGTCGCCGATGCGGCCGATCTCGATGCTGTCTTCCAGATCGAAGCCATGACCAACGATCGGCTCCGCGAGGAAGCAGGGGAGCTGTCGCTTGTTCCGCCCGAAGATCGGGTGGCAGGGCCCGGCACGACACCGATCATGGCAGCCTTTACCCATCTCAATCCCGTGGGCGATCGCTTCACCAATGGCAGCTACGGCGTCTTCTACGCGTCACTCGCCTTCGAGACGGCCATAGAAGAAACCAAATATCATAGGACCGCCTTCCTCCTGGCGACCGACGAGCCAGCACAGGAGATCGACATGCGTGTCTATGCCATCGACCTGACTGCCAGCCTTCATGACATCAGGGGCATGCAGAATGAGCGGCCCGAACTCTATGATCCGAAAAGCTATGCCGCTTCGCAGGCGTTTGCCGGATCACTGCGCGACGGTGGCTTGGACGGAATCGTCTACCACAGCGTCCGGCACGAGGGAGGCGAGTGCGCGGCCGTTTTCCGACCGCGCCTCTTGTCCAATTGCCGCCAGGAACGGCACCTTTGCTATGTTTGGGACGGCAGCAAGATCCTGACCGTCTATGAGAAGCGAAGCCTGGACGGAGAGCTGCAAGAGTGATCGCGATTTTCGAAGTTATGGCTTGCCTCATGCATTGCTAAAGGCAGGAGTCCAATTAAGAAAGATGCCGCGTTCAACGTGCCAAATTCCCAGATCTATAAAGTCATCCCTTCGCAGTCCGATACAAAAAATCCGCGGCCTCTTCAAAATTGTCGCACGGCATAAAGCTTGAGGAATAGTAATGTTCCTCGTCTTCAAATTTCATGATCATATACACATCTCGTGCAGGATGCAAATTGTGTCCGGCATTGAGCGGATGGAGGCATACTTCCTCCCCGATAAGTTCAACACGCCAGGCAATCACGCGGTACCAATTAGGTTTCCGAGATGCCAATTCTTCAGGCTTAAACTGGTCTCTGTAGAAATATGACGTATAAACTTTTTGACTGCACGGGATGATTTGATCATTCATAAATATGTCCTTCATTTATATGAGTTAAAAATCAAGATGTTTAAATGATAATTTAAGTAATTTCAATAATAACTGCGATAGTTATTTACCTTATTGATCTACATTTTTACAATAATCCTTTATTTTTGCCATAGGTTCGTATTATTAAATAAATATACCTCCATCATTTGGCTAAAATTGGGTGGTGGTGCGCAATTGCACCAGCGATGTCCTTGCGAACGACTTGCCACCCCAGAACGCCGGAGGAAGGTCCCAGGCCGTCACAGTTCCGTACGACGAGGCAAGCCTTGCCATGCCCACTTCCGGCGCCGCAGCATCAACCAGGGCGTGCGAAACGATCGTCGTGAAGGAACGGCGCCAATTCCCTTTGAAATAGCCAAATTGCCGCCCTTCGAGGGTAGATGCCCGGTCCGTGTCGGATGTGGCGTCTGAGCCGGTCCAGCCCAGCGGCGGAACCGTGACGACATGGTCGTACGTCCTAACGACATCGGCGCGAGCGCGGTTCGTTCCCAGGGCAGGCCGGTCATAGGTTCCAATGATAGGATCTCGCCGGTCGACCTTGAGCTTTCCGGAAACCGCATGGGCGAGCAGAGCGGCAAGCACGCTGATGATCGTGTTGCCGCAATAGAGCGTCACGTCGCTCTGCGCAGAAAGGCGCAGGGCTGCCGGCGCCGAAAGCGGGTAGAGGCAGGCCACCCGCAACCCTCGCGCCGCCGGTACGGTGTTGCAGATGGTATCGTGGACGGCAGGGGCGATGTCGTAGCCATCCTGGTTGATGACAGCTTCGAGAATCGCGGCCGCCACCTCCATCCGCTCCTGCCCGGTCAAATCGGCGGCGAGGCTGTCCTGGATCAGCAGATCGACAAATTGTCTGCCACCTGCATCGAGCGAGACATGTTTCAGCCAGGCGGCCGCAGCGAAACGCGCATCGTGTGGATCGTGCGTTTCGATCTCGAAGGCCAGGGTTTGGAAGAGCGCTTTGGGATCGGCATATCCAGTCAGCTCGCGCCTAGAAAGTGTGCAAGTTGCTGCCAGAGCGGCACCGCTCAGCCAGCTTGCATCCAGGGGATGTACACCGAAGGCGAAAGCTTTGTCCCGCCAGTTATAATGCATCATTGCTTGTTCTCCTCTTCTGTTTGTCATGGATATCTTGAGAGTTATTTCGGTTGGAAATCTGGGCTGGCGGCCTGCCTTTCCCGCTAGGTTGCCTCGAGCTTCCGGATCGCCGATTGGGCCAATGCGTCCGAGCGATGCAGGTAATGGGCATCAAGGATCGATCCGACATCCTTGAGCGAGTGGCCGGTGATGCTGGCAATCTGGGGAACCGTACATTCGGCCTCGGCAAGACGGGTGACCGCAGTGCCGCGCAGATCATGAAAGCTCAGGCCGGAAATTCCGGCGGCGATGCAGGCCTTGCGCCAGGAGGCGCGAAAACCCCCGTCGGTCCAGGCTTTGCCGCCCTGGGTGACGAGGATTGTCCGGCTTTTCCAGTGGTCTGGATCGGCCTCCCTTGCCTGCTCCAGGGCCGTGTCGAGCTCAGTTTTGAGCTTGGTCGCGACCGGGATTTGCTGGCGCACTCCCGTCTTGCCCTGCTTGAGGCGGATCCACTCGCCGTCATATTGCGCCCAGGTGAGGGCAAGGAGATCGCCTTGCCGTTGGCCGGTCCAGATCGCGAGGCTGATAGCCAGCGCGAGGTTGGAAGGTGCCGCCTCGCAAAATGCGGCTTCGTCCGCCTTGGTCCAGATGCGCTCGGAGCGAGCGGCGCGGTAGAGCCGGCCGCCGCGCTCACACGGATTGACCGCAATGAGCCCACGGTTGCGGCTCCAGGACATAACGCGCGCCAGTACGGAATAGGCATAATCAGCCTGTCGGCGCGAGCTGACGGCAAGCCGGTCGCGCCAGGCGAGGAAATCGCCGCGGATGCGGCGGTCTTCGAGCGCGAGGATGGGCAGATCGCCGAAATCCTGTTCGAGGCGCAGCAAATGGCGCGCGTAATCCTTGCGGGTGCGAACCGCGAGATCGCCGAACTCGGGCGATAACGAATACTGGGTAAGCAGCCACTTCATCGTATCCTTGGGCTGGCTGGCCCGCTTTTCGGCCGCTGCGTGATAGGCCGCCATGAATTCGGCCGAACCCGGGTTACCGGGGAGCCGGGGCCCGCCCTTCCAGGCGTAATAGTATGTCTTGTACTGGCCATTCTTCAGGCGCATCCGGGCGCGATTGAGGCCTTTAAGTGGAACGCGTATTGCGCTTCTCCTTCCACTTTTCATAGGCGTCATGGGCCTCTGGCACCTGTTCGACGTGGTGCAGGACAACGGTGCCGTTGTTCAGGATTTCGGTCTGCGCGACGTTGAGGCCAGCATTGCGCGCGGCCTTGACCGCACGGGTGATGTCGCTCTGGCGAAACCGGATGCTGGGCTGCATATCCATCTCAGTGAACTCCTCTGGAAAGTGATGAGGACGGGTTGAGGGGCACGACGCCAGGCGTGGAGCACCGAGCGCGCGCTGGCGCCGCGCGCAGAAGCCGAGCAACCTCGCTCATGCCTCGATCTCCCGGACCTGATCGGTGGTGGGATCCCACAGGACCTGGCGCCAATTGCTGCCAATGGGCACGATCTGGTCGTGCAGCACGAGGCCCAGGGCATCGCCGTCGGTCTCATAGCGATAGGCGAGATGTTCGACCTCGCCGATTGCGATGGTCTGGTGGCCAAGCAACTTGCGATGAGCGATCACGCCCTTGATCGGAACGCCGACTTCGCTCTCGGGGGCATAGATCAGCCTCTCGCCTTGCTGCGTCTCGACGACCTGGCTGGGCTGGGGCAGTCCCGGTTCTAGTGAGGCATACCATGCCTCGAGCCTTGCGATCGCGCTGCTCTCAAGCATGGCCTCGCCGCCGGCGAGCTCGGCACCGCGCCGCAGCCGCTCGAGGAAGTGCGGAAAGGCCGCGAAGAGCGGCTCGACGAGACGCAGTCCACCCTGGACATTGTCGAAAATCGCGATGGCATCCTGGACGGGCCGGGGACCGCCTGGGTGCTGGATCGAGATCCCGCTATGGGCGGTGCGGATTTCGGCCGGGACGATCGCGTATTCGCGGGTTAGCAGCGCCTTGAACGCGTCTGCAACCTGCAGGCGCATGGCGATCTGGCGTTCACCGGTTCCGGCAAACCAGGGCTCGTCGACGCGGATCAGGATGCCGGTCGAGCTGTAGCGGCGCTGCTGACGGCGCTTGCGCCGGTCCTTTTGCGACAAGTCCCGGTAGAGATAGGTCTCACCGCCCAGCGCATAACCCTCTACGGATTCGGTAACCTGGAGACAGGTCTCGGTGATCGAGCCGCTGGCACTGGCAAGCAGCCTGCCCTCGAACAGGTCTTCGGGCGCATGCGAGGCAGTGACGACCGAGCGCAGCAGCGGGATCGTCTTGGCCGATGACTTGATCGGCTCGAGCTGGATCGACCTCTCGAAGCTCGAAACATGCCAGCCGGTAACCCGGTAGCTGCGCCGCAGATGGCGATAGATGGCACCGGGATAGGCTTCCTGCAGCGCCCGGCCATCGTCGATCGTACTCAGGAGTGCATTGCCCTGGCGAGGCAGCCGCAAGGCAAATTGCGACTGGCCAATCTTGCGCAGCGGGTAGTCGAAATGCGGGCAGCCGGTAGCTCCTGACAGCAACTGTTCGATGTCGCGCGGACGCCGGGCTCCGGGCTGGGCCATGGCATAGGCATCGACAAATCCGGCGGGCCAGCTGATGGTACCCGGAAGATTCTCGAGACTGGGTGCGCCTTCGAGCTCGTCGAACAGGCAGCAGGCCTGCTGAAGCTGGATGATCTGGTTGTCGAGATAGAGCGGGGAGGCTTCGACGGGGCCCGCCACGAACTCTTCGAGCGTCGTGCCCAGCTTGGCGAGCACGGAGCTCGGGGCAATGAGCGCAAAGGCACCTTGCCTTGTGCGGCCAATCCGTCCGATCCGCTGCCGGAAGGACTTGCGCGAGAAGGGCAAGCCCTGGTTGAGCCCGAAACGGAACCGGGCAATGTCGACGCCCATTTCGAGGGCGGAAGTGGCAATGACCCCGAGCAGGCGGCCATCGCGTAATCCTTGCTCGATCTGGCGCCGGTCCAGATGCTCGAAGCCGCTGCGGTAAGGCAGCACGTCGGCCCGCTCGATGCGCTGCGTCGTGCGCTCGACCGCCTGCCGGCCATCGAGAAAGGCGATGAGGGCATCGTTGGGCCCGATTTCGCCTGCAAGCGTTGAGACGATCTCGGCGAGCAAGGCTTCGGCGGGCGTGCCATGGTCTGGCCCGTCGATGTGGAAGACAGTGAGGCCGTGGAACGGCGCGCCGTTGTCCTCCTCGCCGATCGCCTCGAAGGGCAGGCCGGTCAGCGCCTCGAGATGCCAGGCCGGATCGGCAATCGTCGCGCTGGCAGCCATGAAGGCGATTTCAGCAGCCGGGCGGTCTTCGGCATGGCGGGCGCGTGCTGCGGCCAGCTGGAGCCGACGAAAGAAGAAGGCGCAGTTGCTGCCGAAGATGCCATCGAGCGCGTGGGCCTCGTCGATGACGATGAGCGACAAGCGAGCAAGCATGGAGCGAATGACAGGGCTCGATGCCAGACGCAGCATCCAGGCATGGAGCACATCGGGCGTTGCCAACAGGACCCGGGCCTGCTTCAGGATCGGCTCGCGATCCTCGATGGCAATATCGCCATGGATCTCGCCGACGGTTTCGCGCGGCAGCTCCGCCAATTCCATGGCATCCTGCCAACGTACCAGCTGGTCGCCCGACAGCGCCTTTTGCGGGTAGATGACAAGCACGGTGCCTTCACTCTCGAGCAGCATGCGCATGGCCGGCGCCATGAAGGCGAGTGACTTGCCCGAGGCGGTGCCGGTGGCGAGAACGACATTCCTTCCATCGGCGTGGAGGGCAAGCGCCCTCGCCTGGTGGCGCCACAGGCCCGAGCCCATGGTCATCGCATCGAGCCAGCCTGCCATGGGCTCCGAGGCGAAGGCGGCAGGAGCCGCTGCACGGCATTCGGGCCGCGGCGGGATCTGCACCGTCTCGACGATCTGGGCGCCGCATGCACGGGCGAGCACATCGCCGGGGGTATCGGAACGGTCCGCACCAGCCGGGCGTGATTGTGGGTTCCCCGCAGAGCGCTCGCTTTGGGGCCGGGTGCTTGCACCGGTTGGCCTGGCGGGGCCGCCGCGATGGCGGCGTTGATGGGACTGAGCGCTACGCACCGAGACTGTGCCTCCCGGCATTGCCTTGGGCACGCGCCTCATTCTGGATGGAAGCGAACCGCTCCGCGCTTGTCAGCTTGCAGGCGATGCCGAAGGCAGCGGTAAGAATGGCTTCTTGCTGGAGGTCGCGAGCACGCTTGTCGATGCCGCCACGCGGCAGCGGCAGCAACCAGTCTGCCTTTCGCGACCAGCTGCTGACCTTCTGGACATGCACGCCGACGCAGTCGATCGGCAGCAATTGCAGGATCGTCTCGATCTTGAAGCTGCGAAAGGATACAGGTGACGGTCCCTTCCCCGGACCACGGCGCACCAGGATCGAGCCAATCCCCGTTTGGTCGATGAAATCCAGGAGATCGCGAGCAAGTGCCTGCACGCCATCCTGGTCATCGGATGCCAGGACAAAATAGGCCGTCCGGCTAGGAAGCAGGCTGAGCTTCTGTCCGCTCCAACTGAGCGATGCCAGGCAGAGCTGTTCGGCCGACGAAACGGCTGCGGTCTGACAGATGGCCCGCTGACTATGCGAGGAGGCGCTCACTTGCCAAGGCTCCGAACGAGCAGGGCGATCGTGTCGGAGGGCTCGAGGTAGCACTGTGTCGACGACAGTGTCGCGTGGCCGAGAATCTCCTGGAGGTCGATGATCGATCCCCGGTTGGCGCCGATCAGTCGGGCCAGCTGCGTGGCAAAGGTGCGCCGGCCCGAATGGCTGGAGCAGCCGATCAGGCCGACGGCGCGGTAGACACGGTGAAACCAGTTGGCGACGCAGCTGGCCGATTGCCGCCGCAGCATGCCGTCGCGGCCAATCGAGAAGGCTGCATGGGTGGCATCAGGGTGATGTTCGATCAAGCCGAGAAGCGCATCGTGAACGTCATCGTGCATGGCGACGTTCCGGGACGTGCGGGTCTTGGATGCGTAGACCTCGATCTTGTCCTGCACGCGGCCATGGGAATCGAGCATGGCATGGATCGGCAGGTCGGCGATCTCACTGGCCCGCAAGCCCCCGCGCCACGACAACGCAATCTTGAGGCGATCGCTGAAGGGGGAGCGGCTCCTCTGGGCAATCCACTCTTCATCGACGCGCCGGATCGCTTCATCGGTGAGCACGTTGGCCCGCTTGATTGCACCCTTGCGGCGCTTCCTTGCGGCCTTGGTTCCGGGCTTGACGGTCGGCAGCCTGGCCTCGCCAGGCCGCGATCCGGCGACATCGAGCGGGCGCGCGTCAGACTCAGCGGACGAGGTTCCGATGGCCCTCGATACCGCTCCTGGTTTCCGGGCAGGACTGGAAAACTGCCCCGCATCCAGCGTGTGGGGTAATTCTTCCCACGCGAAGTCCTCGTCGGCGCTGTGTCCGCCTTCTGGATAGAACTCATTCCATTCAAGATCGCATTCGCCCATCAATCCGCATACTCCTTTGTTGCGAGTCGCGAGACCATATAGGGCAATTGAGGATTTTATGCAAATAACCGACCATTTTGTTAAGGTTAACGTGATTATGTATTTAGATTGTACGAACACATTGAAGTATTATCTGCCAATTTATTCTGACTTTTACATGAACTGGGACTGGCCGTTCATGGAGGAAAAGGGCCCATCAGGTGGTACTTCAGGTTCACCGGATGGCTTGAGCTGGCGCGGTACAAAGGTGGTCGCGAGGGTGCCCTTCGCGGCCGTGTATGGATTGGTGACGGTTCTGAATCTGACCTGGAGACGAACTGGGCTTGGTCAAACAGGATGACCGCGATCAAGGCGTGGAACTGAACCAGCCCGACGAGATCTACAGCTCCTTGCAGTCTACGTGCCGTATGGATTGGGACAGAGCGACGCGCACAGCTCGTTCGCCGGACGCTCCCATACATCTTGCTCATTCGGACAGACCGAAGTGGAGATCTACCATGGAAAGTAGCTTGGGACGGAGATCGTGCGGAGAGCGCTGGCCAGTGATTGGCATCGATTGTGAAAGGCCAGGTCGATTATCTGCGTCTGGACCTGCGTGTCGCGGAACCGGTCTGCGATCTGGTCGCCACCGATCGTCTCCTCAAAGCTCCGGACGGCTGCAAGGCTGGCGCAGCGGTGGAGGTCGCTGTGGACGTGGAACGATGGCCCGGCTGCCAGATCCAAAGGTTCCTCTATCCGAAATTGATATACCAATTTCGGACATGGCCTCGGCGCAGCCTATGGTCGAACCAGAACTTCGAAGGAAAGGAAGGACGCGCCGACGGTCAGCAAGGCCCAGATGGCGTCGGTCAGGCCAAGACGGTTACCGCAGCTCGGCCGATTGCGTGATGGAATTGTCGATGTGGCGCGATCTACGCAACCGCATCCAATCCATTGCGCTGAATGATCGATAGCAATCGCAGTGCAGGGCCGCCCGGTTTCTTCGTGCCGCGCTCCCAATCGGAAACAAGGTTCTTCGAAATATTGAGATAGCGCGCGAAGACGGGCTGCGAGACACGCTCGGCCTCGCGGATGGCCTTGATCTCGTCTGGGGAAAGAATCGGCGCAGGTGCAAGGCAGGCTTCGTCGAACTCGCGCATGGTGCGCTTGTCGATGCTGCCGACCTCGTGGAGACCTTCCATCATTTCGTGGACGGCAGCCATCGCCTCGCTCTTGTAGGTTTTTGCCTTAGCCTTGCTCATCGTCTTTCACCTCGACCAATCGGCCTGCTTCAATTTCCGTTTCGATCTGGTCTTCATTCAATGCCAGCATGATGCCGGCAGCCTTGCGATAGACCTTCAGTTCCGCCGCATTCAGGTTTGCCTTTGCGCTCTTGGCAAAGGCGAACACGAATATGGCCCTTTCGCCCGAACGGAAAATCAGGATCGAGCGATAGCCGCCCGATTTGCCACCGCCCTGGCGCGCAATGCGCTGCTTGATGAGGCCGGCTCCGAGATCGGCATCGACCAGACCCTTCTCAGCCCGTTGCACGGCGTCTGTCAGCATAGCATCGCTGATCTTTTCCTTCGCCGCAAACTTGGCGAACCAGCGGTTGGCGTAGATGCGGATGCGCGGGTTCCCGGTCATGCGACTGCGATCTACTATCATACTTAGTGTTATGGTTCAATGGCCAGCATTCAACAATGCTGTGGCGATTGGCATGCCAATAGGCTGGATGTTTTCGATCGCACGGGCCTCCAATAGATTGGTTATGGTGTGCGTGGCGCTCCCTGAAGCCGGGAGCGGGGATACCTCCAGAAGGGCACTTGTCCCGCTCTGCAATGGCGCACAATCCTGGCTCTGACTAATGGGGTTTCACGGTGCGCGTTGGAGCCAGGTGCGGTTGCCAGGCTCGTCGCCTGGCCCGTGATCGCCAGGTCATCGAGCAGGTTCATTTTGGCGGTGGGTGACGCGCGCCACAAAAGTCATCGAGCGAGCTCATTTTGAGATCGCGACTGCCTCTCGATTTGCGACTGTGAGGAACGTTCGGGCAAGGGCAAGGTGGCCTCTTCCGACGGTCGAATAGACCCGTCTTGATTTGCAGGCGCGAACATGCCTTGGCCGAAACCGGAGAGGGACCGCCAAAATTGGCTGTTCGACGGCGTGCCGATTGCAGAGCGGAATTACAAGGCATTGAAATTAGAGAGATAATCGCGATGCGTTCCATAAGAAATAGAAAACTTTGATAGAAAACCTGCATTTTCTACCTTTTACCGTTTTCTCTCAAATTTGAGCCCTTTTTTGCTCATGACCCTAGCCTTTGTTGCTCAAGTAAAAATGAGAAGCGCGTAATATCAGGTATTTAGCTGAGTCCGTCCGAGAATCCCGTTCCGACGGCCAAAAGATAGGAAACCAAAGCCGAATCGGCCGGCGAAGGGTGCCAAGATCACGACTGCTCGCCTCGAGCTAGGCGCCTCGTTAGCAGAAGTGCGGCTCCCCGCGGCGAGGGAATTGCACGGCTTGAGAAGGCCGAGACCACGGCGGGCCGAAGGCGGAGTTTGGGCATGATCGGTGACTGCCCAACCGGCCACTGGAATGTGATCGGGTCTGTGTCGTGCGCTTGCCGGCGAGCCTGTCGTGTGCACTATCGCCGGCCAGTTCACCCGCCCATCACGCGCCGCGATTCAGGGTCGAGTGCGAAGGCGCCTCCGGGCAGGAGCTGCTGAGCCTCGCAGGATTTTCCTGTGATCCAAAATTACAAGACCATTGATTGCGTGACGGGCCATAATTCAACAACCATCTCGCCGATGGCGCGACGTTTATTCGAAGTATGTAAAGTATTATTGACCGTCAATTTCGCTTTACGTAGCGTCAATAATACTTGGTCTTGTAGGATCTATTTTATACGGTACGAATCGGGCTTCCAATTTCGAATCGGAAAGTCCGATATGCCTGAACACGAAACTTCAATATTCGAGGCCGCGCTGATGGCCTCGTTTGCAGGGCCCGCCCAAATTCCGCCCAGCGCGCCGGCGCCGCGCCCGCAAGTACCAGCAGGGCCGCACGCCCTGGCTGTAAGCTCTTCGCCCCCGCGCCCGGCTCAACGCCCGGCTCGGCGCGTGGAGCCGGGCGTTGAGCCGGCACTCCCCAGCGACCCCCTAGACACTTCTCGGGGGCGCTCGCCGACACAGCAGCTGCGCACGCTGCCGCAACCGCGTCGGCGGACTGACTGCAAGCCCGCCGTCACATCCTTGCCTGCTCCGCGTCAGCTGCGGGCCATGTCGATCGATCAATTGGTCCTGCAGCTTGGCAATGAAGCGCCGTTGCAGGATCTTGAAGCGCAGCTGCCCGAATTCGAACCGGAGCCGGTAAAGACCGGCAAGCGGCCGAGGCCCGGTCTCATCTCCGAAAACGATCTCGAAAATATTCTCGATACCATCAAAATGCGTAGCAAGACGCCGGCAAGCGACGATGCCATGATCCTGCTGTCAAACAGGGCAGGACTCATTCCCGCCGAGCTGGTTCTCTTCGATACGGCAACATTGCTTAGCCCGAGCGGAGAGCTTCTCGATCGCATCGTCGTCGAGCCCGGGCCGGGCGCGCGTGGCCTGAGGCGGGAAATTCCGATGCATTGGCAATTGCGCGAAGCGCTGCTGCGCTTCTTCGACCAATATCCGGATGCCGAGCGCATCTCCTGCAATTTGGCGGAGGACGGAAGCCTCTACTATCGCACTGTCGAAGCCGTAACCCAGAGGTTCAAGTGGATTTACAAGCGTGCGGGTCTGCTTGGATGCACCAGCATGTCCGGACGCCGCTCTTTTGCCCATGGGCTCGCCCGCCTGGGTGTACCTCCTCTCGATATCTACCGCTTGCTGGGACACCAGTGCCTGCCTGCAAACGACCGGGGGCTTCATCCCGATGGGATCTCGGCGGAGATGATCAACGGCCTGGGCAATGCCGCCTGCGGCCAAATGGCTGTCCGATAGGAAGGTAGAAGCAATGATCGAACTTTGCGCCCACATCGACATCGAACCGGCCACACGCTGCGATGTCTCACCGCCTGTCTCGGCGTGCCCGGGCTCGTGCGATGGAGGTAGTCGCCATGGCTGAGCACATGGCCACCGATTTCGACACGGCGTTCGGCGCGTCATTCGAGGCATGGTCGGGGCAACAGGCAAGCCGTCCCAGGCAAATCCCGGCGGAAGATAGGGATCGGCACGTGCGGGAAGACCGTGCTTCGCCGCCGGCCCAAGGCCAGCGTTTGCCTCATTCCGTGTGCGTGCCCTCGCAGCCTTTGTCTTCCGATGCGGTTAGCGAGGCTGGGCAGCGACATTGGCCGCCTCAAGCAGTACCCGTACCGCAGCAAGAGGTTCGCCCTCCGGATCACGGGGCGGCGGACTCCTGCACGCCGGCCCCGTCGGGCCGTCGCGTCTTGCCCTCCGATCGGCTGGTCTCGCAGCTGGGCGATGCCCATCCACAACCGGTCCGAGAAAAGGGAAAGAAGTGCGGCCAGCCAGCGCTCTTGAGCGAAGGGGACATCAGCCAAACTCTCAATTGGTTGGAGGCCTCTAGTCAATTTCCAGCGCGCGATCGGTCCATCTTCTTGCTGCCCGTTCGAGCTGGCCTGCGCCCCTGCGAGGTGTCCGGACTGCTGACGCGTACGCTGGTGACCGCAAGCGGAGATCTGCTTGACCATATCATCGTGATGCCCGGTACGGCGAAGCGGGGAAAAGAGCGCCATGTTCCCATGCACCAGCAGTTGCGCGAGGAACTGCTGCGCTTTCTTGAAGAATATCCCAATGCCGAGCGCATCGCCTTTTGCACCGGGCGCAACGGCCGCGATTCTTATCTGAGCGCCGGTGCCGTCAGCGAATGGTTCCGGCGCCTATATGCCCAGGTAGGGCTTGCCGGGTGTTCGGCGATGTCGGGCCGCCATACCTTCGCAGATGGGCTCTATCGCCTCGGAGCGCCTGTCAGCCAGATAAAGCAGCTGCTGGGACACGCGCGGCTGCAGACCACGCAGATCTATCTCCGGCCTCGAGAAATCCCGGCCGGTACGATCGATCGTCTCGGACAATCCGGCTGAGACAAATGCCTCAATATCAATCTCAAAGGAGTATACCTATGTCAGTTACCGAACCGATTGTAGCCTCAGCCTCCCAAGTTACGGGCTGTGCCGCTCAGGGCCGCTTGCTGGCGTTCGCAACCATCCGGCCTGAAGATGAGGGATGGCACTTGCTCCAAGAGCGTTCGCGGATGTTTCATCTCGAAGACCGGTCCTCGAATGCCATGCGCAAGTTGGCCGTCGACATCCATAAGTTCGTTTCCGAGCAGCAGATCGAGAATGTTTCGTTCTGTCGCAGGTCCGTTTGGGAGGTCGATGATGGGAACTGCGATGAAGCGAGAATCGAGGCGCTCCTGTCTGTAATCCCCGGGCTCCAGACCGAGATCCACGAACACGACATCATTTCGAACTGGGTCGTTCGTGAACGCCCTGCGGCGCCGGAGAACGTCGTGCATCGGCAGCAGAGCTATGCGCAGCGCAGGGCCATCGAGATGGCACAATTTTCGTTTGCATCGCCGCAGTTCGGGGAATGGATATAAGACGCCGGGCACATCACTTTTCGCATCGCGCCTGAGTGAAGGTATTACCACAAGCTATTACCACATTTACCTGACAGGCAGCACGAAACGGTCGGCCTTGCTGCACAAAACGACCTTCTTTTGGCATAGAAATATTCAATAAGATACTGAATTTTATAATTTAATTCTACATGCTGCGCAATTGGCCATGCGGGTGACGGTGAGTCAAACCAGATTGACGGCCGGCCAACACCCTCAACTCAACGTCCAATTTCCGTGACAATCCGCAGAATTGCATGATTTTGGAAGCAATGTGCTTTGGACTGAGGGACATCAAAAAGGACTGCAGGACGGCGAACTCGGAATGGCCAAGGTCCGTTAGGCGAACCAGGCCAGGGTCCTTATCCGGCAACATCGAGGTGTGCATGTCCAACAAGACCGCCCGGATGATCTGGGTGGTCATGGCGTGGGGTGAGGCCTAAAAGCCCGCCATCCTGGACAGCATTCAATTGACCTAGATTGAGCGGAATTTCGGCTACCTTTCTCATATTTATCAGGATACTACTGGAGATTCAACTCGCAGCCTTTTCATAAAAATACCACAAGTTCGTTAGTTATGTTCGTGGCTCAGCTGGTTAGTCGCACGGTGACACTCAAAATGCTACTATCTTATATGGTCCACAAGAACAAAGAGGCAGGTTCGAGCCGAGCCTGATTGGAAACAGTGAACTTCCAATTGCTCGTTGCAAAAATGACTTCCTTTACCCAGCTAACGCCTCATGCTCGTATCGAGGTAATTTTGCCCCGCCATTCGCTCTGAATCTGCTGGCCGCGGGTCCGGCAACGACGCGGCGCCCAGCTGACCGGGAAGGTCAGCGAGCGGCCACACTTCTGACAATGACAGAATTCTATAGGAGTGACGCTATTGTGACCCAACAGACCCAATCGGTTGTCCTGTCCGAGATGCTGACCCCACACATTGCGCTGGTTACCCTGAATCGTCCGAAAAAGCGCAACGCGGTTGACGGCGAAGTCGCTGCCGCTCTGGAGTCGTCGGTGAAGCAATTCGAGGACGATCCCGAGGTGCGAGCCGTTATCCTCACTTCCTCGCTCGATGCGGTTTTTTGCGCCGGTGCCGACCTTACCGCCTTGTCGAGCGGCAGTGACACAAAGCTGGAGACCGCGCAGGGCGGCTTTGCCGGCTTCGTGTTCGCCAACCGCACCAAGCCCTGGATCGCCGCGGTCGAAGGCACTGCATTAGCGGGTGGTTTTGAACTATGTCTTGCCTGCGACATGATCGTGGCCTCGCGAAATGCGAAGTTCGGCCTGCCCGAGGTAAAGCGCGGCTTGATGGCAGCCGCGGGCGGCGTACATCGTCTGCCCAACCGCATACCAGCTGCAATTGCGAACGAAATTATCGCCACGGGCGATCCGATCGATGCGGCGCGAGCCTATGCCGTCGGCTTGATCAACCGCATGGTAGAACCGGGCGAGACGATTTCCGCAGCGCGCGAACTCGCCGAAAGGATAGTGGCCAACGCGCCGCTCGCCGTACAGCATTCTCTAGCCGTGGCCAGGGCTGGCGCTGAGCTTCCCGATGGCGCTGCGCGCGCGCTCGCGGTCAGGCACTTTACGGTACTGCGCAAGTCCGAGGATTTTCACGAGGGACCACGGGCATTCCTGGAAAAGCGCGAGCCCGTCTGGACCGGCCGATAGTGCAGTCAAAACCTGAATGGCGGATAGCGGACATCGCTCACGCGCTCGCTCCAGGTAGGGACAAACACATTTCCAAACACTCAGGCAGTTGGCAGACCTGTCTGAGCGCTCAAGATATCTGCCTCTCAGTTCGGGAAGGTTAGATAAAATGGACATCGGATTTTCCACGATGAACAACCTGCACCACATGCGCCCTGACGATCTGGCGCGTGCGGCAGAGCAACGCGGCCTCGAGTCACTATGGATCGGCGAACACGCTCACCTGCCTGCCGGAAACCGGGTCAAATACCGACCAACCGGTGGTGATATCCCTGTTTCCTATCGCAGCATGGCCGATATGTTCGTGTCCCTGGCCTATGCAGCAGGCGCAACCACCAAGCTCAAACTTGGCTGCGGGGTGGCGCTGATCCTTGAGCGCGACATCTTCAACATGGCCAAGGCCGTTGCCTCACTCGACCAGTTGTCGGGCGGCCGATTGATGATCGGTGTCGGGGTTGGCTGGAACTGGTTGGAATTTGAGAACGTCGCCCCCATGCCCTGGAAGAAGCGATATTCAGGAATGAAGGAATGTGTGGCGGCGCTGCGCACACTGTGGCGAGATGAAGTCGCCTCCTTCGCTGGCGAATGGTATGCCTTTGACCAAGTATACAGCAATCCCAAGCCCTTTCAGAAGCCAACGCCACCGATCCATGTCGGGGTGGTGGGAGAAACCGGCACCCCGCACGCTGCGGAATGGGGTGACGGCTGGATGCCGGTCGACATTGGCAATGAGCATCTCGGCAAGAAGCTCGAAGCCTTTCGGAACATGCTGCTTGAGCGTGGGAGGGATCCAGATACGGTTCCCATCTCGGTCGTTTCATTTTCGGATCCTACGCTGGATCAACTGCGGCGCTACCAGGACATGGGCATATCGCGAGTAGTCATCAACGAGCCCGGTCTCAGCGCTGACGCAATGACACGAATGTTGGATCAAATCGCCGAATTGATTCCCCGCCTGGGTTGAATTCTCAAGCAGCCGGGCTCTTGCCGGTCATCAACGGCAAGCTCCCTTCAACGTCCCGTGAACACGGGCTCGCGCCGCTCGACGAAATGGGCGACACCCTCCTTGAAATCTTCGCTTTCGAATGACCTGAACTCTTCGACAAGCGATATCGAGGTGGCATCGCCCAGATCCTGGAACAATGCGTCGTAGACTTGGCGCTTGATGATCGCGGTGGAGCGGGGCGAGGAATAGGTCGCCAGTTCGTGGGCTAGCCGCATGACGTCAGCCATGAAGGTCGAGGCCGGCAATGTGCGGACCAGCCCCAGCCGCTCGGCTTCGTCTGCTGAAACCACTCGTCCCGTCATCAGCAGGTCGAGCGCATTCATCGGGCCGATCAGCCGCGGCAGCATCCACGACATGCCATGTTCCGCGACCAGGCCGCGGCGAGCAAACGAGGTGGAAAGCCTGGCCGTCGCAACCATGTATCGAATGTCACAATAGGTGGCGATGCTGAGCCCGATACCCGCCACCGGGCCATTGATTGCAGCGATGATTGGCTTGGGAATCGACAGGATATAGGTGAGTCGTTGGCCGTAGTTGCCTTGATAGCCCTCCGGGTTTGGCAAGACGGCGTCATCGATACTTTGCAAGGCTGACATGTCGGCGCCTACGCAGAAGGTCTGACCATGCCCGGTCAAGACGATCACCCTGACCGCTTCGTCGCTGCCCGCCTCATTGAGCGCGGCGCGCAACTCCGCTTCCATGACCGGGCCAAAGGCATTGCGCTGCTCGGGATTGTAGAGCGTGATTGTCGCGACGTGGTCGGCGACTTCGTATAGCAGGCGTTCATACATGGTCCGCGCCTCGTTTATTACGCCGGTCTGCTTGCGCGGACCTGTGTTTGACAACGTTCGCCAGCAAGTAATGCGGCAACTATTCAGCGGCAATTTCCAGGTGGTCGACCGCTTCCTCCGCAGGCGCACGATGGTCGATCACCCAGCGGACAGACCGCCGCAGCGGCTCGATCCCGTCGTGGGGCAGGCCGGCAGGATTGGTGTTGAACTCCCAGTAGACCCCGGCCGGGTCGCCGCCCGACAGTGGCACGAACTGTTGGACCCCAGCCAGCGAGAACGGATTGATCACGCGATCGCGCAGGGACTCCGGGTAGATCCCGACGTTCTGGGTCGTATCGTCGCACCATTTGATGGCGTCGAGCAGATCGGCAACGGGGACAAGATTAACCACGCGATTGTTGAGCTGGTCGTAGAAGTCCACCCGATCCGGGAATCGCGAGATGACCACGCCGCCGTCGACCGTGTTGCCGATGACGGTGTAGAAGTCGTCCTCCATCGCCACCGCTTCGAGTTCGGCCTCCAGTTCGGGGTTGGACTCGGCGGCCGGAGTGGAGAAGAACGAGGGCAGCGTCTTGTAGGCGGCAGCGATGCGGCGGCCTAGGTCCTCAAGCCTGACGAGGCTTTCGTCGTCGTCGCCGCATTCGACGTAGACCATGCGCGTGTTGACGCAGGCGGTCTGGTTCATCAGCCCGGACATCACCGCGATGCCGGTGGCCGCCTCGTCCATCGCCGCTTCACTTTCCAGCGCCTCCGCACCGATCAGCGAGATCGAGAATTTTGGGTTGAGCGCGATAAGGTCGATGCCCGGCTGGAGGAATTTCTGGATGTGCTTGACCGAGCTCATCCCTCCCCAGGCGGTGATCTTGTCGATGCGCGTGGTGCGTACGATTTCCCGCTCCATCGCCTCGTCGCCGCCCTTCCAGTAGGCAACGGCAACGTGCCTGGTCACCGGGTGGGAGGCATCGAGCTCGATCATGGTCCGCGCGATCGCATTGGCAGTCAGCGGATCGTTCGAGGGACACTTGATCAGGATGTCGGACTTGGACAGAGCACCGTCGATGATGGTGGTCGCGGCGACGACTGGAACGTTGCCCGCGGTGATGTGCAGCTGGCGCGTGCCCACAGCCCGGATGCGATGGCGGCCATTGTGCTCGTCGCGCGGCACCCAGCCGTCGAGGAAGGCACTGCCAATTGTGTGTTCGATCCTATCAGCCAGATAGCCTCCGTCGAACAAGGCGGAAATCCGATCGTAGACCGACCGCAGGACCGGTTCCGACAGGCCGCCTGCCTTCAGGCCGAGCTCGAAGCTTTCCTGGAAGAAGGTATTGTCGTCCAGTCGCAGCCGCTTGCCGATTTCGACCAGGAACTCAATGATTTGACTGGTGGGCGTGTCCATAAGGTCGGTGAGAAGGACCGGATTGCCTAGGACCAGGTCATGAATGTGGCGATGCGGATCGGGCGACCGGAATTGGGCCCCGCCGCGCCCGTTGTAGATCTCCACATCGTCCTCGGTCGGTCGGATTATGCGACCACGAGAAATGATCGGGATTTCGCGGATGTCGCTCATGGCTCAGCCTTCCGAAACGAAATTGAGGAAGTCGTCGTAGGCCTTCGCAGTTCCCGCGCAGGTGATCTTGTCATCGCCACCCTCCTTGTCGGCATAGCGCGAGATTGCAGGCCCGACGTAGGGCTGCTTCCAGCCGCAGCCGCAATCTTCCTCCCAGTGGATGGTCACCTCATCGCCGGAAATGAACCCACCCCAGTAGGTCTGCGGCAACAAGTCGAAGAAGCCGAATCGCCCGGTCTGTGCACCCTCGCGCGGCAACGGCTTCATGTTGGCGTCGAACACGACCGGGATCGTGAACGGCTGGATATGGTAGTTGCCATGGCTGCAGCGCGGCGACAGGCCCATGATTTCCGACATGCCGTAGCACGTGCCCAGCCGCTCGATTCCAAAGAACTCGCGTACATAGGCTTCCCAATCCGGCAGGTCGTGCTTGAAGCCCTTGAGGCCGCCACCATAGAACGCGAACGAGCCGGCGCCGAATTCGGGTTTGATTCCGCTCGACTTTCCGTCAAGCGCGGTTCGGAGCATGTCGCCGCCAAGGCCAGAAATCTTTACCCGCTTGCCGCGATAGTCCTCGAACAGCTTGTTGAACCAGTCCTTCAGGTCCTGCGGGCGGCTCTTGGCAAGGGCGATCATGTCTTGCCGGGCGGCGAGCAGGGCGGGATCGAGCCCCAGTTTATCGAGTTCGCCTCGGTCTTCCGCCGCCTGCATCCGACCGGCAAGCGACATCAGGTCAGCGGACATGTGGGTCTGATAGAGCGTGTGATAATGTTCAATGCCGCCGGCGGCGATCGTGTTGAACATCATAGTGACCTTGAGCGCGGTCTGGTGTCCACCGCGGTAGGACGGCGCAAAGGTCTCGACCGGGTCGGTATAGGGATCGACACCGGTAGCGGCGTGCAACATCGACAGGTAGACGCGCTCCCAAGTCGGATATTCCTTCTGCGAACGCGGAATGAAGCTGAGCTTGCCGGTGGTGCCCGACGAGGTGGTGACGAGCATGCCAAATTCGTCGAGACGGTCGAGCCAGGCCTCGATCGTGGCCAGCCCGGACAGATCCATCCCGAAGAGATCATGCGTGGTCAGGCGACTGAGCCAGGCATGGAGCTTGGGAATATTGCGCGTCTCGATCAGCGACAGCGGATAATTCTTGAAGACGCGATGATCGAACATCAACGGCAGTGCATCTTCGACGCTGTCAATGCTACTGATGCCCTCCTTCGCCGCGAGCTTGTCAAAGGCTGGAAGCTGACCTTGAAAGCGATTGAACCGCTTTTTGAGGGCCGAGGTCTGCGCTTCCTCGCAATCCCGCCAGCTCATTTCGTATAGAGCCTGCCAACCGCAGGCGGGCCAGGATTCAGGGTGGGCAGGATCGAGCTCAGGCAGGTCAATCGCGGCACTCATCACAATTCTCCGCTTTGTTCCGATTGCCACTCGGATAGGCCCCGACCAAGACAGGTCAAGAAATACGAAGTGAACTGCGGCGCATCCACACTACTGTTCCACGTTGTCTTATCGCATACACTCAGATGAAAAACAGGCTCTGTGACGGCATGACGGGAACGACATTGGGTGGCAGGTTGCCCGACCATGCAATTGAACCCTCATGTAAAAATGCGGCTGGAGGAAGCTGGGCCGAGAACATCCGCCAGCCATCGACTGCCCAGTAACAAGCGGCAGTCGGGCGAACCACCATATATGCGTTGAATTAAAGCGACTGACCTAATGAGGCGGGCAGCGCTTACATTCCTTCTACAAGAGGTGACCTACATCGGGTTTGCAGGTGTCCTACGCACTCAAAACGAGGAGTGGAATCTCATGAGTCAGCCACAGCGCGTTGTCGTCGTGACCGGCGCCAGTTCAGGCATCGGCATGGAAACCGCGAAGGCCTTCGCGGGCATGGGCTGGCATGTCATCGGACAAGGCCGCGATCCAGATCGCAGCGATGCAGCCGAGGTTGCAATCCGCGCGGCGTGTGATGCAGGCGGCAAGGTGGATTTCCTGCGCGCAAACCTTTCGCTGATGCGCGAAACCAAGCTGATGGCAGACGAGATCAAGTCTCTGACCAGCCGCATCGACTTGCTGCTAAACAACGCCGGCGGCATCCGCGACGATAAATACCTGACAGCCGAAGGAACCGAGGAAACCTTCGCGGCCAATCATTTCGCTCCCTTCCTGTTAACGCGTGAGCTCATGCCGCTGCTCAAGGCAACTGCGGCAAAAAGCCCGCCGGATTCGGTACGTATCATAGCAGTCTCCTCGATCGTTTATGCCAATCCTGCGGACGGCCTGAATTTCGGTGACCTGCAGCACCTGGCGAGCCCCTATCGGGCTGGTGCCGTGTACTGCGAGTCCAAACTTGCGAACCAGCTTTTCAACCTGGCGCTCAACAAGCGGCTCGAGGGGACCGGCATCGTTTCTCAGGCGATGGTGCCCGGTGTAGTCCACACCAATTTCAGCGCCCAAGGCGATGAGAATCTCAAGAAGATGGTGAGGGAATCACCTGGCTTGACCCCCGTAGAGGCGGCGAGATCGCTCGTCTGGCTGGCTACGTCGAGGGAAACAGGGGCGCCTGGCGGACGAATGTTCTATGAAATGGAAGAGAAGCGGGTAGTACCACTTGGCAAGGATGAGGCGGCAGCTGAGCGACTCTGGATCGAAACCGAGCAAATACTTGCCGGTCTTGGTTTTTGCCCCCCAGATTTGGCCATCCGATGACAAATTAAGCTCCCACTATCTGACGATTCGACTCGGTGTAACCAGGACGTAGCGGTGACGAGGGGAATTTTCTGAAAAGGGCGGCAAATGGAGGATATCCGGCTACGCCTGCAGGTTCTCGACAACCTGATATTGCTCGACTTGTTTGACGAGGTGGCCAGGGTCGGCTTCCGAAGGCACCGAGATGGCGTTCCGCATTTTCAAGACTGATGAAGCCTTCGTATCCGGTTCACCCTATCCCGACGGCCTGGATCATCCCTATGTTCTAACCCTCGCCATTGACGAACTGATCCAGGTCGCCCTGTCGCAAATGGCCCGCTATCCGCAGATAACCTGCAACTGGGGAACCCGGTTCACGAGCATCAAACAGTACGATGATCATGTTAGCGTCGAGGTGGAGTCCATTGAGGGCCCCGAGACAATCGAGGCTAGATGGGTGATCGGGGCCGACGGCGGCCGCAGCGGCGTGCGAAAGGCAATCGGGCACGAACTCATCGGCTATACTTGGCCCGACCGCTTCGTCGCCACCAACATGCGATTCGATTTCGAATGACATGGGTGGCACCCGGTCGGCAATTGCATGATCGACAACCACTTCGGCGCCATCATCTTTAGGCTAACCCGCCGCGGGGCAGTGGCGGGTGACCTTTCACGAGGGTGGCCGACTGCCGCTCGATGGCCTGCGGAACCGGATATTCAACTATTACCGCCAGGTGCTTCCGAACGAGGGAGATGGAGCTCAACTCGCTAGCGTCCACGCTCGTGGTGTAATTTCCGGTGTAGGCGATGGTGCATTCCGGGGTGGGGCATGCCCCACCCCGGAATGCGGCGTCGCTGGTGGCCACCGGGCTCATCGTTATGGTGGAGTTTGCACACTTCAACCGTGACGAAGAGGAGTTCCCGATGACCGAGGACAGATTACTGATCGAAGAGCTGGCTGCGAAGGGCGGCCAACCGGATTTTTTGCGCACCATCGCAGAGAACGTCCTGCAACTGATCATGGAGGCCGACGTTGACGGCCTGATCGGCGCTGGCCGGCACGAACGCAGCGGCGAGCGCGCCACCTGGCGCAACGGCTATCGCGACCGTTCGCTGGATACCCGGGTCGGCACGCTCAACCTCAAGATCCCCAAGCTGCGCGCCGGGTCCTACTTCCCGGGCTTCCTGGAACCCAGGAAGATGGTCGAGAAGGCGCTGGTGGCGGTGATCCAGGAAGCGTGGATCGGCGGCGTCAGCACCCGGCGGGTCGATGAACTGGTCCAGGCCATGGGCATGACCGGCATCTCCAAGTCCACGGTCTCCAAGCTGTGCAAGGACATCGACGAGCGCGTCCACGCCTTCCTCAAGCGCCCGCTGACCGGCGAGTGGCCCTACCTCTGGCTCGATGCCACCTATCTCAAGGTGCGCGAAGGCGGGCGGATCATCAGCGTTGCCGCGATAATCGCCATGGCCGTCAATACCGAAGGTCGACGCGAGATCGTCGGTCTGCATATCGGACCGTCCGAGGCCGAGGTCTTCTGGTCGGACTTCCTGAAGGACCTCGTCCGGCGCGGCCTTACGGGCGTGAAGCTGGTCATCTCCGATGCCCACGAAGGCCTCAAGGGTGCGATCACCCGCGTCATGGGGGCCACCTGGCAGCGCTGCCGTGTCCACTTCATGCGCAATGCCCTGTCCTATGTACCCAAGGGCCAGAACACCGTGGTCGCCGCCGCCATCCGCCAGGTCTTCCTCCAGCCCGACCAGAAAACCGCCACCCAGGTCTGGCGCCAGGTCGCCGATCAGTTGCGCACCCGCTGGCCAAAGCTCGGTGCCTGCATGGACGAGGCGGAAACCGACGTGCTCGCCTACACCGGCTTCCCCACCCAGCACCGCACGAAACTGCACTCGACCAATCCGCTCGAGCGGCTGAACAAGGAGGTGAAGCGCCGCGCCGACGTCGTCGGCATCTTCCCCAACGAGGACAGCATCGTCCGCCTCGTCGGCGCCGTCCTGCTGGAACAGAACGACGAGTGGCAGCTTCAGCATCGCTACATGCAGATCGAAGGCATGGCTGAGCTCAACCAACACATCATCGAGGAGGAAAATCAGCCGCTACACATAACCGCAAAGGCAGCCTGACGATGGCCCACGGCCACAGCCGAAATTACACCACGTTGACGGACGCGACCCTCAACTCGATCTCTATTCTCCCTACAGCATGCATCAGCGCTGCGTGGAAAAGATGCGAGTGGGCCGGGTCCTGCTGGCAGGCGATTCTGCCCATGTGACCAATCCGGCCAGCGGATTCGGCTTGACCGGCGGGATTTTCGACGCCTGCACCCTGACCGATGTCCTCGGACCGGTGGCGAAGGGCGAGGCCGATGAACGGCTGCTCGATGCTTACTCGGCAGCACGCCGCAAGGTATTCCTGGAGGTTTCATCCCCGATCAGCTGCGAAACCAAGCGCCGCACCTTCCATCTCACCGATGCCGAAATCTATGCCGAGCGTGAGCGTCAGATCGAGGCGCAAAAGCATGACGTCGGCTGGGAATCGGGTTCGCGAGGCTACTATTCATTCCAGCTCGAAACGCCGTCGCTGATCGATGGGCGGACTTCGGCCGAAGAACGACCGGCCCGGTACGGCCAAGGTCCGTTGGTCTGGGATCCGGAAGGCGGATTCGCCTGAATGCATCACGAGGAAGGAACGACAGTGCCCGCGACATTCAAGTGCGGCGACCAGGTTCGCCTAATACAGGGTGATCAGGTCAAGACGGCAACTGGTGTGAACCCGAAAAGAACCGGGCGCCCCACAGTGTGGTGCGCCTGGTTCGACGATGACCATGTGCACAACACTGCCGGCTGACGGCGGTGGAAATCGCCGACCTGGGATCGCCTCCGTGAGGGCCAGATCTCGGCGACCTTGCCACACAGGCTTGCGCATGTAGCGCAAGTTCGCACCTGATCGAAGAATTCAGCCCTTCGCTATGTCAAGAGCGACATCGACGATCATGTCTTCCTGCCCGCCGACCATCTTGCGGCGTCCTACTTCCGCAAGGATCGTACGGGTATCGAGGCCGTAATCGGCACTGGCCTTTTCAGCATGGCGCAGGAAGCTCGAATAGACGCCGGCATAGCCCAGCGTAAGGGTCTCGCGGTCGACCCGGACCGGGCGGTCCTGTAGCGGCCGGACGAGGTCTTCGGCCGCGTCCATCAGGGCGAACAGGTCGCAGCCGTGGTTCCAGCCCATGCGGTCGGCGGCGGCGATGAACACCTCGAGCGGGGCATTGCCCGCGCCCGCGCCCATGCCTGCAAGGCTCGCATCGACGCGCAGCGCGCCGTTCTGCACCGCTACGATCGAGTTGGCGACGCCGAGCGAGAGATTGTGGTGGGCGTGGACGCCGCGCTGGGTCTCGGGCTTGAGCACGCGGTCATAGGCCTGCAGCCGCGCGGCATATTCGTCCATGTTCATCGCACCGCCGCTGTCGGTGACATAGACGCAATGGGCGCCGTAGCTTTCCATCAGCAGGGCCTGCTGGGCGAGCGCCTCGGGCGGGCTCATGTGACTCATCATCAGGAAGCCGGAGACATCCATGCCGAGGTTGCGGGCGGCTTCGATATGCTGTTTTGAGACATCGGCCTCTGTGCAGTGCGTCGCGATACGCACCGAGCGCACGCCCATCTCGTAGGCGTGCTTGAGGTCGTGGACCGTGCCAATGCCGGGCAGCAGCAGGGTGGTCAGCACCGAATGCTCCAGCACTTCAGCCACCGCGCCGATCCAGTCCCAGTCGGTATGGGCGCCGAAGCCGTAGTTGAAGCTCGAGCCCTGCAGGCCATCGCCATGGGCCACCTCGATCGCATCGACCTTCGCCCGATCGAGCGCGCGGGCGATCGCCTGGACATGATCGAGGCCATACTGGTGGCGGATGGCGTGCATGCCGTCGCGCAGGGTGACGTCCTGGATGTAGAGCTTGGTCGTGGTCGGGTCGAAAGTCATGCCGCTGCTCCCTCATGCATGCGGATCGCGATCTTCTCCGCGGTCCTGAGCGCGGCGGAAGTCATGATGTCGAGGTTGCCGGCATAGGCGGGGAGGTAGTGCGCCGCGCCTTCCACCTCGAGGAACACCGAGACCTTGAGGCCGGTGTAGGACCCGTCCATCTCGGGAATGCGCAGCGGGCGGTTGGAACCGATGTGCTCGAACTGCACCGCCTGCTTGAGCCGGTAGCCGGGAACATAGGTCTGCACTTCGGCGACCATGTCCTCAACCGACTTGCGGATCGCCTCCTGGTCGGCCTCCTCGCACAGGCAATAGACCGTATCGCGCATGATCAGCGGCGGTTCGGCCGGGTTCAGCACGATGATCGCCTTGCCGCGCGTCGCGCCGCCGACATCGACGATGGCCTGGCTGGTGGTCTCGGTGAACTCGTCGATATTGGCGCGGGTACCGGGCCCCGCGCTCTTGCTGGCGATCGAGGCGACGATCTCGCCATAGTGGACCTTCGCCACGCGGTTAACCGCGTGGACGATCGGTATCGTCGCCTGGCCGCCGCAGGTGACCATGTTGACGTTCTTCGCATCGAGGCAAGTCTCGCCATTGACCGGTGGGATCACGTAAGGCCCGATCGCCGCCGGGGTGAGGTCGACCATGCGCTTACCGGCCGCCAGCACCAGTTCGCTATTGCGCTTGTGCGCGCCTGCGCTGGTGGCGTCGAAGACGATCTCCACGTCCTTGAACTCGGGCATGGCCAGCAGACCATCGATGCCTTCGGCCGTGGTCGCAACGCCCATCCGTTGGGCGCGCGCAAGTCCATCGGAGGCAGGATCAATGCCGACCATCACGCCCATTTCCAGCACTTCAGAGAGGCGCATCACCTTGATCATCAGGTCTGCGCCGATGTTGCCGGAACCGATGATGGCTACCTTAGTCTTCGCCATGTCAGATCTTCCCATAGGTAAAGCTGGCTTCGCCGATGCCACCGACCACCGTGCGGACGTGATCGCCGGGGTTGATGGCCACCATCGGGCCGAGAGCCCCGGCGAGCAGGACATCCCCGGCCCTCAGCGGCTCGCCGCGCCCGGCCAGTGTGCACGCCAGCCAGGCCGCCGCGTTGAGCGGGTTGCCCAGGGCCGCAGCCCCGACGCCGGTCGAGCGCACTTCGCCGTTGATCGTCATTTCCATCGCCGCGCCTTCCAGATCGAGCCCGTCCAGCGGCAGGCCGCTCTGCGAGAGCACGAAGAAAGCGGACGAGCCATTGTCCGCCACTGTATCGGCGAAGGTGATCTTCCAGTCGGCGATGCGGCTATCGACGATCTCTATTGCCGCGTGGACTGTCGCCACGGCCTGCGCGACCATTGCGGGGGTCGTTTCGGGCGAGGCCAGATCCTTGCCGAGCACGAAGGCGATCTCAGCTTCAGCCTTGGGCTGAATTGCGCGTGACGGATCGAGCATACCGCCGTCCGCCACCTGCATATCGTCGAACAGCACGCCGAAATCGGGCTGATCAACCCCCAATTGCTGCTGCACCGCCTTGGCCGTCAGCCCTGCCTTGCGTCCGACGATTCGGCGCCCCTGCTCTTGCCAGAACCGCGTGTTGATCTCCTGCACGGCATAGGCGCCATCGGCGTCTACCGGATCAAGCCCGTCGCGCAGCGGCGGTACGGCTCCACGCGAATAGGCGTCGCGCAAACGACGTGCGAGTTCTTCATGGGTCGGCTTCGACATTCGGAAATCTCCCTCCCGCTACTGCCGCATATTTAACGCAATGCCGCACTAGGCGCCACCGCGAGAACCCGCTATGATCTCACATCGTGAGATATTCTTGATGAACAAGGGCACACCCCAGATCGCTTCTCTAAAGCGCACCCTTGCGATGCTGGAAGCGATTGTTGCCGACGGGGGGCGGTCCGGCGTGTCCGAACTGGCCCGGCAGATCGGCATGCCACCGGCAACGGCACACCGGCAGGTAACGACGCTGGTGGCGGAAGATTACCTCGCCCCATCCGGTGGCGGTCGACATGTAGCCGGCGCCCGCTTGCTCGGCCTGCTGCACCGACTGGATGAGAAGCAGATCATCGCCAATGTGGCGGCTCCCCTGCTGGACAAGCTGGCATCCCGCGTCCGCAGCGTGGTGCAGCTAGGCACGCTCGAAAATGACATGGTAACCTATCGTATCAAGACGGGTCGGGGAGCGCAGGATCTATTCACCAGGGTCGGCATGCAATTGGAAGCCTATTGTTCTGCCATCGGCAAGGTGCTGCTGGCCAACCTGCCGGAAGACCGGCGGGAGGCCTATCTGGCGAGCGGGCCGTTTGTATCGCTGACCGAACGGACCATTGTCGAACCGGCGCTGCTGCGCGACGAGCTCGATGCCATACGCAATCGAGGTTTCGCGATCGATGATGAGGAAGTTGCGCCTGGCCTCAGGTGCATGGCCGTTCCGCTGTGCAGGAGCGACGGGACGGTGCTGGCCGCAGTTTCGGTATCGCAAGCTGTCGGCTCCCAGCAAAGGTTGCAGGACATGCCGTTACTGGCTCTTCTGGCAGAGGCCGCGCACAACATCGAACGACAGGCTTTTGCCCGCGAATAAGGTTGCACAAGTTCGCTGATTCCGATCACGTCGGCAGCATTGGTCGGGCGACACGTGATGGGCGTGTGCACCGCGAGACCAGATCAACCCGGCTAACTCTCAAGGGAAATCAACGCCATTGCCTCTTTCGGACTGATCAACTGGGCAAAATTCTGGCCCACCTCTTTTCCGCACTAGTCGACAAGTTCCTGTAGTTCCTTTACGAGGTGTTCCGCTACCTTTTTGGCATCGCCGAACAGCATTTGGGCATTATCCTTATAGTAGATAGGATTGTCGATTCCAGCGAACCCTGCGTTCATGCTCCGCTTCACGATCATCACCTGCTTTGCACGGTCCGCCTCGATGATCGGCATTCCGGCAATCGCACTTCCGGGGTTGTCGCGCGCGTCTGGATTCACTGTATCGTTCGCGCCGATCACCAGCACCACGTCGGTCTGGGGGAGATCGGGATTGATGTCCTCCAGTTCGATCAGCTTGTCGTAAGGCACGTCGGCTTCGGCCAGCAGCACGTTCATGTGTCCCGGCATGCGCCCTGCCACAGGGTGGATGGCGAACTTCACATCCACGCCCTTTTCTTCCAGGTGTTCATAAAGCTCTGCCACCCGGTGCTGTGCCTGCGCGACAGCCATGCCATAACCCGGCACAATCACCACCGATCCCGCCATCTCCAGCATCGGCGCCGCTTCCTCGGCCGTCAAGGAACGCACCGGCCGATCCTCCGCGCCACCAGCCGCGCTGGGAGCAACCTGCCCGAACCCGCCAAACATCACGTTCGTGAAGCTGCGGTTCATGGCCTTGCACATGATCATGGCGAGGATGAAGCCCGACGAGCCATCCAGCGCGCCGACCACGATCAACAGCTTGTTGTCAAGCGCGAAGCCCATCGCGCTGGCCGCGAGCCCGGCATAGGAATTGAGCAGTGCAATGACCGTGGGCATGTCCGCGCCGCCGATTGGGATGACGAGCAGGATGCCGAACAACAGGGCGAGCGAGATAAACACCGGGAAGAGCGTCGAACTGGCCGGATTCAAGCTCATCATGACGGCGCAGGCCAGGGCACCGAAGAACACCACTAGATTCAAGACCTGCTGGGCAGGAAAAATGATCGGGCGCGTTGGCATCAATTCCTGCAATTTGGCAAAGGCGATGATGCTGGCCGTGCAGGTGAGAAAGCCCAGCAGCATCTCGAACATCAGGGCCCACAAGGTGAAACTGGCCGGTTCGAGAGAAGGCGCCAGCTTGTAGTATTCCACCGCCCCGATCAGGCCAACGGCCAGGGCACCGAATGCGTGGCTGATTGCAGTGCGCTGCGGGATTGCCGTCATAGGCATCAGATATGCCATCGGCACGCCCACCGCCGTGCCAAGCAGAACCGCGATTAGGATCAGGTCGTAGCTGACGACATCGTGGTGGATCAATGTGCCCGCCACCGCCAGCACCATGCCCGCCTCGCCGGCGCGCACGCCGCGCCTGGCGGTCTTTGGACTGCTCATCCACATGAGCGCCATGATGAACAGGCCCGACGCGCCAAGGTAGGCAATCTGGACGGGAGTTTCGTCCGCGAACAGGGAAGCGAAGCCCATGATCAGTCTCCCTTGCGCCTGAACATTTTCAGCATGCGGTCGGTGATCAGGAAGCCCGACACCGCGTTGATTGTCGCAGCTGTCACAGCGATGAATCCCAGAGTTCGGGCCAGCGGCGTGGCCCCACCCTCTCCCGTCACCATGATTGCACCGACAATAACCACTGCGGCGATCGCGTTGGTCAGCGACATGAGAGGCGAATGCAGCAGCGGCGACACACGCTTGATCAATTGGAAGCCGAGAAATGCGGCGAGCATGAAGACGAACAGCATGTCCGTCGTGGACGACAACGCGTTGTGCATGATGGGTTCCCTCGCCTCAGGCGGCGCTCTGGGCAGCTGCAGGCAGCAGCCGTTCGTTGACGACTTTTCCGCCCCTGGTCAGGCGGACGGCATTTCCGATTTCATCGTCAAGGATCGGGCGACCCGCTTCCTTGCTCCAGAAGGCGGACAGGAAGTTGTACAAGTTTCGCGCATAAAGTGCCGAGGCATCGACCGGCAGATGCGCGGGTGTGTTGGAATAGCCCATGATCTTCACGCCGTGGCGCTCCACGATCCGGTCCGGCTCCGACCCTTCCACGTTGCCGCCCTGACCGACAGCGAGGTCGAAGATGACGCTGCCTGGCTTCATGCTCGCCACTTGCGCATCACTGATAAGGCGCGGCGCCGCCCTTCCCGGAATCAGCGCGGTGGTGATCACGATATCCTGCTTGGCGATGTGACTTGAAACGAGCTCTGCTTGCGCCCTTTGATATTCCAGCGACATTTCCGTCGCATAGCCGCCCGTACCCTCGCCATCATTGCCGACCAGACTTTCCACGAACACCGGCTTTGCGCCCAGCGAGAGGATCTGCTCCTTCGTGGCCGAACGGACATCTGTGGCGGAGACCTGCGCGCCAAGTCGCCGCGCGGTTGCAATGGCCTGGAGCCCGGCTACGCCTGCTCCCATCACGAATACGCGTGCAGCGGAAATCGTGCCCGCCGCAGTCATCATCATCGGAATGGCACGGCCAAACGCGCTGGTCGCCTCTATTACTGCCTTGTACCCGGACAGGTTGGACTGGCTCGACAGAACGTCCATCGATTGTGCGCGAGTGATCCGGGGCATGAACTCCATCGCCAATGCCTCAAGGCCGGCCCGCGCATAGGCTTCAACCCGTGACCGCTGTGCGAACGGATCATGCAGCGCGACCACCCAAGCACCTTGGTTCAATCCCTGAAGGATGTCCGCGTCGGGCGCCTGAACCGCCAGCACCAGGTCTGCATTCGCCAGAACCTGTGCAGCATCGCCGATAACCGCACCGGCGGCTGCATATTCACCATCGGCAATCGATGCTCCCACACCTGCCGCCGCTTCAATAGAGACCGTCGCGCCCAGACCAGTGAACTTCTTCACTGTCTCGGGTGTGACAGAAACGCGCGCCTCGCCACCAGCGCGCTCGCGGAGCACCGCGATCATGATGCCATCAGCCACCGCGAACTTCCCCAAGCTTCCCGACCAGCTCCGGCACGGCATTGAACAGGTCCGCGACCAGTCCGATGTCGGCCACCTGGAAGATCGGCGCGTCCTCGTCCTTGTTGATGGCAATGATGGTCTTGGAGTCCTTCATGCCGGCAAGGTGCTGGATCGCACCCGAGATGCCGACTGCGATATAGACTTCGGGGGCGACGATCTTGCCGGTCTGACCGACCTGATAATCGTTGGGCACGTAACCCGCGTCGACCGCGGCACGCGATGCGCCGACTGCCGCGCCAAGCTTGTCGGCCAGCGGGAAGATGACCTGCTTGAACGTGTCCGAATCCTTCAGCGCGCGGCCGCCGGAGACGATGATCTTGGCGCTGGTCAGTTCCGGACGCTCGAGCTTGGCCAATTCGGCAGAAACGAAGCTCGAGGTGCCTGCATCCGCCGGGCCCGAAACCGCCTCGACCGCAGCCGAGCCGCCCGTCGGCGAGGCCTTGGCGAAGGCCGTGCCGCGCACGGTGATCACCAGCTTGGCGTCCGAGCTCTCGACCGTGGCGATGGCGTTGCCGGCATAGGTCGGGCGGGTGAAGGTCTTGGGGCCTTCGACCGACAGGATGTCGGAAATCTGCATGACATCGAGGCTCGCCGCCACGCGCGGGGCGATGTTCTTGCCGTTGGTGGTGGCCGGCGCGACGAAGGCGTCGTAGTCGGCCATCAGGGCGGCGATCAGCGGCGCGACGTTTTCGGCCAGCGCATTGCCATAGGCGGCATCGTCAGCCTTCAGCACCTTGGCGACACCGGCGATCTGCGCGGCGGCGGCAGCGGCGCCGTCGCAGGTGCAACCGGCAACGAGGACGGTGACTTCACCGAGCTGGCCGGCGGCCGTGACGGCAGCAAGAGTGGCGTCCTTGACCGACGCGTTGTCGTGTTCGACCCAAACCAGAGATTTCATAACGGACTGCCTTTAATAGATGCCCCCGCTTCTTCGTGCACTGGCACCGAAGAAGCGGGGACTCCGCCGCCGGCTTGGGAGAGGAGGTGAGAGGCTCGGCGGAGGTAAGGGAACTATGCAGCCAAGCCCAGATCCTTGAGCTTGGCGACGAGGGCATCGACATCGGCGACCTTGATGCCGGCCTGGCGCACCGGCGGTTCGGTGACCTTGAGCGTCTTGAGCCGCGGAGCGGTGTCGACGCCGTAATCGGCCGGGGCCTTGGTTGCGAGCGGCTTGCTCTTCGCCTTCATGATGTTCGGCAGCGAAGCGTAGCGCGGCTCGTTGAGGCGCAGGTCGGTGGTGACGATGGCCGGCAGCGACAGCTTGACCGTCTCGAGACCGCCATCGACTTCGCGCTTCACGGTGACGCTGTCGCCATCGACGGTGACTTCGCTTGCGAAGGTGCCCTGCGGGCGACCCATCAGGGCAGCGAGCATCTGGCCGGTCTGGTTGCAATCGTCATCGATCGCCTGCTTGCCGAGGATGATCAGGCCGGGCCCTTCTTCGGCGGCAATGCCCTTCAAGATCTTGGCGACGGCCAGCGGTTCGACCTCGTCATCGGTCTGCACCAGGATGGCGCGGTCGGCGCCCATGGCGAGCGCGGTGCGCAGGGTTTCCTGGGCCTTCTGCGGCCCGACCGAAACCGCGACGATCTCGGTCGCCACGCCCTTTTCCTTGAGCCGAATGGCTTCCTCGACGGCGATTTCGTCGAAGGGGTTCATGCTCATCTTGACGTTGGCGAGATCGACGCCGGTGCCGTCAGACTTGACCCGGGGCTTCACGTTGTAATCGATCACCCGCTTTACGGGCACGAGGATCTTCATGGACCAGGTCCTTCTAATGATGTCAGCGGCCACGCTTTATACACTTGTACTATTTCCACTCGCCAATCCGAGCAGACGTGAGTTAGGTCAAGAACGAGGCTGCATTCAGCGCATATGTGCAAATGTCGCAGCCTCGCCCTGTCCATTGACATTAGTACGAATGCATCAAATCATTTGGGGAAGATCGATGTCCGAAAACCATCCTCTACCGATGGAAGACAGCAGCGCCGACCATCCATAGGAGCTGTGCCCGGCCGGCAGAGCCTCAAGAAAATCTAGCTTCGAGACAATAACCCGCGCGCACGAATCATCTGCTCGATCTGGTGATGGGCGGGTACATTTACTTCCGCATCGGCGGCCATGCGGATAACCCCGCCAGTTAGACTCACATATTCCGAGTTCCGCCCGGATTCGAGGTCGCGTTTCATCGAGGCTGTAGCATCAGTCGGAAATTCAGCCACAAACCTCAAAGTTCGTTCAACGCACCCCGAACTTAGCCGAACCCCGCGACTTAGCGCCAAGGCTTCAACTTCCTGCATTGCGCAATCCAGCAGGGCCCAAGTTGCCGCATTCGCGCGCATAGGACCTGCTGCCAAGCCCGTCGCTGCGCCTACTCCGCCGAATGCGCTGGTGAGCATCAGCTTTTCCCAGAGATCGACCATGATATTGGGTGAGAGGCGACCTGCAATGCCAGCTCGGGAGAGCACTGCTGCAAATTGCCTCGCTGAACCATGCTCAGTCGCGAAAATCGCCCCGAATGCCAGTGACGGTTCGACACCAACATGGCGGACCCGATCACCAACCATCTCGAAAAATCCGTGAACTCGCGCCGGCAGCACTGGGATGCTTGGAAAGCGAATAGCAACCTTTGTTGGGGTTTCCACCCCATTTTGCAGTGTGACCAGTAAAGTGTCAGGACCGATGCACGGCGATACCAATTCCAACACTGCCTCTATGTCGGGCGCCTTAGTGCAAAGCAGCACCAGGTCGGCATGCTCGAGTCTTGCACAGTCCCGACTGGCCCGCACCTTCGCAATCGAAACCCCGTTTGCCGTTTCCAGCACAATACCATCTCGACGAATGCTGTCGAGCCGCCTCCCCCTTGCAAGGACATGGAGGTCAAAATGGGCGTTGTGCAATCGCTCGCCGAGGTAAGAGCCCAAGGCACCGGCACCAGCGATCAAGATGCGTTCCATATTATTTTCTAATATATCATATTCATGTGAGCAGGTCGTGTCTCCGGAGGTGATGAAGCTGGGGACGGTAGCTCTCGGCATGCGCCGGCGCGTTCCTCACGAAGCGGATGCGGCAGCGATATTGGCAGTTTTGCCTGCGACAATCGTGCCCGTCGCCTCTCCGAAGCCGAGCAGTTGGGCTGCGCCTGTTGTCGCGGCGAGGAGAACCTCGCGCGGGGCCACACTGAAACGCACCATTAAGCAGCCTCCTCGCCGTTTCGGCCATGCTCGAACGCGCGTGCGTCGGTTACGTAGGCAGCCCGCAGACCGGCTTTCTTGTCAATCTAACGCATATGCGGCCATTGGCAAAATGGTTCGGCTATGCGTTGCGCTGGCTATACAGTACCCGCAGAATTACCCGTTCCGGCGAAGAGAGGATGCCCCATGGAACGGCAGCAAGAACTCGATCTGACAGGTAAAGTGGCAATCGTGACCGGCGCCAGCCGCGGAATCGGCCGGCAGACTGCGATTGACCTTGCCCGACGTGGCGTGAAGGTGGTGCTCACCGCTCGCACTGTCGATCGCGATCCCACCGTTCCGGGAAGTCTGAGTGCAACCGCAAAACAAATCGCGGAGTCTGGAGGCGAGGCGCTGATGGTCCAGGCCGATCTCGCCAATCGTGAGGACCTTCACCGGCTTATCGCCGAAACCGTCGCGCATTTTGGCGGCGTGGACATCCTGGTGAACAACGCTGCCTCCACCGTCGGTTCTGTATGGTCGAAAGCTTTCCTCGATATCTCTTTCGACGAGTGGTCACATCACTTCGACGTACATGTCCACGCACCTTTTATCCTAATGCAGCTGGTCACTCCGATCATGGCCTCGCGCGGCGGTGGCAGGATCATCAATATCACCACCGGGTCAGCCGAAGCCCACCGTCTTGTCGAAGAGGTTGTGCCTCCAACGGCTTCGTTCGGACAGCAGGCCAGCGTCCCAAGCTACTTCGCCAGCAAGCGCGCGCTTGACCGCTTGGGCAATATCGTTGCGCCCGAACTGCGGAATTTCAACGTGTTTGTGGTAACCATGCACCCGGGATTCGTGGCATCCGAAGTGGTTTCCGCACGGTTGGAGTCGCAAGGCAAGGACGGCATGGCCACACCAATCGACACGGGCGTCCCCGCGCGGATGATCGTGTACTTTACGGCATGCGCAAACCCCGAGGAATATACCGGAAGACTATTCAAGGCCGAGCGCGAGTTCGAAGAGCTGGGTCTTGACCGAAGCGATCTCGGAGCCACAGTCCGGGCGACGGCGGAATAGCTTCACGGCCGAGCCAGTAAATTCCCCGTCGTTGCCGCAAGAACGGCTTAGCGCCCCTTCCAGACAGGTTTGCGCTTTTCCTGGAACGCCGTCTCACCTTCGCGAGCATCCTCAAGTTGGATGATGCGGTTGAACCAGTCCATCGAAAGCTTGAAAATGTCTTCCTTGCTTGCGGCAGCTTCCACCGCGGCCCGAGCAACGGCCTTGGTCGCCCGGATCGCGAAGGGCGCGCCTGCAAGGATGGCCTCGGCATAGCGGCGGGCGACATCCATGCTCGTGCCCGCAGGAGCGACATCGCTGACGAGGCCCCAATGTTGCGCTGTCTGTGCGTCCATCAGTTCGCCAGTCAGAAGGTAGCGCATTGCAACGTGCCAGGGCATACTTGTGGGCAGGAGATTGGCCCCGCCGCCCAGCGCAGCAAAGCCGACGAGCGGTTCGGGAAGACCAAACCTCGCGTTTTCATCCGCTATAATCAGGTCGCATGCGAGGGCCAGCTCGAATCCGCCGCCCACAGTAAGCCCGTTGGCTGCGGCGATGATCGGTTTGTCCATGGTATGCCGGCGGGAAAGCCCCGCCCAACCAGTGTCGGGCATAGGGGAAGTGATATCGTCCGCCAGGTCGTGACCGGCGCAAAAGGCGCGCCCCGTCCCGGTGACGATGGCCACTCGCAGGGAATCGTCAGCCTCATAAAGATCCCAAAGTTGGGCAAGCTGGCGACAGCCTTCCATCGACAGTGCGTTCAGTTTGGACGGCTCATTCAGGGTGATCAGTAGGATCTGCCCGTCGCGGCAAGAATCGATCATTGACATAGAATGTTGCCCTTTCTTTGAGGCATTTCGCCCGAATTTCCCTGACCGCATCCGCGAAGCCTGCTGGCCAACAGCAGGGAGTGGAATTACGGCTTTCGCGTCCAAACAGATGTTTCAGGCTCTTCGGAGTCAATGCCGTTTCTGAATACGTGAGAGTGGCCACGCTCAGTCAACGGACATGTATTAAATGATCCGGACCGCAAAAATATTCGCAGGAGTAGCTCCAGTTGGAGGTACCTGAAGCGCTGGTGCTGGACTACAACCTGCAGGATCAGTTGCGATGACGAAGGACGACGCGAAGAGGATCGGCTTCATCGGTCTCGGCGACATTGGGTTTCCAATGGCTATGCGGCTGCATCAGCAGGGGCACAAGCTGTCCGTCTGGAATCGCAATCCGGAAAGTTCCCGGCCGCTAGGCGAAATTGGTGTTCCTGTCACCAATTCCGTGGCGGAGCTCGCGGGCATGAGCGACATCATCTGCCTTTGCCTTGCGCCGACCGTCGCGATCGAGGAAGTCGTCTTCGGTCCAGCGGGTATAACCCAGGCGAAAGTCGCACCTCGCCTCGTGATAGATCATTCAACAATTTCGCCTGAAGAGAGCCGTGCCTTCGCCGAGCGGCTGAGATCGCAAACCGGCACCGCATGGCTCGATGCACCTGTATCCGGAGGTCCTGCCGGCGCTCGCGCCGGAACGCTTGCGGTGATGGCTGGCGGGGAAAAAGGCGACTTCGAAATCGCCGAACCGGTCTTGCAAAGCCTGGGGCATAAGGTAACGCACGTTGGTGATTTGGGAATGGGGCAGTTAGCCAAGGCCTGTAACCAGATCGTTGGATTCATCACTACTGCCGCCATTGCCGAAGGACTAGGCTGCGCCCAGGCGGCCGGTTTGCCTGCTCCGGCGATGGCGGAGATCATGGTGGGTGGATTGGCCGACTCCACGGCGCTTGCCGAATACCGGCGCGCGACAGCTGCGGGAGAACCCGGCGGCATAACGGGTCTGATTGGCGCTTACATTGATCTGGCTGGCGGTTTTGTCCGCCCTGAATATGCGGGCAAGCTCGATATCCTGCATAAGGACATCGCCATCGCAAAGCAAATCGCAAGCGGCGGCGGCCGAAAACTGGAGCTTCTAGAGCAGGTCGAAGCAATGGGGAGGCGCCTGAACTACCAATGATCCGCCGCGCCGTGTTTCGGTGGCAATCGCGGGCCATTCATCCCTATTATCGGCGGTGGTTCGCAATCGGCCCCAGATTTATACCTGCTGTCCAGGCACCGTCCACGGCCAGTTCAGCACCGGAAATGTATGAAGCCTCGTCGCTGGCGAGGAAGAGGGAGGCGTAGGCAACCTCTGTTGGTTGTCCCACTCTGCCAATGGGCACCCCAAAGCTCTTCGCCATGCCAGAGGTATCCCCACGGCCTGGATTCAACATAGGGGTATCGATGGCGCCGGGGTGAATGGAATTGACCCGGATGCCCTTGTCGGCGAATTCCAGAGCGATGGACTTTGTTATGCCGCGCAGCCCCCATTTGGTCGCGTCATAGGCGGCGCTGCCACCAGTTCCTCGCAGGCCATTGACCGAAGAGATATTGACGATCGCCCCCCGACCGCGCCGGATCATGCTGGGGATGACTGCCTGCATGCCGAAGAAGCTGCCCTTCAAATTCACGTCGAGCAGCTGATCAAGGCGTTCAGCGGATACGTCCAGAAAGGGCGTGGAGTCACCGAGTGCTGCGTTGTTCACGAGAATATCGACCCCACCCGCAATCTGCTCAACCTCTTCCACGAGCTCTAGCCATGCATCCTTGCTGGCTATGTCCAGCCGACGAAATCTTGCGGCTTGTCCGATTTCAGCGGCAATGGCCTCGCCCTCCTCCTCGCGGACGTCACACAAGAACACTTGGGAGCCGGCTTCGGCAAACAGTTTTGCCATTGCAGCTCCTTGTCCACGCGCAGCGCCAGTAATGATCGCGACCTTGCCTTCCAGACTGAGGAATTTCATGGATCTTTGCTCCCCTCAATGATTGCAGCCAAGCATATTGCCGTGTTTTAATGCTCAAGACATTCGAGGTTGCCTTTGGAGAGGTCAAGCACCGGCACTGCATCAGCATATATCCGGCGAAAACGCAGCCGCTGCAAACGAACGCACATAGCCAGAGGCTTTTGCCCAGCCATTGCGGAAATAGTACACCCGCTCTAGTCATGCCGGATGTCAGATCGATCGGAGGCGCTATGAAGCTGCAAGGAAAAGTGGCCATTGTCACAGGTACCAGCCCCAACATCGGTGGCGGGATCGTGGAAGCACTGGCAGGCGCCGGTGCCACCATCGTTGCAGTGGATGCGCGCAAGGAAAATGCCGAAGGATGCGCTCACGCCGTCAAGGCTGCCGGTGGACGGGCGGTCGGGATCGTCTGCGATGTCGTCGACGAGGGCCAGGTTGCGGCAGCTGTAGAGCAGGCGATGTCGGAATTCGGGCAGATTGATATCCTCGTGAACAACGCGGCTTTCTTCAATCAAAAGGACATCTCCAGCATGCCTCTGGCGGAGTGGAGGCAGCAGATCTCGGTCATCCTGGATGGGACATTCCTGTTCACCAAATATGCGGCCCCAAGAATGATCGCAGGCGGGTCCGGCGTGGTCATTAATGTTGTATCGACGGCCGGACATCAGGGTCAGCCGGGTAATATCGCCTATACGACAGCCAAGGCCGGCTTGCTTAACTTCACGCGCTCCGCCGCCATGGAGTATGCGCAGCACGGCGTTCGTGTCGTCAGCCTGACGCCAACTGCAACCGATTTTGGCGAATTTGCCGAGCGCGCAAAGCGCTGGAACATCGAGCTTGGGCCGCAACCGGATTATTCCGCCGTCAGCGCCCGGTTTGCGAGCAGGGTGCCGATGCTGCGGCTACCCAAACCCAGCGATTATGGCGCTGCTGCAGTTTTTCTTGCCTCCGACGACGCCGCCATGATCACCGGCTGCGACTTGCGGGTCGATGGCGGAGCCGTTGCCCGATATTGGGCCTGGGAGCCAGCGGACGAGTAAAGAACACGCGTTTTCCCTGACGAAGGTGAGCCAAACGTCCACTTGAACAGATGCGCCGTGCTCCGGCTTGATGAGCCCGAGATCAATATTGGCACAACAACGAGCGCGGTCCGTCCGAATTTAGTCCTCCAAAAGCCTTTCCGCCAGGCTACCGGCACCCCGCAGGCCCGCCATTTTTCCGGCATCGGTCGTGATCACGGATGGCAGAACCAGCAGTGCTGTTCCAGGTTCAGCATGTGCACGGATGTTCTGCCGCAGCCGCTGGATCAGGGCGGTGCCGGGACCAGGGACTGAGTGCGACCCGTCGCTGGGACCGTCGCCACGGGTACATGCTGTATTACAGCCATGAGGGGCGCCCTCGCCGCGCGAAAGGGAGCACCTGTTCCGTCAAATCGGCCCGTCTGCATTCGTACCATTGCAGGCTGCGTAGGACAGGAGGAGATCAAGTCGCAGTCAAAAAAAAGACCCCGCATCAACGATGCGGGGTCTGGATACTCGAAGCTGAAATTTATCAGAATTCGGACGGCCTCAGCGTGATCTTCAGCCAGATTTCCCGACCGCGTGAGACGGGTCCTTCATAATCGGAAAGAAAACCGCCTGCGGTACCGGTGCCGCCACCACTACCGAAGGATCCGAATCCGGTGACCCCGAAGTGCCTATCGGTCAGGTTGCGGCCGACGATCGCGAATTCCATGCTCCTGGACTTCGTTCCGAAGCTCAGGCTTGCGTCCAGCAGGAACCGGCTGGGGGTCTTGCCAAGCGGACTCAACTCCTGCGAGATATACTGGCTTGACGTATACACCCCGTTTGCGTTGATTGTCGCCATCCACTTGTCGCTGACAGGCGTCTCATAGCTAAAGCCCACACTGCCGCTGAATTCCGGTGCGCGCGGGAGAGGCCGTCCCTGGAATTGCTGGGTGAACACCCCGGTCAAACCCGGCGTTGGCAAGCAGCCTGCCGCAGGTGTCATGCCGGTGTAGCACGGCCCGAGGAAGCTAGAAGCATAGCGCGCGGAGTTATACGCCGCGGCTCCCGTCACAGTGAGCCCGGGAACGTTACGCGGCGAGAAGGCGAAATCGCCCTCAATTCCTTTAACACGCGCGGACGATGCGTTGAGAATCGCGAGCGCTTTGGTCTCCGGGTCAACACGGCTGAGCTGGAGATCCTTGTAGAGGTAGCTGTATGCTGCCAAGTTCAGGCGAAGCTGGCGATCCAGCAGCATCGTTTTCAAACCGATCTCGAAACCCGCGGCCGTCTCTGGCTCGTAGCTGGGGTCGAACGCGACAATGGCGGCGTTCTTCGACAGCGGGTCGAACGTCGTCGCATTGATGTTAAAAGCACCTGACTTAAAGCCCTGCTTGTAAGACCCAAATAGGTTAAAATTGGGGCTCGGCTTGTAGGCCAGAGTAAGCTCCGGAGACCAGTTACTAAATTTGCGGTTCGGCCTCGCGACCTTGTTCGGCAGTCCGATGGGCGGAGTGATGTCCAAGTGCTTCTCATCTTCCGAGTACCGTACGCCCGCCGACAGGCTGAACGCCTTAGTTATATCCCAACCCACCTGGCCGAAGGCTGAATATGTCTTGCTGCTGGTCGGGAAACTCCAAGGTTCCGAAAGCTTGGCGATCACAGGGGCAATCTGCGTGCCGACATTGATCACGACCTGCTGGTCGAAAGTTAGATGATCATCCTGGAAGAACCCGCCGATCATCAAATTGACCGGTACATCCGGGTTTCTGTAGGAGACTCGAAGTTCCTCGCTGAACGTGTGCTTGGACAGTCGCCCATTATCGCCGATATAGAACTTTCCACCTTGCACAGTCGAATCGTAAGAACGCTGCCGAAGGTTATAATATCCCGTGATCGAATTGATCGTAATGGAATCATTTACTTTATATTCGATCTCGCCAGACAGAAGAAACTGGTTAGCCTTGAAATAGGAGTTGTCGGAATCCCACGCGGCATTGTTGGTTACCGCCCTGATTGCCGCAGAAGGGATACGGCCTAACGCAAGGTTGTCGTCAGCGATACAATCCGTGTAACCTGCTACCACGCCGCCGCCAGCGGGAACCCCGGGGGTGGCGCATGCGAATTTCTGGTTGATGGAGTAGCCGCCGGCTTCCTTCACATGGTGGAAAGTGCCGCGAAGCTTGACCGTCCATTGGCTGTCCGGCTGCCAGTTCAGGCTGAGGCGAACCGCTTCTTCCTTGGTCCCCGGAGCAAATCCAAACGCAGGATCGGCCGCAGTATTCTTGAAGTAGCCACGTTGCCGCGAGATGTGGCCCGCGAGCCGCGCCGTGACAGTGTCGCTGAGAGGACCGGAGACATATCCGTCGACGTCGCCCTGGCGGGCGTTGAATTCATAGCCACCGCTGATCTGCGCCTTGAAGACGCTTGTCGGCTCAGCACTGCGAATGGAAATGATGCCGCCACTTGAGTTCTTGCCAAAGAACAGAGCCTGCGGCCCCTTGAGGACTTCCACCTGACCGATATCCATCGCCGACAGGCGAAGGACAGAGCCGAAATTGACCGGCACACCATCGATATTGACGGTGACGGCGCCTTCCGCACCGGCGTTGGACGTGGGGCTGGAAACGCCGCGAAGCCCGACAACGCCGCCAGAGGACCCGTTAGCAGTCCCGAGGACCAGCTGCGGCGTCAACTTGCCGATATCGATGATGCTCTGCACATTCAAACGCGCCAGCTGCTCACCGGAAAAAGCACTGAGTACCACCGGCACCTGCATCGATGTCTCGTTACGCCGCCGGGCGGTGACAATAATGTCAGCACCGGCCCCACCAGCATCTGACGCTGCTGCATTATCCTGATCGGCAGCTTCACTAGCCGCAAAGGCAGGAGTTACGATACTTGCCCAGGCCAAAGCGCCAAGACTTGCTAGACGAAGCTGCAATTTCATTTGGTTTCCTCCCTAAATTGCTAGAACAATCGATTAACCGCGCCCTCTAAGGTAGTCAGCAGCTCTCCAGGACTGTAATGGATAATTGATGTGCAGCTGCGGCAGGGCATTCTTCGGACCCTGTCTCTCCCATAGCCGGCAACTTCGCAAGCACCGCAACGCAGTTTGTGATTAGAACAAGGTCATTAACGCATTTGCGTTAATCGCCTAATTCGGTCTGACCAGTCGTGCGAAATTGAAAGTACGAAATCACCCCAGTCTGAGGGGCAACGCGTGGGATCCGCGAGACAAATGCACCCTTTGGCGGCTTCGCTTCGATGAATGGCATAACCGAGGTTATGCGTATTAGCCAGCTCCAATCGCTATTGCTCCTTGATTCTGCGAGCCGCCCGGTGCAGCTTTGGCCAAATGGTCAATTACTTTATTATCTTCAATGCCTTAGTTGAACCCCCCATTGTGCGTAGCAAGCGCGACTGCCGAAATGCCGGCGATGTTCCGGTAGGAGAATGCTACATATGACCAGTCACGCTTTCGATGGTAAGACTGCCTTCGTTTCAGGCGCGGCGAGCGGCATTGGTCGAGCCATTGCCGAGGAATTCGGCAGGCGAGGTCTCCAAGTCGTAGTCGCCGACATCGACCTGCCGGGAGCCGAACGGGTCGCCGCCGAGATTCCCGGCGCATCAGCCGTCAGGCTCGACGTTCGAGAGGAAGGAAGCTGGATCGAGGCCTTCGATCTTGCAGAATCCCGCCATGGCCCCTTGGCTGTGCTGGTAAGCAATGCAGGGGTGGCCGGCCCTACCCTTCCCCTCACCGAAACACCGCTCCAGGCCTGGGAGTGGACCCGGTCCGTAAATCTGGACGGGGCTTTTATCGGACTTTCGCAAGGGGCACGCCGCATAATCGCGTCGGGCGCGCCAGGGCACATCGTCGCAACGTCCTCCATGTCGATCTTCTCGGTAACGCCTCGCATGGGCACTTACGTCGCCCTGAAGGCGGGGGTGGCAGCCCTGGCCGAAGCCTTGCGCCATGAATTGACGGATCACCATATAGGAGTCTCCGTACTCGTTCCCGGCCCCGTCCGGACCAAACTGCTTGAAGCCAATGACGGTCGCGCTCCGGACGGCCTCCGGATAGGTGAAGGGGTAGTCAAGCAAGCCGGCATGCTGCGGGAAGGACTGGATCCAGCGATCGTCGCAAAACAGGTGGCCGATGCTCTCGGCACCGATCGCTTCTGGCTGTTCACGCACCCAGAACTGGAGCATCGCATAGATACAAGGACCGAGGCGATGAAGTTGGCACTGCACGAGCATTGATCGAACCCGGATAGCGCGCTTGACTCACCATCTGACCAGTGTGTGAATAGGGATGGGATTCGTGATCCCGAACTGCAAAATAAAGATCCCGAGAGGAGTGATAATTTGATTGAGTTGCCGCCAGATCAGGCAGGATGCGATGCAGAGCAGGATCGCAATTCCGCACCTGCCGCTGTCAAGAGAGGGCGCGTTCTCTGGGAGCCCTCACCAGATGACATTGAGGCGTCGAATATTACCGCACTGATGCGCTGGATAAGGCAACATCGCGCGTTGACCTTCGCTAACTATTCGGAGCTTTGGGAATGGTCGGTGCAGGAACCAGAGCAATTCTGGAGCGCTGTTTGGGACTTCTTCTCAATCGAGGCGAGCACACCCTTCGTTGCAGTTCGGCAAGGATCCACGATCCAGGATGTGGCCTGGTTTCCGGGGGCCCGGTTGAATTACGCCCAGAACGTGCTTCGGCACGAGCGCCGTCTTGCCGATCACCCGGTATTAATCTGCTATTCAGAAGAAGATGCACGGCAGGACTGGACCTGGAGGGAGCTCGGCGACGCCGTCCGCAGCGTAGCCACCGCCTTCCGCGCATTAGGCATTCGGCCAGGCGACCGGATTGCTGCGTTTCTCCCGAACATTCCCGAAGCTGCAGTTGCGCTCCTCGCCGCCGCTGCCATCGGAGCGGTTTGGTCGAGTTGCAGTCCCGAATTCGGTGCTGCGGCCGCGCTTGATCGTTTTCAGCAAATAGAGCCCAAGCTGATCCTTGGGGTCCCGTCTTATCGCTATGCCGGCAAGGAGCATGACCGCCGCGAACAGTTGGCAAACATCATCGCAGGTTTGCCGTCCGTTGAACATGTCGTTCTGGTGGCGGGCGATGGCAAGGACTGGCAACTTCCCGCGCACGTGCAGCTCTTGACGTCATGGGCTTCGCTGATGGCGACACCGGCGCCACCAGAGCAAGAATTCCACTTCGAATCCTTACCCTTCAGCCACCCACTCTGGATAGTCTACACCTCGGGGACCTCAGGCTCTCCCAAAGCAGTTGTTCACAGCCACGGCGGAGCGTTGCTGGGCACCTTGAAAGATCTGGGATTTCATATCGAGGTGACCGAAAGCTCAAGGCTGTTCTTTTATAGCACGACGAGCTGGATCGTCTGGAACATGGTGCTCGGTGGCCTCAGCATGGGCGCCAGCGTGGTCCTGTACAATGGAAGCCCGTTCCATCCGGATATCAGTCGCCTGTGGTCAATCGCCGAACAAACGGGCACGACCGTTTTCGGAACCAGCCCGGGGTTTGTCTCGAAGCTGATCGAGAATGACTATGTTCCAGCGGCACGTCATGCACTCGACGCGCTTAAGATTGTCGTGCTTGCCGGTGCCGTGGCGGAGGAAAATATCTGCGAATGGCTTGTGGTGGCGCTGCCACGCCGCACTCGAATAGTTTCGCAAGCGGGTTCCACCGAGATCTGCGGTGGCTATGCAGGTGGTGTGCAGTTGCTGCCCATTCGTGCGGGGGAAATCACTGCGCGGGTCTTGGCAATGAATGTCGAGGCCTTTGACAAGGAAATGAAACCGGTGCGGGGAGAAATGGCGGAACTTGTCATCTGCACCCCATTTCCTAATGCGCCACAACGTCTGTGGAACGATCCCGAAGGTACGCGCTTCTTCCAGACCTATCTGTCCGAATTCCCCGGCATGTGGCGGCAGGGCGACATCATCACGATATTCGACGATGGCGGCTGTCGCGTCGCGGGACGCTCGGATGCTACCATAAACCGCAATGGCGTCCGGATGGGCAGCAACGAAATCTACCGTGCGCTTGCTGGGGAAAAGCGAATCGCAGATGCCATTGCGGTCTGCCCTCAAGGTGGCAGTCATAGTGGAAAGCTGCTTCTTTTCGTTCAGCTTGCGGGCAATGCGGCTATGAATGAGGAGCTAAAGCGCGATATTGCCGGAACCATCGCCGGACGTCTCAGCCCGCGACATGTCCCGGACCTCATCGTCCCGGCTCCGTCCGTGCCTTACACTGCCACGGGAAAGCGCATCGAAGTTCAGCTTTGCCAATTGTTAGAACAGCGAATCAATGCGGATCAGTTTGCTGCGGCGTTGCAGCACGATCTCCATACGGCGGACTGGTACGCGAAATTCGCCAGTGGCAATTAGAGCAAGCCTAAGCAGAGGTGGGCTGCCTGCCGGGAATGTCCAGGTTGTATCGACTTTCAGCCCATGACGGCCTGCAAATTGGCGCTTTTCGGCCCGCCCTGAACTGAATGTCGATAAAATCTGATCCTCAGCATCGACAAAACCATGTCACCGCCGACAAGGCCTCAAAGGCTTTGTCCCCGACTGCTCATGCGTCTGCAATTTTGCCGGAACGGTTGTCCTTTTTGATTTTGATCAAGTTCACTCCCCAAAGTCGCGTTAAAACGATTGTACTAGAAGCTTACCGAGCTTCCTGGATGGAAGGGTTCTTGATATGGCAACAAATCTCAAACTTGCCTCTTCGCATAAGGTCGGCCGTTATGTAGTGGAGGACCGGGAGGAAGGGACCTTTCGCGTATCTCGCGAAGCCTTTACTAGCCAGGCTGTTTTCGAAGCGGAACGCGACCGGATTTTCAGCCGCTGCTGGCTCTATGTCGGTCACGAATCCGAAATTCCGAACACTAACGACTTCGTCACCCGAAAGGTCGGCGGCCGTGAGATCATCTTCAATCGCGACCGCAAGGGCGCAATTCACGTTTTTCTGAACACCTGCCCGCACCGCGGCGCGATGGTCGAGCGGCAAGCCAAGGGCAATGCCATCTCGTTCCGCTGCATCTACCATGGCTGGGCATTCAACAACAACGGCACCTTCGGCACCAAGATGCAGGAAGGCGACTATGGCCCGCACTTCAACGAAGACGGCTGCGCCAACTTGCCTTCCGCACCCAAGGCGGCTGGTTATCGAGGGTTTTGGTTCGTCAACTATGACTCAGGCGCGGAGTCGCTCGAGGACAATCTGGCCGACTACAAGATCCTGCTCGACCTCGTGGCCGACCAAGGCCCCGAAGGCATGGAAATCATCGGTATCGACCAAAAATATTCCGTTCGCGCTAACTGGAAGCTGCTGATGGAAAACAGCTATGACGGCTATCACGCTGCAGATACCCATCAGACCTATTTTGAATACCTGATCGAAGCGATCGGCCATACGGCCGAGGTCGATCCCAACGCCCGCGTGATCGATGCGGGCAACGGCCACGCCTTCACCGAATCCGACATGGACTGGGGGCGACCCGTGGCGCGATGGTCGCCTAAGTGGGGCGAAGCGGCGAAGGAAGAAATCGCTAAGATCAAGCAGGAACTGGTCGACCGTCTAGGGCCCGAACGGGCCGAACGCGTTGGTTATTATAGCCGCAATTCAGGCTGCTTTCCCAACCTCGTGATTAACGACATCATGGCAATCACCGTCCGTACCTTCTACCCGGTGGCGCCGGACCTGATGGAAGTCAGCAGTTGGACAATGGGTGTGAAGGGCGAATCCGCCGAGCAGCGCAAACTGCGCCTTGACAACTACCTCGAGTTCCTTGGCCCCGGCGGATTTTCGACGCCCGACGACGTGGAAGCGCTCGAAATTGCGCAGCGCGGCTACGCGGCCAGCCGTGAAGCCGGCTGGAACGACATTTCGCGCGGCATGCTTCGCAAGGATTTCTTCAGAGCAACCGACGAGGAGCAGATGCGCTGTTTCTGGCGCGAGTGGGCCCGCAGGATGGAGGTGTAACGATGCAAGCGACAGTATTGACCCGCAGTCTCGAACAGCCGCTTTCGCGCGCCGAGTACGAGGATTTTCTCTTCGAAGAAGCGGCCATGCTCGATAATCGCCGCTTTGACGATTGGTTCGCGCTGTTCACAGAAGACTCGGTCTATGAAGTACCGCAGGCTGGCGTCGGAGACGATGCCAATTCAGCTTCAGAGCTGTTCTACATCGCCGATGACCACGCCAAGTTGCGGTTTCGGGTGGAGCGCATGCAGAAGACCGCCAATCACTCCGAATGGCCGGCTTCGGTATCCTCGCATCTGATCAGCAACGTCCGTGTGACCGGCAATGATGAGCGAGGCGTGCATGTAGAGTGCCGGTTCATCACCTATCGTTCCAAGAACGAGGCGACCGACCTCTATTGCGGGCACCATAAATACATTCTGCGTCATGTGAACGGCGCGCTGAAGATCGCCAGCAAGCGGACGTTCATCGACATGAACTCGCTGCGCCAGCAGGGCAAGGTGACGATCTTTATCTGACCGGCATGGGTCATTCCCGCTGCGGTCTAGCCTCGCAGCGGGAATTGATCGGCAGAATCGAGAGAGGAAAGTCCGATGGCAAGCGATCGGATCCGATACAAACGCCTTGGCTATGTTGTGCTGAGCGTGACCAATGTGGCGCGCTCGCAAAATTTCTACCAAGACCTCGTCGGCCTGGCCTTCGTCGAGCAATCACCCAAGGGCGATGTCTACCTGCGCTGCTCGGATCTCCACCATGACCTGGTGCTGACCAAGTCAGACAGGCCGGGTGTGCGACGCATCGGATGGCAGATGGAGAGCGCCAATGCGCTCGCCGCATTGCGCGAGTCCTTCTCTGCGGCGGGAATCGCCTGCAGCGATATATCGGCTGACGAAGCGCGCGAACTGCACACCGACGGTGGCTTCCGGGCGGTGGAGCCTAGCACCGGGGCAGAGCACGAATTCTACGTGCGCATGGCCTTCGCCGACAGCCCGTTCGAGCCGACCCACACCCGGATCACTACCCTCGGGCATATCGTTCTAGGGACGCCGACGCTCGCCGCGAGCGAGGACTTCTACTACAACGTCATGAACTTCAGGCAGTCGGATCGGATTGCGGACGCGGTCGTGCACATGCGCTGTTTCCCCAATCCACTGCACCATACCTTCGGCCTCGGCGCGACCGAGACGCCCACGCTGAACCACCTGACTTTCAACGTCAACCACATCGACGATATCGGCCGCGCGGGGCCGCGCATGCAGGCTGCCGGCGTGCCGGTGGTCTACGGCCCCGGAAGGCACCCGCAATCTGGATCGGTTTTTTTCTATTTCCTCGATCCTGATGGCCTGACCATCGAATACAGCCAGGGCATGGAGGAATTCCCCGAGGACAACCCGCGCGAGCCGAGACGCTTCCCGCTCGAAGGGGGATCGTTCGACTATTGGGACGGCAAGCCCAAACCCGGTTTCACCGAGGTGGGCGCTGTCGGCTGAGTGCAGGCGCCTAACAGCGGCGGAGCCAAGATCGCGGCTCTGCTGACGTAAGCTGGGTCTCGCAGCCACCTGCACATCACTCATATCCGTTACTTAGTGCGCTTGTTTTATCAGCTTTGATACGGCATTTTTGCAGTGCCGTCGGATCGGATTCCAGGCGGCATCACCGAGGTTGTGCGATGAATCTAGAGCCCCCCCTTGCCCAGGCGCCTGGTGAATATGCCAGCTTCTGCCGGATCTGCACCGCGACCTGCGGCACACGGGTCACAGTAGACGAAAACGGGCACATCACGCGCATCGTCGGCGACGATCTGAACGTGCTGTCGTCGGGCTACGCCTGCTTCAAGGGGCTGCAGTCCGGCCAAGCCCACCGCGATCCCTCTAGGCTCACCCATCCGCTCAAGCGCCAGGCTGACGGCAGCTACGCCAGGATCCCGCTCGAACAGGCCCTTGACGAGATTGCCGCACGCATTGACAGCGTGGTTGCCGAACACGGCCCCAAGGCCCTCGGCCTGTTCGCGGGGACAGGCTCGCTGATGAACCAGTCGGCCGTGGGCGTGAGCCGAAGTTTCCTGCAGGCGATGGGAACCGACCAGTACTACACCACGATCACCATCGACCAGTCCGGCAAGATGGTCGCAGCCGGGCGGATGGGATCTTGGGCCGGCGGAGTGGCCGAACTGGACGATTCCGACGTCCTGCTGCTTTTCGGCCTGAATCCGCTGATCTCGCACTCCACCCTGTCCGTGCTAGGACTCGATCCGGTCAAAAGGTTGAAGCGGGCCCGCAAACGTGGCATGAAACTGATCGTGGTCGATCCGCGCCGGACCGAAACGGGCGCCCATGCAGACTTGGTGGTCCAGCCCTATCCGGGCGAGGATGCTGCCATCGCGGCAGGGTTGATCCGGCTCATCCTCAGCGAAGGTTGGGAGGACAAGGCGTTCTGCGAACGCTACGTTGGGTCCGAGCGCATGGCTGCGCTGAAAGCAGCAGTCGAGCCCTTTACCCCTGAGATGGCCGAACAGCGGGCTGGTCTCGAACCGGGATCTATCCGCGCAATCGCCGACATGTTCGCGCGGCAGCATAGCCGCGGCCCGGCGCTGACCGGCACCGGACCCAACATGGCGCCTTATTCCAACCTCGCCGTCCACATGGTCCAGTTGCTCAACGTGGTCTGCGGCCGGTTTCCGCGTGAAGGAAACAAGGTCCGGTCGGTCGACATGCTCAATCCGGCCCGGGTATCCTATGCCGAAGTCATTCCGGCCGCGCGTCCCTGGGAGAAGTTCCCGGCCAGTCGCATCCGCGGTACGAGCAACTTCTATGGCGAGAAGCCTGCGGCCACACTGACCGACGAAATCCTGACCCCTGGGCCTGACCAGATCAAGGCGTTAATCGTCTCCGGCGCCAACCCCATGTGGTGCCTTCCGGACCGCGACAAGACGTGCGAGGCCATGCGCGCGCTGGACCTGCTGGTCGTTGTCGATCCATGGGAAACGGCGACCACCCGCGAGGCGGACTACATCCTCCCGCCCAAGCTGCAGTACGAGCGCGCTGACCTTCCACCTACCCATCCGGCCCTGAAGTTCTACACCGGGTCGTGGGGAATCTTCACCCCGGCCATCGTTGCGCCGCCAGCCGATGCGGAGGTGGTGGACGATTGGTTCGTGTTTTGGGCGCTCGCCAGGCGACTGGGGGTAACGATCGAATTTGTCGGACGGCACAAGTTGGACGGAAATGTGCCACCGTCTACCGAAGATCTGCTCGCCGTCTTGCTCGAGCCGAGCCAGACCTCGCTCGAGGAGCTGCGGGCCTATCCACATGGGCATGACTTTCCCGTCGATGGCGGCTTTGTCCAGCCCCCGCGCCCGGGACAGGACGCGCTCTTCGACGTGATGCCGACCGACGTTCTGGAGGAGTTGGAGTCTTATCTGGCGCAACCAGCCGCTGCGCAACGCGCCATCCGCGCCGGCGGGTTCACACACTTGCTTTCGACGCGGCGGATGCGGGACGTCTACAACAGCTATGGCTTGACGCTCGCCTCGGTGCGCAAGCGCAACAAATACAACCCCGCCTACCTGCACGGCGATGACCTGGCAGAACTCGGCCTCAACCCCGGTGACTGTGTCAAGATCGTGTCACCGCATGGACAAGCCAAGGCCATAGTCGAACGCGACGATACCGTGAGACCCGGCGTGGTCTCATTGAGCCAGGGTTGGGGAGGCACTCCGGGCAAGGAAGATATCCTGGTCGACGGGACCTGCGTAAATGCATTGATCGACACCGATCGCCACTATGAGAGCATCAATGCGATGCCTCATATGTCCGCCGTTCCCGTTCGCCTCATCACATGTACGCCACTGGCGCAATAGCTTGCCCGCCCGAGGATCGCGATTGTTCGGGAAATGCCCCGCGTGGACGCGTCAGCGAGACATGCGGCCGAACGCTGCCTCGTGATGATCCTTATCGCCCCAGGTTTTGTCGATCTCGATCATCCTGCGCACATAACTGCTGAGTTCGTACTCGTCGGTGATCCCAATGCCACCATGAAGCTGGATCGCCGCTTCCGTAACAGCCCGGCCATTGCGGCCAACCAAGGCCTTCGCCGCAGATACATCCTGCCTGCGGACGCGGGAATCACTGCCCGACAATGCAGCCACTGCCATCAATGTTGCCGAGCGCGACTGCTCGGCCGCGACCACCATCTCTGCAAAGCGATGTTGCAGCGCTTGGAACGTTCCAATCGGTTTTCCAAATTGTTGCCGGGTTTGAAGGTAGTTCGCCGTTAGTGCAAGCACCCGATCCATCAGCCCAAGGACTTCGCCGCATAGCCCGACAAGTCCATAGTCGAGCGCGCATTCAACGCTTGCAAGGCCGGCTTGAGCATTGAAAAGAGGCCCGCAGACCTCGGCTCCGTCGAAGTGAACCCGGGCAAACCAGTTGCCATCAAGCGAGCGCAATGGTGTGACCGTTAGCCCTGCTTGCCCGGCTGCGCAGACAAACACGTTGAAGCCATGAAGGCTGGTACGGGCTGTTACCGCGAAATGCGTCGCTGCCGCTCCATCCACGACCAGTTCCTTGGTGCCGAAAGCCAGCAGGCGACCGTCGCGTTCCTCAATTCGGATCCCGGTCCGATCCAGCTCGAAATCGTAGATTGATTCGTCGCATGCCAGGGCCATTCGCATGCTACCTTCGTCAAGCGCCTGAAGGCATTCCGCGCGAATGGAAGCAGAGGAGCTCAGTTCCAGCAGCTTTGGAGCAACGACAGCTGCACTTATGAAAGGTTCCTGCACGAGCGATCGGCCAAGGGCTTCGCAGACCAGAGCGACTTCAACTGCGGTCATGCCAATTCCGCCGTCGTCCTCGGCGATGATCAGGCCGTTCAGGCCAAGGTCCACCATTTGCCGCCACCGCGCGCTTACCGCATCCCTTGCGGCCTCAGGGGTGCCGGCCGAGGCCCGGTTCGCAGCAGCATCTCTTGCGAACTTCTCGACGGTGTCGACCAGGGCTCGCTGTTCGTCGGAAAGTTCGAAATTCATAGGGCTCCCCAACGGCCAACCGCTTCACGGTAAATCAGGTTCTTCTGGATTTCGGTGGATCCGCCAACAATCCCCGACTTGCGGAATTCGAGATAGGTGGCGGCGGCGCCATTCGCTGCATGGCCGTATGGCGGCTCCTGCTCCGCTCGCCCGGCACGCGCAGCCGCATCGTAAGCGAGACCACCGGGTCCCCCCATATCCATGAGCAAGGTCGAAAGGTCTTCAAGCAGATCGGTGCCGCATAGCTTCAGGACGGAGGCCGAGGGCGCACCCGGATCGTTATGATCCGCAGCGATCACGCGCATCAAGGTCCATTCGTGCACCTTCAGGTCGATCCGGAGGCGGTCCAGCCGCGCGCGGAAAGCCAGCAGCCGGTGAGCCGGAACACCCGATTGTTCGAGCCGGTCCGCCGTCCTGTCCGCAAACTGCAGCAGGCGCTTGGATTGACCGAGCCCAGCGATCTCTGTCCGTTCGGCCTGCAGCAGGAACTTTGCCACAGTCCAGCCCTTGTTCTCGGCAAGAACCACGTTTTCGCATGGCACCGCGACATCTTCGAAGAAGACCTCGTTGACGTCGTGCGCACCATCGAGCGAATGGATCGGCCGCACCTTGATCCCGGGGGTCTTCATGTCGATCAAGAGGAAGGTGATCCCCTCCTGCGGACGCCCTTCATCAGAAGTCCGAACCAGGCCGAACATGTAATCGGACCAGTGCGCCCAAGTCGTCCATATCTTCTGGCCGTTGACGATGTAGTGGTCGCCCTTGCGCACGGCCTTTGTCCGTAACGAGGCCAGGTCGGATCCTGAGGAGGGTTCGGAATATCCCTGGCACCACCACTCTCGCAGAGTTGGCATCTTGGGCAGGTAGCGCTTTTTCTGTTTTTCGGTTCCGAACTTTTGCAGGACCGGCCCGATCATGTTGATTTGAGGTATCTGACGAGGCGCACCTGCCAAGAAACACGCCTCTTCGAAATAGACCCGCTGCAGCGGCGACCAACCGGGACCGCCGTACTCGGTCGGCCAGGCGGGCACCGCCCATCCCCTTTCGTCAAGGATCGCCTGCCATCGAACGAAGTCCTCGCGCTTAAGATGCTGAAGATTATCAACCCGCGCCTTGATGTCGGCTGGCACCAGAGCGGCGATCTCGCCGCGAATCATTTCGCGGAAGTCCAGATTCTCTCGCGATACACGTAGATCCATGGTCAAATAGCCTCTTCGATCTCGACCCGCCCATCGGAAAAGACGACCTTCCCCCGGGCGGGCGCGCGCGCTTCGATCCGCGCTCCAGACGCGTCGCGCCACAATGCAAGTTCAAGGGTTTCGCCCGGAAACACCGGGGCGCTGAATTTCCCCGAGATGGCACCAAGGCGGCGTGACGAAGAGGTGCCGCCATCCGTGCACAGCGCTCTTTCGGCAAAGGCGGCACATAGGCCATAGGTTGCGACTCCGTGCAGGATTGGCCCCGGAAAGCCCGCCCTTGCGGCAACTTCGGGCACCATGTGCAGCGGGTTCTGATCGCCGGTGAGGGCGAATATCTGGGCAGACTGCGTCGACGTGGGCACTTCGACCAGGATGTCTGGCGCACGGTCGCCAAGAGCATTTTCTGCTGATTTTTCGACCGGGGGAGCACCAGCCACCTGATCCGACCGACAGATAAAGGTCATCGTCAGGGATGCATAATGCGTTCCATTCTCCGCGTCCTGCAGTTCCCGGGCCATGTTGATCAGGCAACCACGGCCCTCTCCGCGATCGAACACGCCGGTGACTCGCGATTGGCTTCGCAATCGCCCATCGATCGGCAGGTCCGCATGCGAAATCAAACCCTGGCTCCCATGCAGAACACCCGATAGGGTCACTCCGAGCCCGATGGCGGCCAATCGCGGCGCTGCGAGCACGGTTGCCATGGCCGGCAGGGTCCTCGCCATTGGCAGCGGCCCTAGGAACTGGCGCGTCCAATCGTCAAAAGGATCGACGCCGCAGCCGACGCTGAGTGCGTAGATACAGCTGTCCTTGCTGGTGTAACTCTGCTCCAGGGTGACCGGAGCCATGCCCATCAATTCGTCGTAGCTCTTGATCATGGCGTCTATCGGTTGTGAAATGTCGGCGACCGTTTCTCGAACACCGCGGCAAGCGCTTCGCGGTGGTCTTCGGTCTCATGTGCGATCGTCTGAAATGCACCGGCCATCTCGAGGTGATGGTCGAGCGTGACCTGGCCGCTGTCACGCAGCAACCGCTTGGTCAATCGCACCGTCCGGCCAGGCATTGCGTCGATACGGGCTGCAAGCTCGAACGCCATTTCCAGCAGGCTGTCAGCCTCTGCCACGCGCGACACGAGCCCGAATTTTCGAGCTTCCTGCGCTCCGATCTGCACTCCTGTAAGGGCCATTTCGCAGGCCATGGAGTAACCCACGATGCGAGGCAGGAACCACGCTCCGCCGTCACCGGGGATGATGCCGAGCTTGATAAAGCTCTCCGCAAACACTGCCTTTTCGGAAGCAATCCGCATGTCGCACATGCATGCAAGATCGAGGCCCGCACCGATTGCCGCGCCGTTCACCGCGGCAATTGTTGGCACCTCCAGATTGAAAAGCGCCTTTGGAATTCGGTGGATTGACCGGCGGTAGCTGTCGCGCGTGTCGATGACGGTCTTGGCTGGTGCGAAGCCAGAGCGATCGCGCATCTTCTTGATATTTCCGCCCGCGCAGAACGCCGGACCCGCACCGGTCAGGATCAGGACATTTACTGAAGGATCACGCTCGATGGACTTGCAACGATCCTCGAACTCTTCGCAGATCTCGACCGTAGACAGCGCGTTGCGCTCCTCGGGGCGGTTCATCGTGAGTAGGACTATGCCGCCCGTCTTCTCGTAAAGCATGAAGTCACCCATCGCAGGCAACTCCCACGGGATCACTGGCGCTGACCACTGCATCCCAAGCGCTGGACATGTCTATTGCGGTCTTGCCCACCGAGGTTGCCCAGAACTTCTGATCGCCGAATTCCTCGCTCCAGCGCCACATGTTGCGGCTGAGGCGCGCCAGCGGGTACTCAAGCGTCACGCCCATCGCACCATGGATCTGGTGAGCGAGCATCACGCCCTTCTCGACCGCGCGCCCAGCTCGCAGCTTCGCGATCGCGATCGCCAACAGCCCATCGCCGGCATCCATCCTTGCGCAAGCCATGCGCGCAGCCGCCGCAGTCGCAACCGCTTCATCCGCCAGTTGCGCCAGCATGTGCTGCACTGCCTGGAACTTCGACAGTGACCGACCGAACTGACTGCGCTCCTGCGTATATCGGACCGAAAGGTCGAGCGCGCCTTGAAGCGAGCCAGCTATCTGCACAACGCGCAGCAAGGCACCAGCCTGGACCAGAAATTCGCTATTGGGTGGCGTGTTCGCCACCCCACCGCACGTCGCTTCGGTGAGCGGAGCGAGACCCAAGGCTTTGGCTCTAGCTACCAGCACCCGCGCCGAGGCCGGCAAGGCTGTTCCCGGACCGCCACCCGCAAGGTCGGCAGGAAAACCGAAAAATGTCGGCCCAGCTTCCGGAGCAGACCCGGCCGAGCAGACCAGAGCATTGGCAACCAGCGTTTCACCGAGGGGGATCGGCTCACCACAAGCCGCAGCATGTGCAAGGACATCGAACATTTCGGACCAACCGAGGTCGAAGCCTCCATTGACATCGGGGCACATTGCCAGCGGCAAACCGAGTTCCTCAGCCTGCGACCAGAGAGCCGCGTCAAAACCATCGCTATTGCCGGAGCGTTTGTTCAACGCGGCGGAGTACAGCCGAACGACCTGTTCAAGCAGCATGTCAGCCACCGACATTGTCAACGCACTCCCAAGGCGCGGGCAGTAAGGCCGCGCAGTATCTCGCGCGCGCCGCCGCGTAACGAAAAAGTCGGTGCTGCCCTGACTGTGTACTCAATCGCTTGCAGCAAATCCGGCGGCGGCCTGCCGAAAAGGCTTCTTACGGCCGGCGCCGTGCGTTGCTCAAGCTCGGCACCAAGATCCTTGGTGATGACGGCCAGGTAAGACGGGTCCTCATTGCGCTCGAGTTTTCCGGCGACCATCAGGGATAGTGACCGCAGGACGGCAGTTTCGGCAATCAAGGTGCCAAGCGTCGCCAGATCACAATTCTCTACAGGCGGCGCAAGCGCCGCCAACTCCTGCGTAGCCGCTGCCACCAACGGGAACGCACTGAGGAAACGTTCCGGACCGCTGCGCTCCAGCGCGAGTTCTGAGGTAACTTGCGCCCAACCTGCACCTTCCACGCCCAACATTCTTTCGCCGGGTACGAAAACGTCGTTGAACACCACTTCGTTGAAATGCTTCTCACCGTTGAGGTCGGCGATCGGCCGTATTTCCAGTCCCGGGCTGTCCAGTTCGATCAGGAACTGGGTCAGGCCCTTCTGCCGCATTTCGCGAGCCGGACCTGACGTGCGGAACAAGCCGATCATTACCTGGCAATGTTGGGCGTTGGTTGTCCAAAGCTTCGTGCCGTTCAAACGCCAACCACCAGTCTCGCGATCTGCACGCGCCTCGATCGCCGCAAGGTCAGAACCCGCGTTAGGCTCACTCATGCCAATGCAGAAAGACAAGTCGCCACTGGCAATGCCGGGCAAATATCGCTGCTGCTGCTCGCTCGTGCCAACTTTCAGGATCAGCGGCCCACTTTGGCGGTCGGCAATCCAGTGCGCACCGACTGGCGCACCAGCGGCAAGCATCTCTTCTTGCAGGACGAAGCGTTCTACCGCGCTGCGGCCGGCTCCAAACGGCGCCGGCCAGGTTATGCCAATCCAACCGCGCTTACCAACCTCGCGGCTAAACTCACGATCAAAAGCAGCCCACGAATGTGCTCTGTTCAAAGTTGTCCATTGCCCTGAATAGCCGGCCAGAAACTCCCGCACTTGCTCGCGCAGCACCAAGGCTGCGGGAGTTAGTGCCCCGACGTTTTCCGTCGAGTTCATATGACTTCCTTTTGCGAAAGGTCAGCCAATTCGCGTTCGTCCAGACCGAGCAACTCATGGAGCACCTCGGCCGTATGCTGCCCGCTGACGGGGGGGCCAAGCCGGTATTCTGGAGGAGACTCAGAGCATTTGATGGGGCTGGCTGCGACCGCGATTGCACCTGAAATGGCATGGGGAAGTGTGACTTTCATGCCACGCGCGATGAAATGCGGATCATCTTGCAGATCGGACATGCGGTTGATGGGGCCGCAGGAAACACCGGCCGCATTGAGCAGGGTAATCCAGTGGTCCCGAGGATGCTGTACCAGGATCGCCGTCAGCGCGTTAGCTAGCTCGTAGCGGTGGTCAACTCGCGCGCCCATGGTTTTATAAGCCGGGTCTTCAACCCAGTCCGGACGGCCTACAGCCACAGCCAGACGAGCGAACTCGCGATTGTTGAAGGTGGCAATCAGCAAGTAACCGTCAGAGGTTCGATAGACACCGTAAGGCGATGCGCTTGGGTGATCGTTCGCGGTGCGAGGCATCTCGAATCCACCGTTGAACCACGCGGTGAACGTGTTCAACATGGCCGCCACCTGAGATTCGAATAGCGAAATGTCGATGTGCTGACCGTGTCCCGTCATATCCCTGTGGCGCAGGGCCAACAAGATGCCGATGACGGCATCCTTGCCCGCCAAGATATCCGCGATCGGCACGCCGACCCGCATGGGGGGGCCATCGGGCTCCCCTGTTACGCTCATCAGGCCTGACATCGCCTGCATGAGGAAATCGTATCCGCTCCGTGTAGAATAGGGGCCGGTCTGGCCAAACCCACTGACCGAGCAATAAATCAGCCCCGGATTGGTCTGCTTGAGCGATTGATAGTCGAGGCCGTATTTCGCCAGCGTGTTCGGCCTGAAGTTCTCTACAAAAATATCTGCCTTTGCGGCGATTTCGCGCAAGAGTGCTGCGCCCTCTTCAGTCTGGAAGTTGACTGCGATCGAGCGCTTGTTGCGGTTGGCTGCCTGGAAATATGTTGATTCTCTGGTCTCGACCCCATCCTTGTCGAGAAGCCAGGGCGGGCCGACGTGACGCACATCGTCGCCCTCCCCAGGCCGCTCGACCTTGATGATATCAGCACCAAAGTCCCCGAGGCACTGCGTCGCACTGGGCCCGGCCACAACCCGCGTCATGTCCAGAACCTTGAGACCTGACAGTACAGACATCGACAACTCCTCGCACACGTCGCCAGCCAATAGGCCTTGCATGCTCAGTGTATGGGCTGCGACTTCAGCAAGATACGGGAATTGGACGCCGCGCAGCAGTTACTGCAAATCCGTTATTGCAACGAATTTCAGTGCGAAGCCGAACTACCAAGTACGGCTGTCACCTGACTGGAAAGGAAACCGCCATTGCCGTGGGCTACTGCGATCTCGGCGCCTTGAACTTGCCTTTCGCCCGCAGTGCCCGTCAGTTGCCGAAATGCTTCGACAACAGTGAACAGGCCGTACATCCCAGGGTGAACACACGCCAGGCCGCCACCGTTGGTGTTGACGGGAAGGCTGCCACCGGGACCAGTCACACCGGAAGCGACGAAATCGCCGCCTTCCCCTTTTTTGCAAAAACCCAAGTCCTCCAGGAACATGATCGTATTGATGGAAAAGGCGTCGTACAACTCCACCACGTCGACGTCGGCAGGACTGATTCCTGCCTGCTCGAAGGCACGTTCGCCACTGAATTTCGCGGCCGAAGTGGTCAGGTCCGGCATCTGCGCAATCTGGTAGTGATCGGTCGCCTCCCCAAATCCGAGGAGGTAGGCCGCCTTTCGATGGTCCACCCAGTCTTCGCGGACCATCACGATCGCGGCTGCCCCGTCGGTGACCAGACAGCAATCAAGTACCGAGAGCGGATCGCAAACCATTCGCGCACTAAGATACTCATCACGGCTGACTGGCTTGCGCATGAAGGCATCGGGGTTCAGCGTGGCCCACTCGCGCGCCGTTTTCACAACTGCATAAAGATGGTCGCGAGTTGTCCCGAATTCATGCATGTGACGGTTAGCCGCCAAGGCATAGGCACCGACCGGCAAACGTAAGCGGTATGGCTTCTCGTGGGGATTTGGCGCTGCTGCACTGACAAGTCCGCCGGCACCCGTGCGCTGATTGCTGCCATAGGCGATGAGCGCGACATCGATCTCACCTGCAGCCAAGGCGTGGGCGGCCACATTCATGTGGGTAAGAAAGGCCGAGCCACCGGTGCGGTTATTGTTGGTGAGTTTGGGCCGGATGCCTAGATATTCGGCGAAGGACAAGCCGCTCAAGAAATCGTTCGGAAATCCGATGAACAGTCCGTCCACTTGCGACAGGCTGAGTCCCGCTTCGTTTAGTGCGGCCAAGGCAGCGCGTGCCGCGAGATCTGGCGAAGTGAAGCCCGGAGCTTCACCGATTCCGAAGGTTGCGGCCCCGACGATGGCGGCGGGCTTGCGGCGATCCATGGTCATGATCGGACATCTTCTTCCTGGTTTGCCGCTAGGGGCGCGAACACTACGGCGTGGCGGTCTTCGAAGGGCACGATCTGCGCCTTCACCCGCATGCCGATAACGACATCCGCTGGCGCGACGCTTTCGACCCGGCTGAGCATGCGCGGCCCTTCGTCAAGCTCGACGACAACCACGTTGTAATCCACTTCCGGCGGGCGGACGCGTACGGTGGTGGTCGCATAAACCGCGCCCAGGCCGGAGGCCTCAACCCATTCCAAGTCGGTGCTGCCGGTACCCGGTTCTGCAACGCGTGGATAGAAGAATGGCTCACCACCGGATCGGCGCCGCTGCAGCATGAATTTGCCCTGCGCCAGATAATCCAGAAAATCCTGATCGGGATGAATAGCGTCAGTCGATTCCATTTTCTCACTTCCGCTGGTCACGAACCGATGTGAAATCCGCCATTCACCGAGATGACTTGCCCGGTGATGTAGGAGGCTGCGTCTGAAAGGAGGAAGCAGACAGGAACTGCTACTTCTTCAGGCGATGCCCACCGCCGCAGCGGAATCTGGGCCAAATAAGTGTCACGAAATTTCTCGCCCCTGACCGCCTCGGTCATTGGTGTCTCCACGACACCGAAGGCAACCGAGTTGACCCGTATCCCCTTGCCGCCCCATTCACGCGCAGCCGACATGGTAAGGCCGTTAATCCCGGCCTTTGCTGCTGCATAATTAGCCTGGCCAATCGTGCCACGACGACCAGCATCAGACGAGATATTGACGATCGCCCCAGGCGCTTGGGCCCCGGCTGCCGACTGGTCCAGCATCTTCTTGCCGACCGCCTGCAGAAACAAGAAAGGCGCTGTCAGGTTGACGTCGATCACGGCATTCCAGGTGCCCTTGTCCATCTTGTGGATCATTGCAGGGCGGGAAATGCCGGCGTTGTTGACAAGACCATCAATGCGGCCTCCCCATTCGGCCGCCTTGTCAACCGTTGCCGTCACGAAATCGTCATCGGTAACGTCGCCGACTGCAACAATCAGTCGGTCCGCCGGGGCCACATCCCGCAGTTCATTCAGCCCATCAGGGTTGCGGTCAATGGCCACAACCCGGCCGCCGAGCTTCAAGACGGCATTCGCGATAGCGCGGCCGATTCCCTGCCCCGCGCCAGTGACGACGATTGCCTTGCCTTCCAGTGACATCGGATTGAACATTCATGGCTCCATGCAACAAACGGACTACCTCGCGTGGACCGCTGTCCGTCGCGACACTCAAAATCCAATTCAGACTTGCGCGACAGCGTTCGCAAACGCGGCCACGAAGATTTGGCTAGTCGACCAAGAGAGGGGACGTGCCGGACGGCTCCACCAAAAGCACGACTCGCCATCAGCGCTTGGTCGCTAAGCTCCCTTCGCCGCCTGCCGCGAACAAACCTAGCAAACGCCTTATGGGCTAACAGCCCCCAACTCTGTGGCGGCCCAGATTACCACATATGCGCGATGCTCAGGCTGCGACTAGCGGTCGCAATCAGCTGCTGCACCAAAATGGCTTGGTCAGGCATCCTTGTCGAGCAGGTGGTCGCGGATCAGGTCCGCCATGAACTGGACCAACGAGTCCTTCTGCGGCGCAATAATTTCTGCCGCCCCACCTACACCAAGCACTGTTGGTACCGGGAACATTTCCTCGGGCAAAGTCATGGCGATCACGGCGGCGCCAGGACTGATCTGGCTCTTGGCCTGGTAGAAGTATTTGTGTTCGCGAACGAAATTGACGTCCGCCAAGAGCTCGTCGAAGCAGATAGGGCTGTCCCCCTCCCCCCTTTCGGCATTGACGCGGCGCACCAGCTTGCCAATCTCGGAATCGGACACATCTTTCAGCAGCGCGCGCCCGCTGGTTGATTGCAGCAGGGGGCGCCGCTGGCCCGGAGTTAGATGTAGCCGTAGCGAGGTCGTTGCCTGGGCGACCTGGATGTACTGTGCTTCCAACTTGTTGCGAATTGCCAGATAGGCGGTCTGGCCGGAAATCGCGTTGACCTTGCGGACGAGGGAGGAAAGCCTATCCTCACCGTGCAACTCGTCCATGACCCAGGATCCGAGGAGGCGAACCCGGCTTGTTGGCATAAAGGTTCGATCGCGATTGTCGTAGGAAAGGTACCCCAATACGTTGAGGCTTCGCATGATTTCGGAAGTGCTGGACTGGGGATAGTCGAGCTCGCGGGCGACCTGAGCAATGTTGGCGGGACCCTGGTGGTGATCAAAGAACTCCAAAATTTGCAGCGTCCGGCCGGTCGACTTCACCACGTTTTCAGGCAGGGGCTCCCATTTGATGGGGGTTTCAGGACCATTGTCGCCAACAGCTTCTGCCGCGTCCGCGTGACGCTGTCCACGGCCGATCTCATCCGGTGCGACCTTACCAGCGACTTCGAGTTCCAAGTTCAGCCTCCCACCATGCATTACCTCGACCTTCCCGCTGTTCGCGCGTTCGGGAACAAAGTCAGCTTCAGTGGTGTACCACATATGCGATAGTCGGTAAAGCGATTGCACTAAACACGTGATGCGCCAGCGGACCGAACAGCTTGTCCGGATCGGACTGCTGGCGCAGTCACTACGAACCCCAAACCTAGATCATCGACATGCCGCCGCTCACACTGAGCGTCTGGCCGGTGATATAGTCGGACTCCCCGCTGGCGAAGAACAACACAGCCATGGCAATCTCCTCGGGCTCGGCAACGCGTCGCATCGGAATGACCTTGGCCAGGTTCTGTTGCACCGTCTCGGTCTGTGCATAGTATAGCGGCGTCCTGGTCGGCCCAGGAGCAACGCAGTTTACGTTGACACCGCTGCGCGAAATTTCGCGCGCCAGGGTCTTGGTGAAGGCGATTATGCCGCCCTTCGCGCCGGAATAGACGGCTTCGCTCGGGCTGCCGATACGGCCTGCTTCACTCGCGATATTGACGATCTTGCCCTTGCCTTGCGCGATCATGCCCGGGGCGAAGTGGTGGCACAGGTGCACCGGACCGGTATAGTTGATGGCGATGACCGTATCCCAGGTCTCCGGCTTGCTTTCGACGAACTTTTCCATGAGATCCCAGCCGGCGGAATTGACCAGGATGTCGACCGTGCCGACGCGTGCGAGTACCGCCGCGGCAAAGGCATTGATGCTGTCACGGTCAGTCAAGTTGACCTTCTCGAACTCGGCCTTGCCGCCGCTGTTGCGAATTTCGTCGACGGTGGCTTGCCCGCCCGCCTCGTTGAGGTCGGCAACAATTACGCTCGCACCCTGTGAGGCCGCCATCAAGGCGATCGCTTTGCCGATGCCTGAAGCGGCACCGGTCACTACCATCGACTTGCCTTCGAATCTGTTACTCATCTGTAAATCCTCTGCTCGATTGAATTGACGGTCAGATCTTGCAGGTCTGATCGAATACCGGAGGCCGCTTTTCGCGGTGTGAGGCGACACCTTCCGCGACTTCTGGCCCGCTCAGGCCGAGCATTTCGTAGGCGCAGGATGCGTCAAACGTCGGGCCCGCCATGCGCAGCCAGTTGTTGAGCGCACTCTTGGTAAAACGGATGGCCGTTGGCGGACCTTTCGCCAGCCGGGTCGCGACCTCGAGTACCTTGGCATCAAGCTCCTCGTCTTCGCATGTCATCGAAACGAGACCGATGCGTTCGGCTTCCTCGCCAGAAAGGGGTTCACAGGTGAGAAGATAGTATTTCGCCTTGGCCATGCCGCAAAGCAGCGGCCAAATGATAGCCGATACATCGCCCGCAGCCACGCCGAGACGAGTGTGCCCATCAATGATGCGAGCATTTTTCGATGCGATCGATACGTCGGACAAAAGGCCGCAAACCAAACCGGCGCCCACCGCCGCTCCGCGAATCGCACTGATAATCGGCTTGTTGCAATTGATGACGTTGTAAACGAGGCTTCGCGTTTCCTTCCAGGTCTGCATGCGGAAGTGGAAATCGTTCATGGATTGCTCGACCAGAGCAAAGTCGCCTCCGGCAGAAAACGCTTTCTTGCCGCCGGTCAGGATGACGGCGGAGATATCTTCGTCCGCGTCAATATCGTTCCAGATGCTTACCATCTCGGCGTGCATCTTGCCACAGACAGGAGTGAGCTTTTCGGGATCACCCATCGTGATGCGAAGCACACGCTCCGCCGGGAAATCGAAAAGGAGCTTTTCATAATTCTTCAGGTAAGCTGACATTTGGGTCTCCCAACGAATGCCTAATGACGAGTGGGACAAGGCATCACCCTGCCGGGCGTGAACGCCGTGGTTGCCCGACATTTCGCTTACTGCAATTGCCAACAATCCCGATCGACTACCATGCAGAAAACACGCGCGGCCTATAATACCGGGTACGTGGAAGATAGCGGAAGAATGGACTCCCATATTGAATCCTGCTGCCGATGTTCGCAGTAGCGGGACTGGGAAGGGAACTTCGTGGGTCGAGACAAGCCTACCGAAACCCTTCCTGGCCGACAGCGAGAGGTTCGTCCCCAACGGCCCACTCTTGGCGTCCCGGGAAATTGCTAGGTCAAAAGGTCCACCGACATGTCTGATGGCACTATCAAGAGCTTGAGCGCCAGAGCCGCGCCGATGGCCGCCAATGAAGGCGCGTCGCTATGGGATTTCGGCGGCGGCATCGCCTGCTTCGAAATCCACACTAAGATGAACGCGCTCAACGTCGCGGCGCTCGATCTTCTCGAGCAGGCGATTGGCATGGCGGGTGACGAAATTGGTGCCTTGATCATCGGCAATGACGATCCGAAGGCTTTCTCGGCCGGTGCAGACCTTGCCTACAACTACGCGATGGTGGGACGCAGCGACTGGGCGGCGCTGGCCACCTATTTCAAGTACGGCCAGGATCTCTACCAGCGATTGGCGGTCACGGCTGTGCCAGTGGTCTCGGCAGCGCATGGCTTCGCGCTGGGCGGGGGCTGCGAGATGATGCTGCATTCGCATGCGGTGGTGGCACATGCCGGACTGCGCGCCGGCCTCCCGGAGATTAAAGTGGGGCTGATCCCGGCTTGGGGCGGTTGCACCCAGCTTCTGGTGCGGTGGGTTGAGCGCGCAGGTCCCGAGGAAGGCCTTGCGCGGGCCCTGGCCGTGTTGCAAGCGGGCACGATCGCCGGCTCGGCTGAGGAGGGGGAAGCGATGGGCCTGCTGCGACCGGGCACCCAGGTCGTCCACGACCGGGCCGACCTGCTACCTGCTGCAGTGGAAAAAGCACGGGCGATGATGGCTGAGGGCTTTTCCCCTCCTGCTCAGCCGCAGCTGACATATTGCGGCCGCGCCGCCCACGAAATGCACCTGAAGCACGTCGATGCCGCCGTGCGCGATGGCTCGCTTGATGAAGCGGGCGCCGTGGTCATGCGGGAGATAGTTGGCGTTCTTACCGGCTTCCCCGAAGTGGACGAAAAGGCCACGCTCCCGATTACTGTCTCGCTTGCCGGAGAATTGGCAAGCGCGGGGCGCTTGATACGTACCGAGGCCGCGCTGGCGGCGATCAAGAAGCTGATCGGCGCCTGATCATGGCCGGACATGACTTGGGCGCGGAGTTAGTTGACGCGGACCATAAGCTTGGTCTGCTGCAATCGAAAGGGTGAAGCCGATGACCGCCGAACAAGACCTGACTGCCGAAGCGGCGCGGCCCTCGGCAGACCGCATGGCCAGTCGCCAGATCGCGCTGGCCGAGCCGCTATTTCGCGACCAAGTGGTCCTCGTTTCCGGCGGTGCGACCGGAATAGGCCGAGCCGCTGTTTGGATCCTGGCCCGCCTTGGCGCCAAGGTGGTCACTTGCGGCCGTTCGCAGGAAAAGCTCGACTTGCTTCAGACCGAACTCGCCGATCACGGCTATTCCGTGCTCGCGGTCCAGTGCGACATCCGTCAGCCGGACAGCGTGGCTGCCCTGTTCGATCATGTCCATCAGCGCCACGGCAAGCTGGACCTCCTAATCAACAATGCCGGCGGCCAGTTCCCCAAGTCCGCGATCGACCTCAGCCCGAACGGTTTTCGGGCGGTGGTCGAGAACAATCTGTTTGGCACCTGGTGGATGATGCAGACCGCTGCGCGTTACTGGCGCGACACCGGGACGCCTGGCTCGATCATCAATGTCGTCGTCGTGGTCGAGCGCGGGATCCTGGGCGCCGCGCATACGGCGGCGGCGCGTGCCGGGGTCATCGCACTTTCGAAGACGGTGGCGGTCGAATGGGCCCCATTCAACATACGCGTCAACTGCGTGGCGCCCGGCGTGATCTTCACCGAAGGGATGGCGGGCTATCCCGAGCACGCCAAGAAGACGTTCGCCCGCGCCAATCCCATGCTGCGTCTGGGCGACCCGTGGGAGATCGCGGAATCCATCCTGTTCATGGGATCAAACGCAAGCCGGTTCACGACTGGCGAGATTCTCAGGGTTGATGGCGGCGGACAGATCTGGGGCGAGCAGTGGACGCAGGGCAAACCAGATTATTTCATCGAATAGAGTCCTGAACGGCCGGAAACGTGGCGATCCCGCCCTGTCCCGGCGTGGCCCGAGCGACCGGTACTTCTGCCCGAACGTCGTTCAAAGAATAATGCTGACCTTTCCGTGCGGCTGCAGGCTGTTCATCCCCAGCAGCACCCGCTTGGCGCGGATGCGGATTTCCCCGTCCACTTCGACCAGCCAGTAATGGGCATGGCCGATATAGGTGTCGGTTACATTGTGCTTGGAGCGATAGGTCGTGAAGGTGCAGGCGACGTGAACACCGCTGTCCTCCACATCCACGATCCGAACGTTGTGGACCCCGCGGACCGTGGTGGAATGTGGCCACTCCGCGTGTGCCGTAGGCTTGTCCAGCCGCACGACGCGGTGGCGAAGACGCCGATAATCGTCCGCGATGTAGAACAGAGTGTTATTGGGGCATGCTTCCAGGCCCATGCCCATCGTTGGCACTTCATAAACGGAATCGGGAGTGAACAGCGCCAGCCATTCCTCAAGCCGCCATTCATCGAGCAGCGCCGCCTCGCGATAGAGAAAATCTTCGTAGTCGGCACGCGAACGCGGCAGCACCCCTGCGCGAATTTCCGCTAATTCCTTTACAGCCATCATTCAGCCTCCATCCGACGTTTCCACTCACGCCAGAATGCCCGCATCTGCGCCTCGTCATCAGCGCGAGCGGTTTCCCGCAGCATCCCACGCGAGATATCATTCCACGGCGCGAACTTCGCCGCCACGTAACCCCGCTGCGCCGACTCCAGCGCCTCGACGTCGTCGGGCGAAGCAAAACCACCCGGCCCGAGGAATTCGAGAAAATTATTGAGACGGCGATGCCGCAACTCCAAATCTTCTTCGACAGGCGCCAAGGCCCACGCCCGGACTATCATTAGATCAGGCGCCACTGGATAAAAGGTGCGTACGGTGACCGCCATAATGTCGTTGATAACAAGATTGGGAAAAACACCCATGTTCCGGTCGCGATCTGCGATCAACAAGGCGCGTTCGGGACCGACGCGCTCGATAAGCTCTGCGACCATCCGCTGCTCGTCGGCCTTGCCCTTCTCACCCCAAGTGTGAATGGACCGAGCAACCGGACGTCCCCACGGGGCCTTCGCTTGGGTCATTGCGTGCCCGTTTCCGAGATCGATCCCGGCGTTGAACTCCTCCAGCGACTGAAAGTCGACGGCATCGACGCCTCCCAGTTCGTCCACAAGATAGTCGAAGTAGGTCGAGTGTGTATCGGGAGCATGGAACCCATCGAAGCTATTCTCCAGCAGCAACTTCCAATTGGCGCGGATGCTGTATTCGTGGGTGCCGCCGACGATTTCCATGCCGTTCGGCGACTGGTCCGCAACGAGATCGATAACATCGGTCACGCCGGCGAGGTATTCGCGCAACGGGCCGATGTTTGCGTCATAGCTGACGAAGAAGAAGTCACGGTAGGATTCGATCCGCGGTACCCGAGGAAGATCGACCGCACCGTCGCAATCAAATCCATCGGGATACGTCCCCGGGCGGCTCTTCGTTGCGAACTTGCCGTTGTTGTTGAATGCCCAACCATGATAAAAGCACTTGAAGCTGATCGCATTTCCGGTCGGCTCACGGACGACCTGGGCGCCCCGATGCGGGCAAACATTCAAGAATGCTTGATATTCGCCTTTGCGATTGCGATTGAAGATCAGCTCACGCCCCCCGACGAAACGCGTTAGGAAGTCGTTGGCGTTTTTCAGTTCCGAAGCGTGTCCAAGATAGAGCCACGCCCGGTCGAAGATACGCTCCCTTTCCAGGTCTAGGATAGCTTGACTGGTGAAGGCCTCGCGATTGACCTTGAAAGTCCCGAATTTCGCATCTTCCCGCACCCAACGGTCAATATTGCTAGTGGGTTTCGCTAGTGTCGCCATGACATTCTCCCTTGGGTGCCCGCATTCCAACCAGCCGCCAGGTGCCGGCCCAGCGATTCGTAGCACTGTGCCGTTCGGCATTAGTACATCTGTTTCAAGTTCGCCAGTCGGAAGCGGCCGTTGAGGGCCAGGCTTCTCGTTAATTCGGCGCGAGTGCGCTGGATCGCGGATATGTGGCAAATGCCCCCTAAGGTCGATTTGTATCGCCGATTGGCCGCTGATGCTGCAAATGGGAAAGTGCGGAAGCAACGTCGCTGCTCTGATCTTTCAGCGAACCGGGCTGACCGATGATCCGTTTTGAGCCCAAAGGCGACAGCTTATTTGTTGCCAAGTTCTGTGCAGGATCATGATGGATTGATGGTGCCCCGAAGCAGCGGAGGCCCGAGAAAACTGGTTGTCGGAATACAAGTTCGGGAGAGTTGAATGGCGGACGGTCGCCTTGAAGGGAAAGTCGCAATCATCACCGGCGCGGGCGGGGGGATGGGCCGGGGATATGCCCTACACCTAGCCGGGCTCGGCGCGGACATTGCGATTTTCGACAAGGACCTCGCCGTTGGCAAGCGTTATGGTGAATATGCCGGCGAGAGCGTGGCTCAGGAAATCCGGGACCTTGGCCGGCGCGTCATTGCGATTGAGGCGGACCTGTCGAAGCGTTCGGAGGCCACGGCTGCCGTGCAGCATGCGGTAAGCGAACTGGGCCGGCTAGACATTCTCGTCAACAATGCGGGGGGCTCGTTTACGCCCGCAAACCGCAGCTTCGCAACGATCGTTCCCGACGAAGACATCGAAGTTATGATCGGTGCCAATTTCCTGAGCGCTGTTTATTGCTGCCAGGCAGCGGTGCCCCTGATCACCAAGCCCGGTGGCTCAATCATTAACGTTGTAACCTTTGGTGTCTTCGCTGGCGATAACACGGGCCAGGGCGCGGTCTACGGCGCGGCAAAAGCAGCACTCCACACCTTTACCCGCCACCTTGCAGTTGAAGTCGGGCCGCAGGGGATCAGGGCAAACTGCCTCGCCCCGGGCATGATTTTAACTCCCCGCGTCGCGGCTGCCGCTGCCGGCCGCCATCTCGGAACACCGGAGCAGGTCAGGTCGATCCCGCTGCGTCGGTTCGGTCAGGTCGATGATATGGTCGGAACGGTCGAGTTCCTGGCCAGTGACATGTCAAAATACATCACCGGAGAATGCATCTGCGTCACAGGGGGCCTTGGCCTTGTCGCGATCTGAACAGGAATGCGCCCGGCGTGAAAGGCAAGGTCAACTTGTGAGTGCAATTATGACTTCACGATATTCCCTTATCGACGTCGAGCGGCATGACGGCTTTGCAATTGTCGCGCTAAACCGGCCCGACCGCAAGAACGCGCTGGTGCCCCAGCTGCTGTCCGAGTTCGACAGCGCGATGCAGGAGCTGGACGAGGATCCGGCCATCAAAGTAGTTATTCTTACCGGAAGAGGCGAAACATTCTGCGTAGGCCTGGACGTCGCGGTGCTGCAGGAAGATGGCCCAGAAAAGTTCCTGCCGTTCAACCCAGCGAGCACCATCAGCGCCTGGAAAGGCCCGGTCATTGCTGCGATCAATGGTCTTGCGGTTACCGGAGGTTTCGAGATCACCGTGGCCTGCGACATCATCCTGGCCTCAGACAAAGCCACCTTCATCGACACCCATTCGCGGGTCGGCCTACTTCCCGGTTGGGGGTTATCGGTCCGCCTGCAGCGCGCCATCGGGATATACCGGGCCAAGGAACTTGAACTGACCGGGAGGCGGCTACCGGCGGCCGAGGCGGCCGACTGGGGGCTGGTCAACCGGGTAGTACCTGCCGACGATCTTATCGACGTCGCCTGCGACATGGCTCGTACCATTGCCGCGGGTACGACGGAACCGGCCGCGACCAAGTCCCTGGTCGACCGGGTCAGCATGGTGCCTATGGCGGAGGGACTGGTGATCGAACAGCAAGTCGGCTTCGAGCAACAGGCAACTAACGGCCGGGCACTCTCATTTGCCCATATGGGACGGTCGAAGTGAACAAAGCCGGCCGCTGCGCGGCAATCAGACCTGCTCTTTTGCCCGAATTATAAGTTCAAAATGGAGTGAAGCATCATGAACCTGGAAAAGAAATTTGTACAAGTTGACGGCGCGCGAATCGCCTATGTGGAAGTTGGCGAAGGCAAGCCGACCATCCTCATCCAGGGCGGTGGACCGGGCGCCAGCGGCATCAGCAACTATCGCCGCAACGTTGACAATCTTTCGAAGGGCCGTCGGCTGATCATCCCCGACTTGCCGGGTTACGGCGACAGCGAGGACAAGCTCGGTTTCAACGCGCTCTACAAGGATCTCGGGGCCTTCCTGATCCATTTCATGGATGCCCTTGGGATCAACAAGGCCGATTGCGTCGGCAATTCGCTGGGTGGCATGACCACCGTGGGCGCCCTGCTTCACGATTCCACTCGCATCAACAAGGCAGTGCTCATGGGCCCGGGCGGTTTCCAGCCGGTCTTCACGCCGATGCCGACCGAGGGCATGCGCCGGATGGGCGTCGTCCTTGCCAGCGACAATCCCACCCGCGAGCAGATGCGCGGCGTGATCGAATGTCTGGTGCACGACAGTTCGTTCATCACTGACGAACTGCTAGACGAACGCGTCAAGGCGACGTCGCACGCCGGCCGGTTCAAGCCGTTCGCCCACCCATTCGGGGAAGTGTGGCGTGAGGACTTGGGCAGCATCACGAACCCGATTCTCGTGATGTGGGGCGCCGAGGACAGGGTCTGCCCGGTCGACGCGGCGCCGGGCATCATCAAGGCGTTTCCCAATGCCGACCTCCATATCTTCGCTAACTGCGGCCACTGGGTGCAGTGGGAGATGCATGAAAAATTCGACCGGATGGTAGCCGATTTCTTCGACCGGTAGGGGTCCGGTAAGACTGCGGCCGGCGGGTAACACAATGCCGGCCGCAGCCGTCAGGTCCTGGCCACGGCGTTCTATTCTTAATTTGGGTACGCCCCTCGCTAGGTCATGGCAGACGCTCGCACATTCTAACTAAGGCCGCCCGCCTCTAATCCCGGTTCGCGGAAACCTGCGGGTGCGTCAGGCAAAGTTGGCTCCAACTTTGGCCTGACGCGCCAATGCTTCGGATTGGTCGAACACAATCAACAGCCATTCTGCGATGATCGCAGGTTTGCTCTTGCCTGCGACTTCGACGGTGACCTTGGTTCGCACGATATGCCCGTCACCACGAGGGGATACTTCGACAACTTCAGCAACGGCGCGAATTCGATCGCCTCCGTGAACAACTGAAAGGAAACGTATCTTGTCGTATCCGTAGACGAGATCGACTGTTCCCTGAAATTTAACTAGTTCTCCGACCAGCGGCTGCGCGATGGAAAGCAAAAGCAATCCATGCGCAATCGTCCCGCCAAATTCTTTCTTTGCTTTTTCGACATCGACATGGATCCAGAACTCGTCCTGAACAGCATGTGCATATTCGTCGATCATCGCCTGAGTCACTTCAACCCATTTGGACGGCCCCAGAACTATTCCGATATTGTACACCGCTCATACCTTCCTTGTATCAATACCAGGTTCGCCATCGCCCATGACCCTCTCGGCCTATGACGCGAAACTACAGTTAAGCTTAGTACAGTTCCTTCAGCAGCGCCTTGTGGAACGGCTTGAGCGCGTCAAAATCACCGGCTTTCACGAGAGCTGCCCAGTTGTAGTTGGCAAGCAAGGCTCGACCGACGGCCACAAGGTCGAACTCATTGGCAGCGAGGCGCTCCAGCAGATCGTCAAGGGACCGTGTCTCCGCCGCTTGGTAGGTCACATGTGTGCTCTCTGCCGGAATGAAGTCGGCGTCGAGACCGACGTTGCCAACGGTAATCGTAGGCTTACCCGAAATCTTCTTCACCCAGCCTGCGAGATTGAGATCGCTGCCCGGAAATTCCGGCTGGTAGTAACGCCTCGTGCTGCAGTCGAATATGTCCACGCCCGCCTCGACCAGCGGTGACAAGAATTCTTCCAGCGATGCCGGGTCCGTCACCATGCGGGCGTTGTAGTCCTGCTGTTTCCATTGCGACCAGCGCAGGATGATCGGAAAGCGCGACCCAACTCGCTCACGAATGGTGGCGACGATCTCGGTAGCGAACCTGACTCGATTGGCGATACTGCCGCCGTACCGATCAGTCCGACGATTGCTTTTTTCCCAAAAGAATTCATCTATCAGGTAGCCGTGCGCCGCATGGATCTCCACGCCATCGAAGCCGAGTTTCAGGGCATCGGTCGCGGCGACCGCGAAAGCTTCGATTACCTCGGCGATGTCTGCCTCGGTCATCGCATGGCATTGCGGCTCCAGCGTTTGCGTCAGGCCCGACGGAGTATATGCTGGAACCGACGGATCGGGCCCGGCACCGGGATGACGGGCAGATCCAGTGTGCCAAAGTTGCGGCACTATACGCCCGCCGCGGGCATGAACGTCATCCACGATCCGCTTCCATCCGGCAAGCGCATCTTGGCCATAGAAGAAAGGCACGTTCTGATAAGCATTGGCGGCCGGATGGTTGATGCAGGTCCCCTCGGTGATAATCAGGCCGACTGACTCGGCGCGGCGCGCGTAATATTCTCGCACGTCATCACCAGGGATGTTGAGGGGCGACTTGTGCCGGGTCATTGCCGGCATCACCACCCTGTTCCTGAGCTTCAAATCGCCCAGTTCGAAAGGCCGAAACAGTGGCTCGACATTACTCACTTCACTGCCCCGTACTCTCGCCGCCTTGCAGATCCTGCGCGCCCGTCCAAATGGACGATGGACTGGATATCAGACACTCGAAGTCCATCAGGCGTCCGGGGTCTTGTCCAGGACGTACCGAGCAACTACCAACTGCTGGATCTCGGCTGTACCTTCCTCGAACCAGAATCCTCGTGCGTCTCGATAGATACGCTCGATCACGGCTTCGCGCGTGTATCCCCAGCCGCCATGAACGCGCAGAGACAGGTCGGTCACGCGCCCAATCATGTTCAGGTTGAACAGCTTTGCCGTTGCGGCCTGCGCGGTGAAATCCTTGCCCTGCTCGCACAGCAGCGCAGCGTGAGCCACCAGGTGGCGCGCAGCCTCGATGTCGGCCTGCATCGTCGCGATATGCGTCTGGATCTGGGCACGGCTGGAGATCGGCTTGCCGAAAGTCTTACGCCGCTTCGAGAACCGCACGGCTTCGTCCAGCGCCCGCTGCGCAAGTCCCACCATCGAGTTCGACAGGGAGACACGGCTGTAGTCCAGGAAGAACAGCGCCACCTCAAGTCCCTTCCCGACCGGGCCGAGGCGATACCTATCGCTCACCGCCATGTTGTCGTAGGTCAGGAAGGCATGACCCGTGCCGTGAAGCCCCATGGTGTGCTGGGTCGAGTCAATCCCGAACCCTTGGGTGTCCCGCGGAATAAGGAACGCGGTAAGCGAATCCTCGGCTCCGCGATCGTCGCTTGCGGCAACGATGATGAACCAGTCTGCCCGGTCGGCGAAAGTGATGAGATGCTTTTCGCCGCTGAGGTACCAGGTGTCGCCATCGCGCCGTGCCGTCGACTTGGTGTCGCGCCCCGTGCCTCCGGTCAGTTCAGTCAGAGCAAATGCCACGACGGACTCACCTTCTGCCACCAGGTACAGGATCGCCCTCTGCTCTGCGTTGCCGTAGTGGTGAATCGGGCGCCAAATTCCGTTGGTAGTGTGGACAAGCATGCGCCCGATACCCGGACCTTCGGCGGCAGCCTCCAGATAGGGCATGTATTCAGTCACACTCATCCCGTAACCGCCGTATTCCACGGGCATAGTCAACTTGTAACACCCCATCTCGGCAGCCCGGCGGTGCAGGTGATCGGGAACAGTCTCGGTCCGCGCGACTTCCGGATAGGCTTCCTCCACCTCGGTAAGGAAAAATTCGCGAAACTTCTCAAGTGAAACTGCCTGGCTCATCGCAGTGAACTCCATTCATGAAAAATCGCTGCCGGACCATGGGGCCGCGGCAGCAGAAACTATCAGGCAGCTCGCGTCGAATGCGGCGCCGAGGTCAAAACGTTAGTTTTAATCAAGTTTGGAAGTCAACTCATTGGCGGCCATCGGGCTCCCGACTTCCCTGTTACCGCAAGCTCGTTATTTTTTGGAGCGAAAGATGGCAAAGATGGTGCGACAAACCAGTTCGTTGTAACTCGACGACCATGAGCACGACCGCCCTCAGTCTCAGCGCTGTCATCTCCCCCGGGCAGCTTTCGCTGGCCAACCTGCCCAAGGAACCAAGGGCGCCGGGTTGGACCCGTTTGAAAGTACTCGCCTGCGGCATTTGCGGGACAGACCTGCACCTTCTGCATGGCATGAAAATGCCAGCCGGGGCAGATTATCCGGTTCACCCCGGCCATGAAGTGGCTGCCCTGGTGATCGAGGCCGACCCTGGCCGCGGTCCGCAACCGGGCGCTAAGGTCGTAGTACATCCCTTGCTTCCATGCGGCAAATGCGACGACTGCAAGTCGGGCAGAGAGCATTATTGCACGTTTGGCGAAATGCTCGGCGTCCATCGTGCGGGCGGATTGGCCGAAGAAATGCTGTGGCCTTCGGATCGGCTTGTACCGATAGGCGATCTCGATCCCAATCTTGCCGCCTTGTTGCCGGATGCCGTTGCAACGGCCTACCATGCACTGCAGCGGGCCAAAATTCCAAAGGGAGGAAGGCTCGCGGTCATCGGTTCCGGGGGCGTTGGAACCAATGTCTTGCAGATCAGCCGGGCCCTCGATCCTGACATCGAGGCAATTGCCGTGGTGCATAGCGACGGGACGGCCAAAAGGATCAGGGATCTCGGGTTCCCTGTAGTCCAGGGACTTGAAGGTGCAGGACGCGCGCTGCGCAAGCAGTATGGCGAAATGGACGCAGTCATCGACTTCAGCGGTGCCGAAGCGGCAGCGAGCGAGGGCGTCCGCATGCTGCGCAAGGGGGGGCGACTGGTCCTCGGCTCCGTTCGAGATCAAAAAGTGTCGATTGCTACCACCTATACCGGGCTGATGACGCGAGAGATCGAGATTGTCGGCAGTTACTCCAATAGCCTGAGCGATCTGCAGGCGGTGACGGAGCTGGTCCTAAACGGAAAACTCTCGCTGGCAGGCCTAGTCACTCACACATTCCCGTTGAAAGATGTCGAGAAGGCCTTCGACGTTCTCGAGAAGCGGCCGCCGGGAATGGTTCGCGTCGTCATTACGGGCTGACCGCGAGCGGCAGTCGACGGGGGCATTCGACAGACCGACCAGTTCGTTGAAGAGAGGTTTTTTGCTATGAAGGCTATCCGTTTCTACGAATATGGCGGCCCCGAGGTATTGCGCTACGAGGATGTGCCGGAGCCAGTGCTCGCGCGAGATGCGGTGCTGATCGAAGCAGATGCAACCAGCGTAAATCCGCACGATTGGAAGTCACGCTCGGGCGCCCTCCAGGCGGTGTTCCCTTTGGAGTTTCCGCACATTCCAGGCTTTGACGTAAGCGGCATCGTTCGCGCGGTCGGCGAAGATGTGCAGGGCTTTCAGATCGGCGAACGGGTGATCGCCATGGCGGAGGCCACCTATGCCGAGCTGGTCGCAGCGCCCGCAGCGACGATAGCCCGCGTGCCCGATGGGCTCGATCCCGTGGACGCCGCTGCCTTGCCGACCGTGGTGCTGACGGGCGACAAGCTGGTTCGGAAAATCTGCCAGGTCACCGCAGGGCAGACGGTTCTCGTGACCGGCGCGCTCGGCAGCGTCGGACGGTCAGCCATTCACGTCGCCAACACGCTGGGCGCGCGTGTCATAGCGGGAGTGCGCGCCCGGCAGCTCAGCGAAGCGGCGGCCCTCCAGGTCGCAGACACGGTCGCGATCGATGACCCGGAAGCGCTCGCCACGCTGGGCAAGATCGATGCGGTCGCGGATATGATCGGCCGCGATCTGGCGCCGAGCCTGATCGCCCTGGTCCGGCCCGGTGGCCATTATGGCTATGCCTCCAGGATACCCGAAGGAGCGTCGGATCGCTTTCCGGATGTGTCCGTAGCGCGCGTTCACGCCACGCCCACGGCGGACACGCTGTATCGCATTGCCCAGGACGTCCGCGACGGTCGCTTCTCGCTCCCCATTAGCGCACGCATGCCTCTTCGCGAAGCGGGCGCCGCGCAGTCGCGAATGGCCGCTGGAGGGGGCGGCAAGATCGTCCTCACCACGCGCTGAACGGCTGCTGTCGGGCAAAATGCCACCAACGTTCCGTCGTTCAGGTTGATGACGGATCAATCAACACGCGGCAACTCAAGATCGTCCCGCCCAAGTTCGACGGCCTGCACCGGCCGCCGCCAAAGGGTTATTGAACCGCGCTATTGCTCGTATGCCGCATAGGCGTGCTTGGCGATCAGCAGCTTCTGGATCTGGTTGGCGCCTTCCCAGATCTGGGTGACCTTGGCGTCACGCATCATGCGCTCCACCGGATAATCGCAGGTATATCCGTATCCCCCGTGAAGCTGGACTGCATCCGTTGTCACCGACATCGCCGTATCTGAGCAGACCAGTTTGGCCATGCTGGCAAATGCGCGCGCGCGATCATCGTTGTGGCCAGCAATCGCAACGCTGCGATAGAGCAGGCTACGCGCTGCTTCCACTTGCGCTGTCATGCCCGCCACCATGCCACGCACCATCTGAAAACGGGACACCGTCTGATCAAATTGTGTGCGCTGACTAGTATAGGCAATTGCCTCGTCCAGTGCACCCTGCGCGATGCCCAAGGCGTGGGCCGCAATCAGTGGCCGGCTGTAAGTGAGAATTTCCATCATCACGGCATAGCCGCCACTCGGATCGCCCACGACTCGGTTCGCCGGGATCATGCAGTTGTCGAAAATCACGTCGGCCAGTGGAGAGCCGCGGGTTCCCATTTTCCGTTCCTGGCGGCCGAACGAAATACCCTGGTCATCTCGATTAACCATGAAGACACCGAAGCCACCAGCTGCATTGCGCGCAAGAACGGAATACCAATCCGACACGCCGGCATTGGAGATAAAGCGCTTTGTGCCGTTGATCCGCCAGCCGCCCTCGACCCGTTCGCTGGTAGTTGTAATGCCGGCAACGTTCGATCCACCGCCCGGTTCTGTCAGACAGAAGCTGGCTTGGGTGCGACCCGAGGCCACATCCGGAACGATTTGCCGCTGCAACGCCTCATCTCCGGAGAAGACCAGGGGCATCATCCCAACCCAGGACGTCAGCATCAGATGTGCAGTGCACGCGCAAACTCTGGCGATTTCCTCGACCGCGATTACCTGCGCAAAAAGGTCGCCGCCGGAGCCACCGAGCGACTGTGGAAATGGCAGGCCGGACAGATCCAGCTTTGGCAGGGCAGCCATAGATTCCGCTGGATACCTCGCCTCTTCGTCAACAATCGCCGCATAAGGTTTCACCTCAGCCTCGGCGAAGCGCCGAACGGACGCGCGGTGTTCTTCGTAAAGCTCCTCAGCTTCCATTGTGCCATCCCTTCCATCGCATCGAGCAGGCCGATGCTCACGCGGGACAATTCCCGCTCCGGACCTGAAATCCCGTATGGTGATACCGCAGATTGCCGACCGAAAGGGATTTGTCATTGGAGGCCCGGCGTTTGCCGGCCGAATTGCGCATGCTCGTTAATTCGCTGGCTCTGCTGGCCCGTCCAGACGGGCTGGGGTAGCATCGACTAATGTCGCTCGATTTTCAATTTCCGGAAGCAGATCCGAACTATCCTCACCTGTTCTCGCCGTGGCAGGTCGGGAAGCTGCGCATTCCCAATCGGCTGGTCATGGGTGCCATGCACACGGGGCTAGAGCGTTTGGACCGCCGCGAGGAGCGCATCGGGGCTTTCTATCGCGCTCGAGCGGAGGGCGGCGCCGGGCTGATCATTACTGGCGGCGTTTCTCCAAACCGCGAAGGACGGCTCGATCCGAAAGCGCCATACCTTGAGGGTGTCAGGGACGAAGCGTGGCATCGTGCAATCGTCCAGGCCGTGCACGGCACGGAAACACTGGTTTGCATGCAATTGCTGCATGCAGGGCGATATGCAAGGTTGTCGGAGTGCGTCGGCGCCTCCGATCGCAAGGCACCGATCAATCCCTATGCGCCCGCCGCCCTTGCGAACGAAGGTGTCTGGCGCACCATCGAGGATTTCGCGCGGAGTGCCCAGATCGCTCATTCCCTGGGCTACCACGGCGTGGAGATCATGGGGTCCGAGGGCTATCTTATCAATCAATTCACGGCCCTGACCACAAATGAACGCAGCGATGAGTTCGGTGGTTCGTTGGATGCAAGGGCCAAACTTGCATGCGAGGTGGTGAAGGCAATCCGCCAGCGTGTGCCTGAAGATTTTCTTGTCATCTACCGGATTTCCGCTGTCGATCTGGTGCCGAACGGGATGACCGGGGAGGAAACCCGATACCTGGCAGCCATGGTCGAGCACGCAGGCGCCTCCATGCTCAACACCGGTATTGGCTGGCACGAATCGAAAGTGCCGACGATCGCAGCGCCAGTTCCACGCGCAGCCTGGTCCTATGCGATCGGGCAGTTGAAGGATGCGGTGACAATACCGGTGATCGCCTCCAACCGCATCAATGATCCGGCAATTGCAGAACAGCTGCTTTGCGATGGAGTGGCCGATTTCATTTCCATGGCGCGCCCCCTGCTCGCAGACCCATTCTTCGCGGCAAAGGCAAAAGCGAACCGGCCTGACACCATTGCCACCTGCATTGCCTGCAACCAGGCTTGCCTCGATCGAGCCCTGACCGGCGGCAGGGTGTCATGCATGATCAATCCCATGGCTGGCTACGAGGTAGAACGCGTCGCCATCCCTGCCCTCGTTCGCAAGCGGATCGCCGTTGTTGGAGGCGGCGCGGCCGGCATGAATTTCGCCTTCCAGGCCGCATCGCGGGGCCACATGGTGACGCTGTTCGAAGCAGGCCAGCAACTCGGTGGCCAGCTTCTCATGGCGCGCGAAATTCCCGGCAAGTCCGAATTCAACGAAGCATTACGTTATTTCAAACGGCGCCTGATCGACGAGGACGTTACAGTTCACCTTGATCACGCTGGTTGCGTGGAGGAACTTTCTTCCGGCCGATATGATGACGTCGTGATCGCGACAGGCGTTACCTCGCGAAGGCTGGCCATTTCCGGTATCGACGATCCTCGCGTGCTTACTTATCAGGACGTGCTGCAACATAGAAGGCCGGTGGGCAAAGCGGTCGCGATTATCGGTGCGGGTGGCATCGGCTTCGACGTTGCCGAATTCCTGCTCGAAACACCCGGCCACTTGCCGCATCTGGGCGAATTTGCACAGGAGTACGGACTTGACTTGGACCTCTGTTCGGCCGGCGGACTTGCAGATCGGCCAGCCCCCTCCCCTCCTCCCTTGCGCCAGATCACGCTCTTGCAGCGCAAGAGGGGAAAGCCTGCCGGAATCGCGAGCGCGGTCTCGACCCGATGGATTCACCGGGGCAAACTGGAGCGAGCGAAAGTCGAGATGGTGGGCGGGGTGGAGTACCGTCGAGTAGTCGCCGCAGGACTGGTGGTCTCGGTCGAAGGTGAGGAAAGAACCATCGCAGCCGATACTATAATCATTTGCGCCGGCCAGGAGCCGGTGCGCGCGTTGTATGAGGCCTTGATCATTCAAATGCCGGCCGAGCGCGTGCATCTCATCGGCGGAGCAAATGACGCAGGGGAACTCGATGCTACCCGCGCTATTGAGCAGGCCACATCCTTGGCTTTGGCCATTTGAAGTAGAAGCATCAAACGTTCATGGATCAATTGGTTGCCAATCACTTGTAGCCTGCGGATCGCGCGTCCGTTGCCGCTCGTGAAGGCCCAAGAATCGGCTGGACGTTGCTCAACCGGCATGTAGCCGAAATCGAACGCCAGCCGGAAACCGTGGCGGCCCGGTTGAACGTCGGCAGAGGTGCAGCAAATCACCGGACAGGTGCGCCCCTACCTCTGCCGTCGTGCGTGCGTCCACCGGGCGGATCAAGTGTCCGTATAATTGGGAAGGCGCTTTTCCTTGAAGGCGGCTATCGCCTCGAGATGATCGGAAGTTTCCATCAGGAGAATCTGCTGCCGGTCTTCAAAGGCCAGCGCGCCATCCAAACTCATGCCTTGCGACAAGGCATTGAGTGACTCCTTCGTCATCCGCAATCCCATTGGCGCAGTCTTGAGCATGTCGGCGGCGAGTTCGAGTCCCGTCTCTAAAAGCTTGTCAGCTGGGACCACGTCGCTAACCAGCCCCGTCGCCAGTGCGCGCTGCGGCAAAATGAATCGTCCCGTTAGCAGAAATTCGGATGCCACCGACAGGCCGACGTACTTGGGCAGGAAATATCCCGAACCCATGTCGGTGCCGCTTACGCCAATCTTAATGTAAGCGGCATGGAACTTGGCTTCCGGCGAGCAGTATCGGACATCTGCAGCAAGGGCGAGTGAAAATCCCGCGCCGGCGGCAGGCCCCTGAACCAGCGCAATGATCGGCTGCGGGCAGGCTCGCATCGACCGAGTGACAGCCGCGTATCGCACCTGAATATCATATTGCCGCTGTGCCCGACCGGGTCCAGGTGAGGCAAAAGCTTGCGAGTTCAGATCGCCGCCTGCACAAAATGCCCTTCCTTCGGCTCGCAACAACACCACGCGAACGTCGCGACGTTTCTGAAGACCTGTGAAGTAGGCGGACAGTTCATCCGCAAGCTCGGGGCTCATGGCATTCAATGCTTCCGGGCGATTGAGCGTCAGTATCTCGATTTGCCCACGATTCTCGACGTAGGTGAGCGGGTTGGACATGGTGGTGTTCATTTGAGACTCCTCGATTTGTCCTGGCGAATTGACTGAAAAAGTTTGGCAACTCGTCTTTTGCAGTTACCTTAGCGGCACAAGCTTAGACCTCCATCGACCGGAACGATAACGCCGGTCAGAAAGGCGCCTGCGCGAGAGCAAAGGAACACGCACGTGCCGGCAATATCGTCGGGTCGACCGAGCCGGCCCAGCGGGACAAGATCCGGAATTTCGTCCATGTGCGCCTTGTCGATTGCGGAGGTCATGCGCGTGACGAAATAGCCGGGCGCGACTGCGTTTACGCAAATGTGCGAAGCGGCAAGTTCCGCCGCCAAAACCTTCGTAAGGTGGTGAATTGCCGCTTTGCTGGCAGAATAGGAATAGGTCGGCCTGAATTGAATGGCATGACCAACGAAAGAACCCAGGTTGACCACCCTTGCAGGGTCATCTGCTGTGCCAGCCGCGCGCAGCAGGGGCAACAATTCGCGGACCAGCGTAAACGGCGACTGTACGTTGACCGACATCACCGAGGGCCATGCCTTGTCCGGAAAGCTCTCCAAGGGTGCACCCCAGGTCTTTCCGGCATTGTTGATCAGCACGTGGAGCGGGCGATCATATGCTTTGACCTCATTGGCCAACGCCACAGCTCCTTCGGGATTCGACAGATCGGCGATCAGCCCGGTGCATTCGCCCAGTGCATGCAACTCTTCAGCCGCCGCCAGGCTTGTCTCGGCCGTACGCGAAGTGATCATTACCGCCGCCCCGCGCCGAAGGAATTCCTCGGCGATCATACGGCCCAATCCCTGGACGCCCCCTGTAATCAGTACGCGCTTGCCGGTAAGGTCGAACAGGTCTGACATTTTCGACTCCAATGTGCAGCCCGGTCGATATCAGGTACGATAGTAGAGAACGAGTTGCGCGGGGAACTGCCATGTATGCGCTAGTTCAAGGCGTCGCGTTGACAGTCGCCATCACGTTGCCAGACTAAATGACCGACCATAACATGGCCGAAGTGGTAAGGCCGGCCTGCGAGCAAGGTAAGGCTCCGCAGCGGAGTAGCTGCGATTGTGGCCGGTGTCAGAATTGAAACGAGGAGGAAGCGCGTGTCAAAGGTCGTACCGGATCACACTGAAAATCCCGGTGCGCAGCACCTTGAAGTCGACAACAGGCCCGGCACTTCTGGCGGTGCGCGCGATCTTTCCATAGGCGATCTCCTTCGCGATGCCGCGAGAGAGTCCGGCGACAAAATCGCCCTGATCGATGGTGTCTCAGATCCTGCCCTTCGACGTCGATGGACCTTCAAGGAGTTGCTGGCTCAGTCGGAACAGGTGGCCCGTGCCCTTCTGGCCCAGTTCCAGCCAGGCGATCGTGTTGCCTTATGTTCACCTAATTGTCCCGAGTGGGTCATTCTGGAGTACGGCGTCGCCCTTGCCGGCATGATCCTGGTTCCGGTCAATCCCGCTTATCGCACTGCCGAGGTGACGGCGCTCTTGCAGGACTGCGAGGCAAATGCGCTGTTCTACGCGGAAACCTGGAGAACCAACAACATTGCCGCGACTGCCTCTGAAATAAAGGCGCAATCGCTTCCCGAGCTGGCACTTTTCTCCCTCTCCGCGTGGGATTCGTTCCTTGAGGGCGGGAATAATGCCAATGCTCTTCCGGATGTTGACCCAAAAAATCCCGTGCTGATCCAGTTCACCTCGGGAACGACCGGCCGACCCAAAGGCGCGATACTGCACCACGGTGTGCTCAATCCGCCCCGGGGTGTGGCCGATTGCTGCGGGTTTGGCCGACACGGCGTTTGGCTCAATGCCATGCCAATGTTTCACATCGGAGGGGCAGTTGTCGCGCTCTTCGCCGCGCACAGCAAGCATGGTGCATTCGTGCAGATGCGCGAGTGGGATCCGGCCCTGGCCGTGGAGCTGATCGAGACAGAGCGGTGTACCGGCATGCTCCTCGTGGTGACCATGGTCGTGGCGATGCTCGATCTGCCCGATTTCGCGGAACACGACCTGTCCAGCATCGAATTCATCGTTACCGGCGCAAGCCCCGTGCCGCCCACCCTGCTGGATCGAGTGAAAGACCGCATCGGATGCCGAATGTTGATCTGTTTCGGCTTGACCGAAACCGGTGGTCCCGTGAGCAACACAGCGGTTGATGATGGGGCTCACGAGCTTGCCAATACGCTCGGACGCCCCCTTCCCAATATCGAAGCCGAAATTCGCGATCCTGAAACGGGCGCGGTGCTGCCGATTGGGACATCGGGCGAGATGTGGTTCAAGAGCTCTTGGATCATGCTCGGATATTATGGACGCGAGGCGGAGACGCGCGCGGCGATCACGCCGGATGGCTGGCTACGCTCGGGCGACCTGGGCAAGATGGATGAGCGCGGCTACCTTTATATCACCGGGCGCCTGAAGGACATGATCATCAGGGGCGGCGCGAACATCTATCCGCGAGAAGTGGAGGACGCCCTGTTCGAGCACCCTTCAGTCGCGCAGGCCGCGGTGATTGGTGTTCCGGACGAAAAATGGGGCGAGCTTGTGCTGGCAGTGATCCAGCCCGCTGAGGGACAGGAACTGCGGTTTGAGGAGTTGCATCATCTCTGCCGTGAACGGCTGGCTTCATTCAAGGTCCCCGCCCTTTGGTGTTCGATCGACAGTTTCCCCGTCAACCCCACCGGCAAGATCCAGAAATTCATGCTTGGCGATTGGGTGCGTGAGGGTCAGCTCAGACCCGTGTCCGTGCGTTGATGAGTTGATCGCGTGAGCGCGGAATGAATCCGTTTGCGGCAAGGCGGGCGTGTCCATGGTGATCTTCCTCGATACGGTAACCTTGTCGCACAGAGGATCGGAAAGGCCTTGAACAAACCACATTATCCTGAGCCGTATGGCCTGCTGCGTGGCAAGACTGTGGTGGTTACCGCAGCTGCAGGCACGGGTATCGGCTTTTCGGCGGCCAAGCGGGCCGCGGAGGAAGGGGCAACAGTAATGCTTAGCGACGCGCACGAGCGTCGTCTGCAAGCGGCGGCCGATCAGATTGCCGCTGAAGTTGGTTGTGCCCGTCCACCCACATGTATCTGCGACGTGACTGTGCAGGACCAGGTCGATGCCCTCTGCTATGCTGCACGAAGCGAGCTGGGCCAAGTCGATGTCCTGATCAACAATGCCGGACTGGGCGGTGAAGTGCCGGTTGTCCACATGACCGACGATCAGTGGAACCGCGTACTCGATCTGACCTTGGGGAGTGTTTTCCGGATGAGCCGTGCGTTCCTGCCAGGTATGTACGCGCGCAACTCCGGCGTGATCGTCAACAACGCCTCTGTCCTGGGCTGGCGCGCTCAAAAAGGGCAGGCCCACTATGCCGCAGCCAAGGCAGGGGTCATGGCTTTCACGCGCTGCGCGGCAATCGAAGCGGCAGAGCACAATGTCCGGATCAATGCGGTAGCTCCTTCGCTCGCGGTCCACCAAAACCTTTCAAAGGTCATCAGCGAAGAGCATTTGGCCGAACTCGTGAAGCTCGAGGCCTTTGGGCGCTCCGCCGAGGTATGGGAGGTCTCCAATGTCATGATATTCCTGGCGTCGGACTTGTCGAGCTACATGACCGGCGAGGTAATCCCGGTTTCCAGCCAGCGGGCCTGATGAAAAACCGGGATCCCTAGGAGAAGTTGCAATGATTGGAGTCACGACGAGGCCGGAAGGCGAACTGTTGCTGCCCGAACTGTTCCAGCCGATGAAACTTGGCCCGATGACTGTGTCGAACCGCATGGCAATGGCTGGCATGTCGGCGGGCATCAAGACCGACTCAAACGGCGATATCGACCCGCAGATGATTGCCTATCTGGTCGAGCGCGCGCGCGGCGAACCGGGGATGATCACCATCGGCGCATCTCGCGTCATCCCGGTCAATTATCGTTTGTTGCATGGCATTGATCTGTTCAGGGATGACTCGATCCCGTCACTGAAGCGCATGACTGCGGCTGTGCATGAGTTCAACACCCGGATCGGCATTCAATTGTGGGATGGTGGTGGCACGGAAGGGACCAACCTGGAAGGCCTGATGTCGCCATCCGGCCTTCCGTCAAACGTCCGTACCGCCATGGGCGATTCCACCTCACGCCAACTCGGCAGCCCGAACCGCTCCATGACGCTGGATGACATCGCCGATGCCGTGCAACATTTCGCCGCCGGCGCAATCCGCGCGGTGGAGGGAGGTTTCGATTACGTCGAGATTCATGCCGGCCATGGTTACCTGATCAGCAACTTCCTCACCCCGCTCTTCAATCGCCGGACCGACCAATACGGCGGCAGCTTCGAAAACCGGACCCGGTTCCTGCTCGAGATCGTCGCCGCGGTACGCCAGGCGGTCGGCCAGACAATTGCCGTCGGCCTCAAGTACAACGGCAACGATTTCCTCGACGACAAGGGCTGGACGATCGAGGAGAGCTGCCGTCTAGCGCCATTGGCAGCGGCGGCCGGGGCCGATTTCATCACCATCACGGCGGGCCTGGTCGGGACTCCCCAGCTAACCATTCCGCCGATGTACGAGCCGCAAGGCTGCTATACCGACCTTGCCGCGACAGTGCGCCCTCATTCCACGGTGCCGATCGGCACGATCGGCCGGATCAAGAGCCCGGAAATGGCGCGCGATCTCATTGCCGCCGGCAAGGCCGACTTCGTCTGCTTTGGCCGGGGGGCGATCGCCGACCCGGATATCTTCGGGAAGACCCGCCGTGGCGCACTCAAGGATATCCGCCCGTGTCTGGCCGACTGCCGCGGCTGCATCGACGAGCACCTCCATCGACATGTCGGCGGGGGCGATGCCTGCTGCGTCGTGAACCCGCGCATGAGCCGCGAGCTTGAATGTGTCGACGTGGAGGGTTCGGCAAAGGATCGGGCCCAGAATGTGGTGGTGGTAGGCGGTGGCCTCGCGGGGATGGAAGCCGCGCGCATGTCGGCCTTCCTCGGTCACAAGGTCACGCTAATTGAACGCCGCCAGCGGCTTGGCGGCCAGATGCTGCTGGCCCGCGAAATCCCGGGACGGCGGGAAATCGGCGACATCCTGCCGTGGTATGAACGCCAGCTGGACAAGTTCGGTGTCGATGTCCGCCTCGGCACGACAGCGGACGAGGCTGCCTTGCGCGCGCTCGAGCCCGACGTTGTCTTCATTGCCGCCGGCAGCTTGCCCTCGGTCCCCCAGAACCTGATCGAGATGGTCCTCGGGGCCGATGGAACTGATATTGTATTGCTGGATGATCTCATCGAGGAGCAGCTGCCGGTGGGGCAGTCGGTGCTCGTGGTCGGTGGCGATCAAAATGGCATGGTCGTGGCTGATTACCTGGCCCAGAAGGGCGCGCAGGTCACAGTTGCGGAGGCAGGCCGTCATTTCGGCCACAAGCTCGCTGCGCACGACCGCTGGTACCTGCTCAACCGCCAGAACGACAAGCACGTGAGACGGATCAAAAACGTCCACGACATGGCCTTCACGCCGGACGGCGGGGTGCAGCTGGACACCGGGGACGGACCTGTCCACCTCCCCGTGGTAAACAGCATCGTTTTTGCCAGCGAACGCAAGTCGGACCGGTCGCTGGTAGAGGTAGCGGAGCGGTTAGGCGCGCGAGTGATCGTCGTGGGCGATGCGCACGACGTAACATCGGAAAACGCTGGCACCATATTCGCCAACATCGCCAATGCCTACGACAACGCCCGGCAGTTGTAGATTCCTGGGCGTGAAAGCTCGGTCACAAAGGTAGGAGACCAAAATGAGCGAGCACCTTGAATTGCGCATCGATCAGGGCCTGGCCACAATCAGGTTCAATCGTCCCGACCTGATGAACGCCTTCACAACGCAAATGATCGTGGACCTCACCGACATGGTGCGCGACTTGGCGGAGCATCCGGACTGCCGTGTCGTAGCCATACGCCATGCCGGCAAGAATCTCTGTTCGGGCGCAGACATTGCTGAACTTGCCGATAATGCAGGCCAAACTGCGAGTGAACGTGAGCGGGCCTTCTACCATGGTCTCGCCACGCGGGTTCAGCCCTTGCTGCGCGCCTTTCGCGCCCTGCCACAGCCAATTATCATTGGCGCACGCGGGCACGCCATTGGGCTGGGTGTGCAATTCTTGCTGATTGCGGATCTTGTCGTCGCCTCCGAAACGCTCAAGATCAGCCTCCCGCAGGTCAAGCTGGGTCATGTGTTCGATCACGGCGAATCCTTTTTCCTGCCGCGCCAGATCGGCTCCCGCAAGGCCATGGAACTCGCCCTTCTCGGCGATCGGATGAATGCCGTCGATGCCGAGCGGTTCGGACTGGTGAACTTCCTTGTCCCAGATGTGGAACTCGACGCGCGCACCGACGAGGTGGCAGACAAAATGCTGCGCATGCCTCCGGTTGCGCTTGCGCTCAGCAAAGCCATGATGCGAAACAGCGAAACGGCCGATCTCGAAGGCCAACTTCAGACGGAACGGCTGCATGCCTCCAAGTGCGCTGGGACCGAAGATTTTGTCGAAGCCATTGCGGCTCTCCAGGAAAAACGCGAGCCCAGATTCATGGGACGCTGATGTCGCATCCTGGAGCCTGAAGCGTCCCTTCCGAAGGCTCAAGCATAAAGGAAATTGCAATTACCTCATGCTTTTCCAGCATGCGGCCGAGTTCCGCTTCGGCCTTGCGCGTCACCTCCAGTAGCCAGGTGCGGAAGGCCGTCAGGGCCGGCCCATCTGGCCGTCCGCGACGGGTAACAATGAAATGCGGGAGCTGAGCGGCGAAAACCTGGTTGAATGGCAGTACGAGCCTCCCCTCACGCAGGTCGTTAGCGATAAGGAACAGGTTCCCCATCGCCACTCCCGCACCCTGCCTCGCCGCCTGGTAAGTCATGCTCAGGGAATCGAACTGGATCCACCGCTGGTCATTCGTCGAAGGTACATGAAGAGCGTTGAGCAACGGAAACCACAAGTCGGCCTCGCGCGGCGACATCAGAAGTGTTTCCTCCGAGAGCCTCTCCGGAGTCATCGATGGTTGCCCATCAAGGAGGGCGGGCGAGCACACCAGTGCGAAATAGGTATCGAATAACTTGTCGCGACGAAACTCCTCGCTGGAGGGAGGGCGACCGGTCAGCGCCAAGTCGAAATCGTCGTCGCGCCATTCGGCGTCCTTGATCGAGAGGCTTAATTCCAGCCGTATGTCCGGATGACGTGCGCGGAAATCAGGCAATCTCGCTGACAGCCACTCTGTGGTGAATGTGGAGTAGAAACGGAGCTTCAGCGTGTTGTCGCGCTGCCTCTCGGTCGCCAGGCGGTGGCTCGCGGTGTCGATTTCATCGAAAGCCCTCGAGATGGACGCGAGATAGGCCGCGCAGTCCGGCGTAGGCTCCACGCCCGAAGGGTTGCGTCGCAAGAGCGTGCGGCCGAAATGGCCCTCCAGCAACGTGATGTGGCGGCTTACGGCCCCGACGGAAACGCCCAACTCTTTCGCCGCTGCCGAAAGACTACCTCGTCTTCCGGCCACTTCGAGCGCTCGCAAGGCATTTAGCGACGGCAGACGATAGCGCATCACGGCATTCCTTGAACGTCGACTTTAGTAGCTACTTGTTTTAATTTTCTTTCGGGAAAGTCTAGGCCGCCCCCGTCGCCATGGTCAAGTGCACACCGAGTGCGACGCACACCGGGTTTGAGGTAATTGTGACTGCCCCTGCCACGCTTGCGACGGCAATCAGTCTGCTCATTTATTGCAATGAACGGGAAGGGATGGCCATGCTTGCCGATAATTTCGACTTCGACGTGATCATAGCTGGCGCGGGTCCGGTTGGGCTTACCATGGCCATAGAACTCGGACGGCGCGGCATCACCACTCTCATCATGGAACGCGATCCCACTACCGCGCCCTGGCCCAAGATGGACAGATCCAATGCGCGGACAATGGAGATCTACCGCCGCATGGGAATTGTCGATCGGGTTCGCGCACTGGGCTACCCTGGTGACAATCCGATGGACGTGTTCCTGGTGCGCACGATGAACGAACCGGCCATCGCGTGCATCCCGTTTGCCAGCGTCAACGAGAAGCGAGCCCAGGTGGCCGCTTGCACCGATGCATCGCTGCCGCTTGAGCCCTATCAGCTAGTGGCCCAGAACGATCTCGAACCGCTGCTGCGCGACATCGCCAAAAAGGAAACGCCGAACACGTCAGTTCGCTACGGTCTGGAACTGGTTGGCTTCGAACAGGACGACGCCGGCGTGACGGTCACCGCTCGTCGCGCTGGCGATAGCGAAAACCCAATACCCCCCTCCCCCTCTGATCTGATTGCCGACACGGCAACCCACGCCGGAAATGATGACATCGAGACCATCCGGTGCCGCTACCTTGTCGGTTGCGATGGTGGGCGCAGCACGGTGCGCAGCCTGCTGGGCATTGAATTGGATGGGGTTTCGGCGCCCGTCGAGTTGCGGCAGGTCATCTTCAAGTCGGAGGACCTTTACGAACGCATGGCCGTATCGAAAGGCCGTCACTACAGTTTCGTCTCCGGTGGCGCTCTGGTCGCGCAAGGATCGCGCAAGGAGTTCACCTTCCACAGCCCGTTTCCTGAAGATACCGACTTTGCAAAGTTGCTGCGGGAACTAATCGGATTCGATTGCGATGTCCGAATTTCGCATGTGCTGTCGTGGCGTCCTCATCTGCGGGTAGCCCGTAAATATCGCGAGGGTCGCGTGCTCATGGCAGGAGATGCCGTCCACCTCGTTATTCCGACTGGCGGCCTGGGCATGAATACCGGCATCGGAGACGCCGTCGATCTAAGCTGGAAGCTTGAAGCAACGATCAAGGGATGGGGAGGCCCGGAGCTGCTAAATTCCTACGAAGCTGAGCGGCGGCCAGTGGCGCAACGCAATGTGGAAGCATCGGGATGGGCCGCCGACGGCATGAACTACTGGCCTTCGCTTGTCACCCGGGAGGTTTTCGAATTCGGCCCCGCAGCCGACGCGGCACGCGAAAGACTGGCGGCGACATTCGTTCGCGAACAGGGTCGCATGCACGGCATGGTTGGCGTCGAAACATGCTATTCCTACGCGGGATCGACAATCGTCGCCCATGAACCCGGCAATCTTCCGCTCTGGGAAATCAGTCGCATCGTTCCGCACGGGCGTCCTGGCATCCGAATTCCACATATGTGGTTAAAGGACGAAAGGGCCCTGCAGGACGTGCTTGGCAACGACTTTACTTTGCTCGACCTTACAGGAACTTACGACAGTGCTGCGATGGAAGCAGCCTTCGCGAAAATCGGTGCGCCACTGGAAGTCGTCCGATTGGATGAGCCGCACGTGCGCGAAACCTTGAAGGCATCGGTCCTTCTGCTACGCCCCGACCTCCACATTGCCTGGCGCGAGCGCGGCTATCCCACATCGATGGAGGATGTTGTCCGTGTCGTCACCGGGCACGGTCCTGGCTTCGAGGCCTAAGGGAGAGCAGCAGTGTTGCACGAAACAGGTGAAATACCGCAGTCTGCGGATGTCGTCGTGTTGGGGGCCGGCATTGCAGGACACTGTGCGGCGCTTGCTGCCGCGGAAGCCGGGGCGCAGGTCCTCCTTCTCGAAAAGGCATCACAGGCCGGAGGCAGTTCTGCCATGGCCGGCGGGGGTTTTGTCTTCGCTGGCACCGACCTGATGATCGAAGCGGGCTATGACGAAGATCCGGAATATCTTCGCAGACGGCTGTTCGAATCTGGCAAAAACAGGAACAACCCAGCGCTGGTTAACGCCTATGCCAGCCATCAGCTCGAAGCCTATGAACTCCTGAAGCAGCACGGCGTAAAGTTCAAGCTGAGCGCAATCGATCGCTGCCTTCACGAAACCGGCACCGGCCGTGCCATCACCAACGTACACATGGCTGCCAGGGCCCACCCCAATATCACTTTCGCGTCAAAGTGCGCGGGTATGAAGCTCGTCCGAGACGATGTAAGTGGTCGAGTGAACGAGCTGGTGGTCGCGTTCGGCGACCAGATCATGTCGATAGAAGTGAAACGGGCGGTGGTACTAGCCACTGGCGGCTTCTCGCGATCGCGGGAACTGCTCGGGATTTTTGCACCTGAACTACTGGCTGCCGTGAAGCACGGAGGCGTGGCAAATACTGGCGACGGCATCATGATGGCCTGTGATCTTGGCGCTGGCCTGGCGGACATCGGATACGTGTCCGGTTCGTTCGGGGGCGCCATCCGCAATTACCCGAAGGGCGTCCAAGGCGCGGACGAAGTGCCGCCCTTGCTGTTTAGCTTCATGGCCGGCGGAATCATGGTCAACACCGAATGCCAACGCTTCGTCAATGAAGGGCAGACTTACAAGGCGCTTGGCGATGCGGGCATGGCCCAACCCGGTGGCGTCGCCTTCCAGATTTTCGACAGCAAGCTGCTGAACACTGCGGTCGAGGACAGTTCGGTGAACAACTATCCCGAAGGCATCGCTGCCGGATACATCCGCGTGGCTGACACCATAGCCGAACTGGCCGCAAGCATGGGAATCGATCCAGCGGCACTGGAGCAGACAATCGAGCGCTACAACGCCAACGTGCGCAACGGCAACGATCCCGATTTCGGGCGTACGAGCAATCTGTTGACCGTTGATACTGCACCTTACTGCATTGCGGCCACCGCCAACGCGCTCACCTCGACATACGGGGGCATTGCAGCCAACGGCGAGATGGCGGTGGTTAACTGGATGGGCGAGCCAATACCGGGGCTTTTCGCCGCGGGGGAAGTCGTCGGCGGATTCCACGGCGCTGGCTACAGCAGCGGGACATCTTTGTCCTCCTCCGCGACGTTCGGCATGCTCGCTGGAAGGGCGGCGGCCAAGTTCGTTCCTGCCTGATGTCTGGCGAAAAGAGGGAGATGCAAATTGGCGGACCAACCGACCCACGTCGATAACGTAATCAAAAGCTACGTGAGCCCCCCGGACGATCCCGCCAGTCGCGCTCGCGCCCTCGCAACGCTGCGGGCGTGGCATCTCGGGATCGAAACCCACGATCTCGGCCTGCTCGAAAGTCTTATGCACGACGAGATTGTGATCCAGCTCCCTTTCAACGAAAGCGGGCGGACAGACGAGGGCCATTACCGCGTTTACAATGGAAAGGTAGCTTGCGTGGAGTTTTGGCGCGTCGCCTCAACATTTGAAGGCGAAACTCGCCCCTTTAGCGACATGGACCTGACCATCAATCCCGACGGCTCACGGCTATTTTTGGAAATGCGGGGCGACATCACGATGCGCTCCGGTGTCGAATACCGTAATCGCTACGTGCTGCGGATCGATTTTCAGGACGGCAAGATTCGAGGCTACCGGGAATATTACAACCCGATCACTTCCGGCCATGCGTTTGGGAGGCCGATTGCAGGACAATTCAAGATCGAAAAACTTTAGGGTCTGCTCCCTCTAACCAGTCGCCTTTGAACGACTGGCCCGTGGAGTAGACGATCGCCGCGCATTGCCGACAGCAACCTGCTGTGTGCCGGATTCAAGCAATGCTGTTGCAGTATCCACAAGGTGAACCAACGGATCGGGCTGCGCCCAGACATCACTACGCTTGCGTGACGCACGCGAAGTTTCAAGGGCTGCTTGCACCGACATCACATACCACGAAAAAAAAATCAGCCGCTGCCGCATTACCGGCTCGGGAATGTCAGGCCGCAAATTGGCGATCTGTTGCAATAAATGCCTAAAAACGTGAAAGTTCATCTCATTAAGGAAATCGGTCAACTCCTTGCGCCGCATGAATAGCACGCCGGCAAAGAAACGGTGCGCGGTTGGAGCAGGATCCCAATAGGATTCTGAATCCGGACCCCGTACTATTATATCCACGATATCCCTAACCGAGCCTGGACCGCCTTTTTTATCCAAGTCGGACAGACGATCCAGCCATACCTTACTCCAGTCATTAAACAAATCGTTGACAAGTTCGCGGACGAGGCCTTCCTTGGACTTGAAATAGTAATTTAGTGACCCCCCGTTTTTTGCTCCCGCTTCTGCGACAATCTGCCTGACGGTCACTGCCTCCAACCCATGCTCGGCAAACAGCTTTCTGGCGGCGATCTTGATATTATCGCGTGTGCTAGTGGGTTCCTCGATATCCTGATTGCGTTTCGGTAAGCTGGCCATATACATGATTTTCCGCTTGTAGAACCTGATGACAGCGAGGCCAAAGTCCGATTTGGGAAGGCACTCGCATAGCTGGATGCCATCTAAAACGGAATAGCAAAAGCGTGACCCTGCGGGGGTTGGCTCACCAGCGCCGCAGTCACCTGCTATTGTGCAATCAAGCGGGTTTACTGATCAGGCGTTTTGGATGGCAGGAACGTGGATGACCAGTCCATCCAAATCGGCACGAACAAGTATCTGGCAGCAAAGTCGGGAGTTTGCCCGTCTGTCGACTGCAAATTCAAGCAAAGCATCCTCGTCGTCGGACAATTGCGGCATCCGTGAGAGCCACTGGTCGTCGACATAGACATGGCAGGTGGCACAGGACAACTGGCCGCCGCAATCGGCATCGATCCCCTCGATCCCACCGCGAACGGCACCCTCCATGACGGAAATGCCGTCATCAATCTGAATATCGGTCTCCGCTCCGCCTGCATCGACGAACTTTACCAAGGCCATGCTAACTCCATTCCACCCAAGCGAGGCGCCGCTCGCGTCACCTATTCTTCAGGCCGCCGCACGGTGCTCTGCCTCGAGCAGGCAGATCAGCTGCTCCCGCTGGTCCCGAGGCGATCCAAGCAGCTCGGCATTGGTCCGGGCGCGCTTGTAGTAGAGATGATTGCGCATTTCCCAGGTAAAACCAATTGCACCGAAAACCTGGATGCTGCGGAACGTCATCGCGCAATATTGCTCGCTCGCATAGCTCTGGGCGATGGCAGCGGCCTTACGGGCATCGGAATGGTTTTCACTGAGCGCCCAGGCAGCATACTGCACGCCCGCCCCCGCAAGCTCAATACCACCAGCCAATTCGGCCAGGTTATGCTTGATCGCCTGGTAAGACCCGATGGGACGGCCAAAAGCAACGCGTTCGTTCGCATAGGCAACTGTGTCCAGAAGCGACTGCTCGGCGCCACCAGTGCTCTCGGCGGCGAGTACCAGATAGAGCCGATCGCGAACCCACGGCCAGCTGTCCGCATCCGAATGCGGCAGGCGTTCCGCCGCAACGTCGGTCAAGGTGATCGCGTTCACCTCGCGGGTGATATCGCGCCAGTCGAGCCGTTCGATCTGGACACCCGCCGCCTTGGCATCGACGATGAAAAAACCTTGCTGTCCATCGACATCGGCAACAACCACGATCTTGTCGGCCGAGCCGGCCTCGACAACGAACGACTTCTTGCCGTTGAGCTTCCACTGGTCGCCGCTCGCGGTTGCCTTCGCACCGGCGGAAAGCCCATTGACGTCGCCATTGGGGTCGGCGACGGCGAGCGCAAGGGTCAACTCACACGCAGCAACCTGCGACAGCAGCGTCTGCTTCTGCTCTTCGCTGCCGCAGCGCTCGATTGCCCAGGTGCCAGCCAGATTTCCGAAGAACGGAGAAGGAGCGAGAGTGCGCCCCATTTCCAAAACGATCATGATGAGATCGAGGTAGTTCATGCCGAGCCCGCCATATGCCTCAGGCACGACGAGCCCGGGCCAGCCCATGGCCTGTATCGACGGCCACAAGCCATCACGCGCCACCGGCTGCTCATTGGCTTCGGGGCGGAGGTAGGGCTCGAGTTTCACTTCCTTGGAGAGAAAGTATCGAGCAGAATCCTGCAGGGCCAGATGCTCTTCGCTAAGAGTGAAATCCATCGTCAAATGCTTTCGTCATCACGATCCGTGACGCACGCGGGTGCGGACCGGATCGAAAGGTTGGAACCCTGTGTTTCAGCTTGCAGCTTTCAGCTGTGCGCGACCGATCTCGTTGAAAGGCGCCTTCGCTGTCGGGTCGACATCACGAGGCAGTCCAAGGAGACGTTCGGAGATCGTGTTCTTTAGCACTTCCTGCGTACCTACCCCAAGGGTTGCAGCCGGCCCGAACCAGTAGCAATAATCCCAGCTGTCAAACATGCCATAGTCCTGCTTGGGAAGCGGCAGTTCCTCGTCGTCGCGAAGCATGCCCGCGATGCCTTCGGTGCGCTTGGAAAGGGTGGACAGGCGCTGCCCGTGGGGCGATGCGACCATCTTGCCGAGGTTCGCCTCGAGACCGGGGGGCGTGCCGTTGATGCGGTTGCTGAGATTGCGCGCGCTCATCAGGCGGAGCAATTCCCCTTCTGCATAGAGCCCGGCTGCCTCGTCACGGATCAACGGATCCTTGATCTTGCCGGTCTCGATGAGGCCGGACACCAGTTCACGCGCCGTCGGCCCAAAGCCCCAGACCGCGCCCGGATTGGTCATGCCCATCCGCTCGGTCTGAAGCTGTTCCAGCACGATACGCCAGCCCATGCCTTCTGCGCCAAGCATCTGGCTGGCCGGGACGCGCACGTCGGTCAGGAAGACCTCATTGTATTCTGGCTCGTGCCCCGTCATGTCGAGGATCGGGCGCACTTCCACACCCGGCGTGTCCATCTCGAAAATGAACATCGAAAGGCCGTGGTGCTTCGGAACGGTGGGATCGGTCCGAACGATGATCACGCCGACCTGGGCCTTGTGCGCCAGTGAATTCCAGATCTTCTGGCCGTTGATGATGTAATCGTCACCGTCACGGCGTGCTTGAGTGCGAAGGGCACCTAGATCCGAGCCGCCAGACGGTTCGGAAAAGAGCATGGTCCACTTTTCCTCGCAGGCAAGACCCGGCGGTAGGAACCGCTGCCGCAGCTCTTCAGTGCCATAAGCGAGCAGCGACTGACCGCACTGATTGACTGCAATCGGGTTGACGGTTGTTGGATGGATAATGCCCGCACGTTCGATCTCTTCCTCGATGATCAGCTGCAGTTCCGGATCTGCCGACAGTCCCCAAGGCGCTGGCCAGTGCGGAACCGTGTAGCCGCGCTTGGCCAGTTGAGCGTAGCTGGGGTTGGGGTTCTCCTCGAACCAGCGACGAACCTCGCTACGGCGTGGGTCGTCTTCGGCAGGAAGGTTGAAGTCCATCTGATTTCTCCCGGTAGGGCCGAACCAGGCCCGGCATCTTGGAAACACATCGGCCGCACCCGCGGTCTCGCTCGCCATAATCTTCGAAATTGCACGATTCGTCTAGTACAGTTGTTCTACATATGCGGTAGTGGCACAAGTGAAGGCTTGTAGTGCACAGCAGGGCAGCCCGAACCGATCCCTGCCCCGACCGCCCAACGTTCCTTGGCTAATTCACCCTAAGGCTTGGAAACCAGGAAGGCCTTGCACGAATTAAAGATGTAGGTCTCGACAAAGCCCGTGACATCCGCTTCGCCACGACCAAGCGCGCTCATGGCGCCGACGAGGCAGGACCAATTGAGGATCTCCTGCTGGCCACTGTCCTCGATCGCGGAGGAGGGATAGTTGCGCCAGTAGTCATAATCGCGGTTGACCAGCGCATCGTAGAGAGCACGATCCGCCGGAATGTCTGGCCACAGATAATGGTTCTTTTTGGTCAGGAAAGCGTGCGACCAGCTGGATGAAGCTACCAGCGCCACCCGATAAGGAGACCCCGACAAAATTCGCGCCGTTTCCGCACCCATATCGAACAGCCGCCGCGACGTTGGAGCGGGCGGATCGAGTTCCGCTTCCGAAAGCTCCTTTTCAAAGCTTGGCAGTCCACCCTTCTGACATAGCACGTGCCGTCCGTAGCAATTGATAGAAAAAGGAAGGATGGGGTAATCGAAGCCCTTGCGGTCGTAATCGAGATAGAAGATCGCATTGGTGAAAGCATGACCCAGGGGATGGTGCAACGGCTTGTAGGAATAAGACGCATCAAACCCCGCGTTGATCAGTTCACTCGCCAGATGCTTCGCCGCCTGCTGCACGCCGGGCAGCACGAACTCCTTTGCAACTGGCTCACCCCAGATATTATTGGGGAAATTGTGGAAGCGAAACTCCGGGTGGGCATTGATGCAGTAGGGCGGAACGATGTCTTCCTTGAAGTTCTCGTACTGGTCGTCGCCCCAGATCAGGACGAAATCGGGATTGAACTCGTCGAGCGCCTCGCGCGCCTGGCGGGTCCAGTCCCTCATCTCCTGTCGGTGACCGGCCGCGGCGGCCTCGCCTTGGTCGTCCCCCCACTCCCTGCGCATTTCTTCCGGCCAGCCGGCAGGGGTCTTCAACTCCTCCGGCAGGCCTGGGTTGGTCAGCATCTTCTGCAACAGGCCTGCCATGTTCTTGTCGGGCCAGATTAACGGCGGATAGTGACTGATGCCCAATAGTAAAATGTCAGCCATGGTCTTGGTCCTTTCAAATCTCCAAAAGGCCTAACAGGCGCTCACCGGACGTCGCCAGCCGCATGCAATGAAGCAATGCGTTCATCGCCAAGGCCGAGCTCGCGCAGAATTTCATCCGTATGCTCGCCTGGCCGAGGCGCAATTCCCGCCACATTTGCGGGTGTGTCGGCGAAGTCCGCCGGATGCCCCGCCACGCGAACTGGGCCATATTCCTCTGTGTCGTACTGCTTGACGCATTCGAGATGACGAGCTTGCGGATCGTCCAGAAATTCGTCGACAGTCTTGACCTTGCCGACGGGCAACCCGTCGCGGATCGCCATAGCCTCGAGTTCATCCGAAGTTAAATTGAGCGAACCTTTCTCAAGCTCTTGCCAGAGTGCCGCGTAGTTCTGGACCCGCTTGATAGCATCAGTGAAGCGCTCATCTTGAAGCAGGTGCTCGACACCGAATGCCAGGCAAATGTGGGCGAACTGCTCGTCTGTTTGGAAATAACCCATGAAAGTGCCATCAGACGTACGAAAGGGACGAGTGACGTTGATGACAGGCGTCTGCTCATGCCCCTCGATGAAGCAGTGATTATGGAGATTATCGACAAGGCTAAAGAACGCGAAGGACTTCATCAACGGTATAGAGATGAACTGACCTTTCCCTCCGTTGCGCTCACGATGAAAGAGCGCTGCATTGATAGCGCTTACGGCTGCCGTTCCGGCGAACTTGTCCACAAACATGGAGCGCAGCGGGGCCGGAGGCCCTTCCGGACTCTGGAGCGACATGGCGCCGGTCAGGGATTGGATCACTTGATCGTAAGCAGGACGATCAGCGTAAGGCCCATCCACACCGAACCCGGTGATCATCAAGTAAATGAGGCCGGCATTGCTTTCCTTCAGTTGGTCGTAGTCAAGGCCAAGCCGCTTCATCGCTGCAGGACGAGAATTAACCAGCATGACATCGCATTCGGCGGCCAACGACTGCGCAATGGCACGTCCTTCATCTGACTTGAGATTGATCCGGATGCTGCGCTTTTGCCTATTCACCGCAAAGAAGTGTGAACACATGTTTTTGTACTGCGGTTCGACATTGCGAAAAGGATCGCCCGACAGGCCCTCCACCTTGATGACCGAAGCACCCAGGTCTGCAAGCATGGTTCCGGCAAGCGGTCCGGCCACCATTTGAGTAATCTCCAGCACCCTGACCCCGGCTAGCGGTCCTGTGCCTGCCTGATCAGCCATAATCATCCGCCTCCAATTGCTACCATCTCCGCAGTCAAAAAGTGGACATGGAGCCTGCTATTATCCGATCGTTTTATCTAGGATGACTCGCCGTTCCTGCCAATGCGATTCGATGTCATAGTGCAGAAACACTTGGCCCGCGCCGGATGCCAGATGGACGTATTTTCCATTCAATTCAATGCAATAAATAGGGTAAACTCAGCTCCTTCGCGGGGCACATCGACCCAGGATAGCGCCCTTCTGTTATTTCTAACATGAAACAGATGTTTGACGAGCATTGAACGAACCATGTAAATGGCCCGGGTTGGCAGAATGATCCCGGCAAGAGCTGGGGGCCAAGCTAGGTCACCCCTTCGAGCAGCGCGCTTCTCCGAGCTTGCATTGTCACACGATGCTCTCGCCAGGCAATTACGACACCCGCGGCGATGACCAGCGGCGCTCCCAGCCACAAGGTCGGCGGCGGCAGCTGGCTCCAGATCAGCCAGCCATAAATAGTAGCCCACAATAGCTGCGTCGTGTCCATGATGGTCACACTTGCCACGGTCCCATACCTCAGCGAAGCTGTTAGGAGCCATTGGCTGAACGCACAGACAACGCCGATTAGGATGAGCAAGGCCCAGGTTCCGGGGTCGTGCGCGTGCGCGACGAATGGCAGGCCTGCAGCCATCAATATACTGCCAAAAACAGCGTACCAGAAGACCGCGCTAATAGGCTCCTCAGTTCTTCCCAAATCGCGAATCTGGAAGCTGATCAATGCAAGCGATAGCGCCGCCAGCAATCCGCACGCCCCCCCAAGCAGCGGAATTGCGGATTCCTCCGGCCGCGCGATTATCACGACGCCCACAAAGCCACATATTACCGCCGCCCAGCGCCAGGGACCAACGTGTTCCTGCATGAACAAAGCGCTGATGAGGACCGCGAACAGCGGGGCTGTGAAATTCAGTATCGTGAACTCTGACAAGTGCAGCATCCTCGCTGCCGCGAAATTCAGTGCCATGCTCCCCATTCCGCAAACGGCTCGAAATAGGTGGGAATTGATTCTCTTGGTTGCGAGCCGCGAAATGCCTCGACGCCACCACAACCAGCCAAGCAGCATGGGCAAGGTGATGAACCTGGACCAGAACAGCACCTCGGGCAGGGCTACGCCGCGCTGCCCCAAGACCTTGCCCAACATGAACATGGTCGCGACCAGCACTGAGGCAAGTGCTCGCAAGGCGAGAGCGAGAAGAGGTCGATGGTGGGATCTTTGCACCGCGGCTGTTTATCGTCAGGATGCCGACTGGCAAATATGCGGCCAAACCGACGCCTATGTGATGCCCCCATTCTGCCCGTCCGGGGAAGAACAGTGTACAGGAAGTCGTCGTTACGCCAGGATAGCCATGCCGTTGCCGATCACTTTCTGGCCCCGCTCGATTGCGTAACCTTCAAAGGAGATCACCTCGCCTTCCTGCCACATGTCCACTCTGATTGTCTCGCCAGGATAAACGATGCCTGTAAACCGGACTGCGAAGTGACCAATGCTGTCTGGCGCAAAGTCGCAGTACTCGCCGAGAACGGCTCTCTGACAGATACCGTAGGTGCAAAGGCCGTGCAGAATGGGCTCCCTGAAACCCGCAGCCACCCCCACCTCCGGATCGACATGCAATGGATTCAAGTCGCCGGATTGCCGATAGATCAGCGCTTGCTGTCGCGTGGTCGGCAAGCTCACGGTTCGGTCGGGCTTTCGTTGTGGAATGGGGTGGAGCGAAGCTTGCCCCTCCACCGGGGCGCCAAACCCGCCCTCCGCCCGTCCGAAAGCCGTATTGACGATGGTCGCGAAAGGCTCATTGTCCCCCGGCAGGAACAAGTCAGAGCGATCGGTGAAGACAGCTCCCTTGCCCGGCCCCTTGTCCCATGCCCCGACCATCCGCGCCTTGACAAAGGCTGACCCGCTCGTCGGTATGGACTTGTGCACTGTCACGGTCTGCTCGCCATGAAGTACCTTGCCATAGTCCAGCCCGGCAACTGCGACCGGGCTGCGGCCAAGAACCAAAGTGGATACGAACGTAGGCAAGACCGCAAGCTTCTTTTCATACACATAGGCGAGCTGCCGCTGGTCCAGCGGGTCGGACGGCATCCCGAGCCCCAGCGCATAGATCATCACGTCGCGCTCGCTCCAACTGCAATCGAACGCGCAGTCCAAGTTCATCAATTCGGCATAGGGAAGTACCATAGGCCCTCAAATCCCGGTTATGGCGAGGCCCAGAGCTCTGCGGCTGCAATTCTGCTCTATAGAGGCAACCGCCCTGCCCGCCGTTTCTCGGCTCGCCTCGATTTTGCTATAGCCAGCACCTTGAGCAATGGCCGTGACAAACCACTAGCCTGAGCGCTCAATGTCGTGAAGCGAGCTTGCACTTTATCTGTCATCACAGTGGAACGTGCTGCACTGGCGTTAAGTGAACACTGTTTCGAATCGGAGTTGACACTGCTTCTGGTTGGAGACAACTCGGCCAAGTGCAATGATGGCTATGATGCCGGGCGACCGTTTGGCATGGCTGAGGAATGGCTCGTCGGGGGTACGGTCGGGCCAGAGCCCAGCGGCGCGGTATCCACGGCCTTTGCCGGCGAGGTCAAGGGCAGGACAATAGCCATCGAGACGCGCCCCTAGCGAAAGGCGGAAAAGTCTGGCTTGCGCTTTTCGATAAAGGCGCGGCCACCTTCCTCCTGCTCGCCGCTCTCGAAAAAGTCCGGCGCGACTTCGGCCACAACGTCGGACACGTTCTTGCCCATGTAAGGTAGCATGTGGTCGCGAAACGAAGACTTCACCGTTTTCAGCGCCGTTGGGCTCAGGGCCAAGAGTTCGTCTGCCCACTTGCGCACTTCCTCGTCGAGCTGGTCAGCGGGGACAACGGCATTGACCAGCCCCCAATCGAGCATCTCGGCCGCCGTGTAGCGCCGGCACAGCATCCACATTTCTCTCGCACGCTTGTGGCCAATAATGCTTGCCAGGTGCGACACCACATAGCCGCCTGCCGGTGATGCGACACGCGGACCATTCTGCCCAAAGACCGAGTTGTCCGATGCGATCGTGAAGTCGCAGAAGTAGGCGAGATGGTGTCCCCCGCCGATCGCATAGCCGTTTACCCGCGCAATGACGGGCTTGGAGCAGTCCACGATCTCGGCTCCAAGATGCCAGTCGTGACCCTTGAGCCCGCCTTCGACTTCCCACTCCACATCGCCGCCAGAGCTGAAGGAGCGTTCACCCCCGCCAGTGAGGACAATTACGCCGACCGATCGATCCGCGTCAGCGCGGCTGATGGCGTCGCGCAGTTCTTCGATCGTGTGGCCGTTGAACGCATTAAGCCGCTTGGGCCGGTTTATGGTGATGGTGCAGACACCAGCATCGACGGCGTACAAGATGTCCGAATATTCAGGCCCTGACATACAAGCTCCCTAAAGCAAGTGGAAATGCGGCTCTTTGCGTGAAGCTTTCCCAACGGATAGCGCGCATCCTTGCGAGAAGAGGCACGGCCGGTCCGCCGCGCTTCCTGCTAGCCCGGCTGGCTTTCACAAACGAAATGGGAATTCAAGGTCGATAGTTCAGGAAGAGCTGCAATGTCCGAATAACGGATGGGCAGTATGTATCCGCAAGTGGGCTGGCGCTCGCAGACCATTCGCTGCAGCCAGGGATTGCCGCTTCACGGCGGGTCTCGCTGGTGGCAAACTCGCGTCAACACAAAGCGTCGCAGGAAGGCAGGCATGGATCTCGAACTGAATGGCAAGCGCGCGCTGGTGACCGGCGGCAGCAGCGGCATTGGCTTCGCCATTGCTCGATCGCTGGCACAGGAAGGGGCGGATGTCGCCATCGCATCGAGGAAGCCCGAGAAACTCGCCCAGGCGGTCGCGACGCTTAAGGATGAATCTGGCGGCAGGATCATCGGTGTGCCGGTCGATACCGGCAGCGATGCCTCCGTGGCGGAAATGGTTGCAGGCGTGGTCGATGCGTTCGGCGGGCTCGACATTCTTGTGAACTCCGCCGCGATGCCAGCTGGCGGTGTCCGTCCGCCCGCGCTGGCGGAGATCACGGACGAAACCTTCTACAGTGAGATCAACATTAAGGTGATGGGTTACTTGCGCTGCGCCCGCGAGGCCGCCCCGCACATGAAGGCCAACGGTTGGGGACGCATAATCAATATTAGCGGCCTGGCCGCTCGGGAGGCCGTCGCAATTATCGGATCGGTCCGCAATGTTGGCGTCGCCGCGCTGACGAAGAACCTGGCCGACGAACTGGGGCCTTTCGGCATCAATGTCAGTGTCGTCCACCCGGCCCTGACCCGGACCGAGCGCACCGGCCCGATGGTGGAAGCCCTCGCCCGTGCCAGCAATTGCACACTGGCCGAGGCAGAGAAGCAGATGGCAGCCACGGTCACCATCGGGAGACTGGTGGATGCCACGGAGATCGCGTACGTCGTCACCTTCCTCGCCTCGCCCAAGAGTGTGGCGATAACCGGCGACGCGATCGCCGCAGGTGGTGGGCGCATCGGCGCAATCCACTATTGATCTGCAAACGCGGCCGGACAGGATCGCGGTGAGGGCGGCCTGTCTATTCCAAGAGTCCGAGAATTCGGGGCGGATGGCGTTGCTTGATTGACACTCCATCCAGCGCGAACAATTTTCACCTGGCGCGGTGGCCATTACCGCTCAGGCGGGCAAATGCGAAAAGGGAGAGCGGAAAATGGGCGAACAGGCACAGCGGAACGGACCTCTTGCAGGATTGCGGTGTGTTGAATTTGCTGGAATGGGCCCAGGCCCACATGGCGCCATGCTTTTGTCCGACCTCGGGGCCGATGTTCTGCGGATCGAACGGCCCAATCCGGCGGAGTTCACGATCAATCCCGTTACCGAACGAGGCCGGGGGAAGCTCGTCCTCGACCTGCGGCAGCCCGGCAGTGCGGCCAGGGCGCTCGAAATCATCCGGCACGCCGATATCCTGATCGAAGGCAACCGTCCCGGGGTCATGGAACGACTTGGCCTCGGTCCGGACCAAGCCATGGCTGCCAATCCCCGCCTTATTTATGCGCGCATGACCGGTTGGGGTCAGGACGGGCCACTTGCGCTGCGAGCCGGGCATGACCTCACTTACCTCGCCATCACCGGCGCGCTCCATACATTCGCCCGTCCTGGCGAATTGCCGGTACCACCGATGAACCTGCTCGCCGACATGGGCGGCGGCTCGATGTTTCTCGTCCTGGGCATCCTCGCCGCCTTGTGGGAGCGGGAGCGATCGGGCCTTGGGCAGGTCGTCGATGCAGCAATCATCGATGGCGTCGCGGCCTTGCTCGCCGGCGCGGTCGGGCACGTGCCGACTGGTAGTCTGTCCCTGGAACGTGGTAAAAACACGTTGGCAGGCGCATCGAACTACTATCGTGCCTACCTGTGCAAGGACGGCAGGGAATTCGCCGTTGCAGCGGTTGAACCGCAATTCTATCGCGCCTTGCTCGAACGGATAGGTGCGCCGCTGGAGTGGGTGGAGAACCAGTATGAACCGTCATTCTGGCCCGAGCGGTCTGCCGCCATGGCGGCGATATTCCTGACGCGAACCCGCGATGAATGGACGGCAATACTGCAGGACTCGGACGCCTGCAGCGCTCCGGTGCTGGAATTCATGGAGGCCCCGTCTCATCCGCAGATCGCGGAGCGAATCGGCTACACCCTGCACCACGGCATTGTGCAACAGGCTCCCGCGCCGCGGTTCTCGCGCACACCCGGCGCGATAGGGCCCGACGAGGCCGGCGAGGTCATGCTGGATCGCTGGATTACGGACAAAACGACGATCTGAAGAGTTGCGACTAATACCTAGTCAGAATTTTTCGTCCAGAAACCGCCCGGCCGCCCCTAAGCAGATGCTTTGCTCAACCTCCGCGGGAAGGTTGAGCGAGCGGATCCACCGGGCCGGATCCTTCTGCATGATCTGGTAGGGGTAATCAGTCCCACCGAAGACCTGACCAGGCGCCATTCGCGTAGCAAGGTAGGTCAGGTATTCCCCATCATACACGTTGGTATCGTAGAAGAAGCGGCGCGCCTGTTCGGTCGGCGAAGTGCCCGTTCCCGGCGACCAAGCGAGTTGCAACCGCCCTATCGTCGCACCCAGGGTGCCGCCGCCATGGCTTAGGCCGATCCGCAAACGCGGAAACCGGTCCAGCACTCCCCCGAGGATGATCGAGGCCGCGGTCATGCCGGTGTCGACCGGAAACAGGGCGAAACCGGTAAAGTTGACGTGCGGCGCAGCCAGCCCCTTGGCCGCAACCGGATGCAGCGCGTGAACGAAGATCGCCATGCCTTCGGCCTCGGCAGCTTGCCAGAACGGGTCGAACTCGGGGTAGCCCAGCAGCTTGCCGTTGATGTTGCTGCCGATCTCCACGCCCTTTAGGCCGAATTCCGTCTTCAGTCGCGGTAGCATCCGGGCTGCCACCTCAGGGTCCTGCAGCGGGACCGAGCCGAGCCCGCGAAACCGCGTCGGAGCGGCACTGACCATGCTGGCGATCTGATGGTTCGAGGCGTCACACAGGATCTGCGCATCGGGTAGGTCGAGCCAATAGGACAGCAATTCCGGCATCGGCGAGAGGACCTGCATAGTGACACCTTCGGCATCCATGTCCTCGATCCGCCGCGCCACATCCCACGAGCGGGCGTCCAGAGCCCGAAAGGGTGTCTCGCCGATCATCAGGGTCCCTTCGACCGATGACTGGCACTGCATGCACGGCCATCGCGGCGCCACCGCGGCGTTGGGGGCGTCCGGAAAATTAAGTGGCGAAACGTGCGAGTGGACGTCGATGAAGGCGGTCATTCGCTTATCCTTTCCCGGTGCCGGCAGGGTGCGGTAACTCTAGGCGCGTCAGATCCTGCGGCTGATCACTTCCTTCATGATTTCCGAGGTCCCGCCGTGAATGCGATGAATCCGCGTGTCGCGCCAAAGCCGGGCGATCGGGTATTCGTTCATGTAGCCGGCCCCGCCGTGGAGCTGCAGCGCCGCATCCACGATGTGCCAGACGTTCTCGGAATGCCACAACTTGGAAGCCGCGGCTTCTTCCGATGTCAGCAGGCCCTGCAAGTGCCGGTTGCGGGCCCAGTCCAGGTGTGCCCAGCCGGCTTGCAGCCGGGCCGCCATGTCGGCCAGCATGAACCGGGTGTTCTGGAACTCGATGACCGGCTGCCCGAAGGCCTTGCGCTCCTTTACGAACTTTACCGCTTCGTCGAACGCGCGTTGTGCCTGTGCCTGGGAGATGGCCGAGAGTGACAGTCTTTCCTGTCCGAGTTCGGACATCATGTAGCGGAAGCCCTGACCCTCCTCACCGAGAAGGTTGCTCACCGGCACCCGGACATCGTTGAAGAACAGCTCGGATGTGTCTGCGCCGTGCAGACCGATCTTGTCGAGGTTGCGCCCTCGCTCGAATCCGGGGGAGTCCGTTTCGACCAGCAACAGCGACACCCCCCGCGCACCCTCACCACCCGTCCTTGCGGCCAGGAATACGAGGTTCGACAGGAGGCCGTTGGAAATATAGAGCTTGCTGCCATTGACCACGTAGTGATCGCCGTCACGGCGCGCCGTGGTGCGCAGGTTTTTTACGTCCGAACCGCCGCCCGGCTCGGTCATGCCTAGCGCGGTGATGATTTCGCCGCGTATCATTCCCGGCAGGTAACGCGCCTTGAGCTCATCCGAACCATAATTCAGCAGATAGGGGGCGGTGATCAGCGACTGCAGACTGACTCCCACAGGGCAGTTGAGATAACCAATCTCTTCGAGCAGGACGAGATCGTAGGAGATATCGAGCCCAACGCCACCGTAGGTTTCGGGCATGCTTGTACACAGCAGTCCCGCTTCGCCGGCCGCGCGCCAGAACTGCGCGCTGGTAATCCCTTCATGCTCCCACTTGTCGAGATGAGGCTCCGCCTCCTTTGCAAGAAACTTGCGCACAGTGTCGCGAAACTGTTCGTGGCTTTCATCAAAGCCCTGCCGCGCCTCGGTATTAAGCATCTTGTTTCCTCCGTGACCCTGTCCGGTTCTAGGGCGTCAGCCCTCGCAGAAAAGAAAAAAGCTCTGCGCCGTTTTAGCTGCCATCAAACCAACACAAATGTGGAAGTTGCACGCATTGGCCCTTCGCAATGCTATTCGCGTGCGCAGGATTAGGTCGCTTGCTTTATCCCCACGGGGACGCACCGTTCAAGATGCACCCGGGAGAAACAGGATGGGCAGTGATGATGGCACGGAAGACATGGGGCCAGGCATTCCGGCAGCCACGCTCATCCTGTTTTCGCATCATAACGAGGGAGCGGCGCATCACCTGATGATCCAGCGCACGGCGCAAATGCGATTTGCTCCCAATGCGCTTGTCTTCCCCGGGGGAAGGGTCGACGAAGACGACGTCAAGATCGCCAGTAACGAGAACCTCGTCGATGTCACCTTGGACAATCCCCTGGAACTGGCGCACCGCGTCACCGCCATTCGCGAGATGCTGGAGGAAGTCGGCGTAATCGTCGGTTTCTCGCCCGAACTGAACGCTCGCGCGATGCAGGCGGCCCTGAAGAACAAGACCGCGTTCAGCACCCTTCTGACCGAGTCAGGTGTCAGGCTAGACCTTTCGGTATTGGTTCCCTGGGCGAAATGGCATCCCAGGTTCCAATCCCACCGCCGCTTCGACACCCGGTTCTACATCGCGAGACATGAAGGAGATCAAACACTGATTGCCGATTTGGACGAGGTAGGCCACGCTCGGTGGATCCATGCCAGGGAAGCAATCGCCGAAGCGGAGGCAGGCACCGCAAAGGTCATATTCCCGACACTGTGCAACCTCGAACGGCTGGCTGCCTATCCCGAGTTCGAACTGGCTGTTGGACACCTCGCCAATGTTACTTGCCTTCCGATTTCGCCGCGTCTGGAAGCAGATGAAAATGGCGACGAGTGGATCTGCATTCCTGAAGACAGCGGCTACCCTGTCACCCGCCGTCTCGTTGCAACGATGCAAGCGCCATGAGCGACGGCCCGGCGAACCTTGCGGTTTTTTACGCACCCACTCCCAATGGATGGAAGATCACGATCTGCCTCGAGGAGATGGCCATCCCGTACAGGCTAATTCCAGTTCACCTTGGAGAAGAGCTGCCGGCAGGCTTTCTGGAAGCAAGCCCCAACCGCAAGATACCGGCCCTGGTCGATAGCCGCGCACCTTCGGGCAAGATCGTGACCCTGTTCGAAAGCGCCGCGATCCTCCTATACCTCGCCGAGCAGAGCGGCCAGTTCCTCGGTGACCCGCAGACAGACCGATATGCCGTCATCCAGTGGCTTATCTGGCAGGTGGCCGGTCTCGGCCCAATGGCAGGCCAGAACGGCCACTTCCTGCTGTACGCGACCGAAAGGATTCCTTACGCCATCGAGCGTTACGGCACGGAAGTCCGTCGCCTCTATGCCGTACTCGATGCCCAATTGGCGCGCACTGGCACCTATGTTGCCGGGAATGCCTATTCCATAGCCGACATGGCCTGCTTTCCGTGGATCATGACTCACAAGGCGCAAGGCCTGACTTTGGAAGACTTTCCGGCATTGAAGATCTGGTTCGCCGACGTTCGTAGCCGTCCGGCGGTGCAAAGAGGGATCACCGCAGCTGGCGGCGTCGCCGCGATGCGCAACATCTCCACCTCACGTTCCGTCAGTCCCAGCCTGAGAAGAAAACTGTCATGAAGATCGAGATGTTCTTCGATTGCTCCAGCCCCTGGAGCTACCTTGCCTTCGAGCGGATCATGCCACTCGCGGAAAGCTTTGGGCTGCCAGTCGAATGGCACCCTGTTCTGACCGGCGGAATCTTCAATGCGGTGAACCCCGAGATCGAATTCAACAAATTCAAAGACAAACTTCCGCCTCGCAAGGTCGATTATCATTCCAAGGTCATGCAGGACTGGGCGGACATCACCGGCATCGAGATCAAATTCCCGCCGAAAGGCCACCCGGTCAGCAGCGTCAAGGCCATGCGGGCTTGCCTGGTTCTCCAGCCAATCGGCCAACTGATCCCGTTCGCCAGGGCCTGCTTTCAGGCATATTTCGCCAAGGAACTCCCCTTGTCGGAAGATGCTGTGTTGCTCGACATCTGTCGCGAGACTGGCGTGGATGGCGAATGGCTGATGGCGCGCATCGCCCAGCAAGACGCCAAGGACGCCTTGCGAGACAAGGTTAACGAGGCCATCGCGCGCGGCGCCTTTGGCGTGCCGACGACCTACCTCAACGGCACCGACATGTATTTCGGTGTCGATTCCCTTCCGCTGGTGGCCGCGCGCCTGGAGCGGTGGCGCAACGAAGCAGGGTGACAGCATAGACGAAGGGGCGAGCCGCCGCGCTCGCGAGACAAATCACAGGTTTCAAGGAGAGAGGGCATGTCACAAAACACCCAGAAAATTGTCAGCGGCTCGGCGCGATCCGCCACGAGATCGGTTTCCTACGCCCATGCCTGGTACACGGTGCTGATCCTCTGCTTGCTCTACGCGGTGTCGATGATCGACCGCAACATCCTCGCCTTGCTTGCCCAGCCGGTCTCGCAGTCGCTTGGTCTCGATGACCGGCAGATGGCCCTGCTCCTGGGGCTGGGCTTCGCCATAATGTACGCTGTCGGCGGACTATTCCTCGGCCACTTTGTCGATACGCGCAATCGCCGGATCGTAGCCTCCTGCGGGATCGTCTTGTGGAGCGCGGCGACGATCGTGAGCGCTTTCGCCACCGACTACTGGACTTTGCTTCTGCTGAGGAGCGGGGTTGCACTGGGCGAAGCCGTACTCATGCCGACTGCAATCTCGCTTATTGCAGACCTGTTTCCCACGGAACGTCGGGGCCTTCCGGTTGCGGCGTTCACTTCGGTCGGCAGTTTCATGACCATCGGCTCCTATGCCGCCGGAGCCGCGGCGATCAGCCTTGCCGGGTCATTGGCACCGGGCTCGAATTTTGAAACCTGGCAGATCGCACTGGTCCTGGTCGGACTGCCGGGCCTTGCCCTGGCGCTGATCTACGCGCTGACCGCCAAGGTCCCGCCGCACGCGCACGCCGCCACGAAAGGCAAGAACGACGTGGGAATGTCGGTGCTGCTCGGCCACCTCAAATCCCGGCGCGGCTTCCTTGGCCCCCTGCTCAGCCTGACCGGAATCAACTGCACCTACAGCCTGGCGATCGCGATCTGGCTGCCAACGGTCCTGATCCGCGAACATGGCCTGAGTGCAGCGAACGCCGGCTATCTCATCGGCATGGTGGGAGTCCCGGGAGGCCTGCTCGGGAACTTCTTCTGGCAGTGGGTGTCCACGCACATGCAGCGACGCGATCCGATCAAGGGGATTATCCGAACCTTTATCCTGCCTGCGATACTGACGGCCCCCATCAATGCTCTCGGGCTGCTGTCGCACAGTCTCACCTTGCAACTCGCCTCGTTCGGCATCGCCATGTTCATGTCCACTGGCTTCAACGTGCTGACGCCTATTTCGGTGCAATACTACGTCCCGGCGCAGATGCGGGCACGCATGGTCACCATCAATTTCCTGATCATCTCCGTGCTTGGCTATGGGCTCGGCCCGATGCTGGCGGTGGAAATCGGAGCGATGCTGAGCCGTGATGCCGACAGTCTGCGCCTGGGGCTCGCCGTGACAGCACTTGTTACCTGGCCCCTCGTGATCATCGCAACATTGATGACAATGCGCAATGCGGCTGGGCCGCAGGACCGGCAGGTGGGAGATCCTGCGGTGGCGTCTGCCTAGACGCCATGCCGCGCTCAAATAACTCGAACAGGGAGAATGCCCGTATGCTTGTTACCCATGTCGAAATGTCCAGCGCCCTGGATGCCGATCTGCTGCTTGCCGAAGCGCGGCAAATGTCCGGACTGACCGACTTCGGCGACGAGCGCTTCATCTTCGCTCTGCGCCGGATGACCGAATGCTACATCCAGGACGTGCAGGTCGACCACGAAGGTCTCCGCCTCCTACGCGGCGCCATCGTTCGGCAACTGGTCAACCGCGCCCGCTTCGAAGCCGACCTCAAGGCCCATCCGGAAATCCGCGAGGAGGACGTCAGCGATCCGATCGTTATCCTCGGCATGCCCCGGTCCGGCACCACCAAGACCCACCGCATGCTCGGAGCCGATCCGAACCTGCTCAAGACGTTCATGTGGCAACTGGTCAATCCCGCGCCGTTTCCCGATTGGGATGGCCAGGGGCGCGATCCGCGCATCGCCGCAGCGCGCGCCGACGATCCGCTTATCCCGGCCAATGACAGCAACCCCGAACTGCGCGCCGGCCACCATTACGGCGAGGAGGAAGTGCAGTCCGATCTCTGGCTGCTCGGCCTGACGTTCAACGACAATTTCTGGAGCAGCTGGCGCCCCCCCTCACCGGCCTACTATCACTACCTGATCGACCGCGCCTACCCCTCGGACCGCGACAATCACGAATACGCGGCCGACCTCTACCGCTACCTTCAGTGGCAGCAGGGCGGGCGCAAGGGCAGGCGCTGGCTGTTCAAGAACGAATCGCTGCTCAACTCCGTGCACGACTTTCTGGAGGCGCACCCCAAGGCCACGTTCCTGCACGTCCACCGCGATCCGCACGTATCGATTCCCTCGCTGCTGAAACTCGGCACGGAATTCTCGCGCCCCTATTTCGCCGAGATCGAGGCCCGTGACATTGCGCACACCGTGGTCGACCGGTTCTCGCGCTATGCGCACCGCTACATGGCGATCCGCGACAAGTACCGGTTGGGCGATCGGATCATGGACGTGCAATATGAGCAGATCCGCAGCAATCCGATGCCCGCCTTCCGCGAACTGTACGAGCGGGCCGGCCATGTTCTGGCGCCGGAATCGGAGCAGCTGATGATCGGATGGGAGAACGCCAACGAGCAGGGCAAGCACGGCGCGCACAAATATTCGCTCGCCGATTTCGGCCTGACCGACCGCGTGATCGATCAGTATTTCAGCGAATACATCCGCCGGTTCATCAATCGGGGCTGAGCGGAACGCCGGCCCAGAGGCAAGGATGGCGCAGCCTGCCAGGCGGCCGGCAGCGATTGTTACAGTACGATCAAGGAGAGACGGATGCCACAGGATGAGGCCCGTGGGCAGGCACAGTGGAGCGCCTTCATTGACACGCTGTCCACGGGCGGGGCCGAGGTCTACCGCGTTGCGAGCCCGGGCCGATCGGCAGCCGAGCAAAGCCACGTCACTCAGGCAATGACCTGGGCGCTGATCGCCGAACTGCAATCCCTCGCCAGCGTCGATCGGGACCATCCCCGCTGGCTGACGCTGCTCAACCACGAGATGCGCCGCTTCAACTGCAACGCGGACAACACCTACGAAGTGGCCTATATTCGCGGCAGCGGCACCTATCGCATCTTTGGCCGGCGCGGGACGACCAGGTTGATGTACCTGCAGGTCGGCGCAGGCACCCTGGGCATAGGCGATCACAAGCGCCACAAGATGCTCGGCGATCTCAACGTGGATGACTGCGATATTGCCGCGGACGGCACCTTCGAGGTCATCCTCAGCCCGGAACGGCCGGACGGGTACTCGGGCGCCTGGCTGCAGCTCGACCGCTCGCGGGACGACTCTTTCGTCTGGGTGCGGCACGTGTCCTATGACTGGCTGAACGAAGTGGATGGCCAGCTGTCGATCATGCGGCTCGACAGGCCGATCGCGAAGCAGCAGATGGCGGCTGCTGACTATGCCGCGAACCTCGTCTTCGCCGCCGAGGCCACCCGCGACGACATCCTTGCCATGCTGAGCGTGATGAACGAACAGATCGAAGGCGTCGAGGTGAACCGGTTCGCTGATGTCTCGGACAGCTTCGGCAGCGCCGGTATTGCCGGGCAAGCCTATACCCACGGCGTGATCCAGCTGGGCGAGGACGAGGCCTGGATCGCGGAATGCACCATCCCCCAGGGCTGCACCTACTGGAGCGTCCAGCTGATGGACTATGCCTACAGCGCGCTGGACGGGATGTATGCCCAGACCAGCGTCAACGGCCACACCGCGGTCCCCGATCCCGACGGGGTCGTCCGGATCGTCGTCAGTGCCAGGGATACCGGTGCGGCGAACTGGCTCGATACGCTGGGGCTTGACCGCGTTCAGATCCGCTTCCGCTGGTTCGCCTCGTCCGCGCCGGTCGTCACGCCGAAAGTGGTACGGCTCGATCAGCTCGAGCGGTCCCTCCCCGCCGATACGGCGCGAGTGACGGCGGACGAGCGCCAGGAGGCGCTGCGCAGGCGCGTCATCGGGCAGCAGTGGCGTCGCCGCTGAGGGCACACCATTCCCTAGGTGCCTCTGGCCTTGTCCAGTGCGGCCTTCATTTCCGCATTGCGGCTATCTATGCGGTGTTCGAGCTCGGGATGGGTGAAGATCCAGAACTCGTCGGTCCCCAGCGCGTCGGCGGTTTGTCCTGCAACCACCTTGGGATCCTTGCCGTTTCGGATTGCGGCGGCCTGCGCTGCCATGTCGCGACTCGGATAGCTTTCGGGCGCGCGCGCGGCATTTCCGTCGATGAGGTTGCTCTTCACCGATGCTGGCATGATCACTGAGACCTTGACCGGATGATCAGCCATCTCGGCGCGCAGGCATTCGCATATTCCGACGATCGCCGACTTGGTTGCGATATAGATGGCCGACCCCGCCGGCGGCGCGAAGATGGCCATCGACGAGGTGGCGATGACGTGCCCCGGCTGCCCCGAGGCCAGGATCCGGCGAGCCCCATGAGAGAGGCCGTAGAACGCGCCGTCGAGGTTGACCCCGCGTGACCACTCCCACAGCGCCGACGGCGTTTCGCTCAAGGGCAGGACGCTGCCGGATACACCCGCATTACTCACCATCACGGCCAGCGGGCCGTGCCGGGATTCAGCTGTGTCCAGCGCCGCAATCCAGTTGGCTTCGTCGCGAACGTCGAGTTGCACGGCCGACGCGCCCGGAATTCCCGCCGCAACCCTCTCGACATCGGCAAGCTGCCGGCTGGCAAGAACGACCTGAAGTCCCCGCCGGCCAAATTCCTCGGCGATTGCCCGACCGATCCCGCTGGACGCACCGGATACGAAGGCAGTCTTTCCGTGAAATGGGTTCATTGTCCGCCTCCCCCTCCCAGTGCATCAATTGCGAAAGGACGTGCGCCTAGTGAACCCGATCCTCAATTCGCACAATTACATCCCGCAGGCCTGGCCTGGTTAACGGATGCTCGGTACCACCAATTTCGTCTAGGCTCATCGACGCCAAGTTTTCCCAAAGCAAACACTGTGCCAAGTTTCAAACGCAGAGCTTTGGAGCGAAGCCTTATGGCGAAGTGGCGCGCATGAGTGATTTCGGGCAACGACGGCTATGTATCCTTGATATCAGCATAGTGTGACGCTTAAGCAACGCACCCAGCCGCAGAAACTTTTGACTGCAATCGTGCTGCACGGGCTCCGCGCCATCCTGAGAGGTTATCCAAGTGAACTTTGAAGACATCATCTATGACAAGACCGGGCCCGTCGCGACAATCACGATCAATCGTCCCGAAAAGATGAACGCGTTCACGCGCGAGACGGTGGACGAGATGGTCGAGGCCTTCCTCGACGCCTGGGCCGACCGCGCTATCGCCGCCGTGATCCTGACCGGGGCCGGCGATCGTGCTTTTTGCACCGGCGGGGACCAGTCAAAGCGTGCGGAAGGCGGATACAAGAGCGTGCGTCCGGCTCGCCTGGCGACCGGCATCGACATGGATGCGCTGCACTCTGTAATCCGTGACATTCCCAAGCCGGTAATTGCAGCGGTCAACGGCTATGCCATTGGTGGCGGCCATGTCCTGCACGTGCTCTGCGATCTGACTCTGGCTTCGGACAAGGCAAAGTTCGGCCAGGTCGGGCCAAAGGTCGGCAGCGTCGACCCCGGCTTCGGCACAGCCTATCTGACCCACGTCGTCGGCGAAAAGAAGGCCCGTGAGATCTGGTACATGTGCCGTCAGTACACGGCCGATCAGGCCCTCGAAATGGGCTTGGTCAACGCTGTCTATCCGCACGAGGAACTGATGAACCAAGCTCGGGCCTGGGCGATGGAAATTGCCGACAAGAGCCCCACCGCAATCAAGCTCGCAAAGCAATCATTCAACTGCGCCACCGAGCAGTTCCGCGCTCTCGGCAACTTCGCGACGTCCGCCCTTGCCTTGTACTACGACACCGAGGAAGCGGTCGAAGGCAAGAACGCCTTCATCGAAAAACGGAAGCCTGAATTCAGTAAGTACGCCAAGTAGCCCTCCGAGAGCAGTCCTTGCAGGTTCGGGGTGGGCCAGAAAGGAAAAAATTGGTCGCGCCAAGCGAGCCTTGGCCCCAAGGTTCACGAGGCGCTCGTCACGATCACGATCACGTGCGATAACCGATTTCGAAAAGATAATCACCGTTGATCCCACCTCTGCCAGCTCACAATTTCGGCCGGTCGGGAAACAGGAAGGATGACTGTGACCAACGTTCTGGCAGGCATTCGCGTCATCGAGGTCGCCGAATACGCGATGGTGCCCGCCGCGGCCGCCGTCCTGGCGGACTGGGGCGCCGACGTGATAAAGATCGAACACGCAGAGCGCGGCGACATGTTGCGCTCGACGACGTCCTGGGGCGTGGAGCCGGGGATCAACGGCTTCACCTTTGCCTGGGAAGCCTTCAACCGGGGGAAAAGGTCGGTCGGTCTCGACCTGACCAAGCAGGAGGCGCGCGATATCCTGGCTGCCCTGGTCCGCGAGGCTGACGTTTTCCTTACCAACCTTCTGCCGCGTTCACGTGCCAAGCTGGGGATTGATGTAGCCGACATTCAGAGGATCAATCCCCAATGCATCTATGGCCGCGGCTCCGCCTATGGCCCAAAAGGACCCGAGGCGTCTAAAGGCGGGTTCGACGGACTGTCTTATTGGCATCGCACGGGTGCTGGATTGGCCGCAATGTCCAGTGCTGACGCTGACTTGGTGAATATACCGGCGCCTGCCTTCGGAGATGCCCAGACCGGTATGGCTTTGGCTGGAGGAATAGTAGGAGCCCTGTTCCATCGGGAACGGACGGGCGAAGCTGCCACCGTCGATTGCTCACTGCTTTCAAGCGGCGCATGGGCAATGCAGACCGGTTTGATCGGGGCGAACTTGAAAGGCGTGGAAATGCTCAAGAACGCCAATCACGCGACTGCCGCCAGCCCACTGACCAATCATTATCGGACGAGCGACAATCGCTTCATCGCACTCTTCATGCTGCTGGGCGACCGCTACTGGGCGGAATTGTGCCGCCTGCTTGGTCGCGACGACTTGGCAGAAGACAGACGGTTTGCAACCTTGGCAGAACGCAACCGGCACAACCGGGAATGCATCCTTGAGCTTGACAGGATTTTTGCAAGCCATCCCTTGAGCCACTGGGTCGAGATTCTTTCGCGACAGGAAGGGCAATGGGTGGTCGTCGAACCGGTAATAGCGCTCAATTCCGATCCCCAGGCTCTGGCCAACGGCTATGTTCAGTCTGTCGACTATGGCGAGGGGCGCAACATCAACCTGGTTACCTCTCCGGTAATGTTTGATGAAAGGGCACCCGAACTTGCACCGGCGCCAGAATTAGGTGCGCATACCGAAATGGTGTTGAACGAAGATCTGAGCATTTCATGGGAGCGCATCTTGGAGCTGAAGGAAATCGGCGCCATCAGTTGATTTCGACCGGAGCTTCGTGGCGTAATTCGGAAGTCCCCGCAATCTACTCGACAGCGCACCCCTCATCTGGCTTCGAGACCGCCGATCAGGAACAGTGCAGGGGAAGCAAAGTTGGCAGCGCCTCCTCAGCGGATGTTGTAGGATAGCATTCACGTATTTATCCCACAGACGAACACATCTGCGTCGTACACAACGCGGAGTTGTGTCAGGTGGTTATTGGCTTCATTGCACGTGCGCTCTCGGGGGGATGTCCGCAACTCATTACAGAATTGCTATTTTGCCACCAGTTCGGTTCCTGCCAGGGCTACGCAATGATGATGACGTCCGACTTGGTCTTGGTCCGACGACGCGCCTTGCTGCACGAAGCTTTCGGTGCTGCACGCTTCGCCTGAGATTTGCTGGATGGCTTACGGACAACCGCCTCCTGCGCTCAAGGATAAAGCGCCCGGTTGACCACTTCTCCGATCGCATTGGCCGCGCCAAGCACAGGCTCAAGATCGACATGCGCATAACCAATAAGATCTGACTGAGGCTCAAAGCATTTGGGAGATTTGCTTAACCACCGCAGGTTTTCATGGGGCTAAAACCACGTATTTGGGAAATTTATTGAGCTTTTTCAGTACTCAGGATTGGAATCATAATCCGCGTGTCGGGGGTTCGAGTCCCTCCTCCGCTACCATTCAAGTCATTTATCGCTTTGTTTTCAGTGGATAAAATGACTTTCCTAAAAAATTGAAACCACATTTGTTCCCACATTTTGTGCGGGGCGTTATGGCCTGCGCTGGCCCTTGTTGGGACGGCGGGCATGCCCATTAGCGCCGCCATTCAATCTATCGCCAGACAACTTGACTCGACACATCAGGCCGACCGGGCGCGCGGGTGATACTGATGGTCGCCTATGCGGGCGAGTGTTATGACATGGCAGGGCCGAATGAACCTGGCGGTTCTACCTGATTAGCAGCGTGGAAAAATTTACTCGGGTCAGCTCTCGCGCTTTCGAGGGCAAAAGCGACCATTCCAGACGCGACCAAGTTGCGGATATCTACCTGTTAAGTCAAGCTAGCGAGAGAGAGGAGATATGATGTGATCGCTTCTTTAGTGCTCGTGGGAATGCAAGCGCTTGCCTTGGAGCCCGGGCAGGCGCTCGAAGTGGTCGCGGAGATTGATTGCCAAGTCCATGCCCCGGTAATTGCAATGAACGGAGCAAATTCGACAAGCTCCCACGGAAGCAGCGAAAAGCAGGTCGCGCTCATTTTCGTCACCAAGTGGCCGCACGATATAAACGCCGAAGTAGGTGTTCTCTCGATTGAAACGCAAGGCAATGAGACAACGCTTAAGGAACTTGCTTACAGTTCGGGTTACGTTCCTGATGACGAAAACTCACCGCCCGTTACGCTTGTCCTCGGTGATGCCGTAAGATCATACTTCCTCGAACCATCCGAAGGTGCGCCGGGAGAATGGAGCTACCGGGAAACGGGTCTTCTTGTGCATGGCGCGACTGAAAACTTCGAAGGCAAATGTCGGCTGAAGCCGTTGGGGGTGTAGTGGGCAACTTGGAGAGAAGTCCGCGGATTTCATATCCGCGTCCCGGACACTCCTACTGTCGGCCCCGCCGTCCAGCGTGACCTATCGCGACTTTTGAGACGGTAAGAAATTTTCGGCGGCTAACGCTCCACCTGAATCTTGACGCTGCATCGCACTGGCTGCTGCGAGGTTGCAGCGGCCTTCCGGCAAGCGTCAATGGCATCGCGGTTGTCGCGCTGGATGTCCGCTGCCTGCGCCAGTGCATTCCATGCCTCGGGGCTGTCGCTTTGCATCATCCGTGCGCCTGCGTCCCAGCGGGAGGATGCGCCCACGATCCGCGCCGCCATACGCTCTGGCCAGTGCCAGCTTTCGGGCATGGCACGGGCAATGGTGCCGGGGACGAAAGTCCATAGCAGTATGCCTGCCAGAAAGGCCCCGCCTGCCATCTGGTGGAGCTGCTGGCGCTGCTCAGCGGCAGTGCGAGCATGGGCCGTGACGCTGCGCATCTCTCGGGCCGCGTGGTTCAAGTCGCTCCGGGCCTGAGTGATCCTGTCCTGATCGCCGCGCCGCGCTGCCTCGGCTGCGGCTGCAATCCGATTGCCGATGCTGTCAGGGGTCATCTGCATCGCCGGATGACCAGCCATGCCCTTCAGGCTCCCGTCAATCGCGCCAATCCGCTTGACCATGTCGGTCAGGGTCGCGCCGTAGTCGGGAATGACGATGTCGGCTCGCTCTGCGGCAAGGTGCTGCACGGCGCGGCGCATCAAGGCCAGCTCGCCTTCAAGGCGGGCGAAAGCCTCGGCGGCGGGATCGTCAGCGGTATCCGGGGTGGCCGGGTCGGGTTCCGGCTCCGGCTCAAGGTCCAGGGTCAGTTCCACGTCATCCTTGTCGTTATCCATTGTATTTCTCCTACAGGCTCATGCCGATTGACCGGCTCCGCTCCATCGAGATGGAGGCGGCAAGGTCGCGGGCTAGATCGCGACCGAGTTCTGTCTTGATGCCAAGCTCGTGAGTGCGGCTGCGCAGCAGGGATTCGACCTGCGCGTCGCGCTCCAGCCCCTTCGCCATATCCGTCATGCGGTTGGTGAGGCTCTGCGCGCCCTTGGTGTCCCCATCCCGCTGCATGACCTGGCGAGCCTGCCCAAGCCGCTGCCAGTCGCTGACAAAGCGGTCGGCGCGCTGCGCGGGATCGATGCGGATTTCGGCTTCGAGCTGCATGGCGCGGATCGCGCCCTGGCTGCGACCATCGGCGGCCTCGCGGGCCAGCGATGGCTGTCGCTGCAAGGCGCTGGCGAGGTCGGCTGTGCTATGGGGCCGGATCGCGTCGAGCGCCTTTCCGGCCTTTTCAAGCGCGTCGCGCTGGTGGGGCAAGACCGGCAATCCCTGTTCGCGCATCTGCCCAATGTCGGTAGCGGCACGCGCATAGCGCTCGACCGCCCGGCGCTGGTCGGACAGGCCAGCCTGTTCGGTCGACAGCACTTCGAGCCGGTTGGCCTGAGGGCGGAAGCCAGCGAAGATCGACTTCGCCCGTTCCGGCAATTGCCGAGCGATCTCCACGATACGTTCGCGGAAGGTGATGCCGCGCCGTTCTGCAAACTGCTGCTCGGGCTTGTAGTCGCTCGCCATGTCCTTACCGCGCTCGCGGCTGAGCGTGCGGACAAGTTTGGACTGATCGGCGAAGTCGTCGCGGCCATAATGCAGGGCAAGGCCGTCACGGTGTCGGGACAGGCCGACATAGGCCCCGTGGCTGTCCATGCCCGGCGTCGCTAGCACATGGGCGCGGTCCACGGTCATGCCCTGCGCCTTGTGGATCGTGGCGGCGTAGCCATGATCGATGTGCGCATAGTCTTTGGTATCGAAGGCGACACTGCGACCATCGTCGGTGCGCACGGCCATGCGCTGCGGCGTCACCTGCTCGACGGTGCCGAGTGTGCCATTCTTGACGCCCAGACCCCGCTCATTGCGCAGGAACATGATGCGGTCGCCGGATGCGAACGCGCGTTCCCCGCGATCAGCTTTGATCGACACGTCCATGCCCAGTTCGCCCGCGTCGCGCAGCCGCCCGCGCGCAGCTTCATTCAGCTCGCGCACCTCGTCATTGGTGTGGGTAAGGATGATGCGGGTATCGCCGGGGCTGGCCTGCCGGTTGCGATCCCAGCGCTCGATCAGTTCGCCGCGCGCCACTTCCCGCGTCTCGGCGGCGTGCACCATGGCGCGTTCGCCATAGGCCTGAATGGCAAGTCCGGTGCGCCCGGTAGCAAGGTGCCGCGTGGCGTCCTGCTGCCAGCCGTCGTGCTGGCGGCGTACTTCGCTGATTTCGACGCCGCCGTGCCGTTCGTGGATCGCGCGGAAGGCGGCTCCGGCTTCGATGGCCTGGAGCTGTTGCGGGTCGCCGACCAGGACAACTTTCGCGCCTGCATCGGCGGCATAGGATAGGACGCGCTCCATCTGGCGCGTGCCGACCATGCCTGCTTCATCGATCACCAGCACATCGCGCGCGGTGAGCAATTCGCGGCCCTGGCCCCACTGGTGTTCAAGGCTGGCGATGGTGCGCGAAGTGATGCCGGAACCGTGCTCAAGTCCCTCGGCGGCAATACCGGACAGCGCCGCACCGCGAACGGTATAGCCAGCGCCTTCCCATGCCTCGCGCGCCACGCCGAGCATCGCGCTTTTGCCCGCCCCGGCATAGCAGACGACAATGCTCAATCCCCGCCTATCGGTCACATGCTCAAACGCCGCGCGCTGCTCGCCGGACAGGATCAAGCCGCGTTCCGCTGCGCGTGCCAGCGCTCCTTCCCTGCCTAGCTGATCGACGCCCTGCCGCTCACGTTCTGCGAGCAATTCCGATGCGCGACCAAGCCGCTGTTCGGTCTCGATCATCTGCCGCGATGTGAACCGCTCTTCGCCGCGTCCGTCCTTGCCCAGCGTGATCAGGTCGGATGATCCGCGCACCGCGCTTATCGCCTTATCGAACTGCTCCTTCCCGTCGCTGTGCCGGTGCACGAACCTGGCAAGGTCGCGGTTCGTGAAGGTGGCCTGGCTGTGCGTGATCGCGTCGAGCGCGACAGCGGGATTGGCGATAATCCGCTCGCCGTTGCGCTGTGCGACAGCGCGGTGTTCCTCGATCCGCTCGGCCTCAAGCCCGCGCACGCCCATTCGCGATGCGGCGGGACCGATCTTGTCTTGCGGCTCCAGCGAGATGCCCTGTGCCTCCAGGCTGCGGTGATCGATCCGCGCGTCGATATCGAGTTCGGCCAGGCGCTGGTTGACGTGATCGGCCCAGCGCTCGCGCCATTGCTCAACCAGCTCGGCCTTGTTCCAGTCGCGCACCTTCGCGCCGAACCCGTCCTTGCCGACCTCGCGCATGGTAAGCATGACATGGGCATGGGGCTTGGGCTGCCCGTCCGCGCCAATATCCCAGTGGACATTGAGGTCGGCGATCATGCCTTTTGCGACGAACTCGGCTTCGACAAATTCGCGGGCCAGTTCGATGCCCAGTTCCTTGGTCAGCTCGCGCGGAATGGCGAATTCGACCTCGCGGGCAAGCTGCGCGTCCTTGCGCTTCTCGGCGGCCTCGACCGCGTTCCAGAGCTTTTCGCGATCGGCAAATTCCTCCGGCGCGCCTTTCGGCAGCATCACCTCGGAATGAACGACACCGTCCTTGTTGGTGAAATCATGGTCGCGGTCGAGCCGTTCGTCGTGCAGCCGTTCCGCGCCGCGATAGGCTGCGGCGGCCACGGCACTACGCCCGCTCGACCGGCTGATGACTTTAACGGAGAGGTGGAAGATCGCCATGACGGCAATCCATTTACGCCATGAGCGCCACGTCGGCACGACGTATAAGCGCGCCCTCCCATGATAAAATCCTGCTCGGGACTATTCAGTATCAGGTCGTCTCGACGACACTGCAGCATTGGGCGAGCATCGATATTATCATCAGCGCATCACCTCTCAACGGAGAACTTCGATGCGCAAACCCCGTGACTTTGATTCGGAACTGAAGGCGCTCGCCGACAAGGCCAAGCAACTGAAAGCACGCCGCGTACAGCAACTCGGCGAACTGGTGATCGCCACCGGGGCCGATGCGACCGATGCGGAAACGCTTGCCGGTGCGCTGCTCGTCATTTCGGAAACCAACGAGGCCCAAAGGAAGGAGGCGTGGCGCAAGCGCGGCGCCGCCTTCTTTCAGAGCAAGGCACGCAAGCGTGGCGAGGGAACTCAAGACCAGCCGGACGGCACTCTCCCGCTTGACGGCGGCGCGGCATCGGCTTGAGGCAGCGAAGGCACGAACCGACATGCGCGAATGGCAGGTCCAACGACGCGAACGCACGCGGCAACTGATCGAGCTCGGTGGTCTGGTCGTGAAGGCCGGGCTCGTCGAACTTGCCGACGATGATCGCGCCACGCTCTACGGCGCATTCCTCACGGTTGCAGCCAAGCTGCGCGGCGAAGACCGTGAACAGGCGCTGGTGTTGTGGAAGCGGAAAGGCAGACGGGCATTTGAAGCGGCGCAACCGAGTGAAGAATAGCAGCACAATCTCACTGCCATGGAGCGCCGGCTCCGAACAACGACAGATCGCAACAGATCACACGCCAGATCGCGCCGTAGAAGCTCGCTGTAACCGAGCGCCATCCGACGATTTGGCCTTGAATGTCGTCGCCGATCACCGCTCAATCAAAGCTGTGTTTGGCGGCATGACCGGCATGCCAGCGACTGCCAACTTGATAGGACCGCCCCGCAGGGTGGGAGTTGGCATCTCGGACCGGTCGCCGTAATTGGCGACGTAATCTGCGATTTCGGGCTGGTCATCGATGTCATCAACCGGGCCAATGCGCCACGGATTTGCAACTCGCCTCGCCGCGATACTTTCGCGCGCAATGGCGGCGGCAGGCTTGCCTTCGGCGGCGCGTTGCTCGGCACGGGCCTGAAGCTCCGTCAATGCACCGGGAGCGTTGCGACTGCCAATCAGCGCTTCCACGACTGCCAGAACGAGCAGGACGACCGCCAGGACATATTTGGGTTTCATGCCTGCCTCCTGGCCATTTAGCTGCAAGCGCTGACCGAAACGGTGGGCGAGAGATTGTATATTTGAGACAGTTCCCGCTGATCTCGCACATACATCGCGGCAGTCTTGCGGATGACGGCATCCTTTAGGATCTGGCCAAACATAAGTGGCTTGTAGTTGTAGGCCACCTCAACGAACATAATTGCAAAGCCAGGTTCAGCAGACACCTTCCGATCAGTCGGGCCGATTTCTTTTATGGCGGTGCCGGTGAGCCCGTCTCCCTGCTTTCCGTAGCTCGATGTATAGTTTGCCGCCCCGTAGCAGCGCTGCCAGTGGATCCACTGCCCACCCTGGGCATTCACTTCGAGGCTCGACAGGATGAGCTTACCATTCGCCTTGACGTCAAGCCCGCCGGACTGCAGCTGGGCTGCTGCAAACGCTTGGTTGACATCGGCCTCTCGCATACGCGGAACGCCCGAAACGACGCTTTCTTTCGCCCGGGAGGCGTTGTCTGCCAGCGATACGGCGATCTGGCTAACGCGCATGTGGTTGAGCGAATAGTTCGTGAGCTCAAGGCCGCTGCCAAGCAGGATCATGAAGATCGGTGCTATATAGGCAAGTTCGATGGCTGCGACGCCGGAAGTTGCCGCCGTCAGTTGGGCGATCATGCCTCGGCACTGCCGCGTCAAGCCGGACATACCTGAACCTCCGAGCGTTCGGCCTGATCTCCATAGGGCTGATTGCGCAAGATCGTCGTTGCGGAAATGGTTGTTGTATCACTCCACCCCAGCAGTTTGCCGAGTGGGAAGATGCGCTTGTAAGTTAGTGCAGCCGTGTAGGCCACGACGTCATCTGCGCCCCCAAGGCCAGTGCCCCCCCTGTCGGTATCCCACATATTGTTGCCATTCACGTCTGTGAAGCACTCACCCGCATCATATGACAAATTGCCATTCTTATCGATGAAATCTTCGGGAGTGCCGACATCCTCGAAATTGCTGTAGTTCTTTCGCGTGGCGACGATGGCCCCTTGCGGGGTCAGGTATTTCACTTTCTCGAGCACTGCGGCATCAATCTGCGACAGATTGGCCGAGCCGGACTCCAGCCCCGCATCGCGGCCTGCTTCTTGCAGGGCACCATAAAGCGCGCTCTGCACATAGGTCGCGTGGCCTAGCTCGAAGGCCCCGAGCAGCATAAGCAGGAAGACCGGGGTCACAAGCGCGAACTCAACAATCATCGCTCCCGCCCGATCATCGCCAAGCCTTTGTAGGAGCAGATCTATCCGACCTATGCGCATGATCTAAAGCCCCAGCCTAAGGTTCGCGACCTGAGATGCGATGTATTTGAATTGGTTCTTCAAAGCCGCAGTGTCGCTTGCGTAATAGGCACGGCCGTCGCTCGAACAGCTCTTCATGTCGTCATTGAGGCTCGTGCCGAACGCGATGACCCAGACGGTGGTACCCTGCGATTTCACCTCCTCGCAGGCGGCGCGGAAGCGGGCCCGGTGACGATCCCTCACTGTATCGGTGTCACTATTCTTCGGCGCGACGCGATTGGAGAGCACCTCGATACCGTAGGCGTTGTAGCCCCAGATATATGGTTCCATCTGCCCGTCGGACATGAAAATTAGGTGCCTGCTGACAGGCTTCGCATCCTTGTTCACATTGGCAGCGAAGATCCCGCGTGGGCTTGAAAGACGCCCCCCCCAGATCATTCCGATGTCGTGATAAGTGTTTCCTGTTGGAGTCAGATTCGTCAGGTAGGTGCTCAGCCAAGCCGGAACAGCTGTGGGGTCCTCCGAAAGTTCAACCTCTCTAAGCAGCATCATCGGCGAGGGGCATGCGTAATAGGCATTGCTATAGTCGTCTGTGTCATCGACGTGCTGGTGATGGGAACGATAGTATGACACTCCATTCCACATCGGTCGCCACCGCGTTGCGTCCGAGTTGGGTGCGAGATCAAGATCGAGGTCGTACGCACCGTCAGGGATCGGACTCCAGTCTTCGTCGTCGACCGTGTCACGCTCCTCAATACAGCCGTTCCATGTCATGTTGGTCAGGCCCACGTTGTGCAGTTCGCTGCCATTCTTCTTCGCCATGCTGACCATGTCGTAATACCCGGCCTGATCGGCATAGGTGAACGATTCCGTATCCTCAACGATACTCCCACTCGGCTGGTCAATCCCCGTACCGACTGCGACGCTGTCTCCGGTTTTGAACAGAGAGGTGTCCAGATCGACCTCCTTGTAACGCCAGTTCGTGAATGCGAACTTGGTCTTATAGGTAGTCTCCGATGTCGTTACCTTTCTCGTGCAGATCCTTTTCTTTCCAGATCCGGACCACGAATGTAACGAGTAGGTGGTCTTCGTTACCGCTCCGGGAGCACTGCCCGACGTTATTGGATTTTTTCCCTTTTTCGGAAAAGCGTTGTTAGCGTAGTCATCGCAATCATTGTTGTCGATGGAACTGGGATATGTTTCGTACGTCGACCCTAGGTCGCTCGTTGTTCCGACGTGGATGGGCGTATTGAACTGCGCCTCGCGTGATTGATAAGGCGCGATGTCCACGAAGTACGACCTGGGCAGAGGAGAGTCGACCTCAGTAAAAAGGTTTTTGGCATTGACGGTCATGGAGTACGGGACGAACCCGTAGCGAATTCGCGTCCGATCGTCAGTCACTGCAGCGTTGATGGTGCGATGAAAGTCCTTCACTGCCTCCCGCAGCCCTGCGATCCGCGTCCCGCCCATTGAACCTGTCGTGTCGAGTACGAACATGATGTCGGCGTTGGACATCTGTAGTTCTGCCATGCAGTCAGCTTGCAGGTTGAAGGTGTTGAATGAAAAGGCACGCATTACTACGGTAGGGATCGTCGCTTTAGCAGTGCCGTAGACTTGACCATTGGTGTTGGCATCCGTAGAGAAATCGATCCCGGTCGCGTTGACTGTCTTGGCGTCGAAATTGTAGTCGAACAACTTCTTGGCTTTGGTCTTCTCGCTGTCTCCATAATCGCCCGAAGTGCTCATCGCGCGCCGTCCCGCCAATACACCTGCGTCACACGCCGCCTGCAACTGCGTACGGGCCATATATGCGCGGCTCAGATCAAGACCGCCGCCGACCAAAGCCAGCAAGGGAATGACAGATGCCGCGGCAATCAGCACCACGTTGCCGGATTCGTCCCGTCCGAGTGCGTACAGCGGCCCTAGCGCGCCACGGATCCACTGCATCGACTTCATCGATCATCGCCTTTCGAGGGCACCCATTGCAGGTAATCTTCGAATGCTTAAAGTTCCGTATAAGTCGATTGATTCTTGAATGACGGATGTTGAAGCGCAAATTAACATTCTGAAATCTCTTTGTTTTTTGATTCCGGCCGATCTCGGAAGCAAATGAAGCTCAGGACGCGAGCGCTGGATTCGCCCGAATGGGCTTGTCCGACATTCTGGCTCCTTACTGGGGTCAAAATGTCACAGAGCCTTGCTGGCCATATGCGACAGTGCGAAATGTCACGGGGGTTCGGTAAGGCGTACTGACGGTCCAACCTGCTCCAGGATATAGACGGTTGGCGGGTAGGTCGCGGCAGTTCTGGCCGGTAGTGTCGCATTGTTTGCCGTGAGTTAGTTCGACATTGGTGTTGCCCCGGTTGTGGATTTCAAGATTGTCGCCTCGGCGCGTGGCGGCAACTTCGATCGTGGGCTGAGCGGGGCGCAACATGACGAGGGCATCGTAGCCGACGAAAAGCTTCAATGCGCTGCGTTCTGCACTTAGGGGACCCGCCACCGGTTTGATCGTGACGCGATAGATCCGGTCCTTGGCGGGTCGCTCGGTCACTGCCGCAACGCGAACCAGCTTCCGTTCGCCTGGCTCGAGGATCAGCTTCTGCGGGGTCACAAGCAAGCCCGTCACCGCCGGATCAGCGGAGGGCTTGCGCAGCTCGGTCGCCTGCCCGGGATCAAGGACCTCAGATGGTTCGGCCACAACGTAGAGCCGCTCGGGTCCATCATTCCACAGTTCGATGTCGTCGCGCGGCGCCGTATCGGGACCAAGGTCGAGAATTACCTTGCTCAACATCAGCCCGGCCTGGGCAGGCGCCGCGCCGACGACCGGCGCTAAGGCGAACGCGGCAAGCAGTGGGCGCAGGCTGCGTCTGCGCATGAACGTGGCCGGCAGTCGAGTCATGGTTGACGCTCCGTGAATTTGTCTGAACGAGATGTCATCGTCTTGCGCGCGCACACAAGGTCCTGCAGCGCGGCAAACCCGTGTTTGCCCTCGCGCTCGGCAGTGTCAGAAACGATGGTGACACAGGTGCTTCCGTCGAGCAGCCGGGCAGTGATCGTGCGCTCGGCATCGAGTTGCATGAGAAATCCCCCGTCGGATCCGGTCTCGGCGATGTTGCTGCCGGCGGTCAGCGCGGCCGCGGCCAGCGGCGTGCCATCGGGTGAAACGAGACGGGCGTAGATCGCCAGCTGAGGGCGGGTGCGCCATGCAAAGGCGGCGACGTTGCCGGGGAACAGCGTGACGCGGCGGGCCGCCCCGTCGTAGCCGAGCATCGAGCCCGCCGCGGCGCGGAGTCGAACATCGTAGGAGCGATAGGCCGGCAGGTCGATCGTTACCGTATGACCGCCCCGCAGCAAGGCGCGCGGCATGTCGTTGACCAGCAGCTCGAACCGCTCGTCCTCTGGCGCATCCACCCGCGCGACTACCCCGGACTCGCCCCCGTCGAGCCGGCCAAGCGCGACATGGCCGCGGGCGGCGGCAAGCCCGGTGCGCAACGAGAGCGCGTACTGGGTCCGGCCGTCGCCGCCCAGTGTCCGGGTAAGGCTGGCAGAAGCCTCGCCGCGATCGGCGCGCAGCAGGAGGTCGGCTGTTGCGTAGGTGGCATTCTGGTCATGGCCGAGCGCGGCGCTGCCCTGCACCTGGCCAAGGCCGGTGTCGCCGGTCACCGTCGCGCGTAGGTTGCCCACGGCGGCGGCCAGGTCCCCCGGGGCGCCGCTCGCGCCACCCTCGGCGCTGAACATCTTGTTGCCGCGGGTCAGGGTGAGCGTCAGCCCGAGGTAGCCAGAGCGGCCCCGTTCGGTGAAGGCGTAGTCGCCGCGCGCGATCAGTTCGAAGGTGTCGCGGCGCAGCAGGGGCAGGTGCGCGCTGGGACCGATCGCATACTGCCGCTGGCCATCGGCGCGGCGCCAGTTGCCAGCGATCGCTATGCGAGTGCGACCGAGCTGGTAGGCAACGTTGCCGGAGAATTCCGTCTCGTGGCTGGAGGCGCGCAGCAGCTGCGGTTGCTGGCCGATCCACACCTGCACCGGGCCCGCATCTGGCAGGAGCGGGCGGCCGTCGCGGGTGGAGACCGCGCGCGCGTCGAGCTCGAACGAGAGGCGGCCGCCCGGCTGGGAGCCGAGGCGGGCATAGGCACCGAAATCGCCTCTGGCAGAAACGACGAGGTTGGCATTTGCGACGATCCGGCGCCCCGCGAGCAGGGCGCGCGCGTTGAGCATCTGGCGTTGGTCGGTGGCGACGAGGCCGAGGCCGAGTGCCCAGCGCGAGCTCAGGCGGTGGAGCCAGCCAGCCTGCACGTAGGGGGTGCGAGTCACCGCGCTCAGCGGGAAACCGCCGCGACTCTCGTCGACCAGCGCCCCGCCGGTGAGGCTCCACGCATCGTGGCCAAGCGGGGGCAGCGCCGGGCTGCGGGTGAACATCCGTCGCTCCTCGCGCGCGCCGCCACGCCCATTGGTGATCCGCAGCATGACCTCGTACGAGCCCTCCGGCATGCCGGACGTGTCGAGCGCCTGGTTGCCGGCCTCGTACAGCCCGGACAATACCAGCCGGCCGCCGACATAGACATCGACCCGCGCGCGTTCGTCGAGATGGACGACAAGCGGGGTGCCCTGGATCTGGTCGCGGTCGAGCCGGGTGTCGAACTGGGTGGCGAGCGACACGCCGACGAGCTTGCGTCGCCCGGTGAATTCGGTGCCCGGAGCCCACAGCAGGCCCGCTGTGAGGCGGTGCTCGCGGCGGTCGAGTTCCAGCGCAAGGGTGTCGGCATAGGCGCGCTGGTCAGTCTGCCAGCCAAGGTCGGCGCGCAAGCGGGCCGGACCAAGGCCGACCAGCAGACTGTCGGTGAGCGACAGCTGGGCCGAGGCTCCGGTCGTCCCCGCCACCGTTAGACCCAGCGCCTGACTGACCGCGAGGCTGCCGACCGGCTCGGGCAGGTAATCGTCGGAAACGGCAGCGCGTGTCGCGATCAGTTCCGCGGCCACGAAGACTTCGACCCGGAAGCGGCTCTCGTCGAATACGATTCCCGCCACCTCGACGCGGAGAGGCATGCAGGCGGCGCCATCGGCACGGTCGCGGCAAGCGCGTGCGCGGTTGTCGATGAGGGCCGGGGCGGAGAGTGCTGCGAGCACGCGGTCGCGCGCCGTAACGTGGGGCAGCGTGGCGACCAACGCCGCCGGATTCGTGAAGCGGAATGTGCCCGGACCAAAGCGGACCTGGGTCGTGGCGACCTGGCGGCCGCCCATGAACACGTCGACTACCGCATCCTGCTCGCGGGCGAGATCCTCGAACCCCTGAGGCACGGCCATCTGGAACTGCGGGGCAGGCTTGTGCGCGGAGTGGGCTGCGGGGGAGGCCGCGTGGGGCGCCGGCTGCGCCAGTGCCACTGCGGCGGTCCCGGCCATGAACGCGGCAATGGCCAGCGAGGCGGAACGGACAGGGGCGTCGGTTCGGGCCATCGGCTCAGTTCGGTGCAACGATCAGGGTGAGCGTGCCGGCGTAGTTGCCGGCGGTCGCCGATTGCTGCGCATTGGAGCGTAGCACCACGATGAGCGATGCAGTCAACCTGTTGGTGCCGCAGGTCGCGGAGTTGCGGTTGGTGGTGGTCCCGGCGAGCGCCACATTGGGGCTCAGCATGATACCGCTCGCCTGGCCAGAGGCGAAGGCCCATTGTACTTCGTAGGGCAACGTGTTGCTGCCGCTGACCAATGTGAATGCGTTGCTCGAGCCGCTGCCGCGGGCAGTTACGGTGTAGCGACCGCTGGCAGCAGTCGAATAGACGCAAAGGTTGTCGGTGCGGACGAGGTCGACTGTGGCAGAGCCGATGGTGCCGAAGGCAATATCGTTGAGCTGGCGAATACGAGCCTGTTGCGCCGCCGCCGGACCGGCGGCTGCGAATGTAGCCGCCGCGATGAACGACGCGCCCGCAGCGCGCACGAATGCGCGGGGCGAAGCGTGAGTCATGTCGGATCCTGTCCGTTGGTCTAAAAAGTTGAGCCTGGGGTGGGGCGGGGGATTGCCGGGGCGGCGAGCTCGCCCCGACCATCCGCCTCTACTGGGGCTGCACGACCAGCGTGAGCGTGCCCGTGTAACTATTGGTGGCGACCATGTTCTGCAGATCGCTCGCCGCGATCGACACCTTGAGCGTGGAGTTCCCGCTTCCTCCGCAACTGATGTTGGTGGCGTTCGAGGTCTGCGTCGCCGAGGCGCTGCCCGCGGTGAGTGAGGTGAGCGAGGTCGATCCCGCAGCATCGTCCCAGTCAACCGAGTACGGGATTGTCGCAGCGCCGGAGGCGATGGTGAATGCGCCCGCCGCGCCGCTGCCAGTGGCGGTGACCTTGTAGTTGCGTGTGGAGGTATTACTCCACACACAAGGTCCCTGCGAGTTCGTGGCTGCCACCGACGGGTCGGCGTTGGTGAAGCTCACGTCGCTTAGGCTGGTGATCAGCGCGCGGTTCGGCACAGTCGCGGTGATTGCAACAGTGCCGGTCGACGTGGCACCGATCGAGCCCTGGGTGGCGGCCTGAGCCGGCACGGTTAGCGAGAGAGCACTTGCGAGCGCGAGCGCACTTCCGAGAGTTTGTCCAAGCATTTTCATAGTCTTAAAGTCTCCCTGTCCCGATCCCCCGCGGCCAAGACAATTCGGGCCACTTCCGGAACAGGTGCAAACGATATGACATCGTGGTTAATAAATGGCTAAGAAGCATTAATCGAGGCATCAGTAATGTCTCTGATGGGGACGCTCCGTATCGCGGCGCTCGACATTTCTTTGATTCTGAAGCTGATAAGAGGGAAATGCCGAATCGCCACCCTCTCACCACCCTGAACTTGGGTTGGCTTCGCCTCTCGCTGGGGAGCGAAAGGCCTTGGCTCGCAGTGGCGCTGCTCATTCTTGGTCCCAACGCAGCTCACGCCGCGCAGTCAGGGGAAATTGCGTCGGCCTCACGCGGCGCAGTGCTGATCTCTGCAACTGTTGGCGCCCAAGTGAGCGTGGCCCCAATCAGCGGCGAAATCTTTTTGACTACCGACCCGTCGGGGTTGTCAGCAACAGTCGGGCACATCTGTGTCCAGAGCAATTCAGGCACCGGGTACATCGACCTGATTGCGACAGGTGAAACCAATGGCACGAATTTCATCCTGTCATCGTCGAACGGGAGAGCAGTTCCTCTGGCACTTTCCTGGACAGATCGACTGGGCAGCACTCGATCACTTACACCAGGGCAGCCGCTTCGCACGGTGCCAGAACGCCCAGCCGCTTGCGAACTCGGCGGCGGAAGCACGCTGTCCATGGTTGCGCCAGTAACTGAGGCCGTAAGCACGGGCGCGATAACGCTCACCCTTGCGCCGCTTTAGTTGTTTCTATCGACTGGTCGCATCCTTAACTGCAGGCAAGAACCCCCCAGTCCTCGGCAGGCGAGGCAACGGCAATCCGATTCCAATTCTGGGTAAGATCGCTGCCGGAGAGCTTGCCGTCAGCCCTATAGTATTCGGCCCAAACAAGCTGGACGGCCAAACGACGGCAGTCGATCTGGACCTTGCGCAGCGAATAGCGGTAGGAGACCTGCGCATTTCGCTTGTGATCGCCGAACACCAGAAGCGAACGAATGTCACCCTTTGCACTTGGAGTCGCGTTGACCCAAATGACGTCGCCACCATAGGCGGAGCGGGTTTTCAGCCAGATTCGACCAGCGCGATCTCGTCCCACCGGGACGCCGCCCACGCTGATTTCGCGTAGTCCGGGGTCGCCCATAAAAGAAACAGGTAGAAGATTCTGTGGTGTAGCTGCCGGCATGGCAGCCGCAAGCGCCAGAATTGCAGCGATGGAACTCATTGGTGCCTCCAAAAATCATGGGACTGGACAGTGAGGTAAACGATTGCGGTTAACGCAGTGTCAACCATGGCGTGCGTACGACACCCAGGCTGACAATTACCTCATTGAAGCCATGATCAACTAAATCGGGCTCGGCTTGAGATGGTGCACGGTCATTGCACCGAGGAGTGGTGATATGGCACACCCTACCCCACACGATGAGGAACTTGCCCACGCTGCCGGGCTTTTGAGGGCCGCACTCGAAATACTGGACCGAACTGGCTCTTCCGTTGCCGCACTGCATGTAGCCACAGCGGTCGAAGCGCTGTCGCAAGAAGGCATGGGCATGCCCTTCCAACAGCGCCCACCAGGCCGCTAGCGCGAAGATCATTATCCGGTATGCGAATGTCGCTGGGGTGGCGTCAGATCTCGGGCCAATTCGCGCAATGTCGTAAATCGGTTGCATGTCGCCGCCTGACTCTGCACTTTGAGGAGAAATGGCGGTAGGAGACCAAGATGTTCTTCGTTGAAGAGCCTGGGAAGGATCAGGTCGTAGCGGAGGTCCGGCTACCTCTGGCATCGCGAATTTCTTTAACAGTGGTGGAGCGCATTGACGACGTCGCTACGGCGTTGGCCACCTTATCGGCAGAAATGCGCAAATCGATCGAGAACGAGGAACAGATCCAGATTGAGCCAGTAGTCCTCTCGGCTCTGGCTCGCGCGGTGCTGCTGTCGCGCGCAGCTCGGGCTTCATTTATTGACCCGGAGCTCATCGGCGAGCCCGCTTGGGACATATTGTTGGCACTTGCTGCTGATGAACCGCAGAAGATGAGCGTCAAGGCCGTTTCGAGCCTATCAGGCGCACCCCAAACAACCGCATTACGTTGGCTGGCACTGCTAGAACAGCGCGGCCTGATAACGATTGACCAAGATACTGATGACGGGCGCCGCAAACTGGTGGGCTTGACGGCCGACGGTCGCACAGCGATTTCTGGAGCGTTACAACAATTCTCGGACAACCTTCAAAGGCGGCTATAGCGATATTTGGTGATGTCCCGATCTAGGCCGTGTTGACAAAAGGCTTCAGCCAGATGCGAGAAGCGGCGAGGTTGAGGAAGCTCTCGAAGGGTAGGGCAGTCTTGTCGTAGCGCGTTGCAATGCGCCGGTTCAGCTTGAGCTTGGCGAATAGGCGCTCGATGCGGTTCCGGTCCCGATAGCGGCGGTAATCGGGATGGTTCGGGGCCTTGCGGTTGGATCGGGGCGGTATGACCGGCAGGATACCTCACATCAGCAGGTTTTCCCTGAAGCGGTCGCCATCATAGCCTTTGTCGGCCAGCAGGCCCTTTGGTTTTTGCAGCGGCAGCGCCATGAGGTCGTCGGCCAAGGTGTAGTCGGACGCTTCGCCGCCGGTCAGGAGGAAGCCGAGAGGGCGTCCTTGATTGTCTGCTCGGGCGTGGACCTTGCTCGTAAAGCCGCCGCGTGATCGGCCAAGAGCGTTCGCACGAGCCCCCCTTTTCCGCCCGCCGCCGATACCTGGGCGCGAACGCTGGTGCTGTCGATCATGTGCTGCCAGTCGTCGGTGAGGCCGAGGTCGACCAGCGTCTGCAGCATCGCATCCCAGACGCCTTGCTCGGCCCAGCGTCGGAACCGCACGTAGACCGAATTCCACTTGCCATAGCGCTCGTGCATGTCGCGCCAAGGGCAGCCGACCCGTAGCACGTGAAGCATCCCATTGAGAAAGCGTCGGTTATCCCCGGCGGGCCGCGCCCACCGCCCGCGCTCCGAGCGCAGAAGCGGCCCGATCAGCGCCCATTCCTCGTCCGACAGGTCTCCGCGTTCCATGGCTGCTCCGCAAAGAGCAGCCTTGAATCAGAACTCGGGAGGAATGGGAATCCCTTTTGTCAACGCGACCTAGTCTCTTGTCGAGTACATCGACATAAGCTGCGATTTTAAAAACTATCGTTTTCTCAGTCAGTCACTGCCTGGCTCAACCGCTGTCTGGAGACCTCGGCTACGTGCTTCGACTGCTGCCTGAGCCAAGAAATCCTCGATGGCGGCAACGGAGTGCTGACGACATAGGTTGAGGGCTTCGACTTCCGTGAGGCAGTCGATCCCGTAGCCGAATTGGCTTTGCCAGAGGTAGTCAAGTGCTTGGCCATGCCGATCCCATAGCACAATTCGGGTTGCGGGCTGCAATGAAATTATGCGTGCGTCCCGGCTCTCGGTCAGGGTTGTGATTGAGATGACCTCACCGCCACGTGCCTCGACGTAACCGCGCAGGTTGGCCAGCGTGCCGCCAAGGCCAACGTGATCGTCCACGAGCACGTAGTTTGCGCCTAGTTGGACCTGCCCTTCAAACGTCGCAGGGGTGACCAGCCGCTGGAATGCCGGAGCACGGGTATGCCCGACCTTGTTCGTCTGGACAATTTCACCGGCGATCACCGGCAAGCCGAGCTTGCTCCCCAGAACCTGGGCCATCGCATCGGGGATTGCGTTGAAGCCGGTCAATTCGTCAGCGACCACCGGCAGAAGAAGGGTGGGGCGGCCTCCAACCAATGCCTTGATGCGAGCCAACCCGTCAGGAGAGAGGAGGTCCGCAGCCAGCATCAGGCCTGCGTCTGCGTCACCGCTCTTTGCTGCGGCGTATCCAGGGTGGCTGTCACGCGTGCGAACCTCTGTGTGGATGACCACATCAGGAAAGTTCGCAGGCCATGGTAGCCGGGTAGGAAATTCGTCATTCATCGGCTCAACATGCCTATTGGCTATCTGAAAGGCCAGCACTGGATCGTGCACCAGCGTGAACCGCAAGGCGAAGGCTGATTCGCGCGCAAACATCGTTGGGCGTGGCGTAAATATCCGCCGCGTGTGTGCAGATTTGGCGGCTTTACCTAGCGCCTGCTCGGATCACGTCACAAAAATTCTGCCTAAAGGCGCCGCACGTTTGCGTCCGCCCTCTTCTCTACTTTTCCGTATCCGTGCCTATCCTTCCGCAAGTTATTCTATCCGCATCTACGCTGACCGGATCAGGGACTGCGAATTCTGTTGCGCTGGATGCCTCATAGCGAGATTTTTGGATCAGGGGCACCAGTAACTGCCAATGAATGGAAGCAAGTCCCATGTCCGACTCTGACAAGATCATCCGCCTCAAGACCGTTCTCGCCCGCACCGGCCTGTCCCGCTCCACCATGTATCGCAAAATCGCAGAGGGGACTTTCCCGTCTCAGGTGAAGATCAGCGTTCACGGCGCGGGCTGGCGGGAATCCGCCGTGAACCGCTGGATCGATGATCCGGTATCTTATCGGAATGAGAGCGCGGCGCAGTGACAGCACCGCATCCGGTCGAGCCGATTTGCGTGAAGGTCAATGACGCTGCGCGCATGATCGGCGTCGGGCGCACCAAGCTCTACGAGCTGATCGCGTCGGGCGAGATTGAGGTCATCAAGCTCGGCAAATCAACCCGTATCACCACTGCCAGTCTGCACGAACTGGTCATGCGGCAGCGCGAGCCGGAGTAGGCTCGGCTGCCGCCTTATCAGCTGCCGGGGCGCGATTACCCAGATAGTCGGCCCATTGCTTCATCAGGCTCCGACGCTTCTCGAAGAAATCAGTTCGGCGGTAGGCGGCTTCGACCTTGTTGGGCAGCTTGTGGGCCAGCGCCTTGTCGGCGACCTCCTTGGGGAAGTCGGTGCATTCGGCGGCCCAGTCCGTGAAGGTGGATCGGAAGCCGTGCACGGTGATGCTCGCGAAACCATCGTCGCGCAGCAGTTTTGTCATGGTCATGTCGCTGATCGGCTTCTTGCCGTCATTGGAAAAGACCAAGCCTGTATCGCTGGTCCGCTCATCCCAGCGTTTGCGCAGCAGTGCCACAACCGGTGCTGAAAGTGGCACAACGTGGGTTTCGCCCGCCTTCATCCGTACAGCCGGAATGGCCCATACCGAGCTTTCGAGATCGAACTCGGTCCATACCGCAAGGCGCGTCTCGTTGGACCGCACGGCGTTGTAGATCGTGAAGCGCAAGGCATCGCGCCCGGTCGTCGGGGCGGCGCTGGCAAGCCTCTGCATCAGCGCCGGGACATCGGAGTAGGGCATGGCCTCCATATGCCCGCGCTTGTCGTTCTGGCGGGGCAAGCCCTTGCGCACCGAACGCAAAGAAACCTCTTCCGGCACCCAGCCTTTCACATGCGCGAAATCGAGCACTACGCCGATGCGCTGGAGCAAGCGCCGCGCTGTTTCCGGTATCTCCAGCCATATCGGAGACAGCGCCTCGACGACGCAGGCGCTGTCAACCTTATCGACGGGCTTCTTGCCGATGCGCGGAAACAGGTGGCGCTCGAAACCGGACAGCCACCGGGCATGATGCCCGTCTTTCCATCCGTCACCCAAGGTTTCATGGCAGGTCCGGGTTGCCGCTTCGAAGGTCGGAATGACCTTGCGCGCCTTTCGCCGCTCGGCGACAGGATCGAAGCCTTCACGAGCCCGGCGGCGCAGTTCCGCTGCCGCTGTTCTGGCATCGGTCAGCGAAACATCATGCGCCGATCCCAGCCCGTAATCGCGGCGATGGCCTTTCAACTGCATCCGCAGCACCCAGGTGCGCGCGCCGCTGGGCTTTACGACCAGGCACAAGCCCCTGCCATCGACATGGCGACCGGGCTTCGCGTTCTTCACTTTCAATACTGTCAGCGCCATCAGGTTCGAGTCCCTGTCAGGGATTCATACCGCCGAAAAAAGGGGTATTTGGTCCCACAATCGTTCCCACATTTCAGCGGGAATTCAGGCGATTCAGGGCGACCGACCGCGAACACGTTACAAGATAAATCGCTGATTTTACAGAGTAGTTGGAGACGCTCTGAAATTGCCTGAGACGAAAGTTATAGCGCCTCCTCCGCTACCAGAATTTTCCAGTCTGCCGGCATTGTTCCATTGCCACGCCATCCGTCATCCGGCTTGACTTCGCCCTGCCCATGCATCCCATGCTATCATCCGGAAACGGGAGAGAACGATGTCAGAGGCCGCGCAACGCCCAGGGCATGGAGCAGTTCCTGCTGCTGGACGACGCGCGCTTTCCGGTACTCGGCAAGATTGACCATCGCACCCAGGAGCGCATCGATGACACCGCTAAGGTTCGAAGTGGCGATCGCACAGGCCGAGCTCGACGAGCTGGACCGCCGCCTCGCCAATACGCGCTGGGCCGACGACCTCGGCAATGCCGACTGGCTCTATGGCGTCGAGCGCGGCTGGCTGGAGGACATGATCGCCTGGTGGCGCAAGAGCCATGACTGGCGCGCCACGGAACGGCGAATCAACCGCAATCCCAATTTCAAGGTCGAGATCGACGGGATACCGCTGCATTTCGTCCATGTGCGTGGCAAGGGGCCCAATCCGGTGCCGCTGCTGCTCGTGCACGGCTGGCCCTGGACATTCATGGATTTCGACGAGCTGATCGGACCGCTGACGGATCCGGCCGCGCATGGCCTCGATCCGGCGATCTCTTTCGATGTCGTGATCCCGTCGCTGCCCGGCTACGCCTTCTCCATGCCGCTCACCCGCACCGGGCTCGACATTCCCGCCCATGCCGAGCTGTTCCGCAAGCTGATGGCCGAGGTGCTGGGTCATGGCCGCTTTGCCGTCGCTGGCGGCGACTGGGGCGCGGCGATCACCACCTGGATGGGCCATGCCTATCCCGATGCCGTCATCGGCGTGCTTGCCAGCATTCCCTATTACCCGGGGCTCGATCTCAACGCGCTGGGCCCGCAAAGCTATGCTCAGGACGAGCAGTGGATGCTGGCGCGGCAGGCGGAATCGGCGGCCAGCGCGATGAGCCATTTCGTCGTCCAGAGCACCGATCCGCAGACCCTGGCCTATGCCCTGGTCGATTCCCCCGTGGGCACCGCGGCCTGGCTGTGGGAGCGGCGGCGATCCTGGAGCGACAGCGATTTCTCGGCGCTCACGCCACGCGAAATGAACAAGCTGTGCGATCTCGCCTCTATCCTGTGGCTGACGCGCAGCATCGGCACCTCGATGCGCACCTACAGGGAGCACGCGCTGGCGGGCGGCCTGCCGATGAAGCCGCTCCACGATCGCCAGCCGGCTATCGAGGTTCCGTGCGGCTTCGTCATCTTCCCCAAGGAAGTGATGCTGATCCCGCGCGCGCTGGCGGCCCGGAACACCAACCTCCAGCACTGGACCCTGATGCAGCGCGGAGGCCATTTCGGGCTTTCCGAAAACCCCGACGAGAGCGTCGCCGAAATCAGGGCCTTCTTCGCCTCACTGCGCTGAACCGCTCCTCGGCAAGGCGAAGGCCATGATCGCGGCTGCTTGCGGCCCGGGGAATGCATAGTGCCCGCCGGCCTGGATCACGACGTACTGCCGCCCGGTCTTGGCCGAGACGTAGGTCATCGGCGTCGCCGCCGCGACCGCGGGCAACGGGAAGCTCCACAGCTCCCGGCCGGTGCCGATGTCATAGGCGCGCAGGCGGCGGTCCTGCGAAGCGGCGATGAAGGCGACCCCGCCCGACGTCGCGACAGACCCGCCCATGTTGGGCACGCCCATCCGGATCGGCAGCATGCTGGAAATGCCCAATGGCCCGGATTGCGCCGCCGTGCCGAAGGACTTGCTCCACACCGGCTTGCGGGTCTTGAGGTCGAACACATGGATCGTGCCATAGGGCGGCTTCTGGCAAGGCACGCCCAGCGGCGACATGAAGGGGGCCTGGGCGAAGACATAGGGCGTGCCGGCCATTTCGAACAGAACATAGCCCTCACCGCCCCCGAACCCCCTCTTGGGCGCAAGCTGGCGTGGGATCAGGCGGCCGAAATTGGCGAAGCGCAGCGCGTTCACCATCATCAGGCCGCGCTCCGGATCGATCGTCACGCTGCCCCAATTTATCCCGCCGGCGGTGCCGGGAAACATCAGCGTGTCCTTGAGCCCCGTGGGCGTGAACTGGCCCTGGTAGATCGCCTTGCGCAGGCGGATGCGGCACCACATCTGGTCGAGCGGAGTGATCCCCCAGGTGTCCTTCTCCCCGATGTCGGGGCCCGACAGCGACGGGAAGCCGGTGGTATGGGGCTGCGTAGGCGAAAGGCGTTCGCCCGGAACGCCGCCCTGTGGCACCTTGCGTTCGACCACCGGGTCGACCGGCCGACCGGTCCGCCGGTCGAGCACGAACATCTGCCCCAGTTTGGTCGGCGCGATAAGGGCGGGAATGGTTCCATTCGGCCCCGGCAGGTCCACCGTGACCGGCTGCGCGGCCACGTCATAGTCCCAGATGTCGTGGTGCACGGTCTGGAACGACCAGCGCACGGCACCGGTGGCGACGTCGAGCGCGACGATCGAAGTGGCGTATTTTTCCTGCAGGGGCGTGCGCATGCCGCCGAAGTAATCGGGCAGCGTATTGCCCGTCGGCACGAAGACCAGCCCCAGGGCTTCGTCGCCGCTGATCGGGCCCCAGGCGTTCGGGCTGGCGCGGGTATAGGTTTCGCCGGGCTTGAGCAGTGTCTGGCCGGGCCTGCCGACGTCCCATGCCCACTTGAGCGCACCTGTCAAAGCGTCGTAGCCGCGCACGACCCCCGATGGCGCATCGAGCGAGCCCATGTCGGTCACCGTCTGGCCGACTACCGCCACTCCGTTGACGATGGCGGGCGGGGAACTGGGGAGGGTCTTCAGATCGTCTCGCGCCAGCCCCATGCCTTCCAGCAGGTCGGCCGAGCCGTCCTTGCCGAAGCTGCGGCAGGTCTGGCCGGTGGCGGCGTCGATGGCCTTGAGCGTGCCGTCGGGCGCGCCGAACAGGATGCGCTTGGCGCATTCGGGCACGGCACCGGGCGCTTCGTAGTAGGAAACGCCGCGACACTTGCCGCCCCAGATCTTGCCGAAGTCGACCCTGTCGTAGCCCGGCATGGTGTAGCGCCAGATCTGCTTGCCGCTGTCCTGATCGAGCGCGGCGACGATGCCCGGCTGGAGGCAGACATAGAGCCTTTCGTCCGCCGCCAGCGGGGTTCCTTCGAAGCTGGGGATCGGCTGGCGGGGAGCGTCGGAATCGAACCGCCAGGCGAGCTGGAGCTTGTCCGCGTTGGCGGTGGTGATCTGGCTGGCTGGGACGAAGCGGCTGCCGCCGATGGTGTTGCCCCAGTTGCGCCATTCGGTGGCCCCGGCGATGCCGGGCATAGGCAGGGTCGGCGGGGCATCGCCCGTCTCGACCGAAAGGCCGGCCGCAATGCCCAGCGTGGCGGCGATTGCCAGAAGCGCCAATCCGACCAGGCGCCGGTCCAACCTGACCCCGCCCTCCCCCGTCCTGAGAAACAGGAACGGCAGGCCGAGAACCGCCGGTCCGATCAGGCGCGGGGCGAGCGCCCAGCCATCAAGGCCCGCCTCCCACAGGCTCCATGCAAGCGTGCCTGCAAGCAGTGCGGCGTAGGCAATCGCGGCGGAGCGATTGCGCCGCCGCACCAGTTGAACAGCTGAAGCCAGCACGAGAAGTCCAGCCAGGGCGTAATAGAAGCTTCCCCCCGCTCCGATCAGGATCGCCCCGCCGATAACCAGTGCCGCGCCGATCGTCCCCAGCAGGATCGCAAAGACCCAGGCCCCGAAGCGCTTCATCCCGCAGCTCTCCCTGTTCAGCCGCCTGTGCGAGGCGCCCCGCGCGGCATGGCATATGCGACAGGAAGCGCAAGGCCAATCCGGGCCCGGCGACCCCGGTACGCCAACAGGCTGCGCTTCAGTCGATAGCCGAATAGTACGCGAAGCTGTCCTTGACGGTCTGGCGCAGGACACCGCGGTCGTAACCGAGCAGCGCCGTCTCCTCGGCTGGCGGAACATAGTCGGTCGAGCCGAAGTCGAGGTAGTCGAGCGCATAGTCGGGAACGAGCATGTTCCCGCGGGCCACCGGCAAGTCGCGCGGGCGGCCAGCCTCGGCAAACCACAGTTCGAAGAATTCCTTCCAGCTCATGTTCTCGTCGCCGATCAGGTAGCTCTTGCCGCTTTCGCCGCGCTCGAGCCCGCCGAGCATGCATTGCGCCACGCTGCGGCTCGACATGAAGTTCGCCCCGCCGACGGGCGCCGATTCAGGCATGCCTTCCAGCTTGCCCATGGCGAGCTTCGTCAGCGCATGCCAGTGCGCCACGGCTACTCCCGGCGTATGTCCCACGATCCACGGCAGGGCGCAGGAGCAGACATTGAAGTCGGGCGTGCTCAGCGCGCGGATCGCCGCGTCGGAGAGATGGCGCGAGCGGACGTAGGGAATCCGGTCGATCACTTGCGGCGCGACGTAGGAATACCAGCTTCCCATATAGACCGTGCGCTTGATCCCGGCCTTCTTCGCCGACTCGAAGAAACGCGGCAGGCCCTCGATGTTGGCTTTCTCGAAGAACTCCGCCTGGCTGGACGACACCCCTTCCGAATAGTTGCCCATGTCGCTGCCGGCGCAGAACACCAGCCAGTCGTAGCCTTCGAGCAACCGGCCATCGCTGAAATCGTCCTCGATGTAATTGCCCGCCACGAAGGAAAGCTCATCCAGCCGCGAGCACGGCTTCGGCTTCGAGCGCGACATGATCGTCACATCGTGGCCCGCATCGTGAATCAGCAGCGAGGCCGCGCTGCCGACAAAGCCGGCGCCGCCGACAACCAGTGTCTTTGCCATTTCAATCTCCCTCTTGGACCTGCTTCAGGCCCGGTCCCAGACCAGGTCGAGCCGGTCCACGCCGATGGTGTTGGTGGTATGGTATTCGTAGGCGCCGCCGTCCGGACGCCGGATGTTGCGCATGCGGGACAGGAACGCCTCCAGCATGATCTTCATCTCGCGCTTGGCGAGATGGACGCCGAGACAGACATGCGGGCCAGTGCCAAAAGTGACATGGCGCGGCCTGCGGTCGATGTCGATGACGTGCGGGTTCTCCCACGCGCGCGGATCGCGGCCGGCGAGGAAAGTCGGCAACAGGACGGACTCGCCTGCCTTCATCGGCACGCCATGGAACACCATGTCGCGCGCCACCGTGCGCGAGGGCGCGCTGACGCCGAAGGCGCGCGTGAACTCTTCGATGGCGCGCGGGATATCCGCGGGATTGTTCCTGAGCCGCGATTGCAGGGCCTGGTCGCCGGCCAGATGGCGCATGATCCAGCCGAGCGTGCTGTAAACGGTGTCGAGCCCGGCAACGTAGAGCAGGTAGACGAAGCCGAGAATCTCCGCCTCGGTGAACTTGCGATCCGGCATATGGCCGCCAAGGATCGCCTGCATCACGTCTGTCGCGGTCTCGGGCCGTGCCTGCTTTTCGGTGATGAAGGCCTTGAGGTACTCGATCACCGCCTGACTGGCCGCATAGCGCAATTCGTTTGTCTCGCCGTGGATGATGTCGTGTTCCCAGGCGAGGAATTGCGGCAGCGCGTCGTCCGGCATGCCCAGCAGCGAGATGACGATGGCATTGGGCAGGATAATGGCGAATTCCGACACGAATTCGCACGACCCCCGCTCGATGAAGCTGGCGATCAGCCGGTCGCACAGGTCCTGCACGGCCGAAGCGCGGCGGTTGATCGCCGAGGGCGTGAACAGCGGGTGGAGCACCTGCCGGTAATGGTGGTGCTCCGGCTTGTCTGCCTCGACGGGAAGCAGCAGCCAGCTGGAATCCATCACTGCCGCGTTGGCCCCGCGCTTGCTGGAGAACTTCTCCCAGTTGCCGAAGCCTTCCGCAACCAGCTCGTGCCGGGTGAATATCCACGAAGGCTCCCCATGCGCGGCAGTGGTCGCCCAGATGATGCCGGGCCCATCGTGTAACCTTGCACCGGCGAGATAGGGATCGTCGCCCTCGTGCAGGAACTCGGCAAAGTCCTTGTCCCAGACGCATTCGGCGGGAATGTGGTCCGGAATGCGAGACAGTGTTGCTGCGGTTGCCATTGAGCCCTCCTCAGTTGGCCGGCACGGCGGCGTAGAAGTCGACGCCGGCCTTGAACGGCCGGACATATTCGACGTAGTGCCCCAGTTCGGGCGCCTTGACGTAATAGGCGTCGATGAAATCGCCGGTCAGGGTCGAATAGGCGATGGGCCAGGCCTCGGCCTTCAGTTCCGCCTCCAGTACGTCCCAACCCTGCTGGTCATGGATGATGAAGCCGAGGTGGTGGAAGCGGATGGCGAATTCGTCCCTGGGCAGTATCTCGTTGTAGAAGCCGGTCGAGGGACCGCTTGCCTGGATGATCTCGTAGACCTGCCCGCCGGCCCAGGCGAAGGCCACGCGGATATGGCCGCCATCGGGCATGGGCCCGTCGATGAAGGTGAATTCGCCGACACCATAGCGCTCGCGGAATATCTCCATGGCCCGGTCGAGGTCATTGGTGACATAGCCGGTGTGGGCATGCTCCTTGCGCAGCAGGCCGCGGCCTTGCTGTATCGGCTTTCGTTCGGTCTGCTCGGCCATGCGTTTGTCCTCGATCGTCCCATCGATCCGGCAGCGATGTCCGGATTTGACGTGAAGATGCTCACGATCCTGCAAATCCGGCAATGACGGCTGCACCTATTATGTCCGAAATCATGGGATCGGCAGCAAATTGAGGCCCCGGCGGGGCAGCAGGGCTACCGCTGGCGCACGTGGCTCGGCAGAACGCCAGTCACTCTGCGGTACGATTGAGAAAAACTGTCGGCGCTGGCGAAACCCAGCTCCTTGCCGATGCGGGCGATGGAATGATCGGTCGAAGTCAGCAGGCGATGTGCCCGCTCCATGGTCGCCTCATCGACGAAGCGCCCGATGGTCACGCCGGTTTCCGCCTTGAAGGCCCTGCTCAATTGCCGCGGCGTCAGGGCGCAAAGTTCGGCCAGTTCCTCTACCCCGGGCGCGGGCAGATCGGCATGGATGCGGTCCTGCAGCAGCTTCATCCGCCAGGCAGCGAGGCCGCCCATGCGAAATTCCGAACGCCGGGGCTTTCCATCGCGAAACCGCCGCGCGAGCTCGACGCAGATGGCAGTCGCATAGGCGTCGATGGCCTCGGCCCGGCCGATCCGCTCGTGTTCGAGCTCGTAGCGCATGCGGGACAGCAGCCATTCAATCTCACTGCCCGGCCGCAGCACGCCGCCCAGTTCGCTGAGCGAGGCCCAGTCGATCGGCGCATCGAAGAAAGCCTCGAACTTGCTGCATTCGATGGCGCAGTGAAGCGAACGGAAAGCCCCGCTGGGCGCAAACAGGTGATACTGCGCCCCGGGCATCATGACGAGCAGGCGGCCGGCATCACCGCTCAGCACCTGCCCGCCACCGGCGACCGGTTCAACCCGCGTGCGCTCCGGTCGCGATGTCACCGCCATGTTGAGCACAAGCGCCCCGGCGGTGCCCTGGAAATTCTGCTCGACCGGGCTGGACCAGAGATACCGGCGCAATTCGACAAAGCCCCGGTCGAAGGCGCAGTGCCGCTCGACCCGGAAAGCCACGGGTATGTCGGGAATATCCGCCATCATCCCTCTTCCTTTGCTCCCGCTTCCTCGCCGATCCTATTGGCCAGGCATCACATTTGACAGTCCACAGGTGCAAGAGCGCCGGCGCCCAGCCGTGCGGTTCTGCCCTTGCTTGCAAGCAAGAACTATTAGTAGCTTGTATCTGTAAAGCTTCTTCGCTTCGTCGCCCGCCGAAGCCACCCATCGCAGGAACCGCATCATGAACGCTCCCACCATCGGCGCTGCCCGCTATATCGGCCAGCGGGTCCACCGCAAGGAGGACGCCCGGCTGCTGACCGGACGCGGGCAGTTCGTCGATGATATTTCCCTCCCCGGCATGCTGCATTGCGCCTTCGTGCGCAGCCCGGTCGCGCGGGGCCGGATCGTTTCAATCGACTGCGAGGATGCCGGACGGCTGCCCGGCGTGCGCGCCAACTACACCGCAAGCGACCTTGCCGCGCGCAAGCTCGAGATGCTGAGCCTGTTCATGAACCCGCTCGAGGTTCCGACCGGCAGCCTGGCCGATGGCAGGGTGGCCTATGTCGGCGATCCGATCGCGGTGGTCGTGGCCGACAGCCGCCGCCTCGCCGAAGACGCGGCCGCGCTGGTCCAGGTCGAGATCGAGGAGGAAGACCCGGTCGTCTCGATTTCGGATGCCCGGGCTGGATTCCCGGACCATCCGGGAACCGAAAGCAACATTGCCGCTTCCATGGGCGCGCCGCTGTCTCCGGAGCTTGCCGCCCTGCTCGACGGCGCGGCGCACAAGGTGACGCACCGCCTGACGCATCAGCGCATCGCCCATTCGCCCATGGAAAACCGCGGCGTCGTCGCCAGCCCCGACGGGCCCGAGGAACTCACCGTCTACATCGCCTGCCAGAGCCCCCACCTCGTCGCCCGCTGGTTCTCGACTGCACTCGGCTTTGCCGATGGCGCGGTGCGGGTGATTGCCAAGGACGTCGGCGGTTCCTTCGGACTCAAGAGCCATCCCTGGCGCGAGGAGGCGGCGGTAGTCTCGGCCGCGCTGCTCCATGGCCGGCCGCTGAAGTGGGCCGAGGACCGCTACGAGAACCTGATCGGCGCCAACCAGGCGCGCGAGCAAGAAATGACGCTGACCCTGGCCTTCGACGATCAGGGCAAGCTGCTCGGCTCCTATGCCGACGGGGCGATCAACAACGGCGCCTATCCCACTGTGGCCGATGCCAATGTCGCCCCCATAGCCTTTCTCTGGTCTGCCTACAGGATGCCGGCCTTCGGCTTCATCACTCAAGGCATCTATTCGAACACCGTGGGCCTTGCCGCCTATCGCGGCCCCTGGGCGCTGGAAACGCTGGTGCGCGAGACCGCCTTCGATGCCGCCGCCCGGCAGATCGGCAAGGACCCGGTCGAACTGCGCCGGCGCAACATGATCACGCCCGCCGACCTGCCTTATGCCTCGCCGCTGGGCATCCCGATCGACAACATCAATCCCTCAGGCTGCCTCGACAAGCTGCTGGAGACTTTCGACGTCGCCGCCTTCCGGGCCGAGCAGGCGGAAGCGCGCCGGCAGGGCCGTTACCTGGGCCTGGGCATCGCCGCCTATGTCGAACCAACCGCCTCTTCGGGCAGCGTCAATGTGATGACCGGGGAACTGGCGCAGATCCGCATCGACCCCACCGGCAAGGTCACCGCTACCATGAGCACCCATTCGCAAGGCCACGGCACCGCGACGACCATCGCCCAGCTTATCGCAGACGGCCTCGGCGTGCGTTACGAGGACGTGACGGTGTTCGAGGGTGACTCGACGCGCGGCGGTTTCGGCCCCGGCGCCGCGGGCAGCCGCCAGGCGGTGATTTCCGGCGGCGCGACAATCAAGGCGGCCGAGATCCTGTCGGACAAGGTGAAGGTGCTGGCCGCGCACCTGCTCAATGCCTCGCCGGAAACCATCCGGCTGGAAGAAGGCATGGTCCATGTCGAGGGCGCGCCGGACATGACCCGCAGCCTGCGCGAGATCGCCGGCATCGCCTATGGCGAGCCCGGCCGCCTGCCGCCCGGCTTCGAGGCGGGGCTGGAGGCGCAATACCGCTACACACCCCCGCCGATGACTTTCGCAAGCGCCGCCCATGCCTGCGTGGTGGAGGTGGACGTAGAGACCGGGTTCGTTTCCATCCTGCGCTGGGTCACGGCCGAGGACTGCGGAAACATCATCAACCCGGCCATCGTCGAAGGCCAGGTCGCCGGCGGCTTGGCCCAGGCGATCGGCATGGTCATGCTGGAGGAAATCTCGTTCGACGAAAGGGGCAATCCCACCGCCGCGACCTTCAAGGACTATCGCCTGCCGGCCATCTCGAACGTACCGGATTTCGAATTCGTCAGCGCGGCGACGCCGTCCAATTCGATCGGCGGCTTTCGCGGCGCGGGCGAAGGCGGGGCGATCATCGGGCCGCCGACGCTGGTCAACGCCATTGCCGACGCGCTCTCCCCATTCGGCGAGATGACCTACGATTTGCCCATCACCCCGTCGAAGATCCTCGCCATCGTCGAAGGCAGGCCGATCTGAAACCTCGGCAGCGCGGCGGCGGATTTCTTTAAGCGTGCCGTCGGTTTCCCGCCCCCCCGCCGGGCGCAGGCACGACCTGCCCGACAGCGGCGTGCGAGGAACATTCGACCCTGCCGAAGGTTTATGCCGGTCCCATCACGACAGGTGTTCCCATGCTCCGGGCACTCGCAGCCATTCTGCTCGCATCGTAGGCCCTCTGACGGACTACTCCCCTTGCGCCTTGTCCGGCGCGCAGGCATTCCCCTGACCATCGAGGCAATGGGAGGATGCGATGGCGCTGAGGGGTCTGGCAGGAAGGGTCGCAGTTGTGACAGGGGCGGCGGGCGGCATCGGGTCGGCCGCCGTTGCACGGCTGCTGGAGGAAGGGTGCCAGGTCGTCGGAGTCGATCAGGACGCGGATCGGATCGAGGCGGCGATAACCGGCGCTGACCCATCGGCATTCCTCGGCGTCGCAGCGGACGTATCCACCCTCGAAGGCGCGGAGCATTATGTCCGTCGTGCGGTCGAGCGCTTCGGCGGCGTCGATCTGTTCGTGAACAATGCCGGAGTCCTGGGCAACCGCGCCTCGCTGGTGGACTATGCGGTCGAGGAATTCGACCGCGTCATGGCCGTCAACCTGCGCGGCGTGTTCCTCGGGCTGAAGGTCGTCCTCAGGCAGATGATCGCGCAGGGGCGCGGCGGGGCGATTGTGAATACCTCGTCGATCGGAGGGCTCAAGGCCAATAGCCTGTCGGGCGCCTACGGTCCGTCAAAGGCGGCGGTGATCAGCCTGACGCAGATCGCCGCGCTGGAAAACGCCCAGCATGGCATCCGGGCCAATGCCGTCTGCCCGGGCTTCACCGATACCGACATGCTGGCCGAAGTGTTCGGCTCGCGCGAGAGTGCCGCGGCCAGGGCCGCAGACCATCCCCTGGGCCGCACCGCCCGGCCGAGCGAAATCGCCGACCTGATGGCCTATCTGCTGAGCGACGAGGCCAGCTTCCAGACCGGCGGCGCCTACCGCGTCGACGGCGGCGTGCTGCTGATCTGAGAGTCTGTTTGGAAATGCGCCGGATGGCGCATTTTCGGCACCGGCCCGCTCCCCCGCCCAGCCACCCATCGGCAGTATTCTATGGGTGGCCGGGCGGGGGAGCGGGCCGGTACCGGATAGAAATGCGCTCTTTCGCGCATTTCCAAACAGACTCTCAGCAATCAGGCCGGGAGGGTGCCGGTCTGGCGCAGCGCCTCGCCCATGACGAGCGCCGCCGAGGAGGCAAGGTTCATCGAGCGCACCTGCGGGCGCATGGGAATGCGCAGCCGCGCATCGCTCGCCTCCGCCACTGCCGCAGGGACGCCGGCGCTTTCCTTGCCGAACAGCAGGACATCGTCGGCCGCGAAGTGGAAGTCGTAGAGCGAATGCGTCGCCTTGGTGGTGAACAGGACCAGCCTTGCCGTACCGATCCTGGTCCGGAACGCGTCGAAACCGGCATGCCGCGCCACCTCGACGTGGTCGATATAGTCCATGGCGGCGCGGCGGACGCGCTTGTCGTCCCACTCGAAGCCCATCGGCTCGATAAGGTCCACGGCGACGCCAAGGCAGGCGCCCAGCCGCAGGACGGCGCCGACGTTTCCGGCAATCTCGGGCTCAAACAGGGCAATGCGCATCGCGGCCGATTGGCGTGGCGGAAGCTTTCATGCAAGCCCACGGCGCAGAGGCCACTCGACAGCAGGGCCGGCCACGCTATCAAGCGCAGTGACAAGAACGGCCGCGCCGCATTGCCGGCGATGGTCCGAGAGGAGCCTGCCAGATGTCGTACAAGATGCATTACCTCGCGCGCCGCGCCAAGAACGTCGCTTGGGAAGACTGGCCGCGTACCTGGAAGAGCCACGCAATTTTCGCCAGCCAGTTCCCGGCGATGGATGGCACCATCGACTGGATGCGCTACAATACCCGCGTCGACGATCCGCGCGCCGCGAACCTGCCCGTCTCCAACGAGCACGACGGCGTCAGCTCCGCCGAGGCGCAGGACCTCGACACCTTCTATGGGCGTGGCTTCACCAAGGAACAGCGCGCGCTGATCGACCAGGACGAGCTGCGCGTGTTTGACCGCTACACGCCGGAGTTCAGCTTCTGGTCGAAGGAAGTGCGCTTCGTCGACGGCCCGGTGGGCGAGGCCACGGTGTTCCGCTTCCTGCGCCGCAAGCAGGGTGTTTCGCGCGAGGAATACAACGCGTTCCTGGAAGGCCCTTATGGCGAACTTTGCAAGCAGGTGGCCTCCGCGCTGGGCGCGCAGCGATGGGCGATGAACAACACGGTCGATGGCCCGCCGGCCGACTTCCCCTTCGAATGCATCGACGAGTGCTGGTTCCCCAGCGTCGATGCCGCGATCGAAGCCTTCGACCGGCCGAAGATGAACATGCTGCCCGAAGCGCTGTCGCAGGTCTGCGACATGGACGCGAGCATCACCATGCTGACCCGGCCGACACACCGTTGGCCGAAGGAGCCGAAGCCGGGCTGAAGCCAAACGATACTTCCCCTCGGGGGAGGGGAATCATGCAGAGCATGGTGGAACGAGGCTGATAAACTGCGCGCGCGGCAGCGCGCAGCCTCTACTGCGGCTGTCTTTCATGCGCCCCTTCCGGCCCCTGCGGGGCCACTCCCCCAGAGGGGAAATATTTTTCAGGAGGTCGAGCCAATCCGCCCCAGCACCATCTCCAGGCTTCGGCCCAGGTCATGGGTCTCCCACAGGTTCATGAAGATGGTCAGCATGTGCAACTGCGTGCGGGCGAGTTCGCTCTTGCGGAAGCGCTCATCGTAGCGGTCCTTCGCCGTCTCCAGGTCCGGCACCGCCCGCAGGATCAGGGGCACGGAATCGAGCAGCCAGCAGATGCCGAGCAGCCCTTGCAGCATGTCCATGTGCAGCCGGATCTCGCTCGGATCGAGCCGGTGCCCCCCTGCCCGCGCGAACTCGGCGCAGAACAGGTCGAGCAGCTCATCGAGGTGATTGTCCCAGAGATCCTTTTCCGCGCCGCTAAGGCTGCCCCATAGCGCCGAGGCGACGTTCATCTGGCCGACGCGGCCCCAATCGATCAGGCCGCAATGCAGCGAGCCGGCCTCGTCCCGCCAGAACCAGGCGTTGTCGACATTGGCGTTCCAGTGGCAGAAAACGATGTAAGCGGGCTGGCTGTAGAGCCAGTGCTTGATCGCGTGCTCGTGCTCCAGGAAGCGGGGAACTTCCTCCATCAGCCGGGCATGAAATTCCGGGCTGCGGATGTTGGCGGGCAGTAGCTGCGGGAAATTCCCGCAGAACTCTGCATAGCGCGAGACGCGGTTGCGCAGCTTCTGCGCATCGTAGCGGATTGGGTCGGCGGCGGCCGCCTTGGCTGGATCGAAGGGAAAGCTCTCGGCGATGGAGCTGGGCAGCTTGCCGGCCGCATGGGTTCCCGCCAGCCGCGCATTGGCGGCGATGATCGCGCGGTAGTGTTCGAGCTGGTTCGGCATCTCCCAGTCGAGGCACTTCTCGTAGTGCGGCTCGATAGCGCCCTCGCCATAGGGGATGGTCTGGGTGATCAGGACGCCGGTGCCACTCTCATGATGGAACTCGGTGAAGTAGCAGGCGGCGACGTCGATCGGGAAACCCGGCGCACGGGAGACTGCGGCGAAGCGGGCTTCCAGTTCCATCTCGTAGCGCTGGTTATCGCGCAGTGGATCGTCGAAGGCGCGGGAGAATTTTACGAAGAGATCGGTGTGCAGCTCCGGCGAGGGCTTTGCATATTCCACCGAAAGGAAGGCCTTGCGCCCGGTGCTGCCACGCGGGCAGTTCTCGAAGCGGGTGATGCGGGCGACGGCATTGTCTTCCGGCAGTGCGCCGGTGCGGTGGAAGGCGCGGGTGAGGAATTCCGGACCCGCCTCGCGCAGTGCATCGGGATGGGTGGGGAACGACATGTTGTAGATGTCGCCCTCGATCCAGTCGAACCTGTCCACCTGCTGTATTGCTCCAGTCAAATTCGAAAACGCATAAAACGCATATTGAACCCACATCCATTCGTGTCGAGCGAAGTCGAGACTCTTGGCGCCAAGTGTCTCGACTTCGCTCGACACGAACGGACTTGGGAGGAGGTGCGAGGAGGTTAGGTCAGGCCGCCATAAGCGGCCTGACCCGGCAATTACCCTACGGCTTCTTCCGCCCACCGAAGCTCAGCCGCCAATCGGCCGGGAACAGGTCGTCGTTGTCCTTCACCGCATTGTTCAGCCCGCGGTCGAATGTCTCGTCGCCCAGGCTCAGCTGGTCCTCGTCCTTGACCTGGCCGAGCATGGATTCCAGCCAGCCAGCCAGGATCGAGCCCTTGTATTCGCCCTGATCCTGCTTGAAGACCTCGAAGAAAGTCTTCTGCATCATCACAGTGTCGGTTGGCCGGCACAGGGCGCAGGCCATGGCGTATTTCTGGGTCTCGGCCTCCAGCTGGTCGCGCGGGACCATGCTATTGACGAAGTTCAGCTCCTTCATCTCCGGCGCGGTGAAGGGTCGGCCGGTGAAGACCATTTCCATGAACTTGCGCACGCCCATCATCGTCGCCCACTGCCACATGCGCGGCGCCCAGCCGACATAGCGGAACGAGGGGTGGCCGAACAACGCGTCGTCCGAGGTGATGACGATGTCGGCGTCGGCGGCCTGGTAGAAGTGCCAGCCATAGACATAGCCCTTGCACTCCAGGATCGAGATCTTCTTGAACTCCTGCAACGCGCGGTTGCCGTAATAGGGGTTGGCATAGAGCTGCACCAGCGAGGCGAGGTAGCGGTAGGAATCGCCCGGCGGGTAGGTCACGCCCTCGTCCTCGCGGATGCGGAATTCGCGCAGCAGCGAGGGCTTGTTTTCGCCCAACATGTCGGCCTGCTCGGGCAGGTCGCCGCCGCCGCCGAGGTGCTTGCCGTTGCCGCGGATGACGAGGACCTTCACCTCGTCGTCGACATTGGCGCGGTGGATGAGGTCCGAATAGCGCAGGCGCATGTCGATGCTCATCGCGTTGAGGTCGTTGGGGCGGTTGAACGTGATGGTGGCGATCTTGGTCTTCGGGTCCTTCTCATAGAGGACCGCTTCTTCTGCCGGGGGGATCTTCGCAGCCGCGCGTGCCGCGCCGGCGCCGGGGGTGCTTGCCATCATCGCTCTCCTCTTGTGAGTACCCGTGGGATAACGCCTTTCCGGCCCGGAGCGCAACATCGCCCCCGCGTTGATTGTTACCGGGCTGGCCCTGCCCTATGGAGCGCATATGGCGGAATTCGAAGCGGACAGGCTGGCCATCGCCCAGCAAGTGATCAAGAGTGCCGGCGACGTGCTGCGCGCGGCGGGTTTCGACCGCGAGGAGATCGGCAGCTTTTTCCGGCAGGCGGCCGATCACCTCTCGGGCGGCAGCGCGGCACCGCCCGCCGGCCCGTCCAACGGCGGCATGATGGAGCGGCTGGCCGCAGAGTTCGCGGAAACTCCTCCGGGCCGCGAGATTGCGCAACTCAACGCGCAGATTCTCCACCTCGGTCTGCCCGATGCCGAGGCGGAGCTCGCCGGGCATTTCGACCTCGCCATGAAGATGATCCCGCTGATCGCCGAGGCCCAGAACCTCGTGCGCGGCGTCGCGAGCAATGCCGGGCTGCAGGTTCATGCGGATCGCCGCGTTGCCGGAGACGCAGGCGATGCGCTCTATTTCGAGGAATTCCGTCCGCTCTGGGCCGAAGGCTTCGATCTCATCGGCGCACTCGTCGCCGCCCTCTCGCAGCGCGGCGACGAAGAGGCCTTTGCCTTCCTGCTGGAAAGCCTGCTGGAAAACAGCGTGGTCATTTCCTTCGAACTGAAGGAAGCGATCGAGCGCGCGGCGCAGCTATTGTCATCTGCAAATCCGCGCTGACCCGCGCGATCAGGAGAAGTAGCGTCCGCCGTTGACGCTGAGCGTCTGCCCGGTGATGTAGCTCGCCTCGTCCGAACAGAGGAAGGCGACGGCCGCCGCCAGTTCGTCGGGCCTGCCGGCCCGCCGCATCGGCGAGGCCAGCGCGTGCTTGTCGAAATCGATCGCATTGGCCCGTGACATCGGCGTATCGACATAGCCCGGCGGCACATTGTTGACGGTGATCCCTGCGCCCGCGAACTCCGCCGCCAGCGATCGCGTCAGGCCGAGCAGGCCGCCCTTGGATGCGACATAGTGATGCATGCGCGCGCCGCCCGTCTGCATCGAGGACGAGGTGATGTTGACGATCCGCCCCCACCCGGCCGCGATCATGGCGGGCAGCATGGCGCGGATGCAGCGAAAGGGCCCCTTGAGGTTCACCTCGATCACCCGGTCCCACTCGTCCTCCTCGATCTCGAGGAAGGGCAGGAAGCCGGTGACCGCGGCGTTGTTCACCAGGATCAGCGGCTCGCCCAGCGCTTCGCGGGTCCGAGCCAGGGCGGCAGCGACGCCTTCCTTGCTGGCGGCATCGCCAACGCATGCGATGGCCTTGCCGCCCATGTCGGCGATGGCCTTCACAGTTCCTCCAGCGCCCTCTGGATTGAGGTCCCAGATCGCCACTGCATTGCCGTTCTGCGCGATGCGGATTGCCGTCGACCGGCCGATCCCGCTCCCGGCCCCGGTAACGACCGCGACCTTGCCCTGTGCCTGCATGCCCGCCTCCCTCAGCGCTGCGGCATCTGCAGCAGTTCGAAGACGTTGCCGTCGGGATCGCGGCCATAGGCAGCCCGGATTCCGCCGGGGAACTGACGGACGGGGGAATGGAACCGCACCCCCTCGGCCTTGAGCTTGCCGTAGGTCGCGTCGATATCCTCGACCGTGATGCCAAAATGGGTGATGCCATGGTTATTGACTGGATAGTCCGGGTCCTGCCGCTTCGGCGCCGGCACTTCGAACTCGAACAGTTCTAGCGCGAGGTTGCCCTTGGCCATCATGCAGACCCGCGCCTTGAAGCCCTTGAGCGCGGTGACGTCCTCCACCTCCTCACCGGTCAACAGCAGCGGCGGCGACATCGGCTCCATGCCGAGGAGGTCGCCATAGAAGGCCATCGATTGCTCAAGGTTCGAAACCGAGATGCCGACGTGATTGAACTGCATGAACTCTCCCGCGATGTTCACGGACGGGGCTGGCCTTGACTAGCCACTCGCCGTTCCAGCATGATGAATGTGACATCCACAGCGGCATTGCAACAAGGGCAAGCCGGGATGCGGGAGAAGGAAAATGCCGCGTATCGAACCGATGCCATGGGAGGCGCTGCCGGAAAAGGAACGCGCGCGGATGGAGCATACCATCCAGCATGGTGGCTCCCCCGCCGACAAGACCGCGACGCGGATCCTGGCCTATGCCCTGCACGATCACGTGCCCGACGACGGCGACCGGCACTACAACTATCCCCGCCACCTGCTGCCCGGAAAGCTGCTGGAAATGCTGCGCATCCGCAGCGCCCAGCTCGGCGGCTGCGAGCCCTGCATGGACGCGCGCAAGGTCGACAGCGTGACGGACGATGTCACCGCCTGCCTGATCAGCCCCTCGATGCGCGGCGATCTGACTGTGCGGGAGCAGCGGGCGCTCGAATTCCTCGACCTGCTCGCCACCGATCACCACAAGATCGACGATGCGGTCTATCGCGGGCTGGCCGAAGTGTTCACAACGGCGGAGATCATCGAGCTTGGCTCCACCTGCGGCCACATGATCGGCACCCACCGCTTCATCCACACACTCGACCCCTACGGGTATTCGGCGCCGGTGATCGGGTTCGATCCGCAGCAGGTGGGCGTCACCTGGGCCGAACTGCACGGGCAGCAGGGCTAGAGCCTATCCTGAAATGATTGAGGTGCCATGATCGCCCTGGGATGTTCGCTGGGTAGGAACGGCGCGCAGGCCGGGCCGGGAGCCCGGACAAGCGACGTGACGCCCTCCGGCGGACATCCCAGGCGCCCCCCGAAGGGGACGGGCCGCTTTTGGCCCCCTGCGGCGTCCCGAGCCAGAAGTCCTTGGGGTCACTATATGCCAGCATAGCTCCCTCCTCGCTCCTTGCATGCGGCCAAAATCGGCTCCGTCATGGCGCCTCAATCACTTCAGGACAGGCTCTGGTCCCAAGTCAGTGGCAGGTAGTCCACGCCGACCACCGCCGCGCCGGAGTGATAGCGATAGACCTCTCCCTCCGGGATGCGGATGTTGTCGAAGCGCGAGAGCATCGCCTCCAGCACGATCCTGATCTCGCGCCGCGCCAGGTGCATGCCGACGCAGGCGTGGTGGCCGGTGCCGAAAGCCATGATGCGCGGATGGCGGTCGATGTCGATGGCATGGGGATCGTCGAAGGCCTGCGGATCGCGCGCGGCGAGGTAGGTTGGCAGGCAGACGAGGTCTCCCCTGCGCATCGGCACGCCGTGGAACTCCAGGTCTCGCGTCACCACCCGCGCGCCCGAGACGACGCAAAAGGCGCGCAGGAATTCATTGGCGGCGCGGGGGATGTCGTCCGGCTGCGCGCGCAGGCGCTGCTGCAGCCCGGGTGTTTCGGCGAGGTGGCGCATGTGCCAGCCCAAGGAGCTGTAGACCGTGTCGAGTCCGGCGGTGTAGACAAGGTAGCAGATGCCGAGGATCTCCTCCGTCGTCAGCGGTCGCCCCTCGACGCTTCCGGCGAACAGACCCTGCATGAAGTCGGAGCTAGGCTTGCGGCGCTGCTCTTCAACGAAGCTTTCGAGGTAATGCAGGATCGCCCGGGCGCATTGCGTGCGCGTTTCCACGTCCTCCGAGCGCCACAAGGTATGGTCCCATTCGAGGAACTGCGGCGCCATGTCGCGCGGCAGTCCCATGAAGGCGAGGAAGACATAGGTCGGGAACCTGATCGCGAAGTCGGCAATGTAGTCGCAGCGGCCTTGCGACGCGAAGCCGTCGATCAGCATGTCGCAGGTGGCGCGAATGCTGCCTTCGATGCCGTTGACCATGCGCGGCGAGAACAGCGGGTTGAGCACCTGGCGATAGAGCGTGTGGCGCGGCGGATCGAACTCTATGGGGATCATCGGCCAGTCGACCCCCAGCATCTCGTTCAGCCCCATGATGCCCTCGCTGGAGAAGCGTTCGGGGCTCATGAACACTTCTTCCTGTAGCGCATAGCGCGTCGGGATCCAGCCGGACCGGCCGTAACCGACATCGGTGCCCCAGATCACATCAGACCCCTGATGCAGGCGGGCAGCCGCGACGAAGGGATCTTCCAGCTCGGCGCAGAAAGCGATGAAATCGTGGTCCCAGACCAGCTCCGGCAGGACGTGTTCGGGAATGTTCGCTTCCGGCAAGTACCAAGCTCCCTTGTTCGCCGATGGACTGTCTTAGGCTCGATTCAGTTCCGCGAGGAGCGCGAAAGCGGGTTGGTCGCCAGCAGGATCAGCGCGGCGGCGAGGCCGACGGCTCCCATCGACAGGAATGTCAGCTGGTAGCTGCCGGTGCGGTCGAACATCTCGCCAGCGGCGAGGATGAAGCCGGCGCTGACGACGGTCGACAGGAAGCTCGCCGTGCCGTTGGCCGTGCCGAAGGAGGCGGCGCCGAAGCGGTCGGCCAGCAAGGCGAGGAAGGCAGGGGTGATCATCCCGCCGATCAGACCGAAGGTCCCGGTGCAAGCCAGCAGCACCAGATAGTCGCCCGCCAGCAGCAGCGATGCCCCGGCCAGCGCGAAGAGCGCGATCAGGGCGACCAGCAGCCAAAGGCGGTCGAAACGGTCGCCCAGCCAGGCGAGCAGCAAGGCGCCGGCGATCGCGCTGGCGCCGTACATCGACATCAGGCTCGCCCCCTGCGACAGCGACAGGCCAAGCCCCTGGCCATAGGGCACCAGCGACACGATCACGACCTGCAGGATGCCAAAGGCCAGCGCCACGCTCAGCGAGATCGTCCAGAACTGCGGCAGGCGCAAAAGCGCGCCGATGCCAAGCAGCGGCATGCCATCGCCCGCCTCGGCGGCGGCGCCCGTGGCCTCGCCGCTCCCACCGCGCACTTCCACGTCGCCCGGCCCCGGCTTTTCGCGCACCAGCAGTGCAAGTAGCAGCAGCACGGCGCCGATGAACAAGCCCTCCACCACGAGGGCCTTGCGCCAGCCCACGGCCTCGATCAACAGGCCGATGAGCGGCACGACGATCACCGGCCCCAGCGACACGCCGATCATGGCAATCGCCATGGCGCGCCCGCGGTAGGCGCTGAACCAGCGGGCCACCAATGTCGGCGAAGTCACCGTGCCGGCGCCCACGGCGGCAATGGCCAGGGGCACCACGATCACCGCCGCGCTCAGCCAAACGCTGCTGGACAGCCCCAGCACCACCATGCTCCCGCCGAACAGCAGGGCGCTGGCGATCATCACCAGCCGCGCCGATTGGGTATCCAGGATCCGGCCCAGCACCGGGCCAACCACGGCCATGCCGATGTTGAACAGGATTGCTCCGGTGTTGACCTGCGCCCGCGTGAGATGAAGCTCCGCCGAGACCGGCAGGACGAACAGCCCGAAAGCCTGGATCGACGCGCCGATCGCCAGCGACAGGGTCAGCACGCTGATCGCGACGATTGTCCAGCCGTAATAGATCTTCATGATTTTCCCCTCCCCCGGACTCGTTGCGGCCCGGCGAACGGAAAAGCCTATCGCCACTTCGCCGATCCACCAAGTTTTGCTTCTCACACCGGCCAGCGCGCGCATATGAGGTGCGCAACACGCGGCCGAACAAGGGCCGGAGACACATTGGGAGAATGCAATGGCGACAACGGCTTTCAGCGAACCGGATTTCTTCACGGACCATTCGGTCCTGCTCGACCCTTACGAGGCGCTGGACTCGGTGCGGGAGCAGGCTCCGGTCCTGCAGATGAAGAACCACGATTTCGTCATGGTCACCGGCTTTGCCGAGGCGACCGCGATCCTGCTGGATGGCGATCATTTCTCCTCGGTAATCGCCGCCGCCGGCCCTACCGCCCCGCTGCCGTTCGACCCCAGGGGCAGCGACATCACTGCCCAGATCGCCGAGCATCACCACGAGTTCGTCGGCCACGAGACGTTCCTATCCTATGACGGCGGCGAGCATTCCTTTCGCCGGTCCATTCTGAACGGCCTGTTCGCACCCTCGCGGCTCAAGGCGAACGAGCTCTACATGCACGACCTTGCCGAGCGCATGGTGAAAGACGCAGTCGCCGGGGGAACCTGCGAGATCATGGGCGAGCTGGCGACGCTCTATGTCACCTATGTCATCGCCGACCTGCTGGGCGTGCCGGACGAGGTCCGCGCCGAGATCACCGAGATCCTCGCCAATGCGCCCCTGCCCGGCGCAGTCGACGATGCTGACGCGGGCGCTTCGCTGGCGCCGCTGGCGGAAAAGCTGGGCACGATGTTCGGCGGCTACATCGTCGACCGCCGCGCCAACCCGCGCGACGACGTGATGAGCGTGCTGGCGAACACCCGCTTTCCCGACGGCACCCTGCCCGAAGTGCCCGAGCTGATCATGCTGGCCATCTTCCTGTTCTCCGCAGGGCAGGACACCAGCGCCAAGCTCACCGGCAATTCGGTGCTCTACCTGTGCGAGCACCAGGATCTGCAGGCCCGCCTGCGCGCAAACCGCAGCCTGATCGGCCCGTTCCTCGAGGAGATGCTGCGGCTCGAAGGCTCGTCGAAAGTCACCCACCGCCTGTGCAGCAAGGACATCCGCGTCGGCGATTTCGACTTCAAGGCTGGCATGAAGGTGGTGGTCTCGCTCGCCGGGGCGGACCGCGATCCGTTGCGCTGGGAAGACCCCAACAGCTTCAGGATCGACCGCCCCAGGGTGAAGGAGCACCTCGCTTTCGGCCGCGGCGCGCACACCTGCATCGGCAACCCGCTCGCCCGCGCCGAAGTTCGTGTGCTGTTCGAGCGGCTGTTCGACCGCACCTCCGGCATGACCATTTCCGAGGCGCACCACGGCCCGGAGGGCAGCCGCAGGCTGGACTACGAGCCGAGCTACATCGTCCGCGGCCTGACCAAGCTGTACGTCGACCTGACGCCCTGAGCGCAGGAATGGCCCCTGCGGCAATTCCGCAGGCCACCAGCGATGGACCCATTCGCCGGCCCGCGCATTCTCTCGCCGGAGCGAACCATGCGCCTACCCCTTGACCGCCATCAATGCGGCCCTCGCGCATGGCCCTATGTGGCAATCGCAGGTGAGGACACGGGCACATGGCAGTCCATAGCCGCATCAGGATCCAGGGCACCGACATTTCCCGCGAGTTGCGCGCGGGGGCGGAACTGCTGCCCACCGTGGACGCTCCCGACTTCGCCGACCCGTTCGAGCGCTTTGCCGACGCCCGTATCGTCCTGCTGGGCGAAGCCAGCCACGGCACGCACGAATTCTATGCCGCCCGCGCGGCGATTACCCGGCGGCTGATCGAGAAGCACGGCTTCACCATCGTCGCGGTCGAGGGCGACTGGCCGGACATTGCCCGGATCGACGACTATGTCCGCCACAACGCGGCCCGCCCGCAGCCGGGAGAGAGCCAGGTGCGCTTCCCCGCATGGATGTGGCGCAACCAGGAGGTGCTCGCCTTCGCCGACTGGCTGCGCGCCCACAACGCCGGCCTGCCCGAGGCCAGACGCGCCTCGATGCGCGGGCTCGACGTCTATTCGTTGCGCGAATCCATGCACGCGGTGATCGACTATCTCGAAAAGCAGGACCCGGCCCAGGCCGCCGCCGCGCGAAATCACTATTCCTGCCTGCTTCCCTGGCAGGACGAGCCGGCTGCCTATGGCCGCGCGGTGACCTATGGCCAGATGGGAGCCTGCGAGGACGGCGCGGTCGCCCAACTGGAGGAGCTGCTGCACCGGCGCATGCAGTACCTGCGCGAGGACGGCGAGGCCTTCTTCGATGCCGAGCAGAACGCCCGCATCGTCCGTGCCGCCGCGCATTACTACCGGGCCATGTACCAGGGCTCGATCGCCAGCTGGAACCTGCGCGACCGGCACATGTTCGACACGCTGCAGATGCTGATGGCCCACCATCCGGACGCGCGCGCCGTGGTCTGGGCGCACAATTCGCACATTGGCAATGCCTCGGCGACGGCGATGGGCTGGCGGGGTGAGTTCAACATCGGCGAGCTGGCCCGCCGCTCCTATGGCGACCAGGCGGTGCTGATCGGCTTCGGCACCGATCGCGGCACAGTCGCCGCCGCCTCGGACTGGGGCGGCCAGATGTCGGTCATGCAGGTCCGTACGGCGCGCGAGGATAGCTGGGAAAGTGGCTTCCGCCATGCCGGCTATGCCCGCAGCCTCACCGACTGGCGGGGCGCGAAACGCCGCGATCTTGCCGATGCCGTGTCGCAGACCCTGCTGGAACGGGCGATCGGCGTGATCTACCGGCCGCAGACGGAGCTGGCGAGCCACTACTTCGAGGCCGTCCTGGCCGAGCAGTTCGATGCCTACGTCTGGTTCGAGCAAACCAGGGCGGTGACGCCGCTCGGCCCGGAAAAGCCCGAGGGCGCGCCGGAAACCTGGCCGTTCGGGCTATGAGCGGCTCCGGCTCCTCCTCGGTCCGCGAACTGCGCATCGGCGCGGCGCCCAGGCTGTCCGCGATCCTCGGCATTCCGGAAAAGGCGCGCGGCATCGTCATATTCGCCCATGGCAGCGGCAGCGGGCGCCTTAGCCCGCGCAACAATTACGTCGCGGAGCGGCTGCGCGAGGCAGGCCTTGCAACGCTTCTGCTCGACCTGCTGACGCCGGAAGAGGAACTGGACCGACGCAATGTTTTCGACATCGGCCTGCTCGCCTCGCGCCTGAAGCTGGCGGCGGACTGGGCCTCGGACTTTGCCGAAACGGCAGCGCTGAGGCCCTGCTACTTCGGCGCCAGCACGGGCGGCGGCGCGGCCTTGCGCGCGGCGGCCGGCGATCCGCGCATCGCCGCCGTCGTATCACGCGGCGGGCGTCCCGACCTTGCCGGAGAGGAAGCGCTTAATCGGGTCGCCGCACCCACGCTGCTGATCGTCGGCGAAAACGATGGCGTGGTCATCGAACTCAACGCCGCGGCCAGCGATGCCATGAACTGCGAACGCGACATGGCGATCGTGCCCAACGCGGGTCACCTGTTCGAGGAACCTGGCACGCTCGACCAAGTCGTCGATCTCGCGCGGGACTGGTTTATCGCGCACCTCGGAGGCGGACAATGAACGGACGCTATCTCTTTGCCGACCGGGAGGATGCCGGGCGCAAGCTGGCCGAGGCGGTTGCCAGGCTTCGACTGCCGAACCCCCTGGTCCTCGCCCTGCCGCGTGGGGGCGTGCCGGTGGCCTATGAAGTGGCCGAAGCGATAGACGCGCCGCTCGACATCCTGATGGTCCGCAAGATCGGCGCGCCCGGCCACGAGGAATACGGCATCGGCGCGCTGGTCGACGGCGCGGCGCACCAGGTGGTGATCGACGACCAGGCCGCACGCATGGTGGGAGCGAGCAGTGCTTACATCGAGAACGAAGTCGCCCGCCAACTCGCCGAGATCGAGCGCCGCCGCGCGCTTTACATGACCGGTCCGCCAGTGCCCCTCACCGGTCGCGACGTGGTCGTGGTCGACGATGGCATCGCTACCGGAGCTACGGTGAAGGCGGCCCTCAAAGGCATCGCCGGGGCGAAACCCGCACGGGTGGTGCTGGCCGTGCCTGTCGCGCCTGAGGATACGCTGATCGGGCTGGGCAGGCTGTGCGACGAGATCGTCTGCCTCGCAACGCCGCAGCCTTTCCATGCGGTAGGCGGCCATTACCGCGACTTCACCCAGACCACCGACCAGCAGGTGATCGACCTGCTGGCAAGGGCGCGCCAGCGGACAGGCTAGCGCCGAAACTGCGGGAAATACGTAATGGCGTGGCCTTGGGCCGAAGGTTAACCGGAGGCGCGGGACGGTTACATTCCCCCAACCCGTCACCGGCCCGTGCAGAAGCGTTCCCGCCAACCTGGCGGGAACGCGATCGGGGAACTTTTCCGGACGACTGCGGACTCCACTGCAGCAGGCACCGGGCGAGAAAATCATCGCCCTGACGCAGGCGGATCATGAGTCGCTCCCCAACCCGTCTCCGGCCAGTTGATCATGGTCAATGATGCAGACCCGCGATTCGGGCGAGCCAGTGCAGGCATGGGCAGGCTGGAGACCTGCACCCGTTGTTGCATGATCGCGGAGGAAGAGATGAACTACACGGATCCGAAGTCGGCCAAGCTGATGCAGCCGGGCGCCGCGCGCTGTCCAGCCATCACCACGCAGGAAATCATCGCCGGCGACGAGGTTGCCGCGCCCGACTGGGTCCGTTCCGAAAGCTACACTTTCCTCGGCGACGAGGACATTTCGGCCGACCGCTACATCAAGGCGGAATACGCCGAGGCCGAATTCGAGCGGATGTGGCCGCGCACCTGGCAGTTCGCCTGCCGCGAGGAGCATATCCCCGAGCCGGGCGACTACTACGTCTACGACGTCGGCCCCTGGTCATTGATCGTCACCCGCGTCGGCGAGAACGATATCCGTGCTTATTTCAACTCGTGCCTCCACCGCGGCACCAAGCTGCGTCATAGCGGCACCGAGGGGCACGCGACCGAGTTCAAGTGCCCGTTCCACGCCTGGAGCTGGAACATCGACGGCACCTGCAAGGAAGTGCTCTGCGACTGGGACTTCCCGCACGCGCAGAAGGAAGACCTCGACCTGCCGCAGGCCAAGGTGGCGACGCTGGGCGGCTTCGTCTTCGTCAACATGGACCCGGATTCGCCGAGCCTGGAAGAGTACATCGGCCCCGAGGCGATGAAGCACTTCAATTCCTGGCACTTCGAGGACCGCTACGTCGCCTGCCATGTGAAAAAGCGCATCCCGGCCAACTGGAAGCTCAACCAGGAGGCCTTCCACGAGGCCTATCACGTGCTGGCGACCCACCCGCAGGTCGCCCCGTCCAACGCCGACGCCAATTCGCAGTACGATACCTATGGCCTCCACGTGAACCGCTTCATCTCGCCGCTCGGCGTGGTCAGCCCGCACCTCTATGGCAAGGTTACCGAACAGGACGTGTTCGAGCAGTTCGTCATCGGTGATTCCGGCTCGCTGGAAGGCTCGGCGCGCAAGCTCGAGGAAGGCCAGACCGCGCGCTCGGCCATGGCCCACCTGTTCCGCGAGACCTACGAGAAGGCCAACCACGTCGACCTCTCGAAAATCTCGGACTCCGAGCTGCTCGATTGCTTCAGCTACACGCTCTACCCGAACATGTTCATCTTTCCCGGCATCTCCCTGCCAATGGTCTACCGCTTCCTTCCGGACCGGTTCGACCACCGCTGGAGCACCATGGAAGTGCTGTTCCTCAAGCCCAAGCCGACTGATGGCAGCCACTACGAGACTGCCGAGATGGAAGTGCTGCGCGACGACCAGCTTTTCGCCGAATCGGAAGGCATGGACCCCGGCTTTGGCGCCATTCTCGACCAGGACACCGGCAACCTGTTGCTGCAGCAGGAAGGGCTGGAGGCGGCCTCGAAGAAGTCGCTGACGCTGGGCAACTACCAGGAAGTCCGCATCCGCCACTGCGCCCGCTCCAGCGACCGCTACATGGCCATGCCGCCGCTGAACGTGGACTGGCGCGAGCAGCAGAAGTGCGGGAAGCACTGAAGCGCGCGAGACGGGAATCCCTGGCAGCCGCCGGCACGCGTTAGCGCGCTGGCGGCTGGCCCTTGAAGGTGATCCGCCGCAGCTTCCTGGGCCCAGTGAAGTCGGCGACGCCGCGATGCTGGCACACCCGCTCTTCCCAGACCGCCACCGTCCCCAGCCGCCAGGGACGCCGGATGTGGAATTCCGGCGTGTTGATGTGGGCGAAGAGCATGTTCAGCAGCGAGTCGCTTTCCTGCTGGCTCATGCCGACAACGCTTTCGGTGTAGTTGGCGTTGACGAACAGGAACTTGCGGCCCGTCACCGGGTCGGTGCAAACCATCGGGTGCACCGCGCTGGGGCTCTGCTTGAGGAAGGGCAGCCGCATGGTGCCATGACGCGCGTCAAGCCCCTCGATCAGGTTCTGGTACCGCGGGCTCAGCGCCTCCCAGGCGGCATACATGCTTGCGAACATGGTATCGCCGCCGACCGGGGGCAGCTCGAACGGAGTCAACGCCGCGGCCTGGGGCGGCAGTTCCATGCAGGAACCGTCGGTGTGGAACCAGTTGATCCGCGCGCTCTTCATCGGCACCTGGTCGGAATCGATGTAAACGCCCTCGGTCTGCTCCTTCATGGTCAGGGCATAGCCGTCCTCGGCCTCGCCGACCCATTGCACGACCTTGTCGAACTCGCCGACGCTCAGTGTCTCGGGGAAATCGAAATAGAGCACGCCATAGTCGTGCAGCGCATAGCGCAACTTCTCGGCGGTCGCCTCGTCGGCGGGGCCGGAAAGCGGCACGCCGTGGACAATGGCGCCGCCGGCCCCGGTCACTTGCTCGAAGCGCAGGCCGACAGTGGTCGCGGGTGCATTCATGACGCAGTCTCCAGCATATAGGGTTCGACCTTGGTTCCCTTGAAGAAATCCGGATCGACCCCGGCGAAGAATTCCAGCGGATAGTCGAAGGTGAAGCGGCGGAAGTCCTCGCGGCTGAACACGCCGTCTTCCACCAGTTCCCAGGCCTCGGGCAGGATGCCGGCGGCATCGGGCACGTCCCAGTGGCCCATGTCGGAGCCGAGCACGGCGCGCAGCCTTGCGCCGCCGGCATTGGTCCGCGTGTCATAGGCCCAGACGGCCGAGGGATCGTCCGCCTCGCAGCCGAAGTAGAAGCGCTGGACGAACAGCTCTTCGATGTCCCTCTCGCTCTCGATCTCGCAGGCCGCCCAGTCGTCGGGCGCATCCTTCCGGCCGAGTTGGAGCATGATGCCGTGCGGCAGATCCTGCAGCTTTTTACGCGTCCGCTCGTCGCCCCGGGTTTCGAGCAGGCGCAGGAACTCTGGGCCGCTTGCCTCGGTATCGTCGACCAGTTTGGCGATGGCCGCCTTGTTGCGCTTCTGCCAGCGGTGCACGAGTTCGGAATAGAGCGTGCAGGCCCAGCCCGCGCCGCACTCCAGGAACTGGAACTTGAGCTTCGGGAACCGCCGCGTCACCCCGCCGAGAAACAGCGAGCGGCAGAGGATTTCGCCCGCCTCGGCAAAGCAGGTGGTCTGGTTGAAGATGTAGTTGGTCGGGCTGGTGCGCCAGCCGGTGGCGGCGGTGGTGCCGTGCGAGACCAGCGGCACCTTCAGCTCCTCGCACTTGGCCCAGAACGGGTCGTAGTCATGCTCGCTGTCGATGCCGAAGGTGTCGAAGCGGTAGGCCGAACGGTAGAGCTCGGGATGCTCGCGGTGGATCGCCGGGATCGGTCGGGGGACCGAGCCGAACATGCCGACCTTGAGGCCCAGTTCCTTCACCGCATATTCGACCTCGGCGATGGCCTCGTCAGGGTTCATCATCGGAATGGCAAAGGCCGGGGTCATGCGGTCTGCATAGGGACCGAAGGCCTCGGCATTGACGATGTTGAGCGCACGGCAGATCGTCTGGCGCAGCTCGGCATCCTCGATGTGCGGGAAGATCAGCGCGGAGCTGGGATAGAGCACCGAGAAGTCGATGCCGATCTCCTCCAGCCGCTCGGCGCGCAGTTCCGGGATCAGCGAGACGGCGCGGTCGAGCGGATGGCTGTGCGGCGGGCCCCAGCCGGGGATCGGCGTCCAGGTGTCGAGGCGTTCCTCGGGCGTCATGGAGGCCCACTTACCCGCGCCGAAGGCCTGGCCGACCGGGCCGGTGTGCGACATCAGCCATGAGCGCATGTCCGGCGCGGCGGCCAGCTTGTCGCGCATGGCGGAGCCGGCGAGATCGCCCGCCAGCTCGATGAAGCGGTCGGCGAGGACGGGCATGAATTCGGCATAGTGCCCGTCGCTGTCGATCACCGCGTGATCGAGCTGGGCCTTGATCTTGAGCGGTTCGTAGGGACCGTGTCCGGACATTGGTTGTCTCCTGCTCCCCTCCCGCTTGCGGGAGGGGCGGGGGTGGGTGAGTCAGATCGGCAGGGCGTGACGGCGAGCGACTCGCCCACCCCTAACCCTTCCCGCAAGCGGGAGGGGGACTAAGCTCCGCGCCCTAATCAGCATCACGCCGTGACTCTTTCCCTGGCCGGCACCCGCCGCACGGTCCGCCCCGGCCTCGCGCCCTGGTCAACGCCATCGGCCAGGATCTGCTCGCCCCGCACGAAAGTCGCGACATAGCCCTCCGCCTTCTGCACCATCCGCCGCCCATTTCCCGGCAGGTCGGTGATGAACTCCGGTAGGCCCATGCGCATCGCCGGCAGGTCGAGCAGATTTATATCCGCCCGCATGCCTGGCGCCAGAACGCCGCGATCATAGAGCCCGAAGGCCCGTGCCGTATCGGCGGCGAGGCATTTCACCGCCTCCTCGACCGGCAGCTTCGGCCCGCGCGTGCGGTCGCGGACCCACTGGGTCATCACCGTGGTCGGCGTGGTCACGTCACACAGGCCAAGGCAATGCGCGCCGCCGTCGCCCAGCCCCATGACGCTGGCCGGGTGACGGATCATGTCGAAGACCGTGCCGGCATCGCCCTCGGCATAGTTGGCGGCGATCATCAGGAACATGGTGTCGCCGGCACCTGCGGTCATCTCGTCATAGAACAGATCCATGGCCGGAACGCCGCGCCGCTGCGCCTCGGCGCCTAGGCTTGAGCTGAGCTGCGGCTCGTAATCGAGCGGCTGGGTCATGCGGTACATGGAATCGAACACCCAGGCACGCTCCGCCAGCAAGGCCCGCGCCTGCCCGAGGATCGCCTCGCGCACTTCTGGCTGGCGCAGCCTGGCGGCGAATTCCACCGTTCCGCCCCGCCCTGCCGCCGCCTTCTCGAACTCCGGCAGACGTTCCAGCGGATGCCGCCCCGCAAGCGACATGATCGCGTTGAGCGGCCGCGCCAAAATCTGCGGCACCAGCCTGGCGCCCGCATCGTTGGCCTCGTCGATCTTGGCCATGATCCGCCGCCAGCGCGCCGGGTCCTGGTGATCCTCGACCACCGGGAAGGTGATGCGCAGGTTCCCCGCCAGGCTCATCTCGCGCAGCAGGTCCACCTCGCGCGGCCAGGGCGACCATTCCTCCTTGCCGTAGAAGCTGGCCGGGCTGGTCTGCAGGATCGAATCCCGCGCGCCGACCGCCCGCGACAATGCCAGCAGTTCCGCGTCCGAAGCCTTGGTGCCCGGCACGAAAGCATCCTTCAGCATGTTGCGGTTGGCCGAGCAGCCGACCGCGCCCGCATCGAGCGCCTCGCCCACGGTGCGGCAGATCGCCTCGATCTCTTCCGGAGTGGCATCGCCTTCGATCCCGCGCTCGCCCATCAGATAGGTGCGCACCGCGCCGTGCGGCACCAGCACGCCGACGTCGATGGCACGCGGCGTCGCATCGAGGCAGTCGAGGTATTCGGAGAAGGTCTCCCAGCCCCAGGGAACGCCCGCTTCCAGCGTTTCCATCGGGATGTCCTCGATCTTGTGCATCAGGTCGAGCAGCATGGCGTGCTGGTCCGGCCGGGCGGGCGCGAATCCGAGGCCGCAGTTGCCCATGATCGCAGTGGTCGCGCCGTGCCAGGAACTGGGCGTCATCAGCGGGTCCCAATAGACCTGCCCGTCATAATGGGTGTGAACGTCGACCCAGCCCGGCGTGACATGCAGACCATCGGCATCCACCACCCGCGCGCCGGGGGCGGATACCTTGCCGACTTCGGTGACCAAGCCATCCTCGATCAGCACGTCCGCCGTCCTGGCCGCGCGACCGGTGCCATCGATCAGGGTGCCGCCGCGGATCACTGTCCTTGCAGTCATCGCCATCTCCCGTGTTTTTTGGGGAGACTATGCCTTTTTCAGGCGCGGGCAAGGCGGGAGTGTGGCGGTGGACTGCGGGATGGTCGGTTTGGTTTTCCGCACTAGGGCAGGGTAGGGTTCGACCTCGCGCTTTGCACCTGCTCCTGGCTGACCGGTACGATCTTGATCTCCACCCGGCGGTTCTGCGCGCGGCCTTCGGGCGTGTCGTTGGTGGCGATCGGCATGGTGGCGCCATAGCCCTGGCTGCGGATGCGCGCCTCTGAGACGCCGTGGCTGGCGAGGTAGTTGGCGATGGTGCGCGCGCGGTTTTCCGAGAGTGACTGGCCGTTCATGCCGGCCTCCTGGTTGTCGGAGTGGCCGTAAACGTCGATCAGGCTGTTGGGATATTGCCGCAGGCTTGCGGTGATCCGGTCGATCACCGTGCGCGCCTCGGGCTTGAGGTTGTAGCTGCCGCTATCGAAGGTGACGCTCTCGGGCAGGTTGACCAGGATGGAATTGCCATTGTCCTGGTTGGAGACGTTGACGCCGGTGCCGGCTGTCTGCTCCTTTAGCTGGCGGGTCTGCTCGTCCTTCTTGGCGCCGATCACCGCGCCGGCGATGCCGCCGATGCCCGCGCCGAGGATGCGCCCGCCCGATCCGCCGATGAGGCCGCCCAGCAACACGCCCGCGGCAACTCCGATGCCGGCATCGATCGCGGTGTGCGAGACCCGCTTCCGGCCGGTGTTGGGATCGGTGATGCAGCCAGACGTGGCGAGCAGCGAAGTGGCTGCGAGGGCGGAAACAATTGGGCGGGACATGTTCATCGATAGGGCTCCCGGTGCCGCCCGGGGGACGGCCGATGTGCCGTCTTCAACACTATCCGGCGCAAGTCCAAGCTCTTGCGGGCTCTTCCCGAGCGAATTTGCGATGAGCCGAATCGGCTTTGCGCCGGGCCGTTACCAGATGCGCCGCATCTGCGAGGCCCACTGGCGTTCCTGCAGGGTGGCGAGGCGCCCATCCCGGCCGACGCGCCGCGTATCGGCGGGCAGGTGTTCGCCAAGCCGGGCCAGGGGAAGCACCCTTCCCGACATCTCCGGCGCGATCGCCGATCCGGCAGCACGCTGAGCCAGACGCTCACCACCGTGTCGACGTCCCTGACCCGTTGAGCCAGCAACCCCGTCCACCCGGGCGCAGCAAGCCTTAGCCGTGCCCGTCCAGCACCGAAGTGCTCGACCGCTCGATCATGCCATAGGCAGTCTGCCCGTCCCAGCTATAGCGTGCGCCGCTCTGGCTCAGCGCCAGCCCCCAGAGGTGTCCCTTGGCGAGCTGGAAGGTCGTCAGCTCGGTCACGCCCTCGATGCGGGTGGTGCCCAGTTCCGATTCCAGTTCGAAGGAAACGTCGTCGCCCCGTTCCATCAGGCGATTCAGCCAGGGAATCTTCGTCGCCTTCGCGGGATACATCCTGCCGTCCTGGTAGATGAAGCCCTCGTTCCACGGCTCGTTCCCGTCGTCGTGCACCGGCCGCGCCTCATAGCCCGCGGCGCGCCCGTCGGGGAAGACCACCGCCTGCCAGGCGTGGCCGCGCAGGAACAGGCCGTCGGTGCGCACGGAGCGGCGCTTGATCCGGCTGCCGTTCATTTTCGCGGTCAGCTTCGTCCCGTCGACCTCGACCTCCCCCTCGCCGCGCATCATCTGCTCGAACCGCCAGCCGAGGCCCACCGATGCGGCATCGCGCTGCTTGCCCTTGCCCCACTTGAAGAACTTCTCGGGCGAGATGTCCTGCTCGTTGGGCGGAGTGACCATGATCATCTCGAATTCGTACTTGAGCGGGACGAGCTTGCTATCATCCACGTTCATGGCGATCTGGTTGGAAACGTGGGTATCGATCACCATGCCGTCGTACTGCACCAGCCAGCGCCTGAACGGCTCGATGCAGCGATAGGTCAGCGGCCCGCCGCCGATTACCGCCCGCTGGCCGTTGGCATCGATCACCGGCGGGGCGGTACCGACGCCGGAGCTGCGCAGGATGCGCCCGTCGCGAAAGGCGAAGTTCGAGACATAGCGCCGGTTGTCCCAGGTCCATGGCTCGGCCTCCACCCCGTCGCGCGGGATACCGAACTCTCCGTTCTCCTCGAATATCCAGAAACTGGTGCCCTCGCGCACCCAGTCGAACGGCGGCGGCGGCGGCTCGGCCAGCAGCAGGTCGGCTTCCACCGGCAGGGTTCCCATCATCGGGCGGATCCTCTCGCATTTTGGTTTATGGGGTGCAGGCTAACCACCCTGGCGGCGGAGCGCAATTGCAGCAGCAGCGCCTTTTGCCTGCGCCCCCTTTCGTCGACTGCCCGCGACGCCGCCCGTGGCCGAAGCGGCCGGGGGTGAACGCCAAGCAAGGCCAGCCGAATCCTTTTGCGGAAAAACGGAATTCTCCCTAACCCCGGAAAGTTACCCTGTCGGCGGAGCGACCCCTTCCCCCATGCAATTCGAGGGCAAATTGCAACCGCTCGGGAAATGGGCAGGTCTTGGGTTCGCCCTGATCCTCGCCCTGGCCCTGCGGCTGTGGTGCGCGAGCTATTCGCCCTGGTTCGACGAGTGGATGTCGACCTGGTTTGCCGGCCGCCCGCTAGCGGATCTCTGGGGCTCATGGATGGTGCGGGAAACCAACCCGCCGCTCTATTATACTCTGCTCAAGGCCTGGACGGCACTATTCGGCACCCAGGTTTTCGCCATGCGCGCCCTTTCCGTGCTGGGCGGGATGGCCAGCCTTGCGTTGCTCGCGGCCTGTGCCTGGCAGGCTGCGGGACGAAGCGCTGGCCTGATTGCCGCGATGCTTGGGGCGGTCTCCGCCCAGCAGGTCTTCTACAGCACGCAGATGCGGGGATACATCTTCGCGGAACTGGCCTTTGCCTTGTCGCTCCTCGGCCTGTTACTGCTGTTCCGGCAAGACCGGACCGACCGGCAGCAACAGGTCGCGGCGGCGACCTATGCCCTGGGGGCGGCCATCGCCATCTACTGCCACACGACGATGATCCTCTGGCCGATTGCGGCAAGCGCGGCGGCCCTTGCCATGGTGGCCTTCCGGCAACTGCCCGCGAAACGGTTCGTCCTTGTCCTCGCCGCCGATGTGGCCGTTGTCGCGATCGCGGCCTGGTGGCTTCATGTCACCGCCCTGCAGATCGGGGGCGGGGCGAAGACCATTGCCTGGATACCCGAGCTTTCCCTTGCGGACTACCTGTCGCTGTTGCGGCAGACGATATTCCTCACGGCAAGCAATATGTTGCCGTTCAAGCTCGTTTCCTATGCCGCCGTCATGCTGGCCCTGTCGGCGCTTGCCGGACGGGACGGAAGGACCATCCGCTTCACATGGGCCCTGCTGCTTGCCTCCGCGGCCGTCTTTTTCCTGGCCAGCCTGTTCAAGCCGATCATCCTTTCCCGGACTATCTTCTGGATGAGCAGCCTGGTCCTGGTACTGGTGTCAGCGACCCTCGCCCGGCTGCCTGCCGGCTGGCCCAGGGGGCTTGCCGTGGCCATGGCCTGTTGCCTGCTGGCCATCGATCTCGCGCAGGCGCGCGGCGCCTTCCTGGCGGAGGACTGGCAAGGCTATGTCCGATTCCAGGCCACCGATCCCCTGGCCAGCGTCCTTGTCGACGGAGCGGCAAATGGCATTGCCGCGGGGCAGGCCTGCGCAACCGAACTGGCGGCGCCTTGCCCCCTTCGCTTTTCGGCGATTTCCACGAACGCATCCGGCGCCACCGGCAGTGACTTAGGCGGTGCGGCGGTTATCCCCCTGCAGCCGGGCGCTCATCCGCCGCTTGCCGGACAAGTCTATTTGCTCGATACGGCGGGCGGATCGGCCAGCAGGCATTTCCTGCTACCACCGGGGGTGGCCTTGCGTAACTTTGCCGGATTGAAATTGCGCGGACCGGTGCCCGCTGACCGGCTGGTCGCCAGATGACCGGCATTGTCCGCCGGCCGAACCAGCGCTTCCTCACGCTCGATGCCATGCGCGGCATCGCCGCCCTGCTCGTGCTGACCCGCCATTTTCCGGACCCGACGCTGCCGGACGCCTTCCGGGGCTCCTATCTCGCGGTCGACATGTTCTTCGTCCTCTCTGGCTTTGTCCTGAGCCACGCCTATGGCTGGGACCTGGCAAGCAGGACGGGCGGCCCTGCCTTCCTCCTCAAGCGCGTGATCCGGCTCTATCCGCTCTACATGCTGGGGACGGTGGCGGCTGTCCTGGGCTACCTGCTGATGTGGATGACCGGGGGCGCATGGGGCCGGATGCGGATGGCGGTATCGCTGGCAGGCGCGCTTTGCATGCTGCCGCTGCCGACGCGGTTCGGGTTCAACATGGGAGTCGCCTTCCCGTTGAACCAGCCGGCATGGTCGCTGTTCTGGGAACTGGCGGCGAATTTCCTCTTCGCCCTGTTCAACTGGACGGTCCCGCGCCTGCTGGCCGTGGTGGCCGTGGGAGCGGTGCTGCTGGCCCTGGTGTTCCACTACTATGGCAAGGTCGATGCCGGCGCCGACTGGAGCGACTTCGCGGGAGGAGGTGGCAGGGTCGTCTACTCCTTCTTCGTCGGTGTCCTGCTTTACCGCTTCCAGCCGAAATGGAACTGGCGGCTGCCCGCGCCGCTGCTGCTGGCCGTCCTGCCCTTGTCATTCCTGTTGCCGGTATCGTGGGACCTCGTCATCGTGCTGATATTCTTCCCCTTGCTGGTGTTCCTCGGATCGATGACGGAGCCCGGCCCGCGACTGGAACGCGCGTTCAAGCTGCTGGGCGACATATCCTACCCCGTCTATGCCCTGCATTTCGCGGTCGTTGTGGCCATGACACTCGCCTACAGGCAGGCTACCGGGCAGGAACTGGCGACAGCCGGGGTGATGGGGACGCTCGCCGGAATGGGGATTACCGCGGTGCTCGGCTATTTCGCCGCCACGCGCTTCGATCCACCGGCGCGCAAGTGGATGACCGAAGCGGTGGCAAGGCTCGGGAGAAGGCAGCCGGCCCGGTCGCCGCAGGGCGGGCAGCCCAGCCCATGACGGTTGCCCGCCGCGAAAATGCGCGGTTCCTCACGCTTGATGCCATGCGCGGGGTGGCCGCAATGGCCGTGCTGATCCACCATTTCCCCGACCAAACGATATCGGGTTTGCTCCCAGGCGCTTACCTCGCAGTCGACATGTTTTTCGTCCTCTCGGGCTTTGTTCTGAGCCATGCTTATGGATGGGATCTTGCTGGAAAAATGGGCGCACCGCGCTTCATGTTGAAGCGGCTTGTCCGGCTCTATCCAGTTTATATTCTGGGCACTGCTGCAGTTGCCTTGGGCTACATGCTAATGTGGATTCCCGCCGGACCATCTGGCCGGGCAAGGATGCTGGCTTCTATGGCGGGCGCACTTTGCCTTCTGCCCATTCCGGCGCGATTCGCGTACAATATCGGTGTCGCCTTTCCATTGAACCCGCCTGCGTGGTCGCTTTTTTGGGAACTGGCCGCGAACTTTCTTTTCGCCCTGGTTAACTGGACGGTCCGGCGTCTGGTGACCATAGTGGCTGCAGGAGCAGTACTGCTAGCCTTGGCATTTTACATTTACGGAAGAGGGGACGCCGGGTCTAATTGGGACAACTTCCCGGGCGGTGGTTGCCGGGTTGTCTATTCGTTCTTCATCGGAGTCCTTCTTTACCGATTTCAGCCGAAATGGACCTGGAGCCTGCCCTCCCCGTTGTTGCTGTTGATCCTTCCGTTGTCATTCATGTTGCCGCCATTGTGGGACGTACCAATGGCGCTGATATTCTTCCCGTTGTTGGTATTCTTCGGATCGATGAGAGAGCCGGGCCCCGGGCTTACGAGGCTGTTCAACCTGCTGGGCGACATTTCCTACCCTGTCTATGCCCTGCATTTCGCAGTCCTTGTGGCCATGACATTCGCCTACAAACAGTCCACCGGCCAAGAGCTGGTAACCGCAGGGATTTCAGGCACGCTGGCCGGAATGGCAATTTCGACGATCATTGCTTACTTTGCCGCCACGCGCTTTGATCCTGCGGCGCGCAAATGGCTGGCGCAAGCATTGGACTGGCTGAGCAAAACGCGCGCAGCTCGGTCGCTGCAAAGAAGTCAGCCGAGCCAGTGACCCAGATCGGAAGCCCCCAGAACCAGCGTTTCCTCACGCTTGATGCCATGCGCGGGGTGGCCGCCCTGCTGGTGCTGGTCCATCATTTCCCCGATCCGACGCTGCCGCGGATCTTCCAAGGCTCCTATCTGGCGGTGGACATGTTCTTCGTCCTCTCGGGCTTCGTGCTCAGCCATGCCTATGGCTGGGACCTGGCGAGCAGGACGGGTGGCCCGGCCTTCCTGCTGAAGCGGGTGATCCGGCTCTATCCGCTTTACATCCTCGGCTCGGCGCTGGGCCTGCTGGGCTATCTGGTGATCTGGGCCACATGGCATCCCTGGGGATCGGTGCCGGACCTGTTCACCTCGCTGGTGGCCGCCCTCTTCTTCCTGCCGCTGCCGCCGCGGCTATCCTTCAACAACGTCTTCATCTTTCCGTTCAACCAGCCGGCATGGTCGCTGTTCTTCGAGCTGGCCGCCAATTTCCTGTTCGCCCTGTTTACCTGGACGGTCCCGCGCCTGCTGGCGGTTATTGCCGCCGGCGCCGCATTGCTCGTGTTGGCTGCCTGGACCTACGGCAACCTCGACATAGGCTGGAGGTGGGGCGACCTGCCATCCGGCGGAGCGCGGGTGCTCTACTCCTTCTTCATGGGCGTGCTGCTTTACCGCTTCCAGCCGAAATGGAACTGGCGGATCCCCGCCCCGCTGCTGGTGCTCGTGCTGCCGCTGGCCTTCATGCTGCCCGCATCGTGCGACCTGGCGGTCGTGCTGGCCGGGTTCCCCCTGCTGGTCTTCGCCGGATCGATGACCGAGCCCAGCCCTCGCCTCGAACGCCTGTTCAAGCTGCTGGGCGACATCTCCTACCCGGTCTATGCGCTGCACTACGGGGTCTTCCTGACGATGATGTGGGCCTGGTACCTGGCGACCGGGCTGGAATTGAAGGCGGCCGGCATCATGGGCACCCTTGCCGCCATTCTGATCACGAGCATCGCCGGCTACTACGCCGGCACCCGCCTCGACCCGTCCGCGCGCAAGTGGATGACCAAGGCGACCGCGCGGCTGGGCAGGAACACGGCGCGGGCATAGTGCGGCGCGCTCAACCCTTCGGCCAGTACCGCTCGCGCAGCGCCTTCTTGTATAGCTTGCCCGTGGGCAGGCGGGGCAGTTCCTCGATGAAGTCCACCGAGCGCGGGGTCATCAGCTTGCCCAGCCGCTCGCGGACGTAATCGCGGATCTCCCCGGCCAGCTCATCGGAAGGCTCCACCCCCGCTGCCGGCTGGATCACCGCCTTCACCTCCTCGCCAAGTGCCTCGCTCGGCACGCCGATCACCGCGACGTCGGCCACTTTCGGGTGCATCGCCAGCACGTCCTCGATCTGCTGCGGGTAGATGTTGACCCCGCCGGAGATGAT
>CAZVWP010000001.1:0-30838 GCA_964630805.1 uncultured Novosphingobium sp. | reverse complement strand
GGCCTTGCGGTCGGTAAGGTAAAGCCAGCCATCTTCGTCCAGATAGCCGATGTCGCCGACAGTGCGCCATTCGGGGTACACTGGGTGCGTGACGGAAAGCGTCTTGCCCTCGTCCTTGTGGTAGCTGAACGACTGCCCGTGCACCGCCTCGCCATAGATCGTCCCGGGCTCGCCGGGCGGCAGTTCGCGGCCTGCGTCGTCGCAGATGTGGATCGGCGCCATGGCGCGGCCGACCGAACCGGGGTGGGCCAGCCATTCCTCGCTGCTGATCCGGGTGAAGCCCGCACCCTCGGTGGAGGACCAGTATTCCCAGACGATCGGGCCCCACCAGTCGATCATCGCCCGCTTGACCTCCTGCGGACAAGGCGCGGCCGCGTGGATGGCGCAGCGATGGCTGGAAAGGTCGTATGCCGTACGCAGGGCCGGGTCCGCCTTGAGCATTCGCACGAACATCGAGGGCACCCACTGGCTGTGCGTGACGCGGTGCCGCTCGATCAGCGCCAGCGCCTCCTCCTCGTCGAACCTGTCCATCACCACCACGGTGCCGCCCGAAAGGATGGTGCCCTGGGTGAAGCCAGCCGGCGCGGCATGATAGAGCGGCGCGGGGCAAAGGTAGACGGTGCTCTCGTCCACCCCGAACATGTCCGTGATCCGCGTCACGGTGGGATTGCCGCTTTCCGGCGCGGCATCGAGCAGGGGGCGCTTGATGCCCTTGGGCTTGCCGGTTGTGCCGGAGCTATAGAGCATCATCGCCCCTAGCCATTCGCGCTCCAGCTTCTCGGCCGGATGGCGCGCAAGCTCCGCCTCGAACTCGGCGAATGCAGGGAGCCCAACGCCGACAGACAGCTTCACCTCGCAACGCGTGGCAAGCCGCCCCAGCTCCTCGCTCTCGGCCAGCGCGGCCGAGGCGATCAGGGCGCGCGCGTCGCAATCGTCGACGATCCACGCGGCCTCGGCGGCCGGCAGGTAGCGGTTGACCGCCGTCAGGTAGAGCCCTGCTCGCGAGCAGGCGAAAGTGACGTCGAAGAACTCCAGGCAATTGTCGAGGAACATCGCGACGTGATCGCCTCGCCGCAGGCCCGCGGCGTATAACGCTTGCGCCAGCCGGTTCGAGCGAGCGTCGAGTTCGGCAAAGGTCCTTGCCTCCCCCGTCGCCGCGCGGATCGCGGCCAGCTTGTCCGGGTGGGCCTCGGCCAGGGTTCCGATGTACACGCGCGCCTCCGGGTGAATAGTCCGGGCTTAATGCAACGGGTGCGGCGCATTGGTCAATCGGTTCGGCGGCAGGGAGCTGCCGGTGGCCAGGGGCGGGTCACACCCCGGGAACGGCCGGCTGCAGCCATGCGCGCATCCGGGCTTTCACAGCGGGCGAGGCGGGCAGCGTCGCCAGGAAGGCGCCGGGATAGAGCCTGAGGACCGGCTGCTGCTCCGCGGCAAGGCCCCACGAAGCGCGTGCAGCATCGAGATTGCCGGCCCGTGCCTCGTACACGGCCTGGACTATGCAGCTCAGGGGCATGGTATGGCTCTGCGTCTTGAGGTGCACGACAGCGGCTCGGGCACCGCCAATGACCTCGAAGCGCCCCATCTCATCTATCGCGGCGGGACGGATCGCGTCCAGATGCAACAGCAAGATCGCCATCCCCCACGCCCCCGTACTCTACCGCCTGCGCCACAGGATCGAGATCATGTTCGGCCGCCTCAAGGATTGGCGACGCATCCACACCCGCCATGGCCGCTGGGCGCACGCCTTCGTCTCCGCCATCTGCATCGCAGCAACCGTCATCTTATGGCTCGGTCAATGAATCCTGAGCCTGGGGAGCGCGAGGGCGATGGCCCTCGCCTTACCTCTTCTTCCGCGCCTTCCTTGCCGCGTAGCGGGCATCGCGGGCGGCTTTCAGTTCCTCTTCCGTGGGCTTCGGCTTGGCCGGGACCTTCGCGGCCTCTGCGGCGGCCTGTGCGGCGGCGATCTTGTCCAGCTTGGCTTGCTGGATCGCGGCCTTGCGCGCCTCGCTCTTTTCGCGGGCGGCGGCTTCCTTCGCCTCGCGCGCGGCCTTGCGCCGGGCCATCAGCTCTTCATCGACGGCCGGCTTTTCGGCGAGCAGCTTCAGCGCCTTTTCGCGCGCCTGGCGAGAGGCGGCGGCGCGATCCTGGAAAGAAGGTTCCTTGTAAGGGGGCATCGGGCAATGGGACTCTTGTTGCTGGGTTGATCTGGTGCTGCACTGCGGCGAAGCAAGGGGTGGGTCAAGCCTTTCCCTCCCCGGGCGGGCGCATCAAGAGGCTGTCCTACAGCCCCCCGCATGAGTCATGACGGCGAGTCCCTCCCCCATCCGCGCCTCGGGTATTCTCCCTGCACCCTCGCGAATTGAGTTGTAATACGAGACGGTCAACTTTGCGCCCTGTGGGTCATTCAAAATGTGCAGGTCGAGTATGACCGCATTCTCTCCACCATCGCCGGGTTCGAAACCCGCCGCGGTCATGACAGACCTTTGGTCATCATTCAGGACGAAAGCGCTCTTACCCTTGTCAGTGCGACTAACCGCCTTAGTCCCCTTTTCTTCGAAAAGGTCGCTCGCTAACTGATCCAATGTCGTTTCGACCGCCTGCTACTCCTCCCCCATCCGCAGCGCGGCAATGAAAGCCTCCTGCGGGATCGAGACGTTGCCGTATTCCCTCATTCTGGCCTTCCCCTTCTTCTGCTTCTCCAGCAGCTTTTTCTTCCGCGTGATATCGCCGCCATAGCACTTGGCAGTCACGTCCTTGCGCATCGCGCTGATCGTCTCGCGCGCGACGACCTTGCCGCCGATGGCCGCCTGGATGGGGATCTTGAACAGGTGCTTGGGGATCAGGTCTTTCAGGCGTTCACACATGCCCCGTCCGCGCGCCTCGGCGACGCCGCGGTGGACGATCATCGAGAGGGCGTCGACCGGCTCGTTGTTGACGAGGATGCTCATCTTGACGAGGTCGCCCTCGCGCAGGCCGATCTGTTCGTAGTCGAAGCTGGCGTAGCCGCGGCTGATCGACTTCAGGCGATCGTAGAAATCGAAGACCACTTCGTTGAGCGGCAGCTCGTAGCTGACCTGAGCGCGGCCGCCGACGTAGGTCAGGCCGGTCTGCACGCCGCGCCGGTCCTGGCAGAGCTTGAGGATCGAGCCGAGGTATTCGTCGGGCGTGTAGATCGTCGCCTTGATCCACGGCTCGTCGATCTGTTCAATGCGGCTGGGATCGGGATAGTCGGCGGGGTTGTGGAGCAGGATCTCGCGGGCCTCGTCCGTGCGGCTCTTGCGCAGCTGGATGCGGTAGACCACCGAGGGCGCGGTGGTGATGAGGTCGAGGTCGTATTCGCGGGTGAGGCGTTCCTGGATGATCTCGAGGTGGAGCAGGCCGAGGAAGCCGCAACGGAAGCCGAAGCCCAGGGCGGCGCTGCTTTCGGTCTCGAAGGTGAAGCTGGCGTCGTTGAGGCGCAGCTTGGAGATGCTTTCGCGCAGCTTCTCGAAATCGGCGGCGTCGACCGGGAACAGGCCGCAGAAGACGACGGGCTGGACTTCCTTGAAGCCGGGGAGCGGCTCGGCAGCGCCGTTCTTGATCGTGGTGATGGTGTCGCCGACGCGGGCCTGGGCGACTTCCTTGATCTGCGCGGTGATGAAGCCGATTTCGCCGGGGCCGAGCTCTTCCAGCTCGACGCGCTTGGGGGTGAAGCAGCCGACGCGGTCGATCAGGTGTTCGGTGCCGCTGGCCATGAACTTCACGGGAAGCCCCTTGCGGATCGCGCCGTCGATGACGCGCACGAGGATGACGACGCCGAGGTAGGGGTCGTACCAGGAGTCCACCAGCATGGCCTTGAGCGGGGCACTGCGGTCGCCCTTGGGCGGGGGGATGCGCTGAACGACGGCTTCGAGGACGTCCTCGATGCCGATGCCGCTCTTGGCGCTGGTGAGGACGGCCTGGCTGGCGTCGAGGCCGATGACTTCCTCGATCTCGTGGCGGACCTTTTCGGGTTCGGCGGCGGGCAGGTCGATCTTGTTGATGACGGGGACGATCTCGTGGTCGTGCTCGATCGACTGGTAGACGTTGGCCAGCGTCTGCGCCTCGACGCCCTGGGCAGCATCGACGACGAGGAGCGCGCCTTCGCAGGCGGCGAGGCTGCGGCTGACCTCGTAGGCGAAGTCGACGTGGCCGGGGGTGTCCATGAGGTTGAGCTCATAGGTCTCGCCATCGTGCGCCTTGTAGGTGAGGCGGACGGTCTGGGCCTTGATGGTGATCCCGCGCTCTTTCTCGATGTCCATGTTATCAAGCACTTGCGCGCTCATCTCGCGCTCGGAGAGGCCGCCAGTGAACTGGATCAGCCGGTCGGCCAGCGTGCTCTTGCCATGGTCGATATGGGCGATGATGCTAAAGTTGCGGATCTTGGCCAAGTCAGTCATCGCGCGCCGTTAGCAGTGCTTGGCGCAACTGTCAGCATTGCGATGAAAGCGTCGGAAAAGCTTAACGCTGCACCTTGCGCGGCGCATCCATCGCGTGGGCAAATTTCGGCAGGTGGATCGTCCCGTTCGAATTGTTGAGCAGCGCTGCGCTTACCGAAGCGATCACGGTAGGCGATACGCGGTGGCGGGTGCACAGGCCCCCGGCGCCATCGTCGACCAGCGCCTGCTCGAATTCCATGCCCATCATCGCCCCCGCCGTACGGCGCACGGTACCGACGGCAAGCTGGCCCTCGCCGAAGTCGATGACGAACTGGGTGCCGACCGGAACGTCGAGCAGCCCCTCGATCATGCAGCCGCTGCGCGAGACGTTGCGCATCGTCGCCTCGTAGCGGTAGTCCTCGTGGATCAAACCGATCTTGCGGAAAACGGTCTTGCGGTCGGGCCGGTAGTGTGAGGGACCGCTCGGCTCTATCACCCATTCACCGGTGAGCATGGCCTCGCTGACATCCTCGCTGTTCAGCGCGCCGCCATAGATGTGGCCCTGGACCTGCGAAACGCCGAGCGCGCGCACGGTATCAAGCTCGTCGTGCGCCTCGACGCCCTCGGCGGCCACTTCCAGCTTCAGCGCCTTGGCCAACTTGACGACAGAGCCGATGATCTCGGCGTTGCGGCTGTCCTTGGCGGTCACGCCGCGCACGAAGCTGGCGTCGATCTTGATCTTGTCGAACAGCGGCGTCCTGAGGAAACCGAGCGCCGAATAGCCGTCGCCGAAATGGTCGAGGACGAAACGCACACCCATGACCTTGAGCGAATCGAACAGGCTGACCGTGCGTTCTTCCTCCGCGGCAAAGCTTGCCATGCGCAGTTCCAGTTCGAGCCGCTCGGGCGCGAGGCCGGAACTCGCAAGCGCTTGGGTAACCTTCCCGGCAAAACCCAGGTTGCCGGCCTGGGACGGCGCCACGTTGACCGTGACGCGGACGCTACCCGGCCAGTGCGCCGCATCCTGGCATGCGGTCATGATCACCCAGTCGCTGAACAGGCCAATCAGGTTGCGCTCTTCGGCCAGCGGCAGGAAAATCGAAGGCGGGATGTCGCCCAGTTCCGGATGGGTCCAGCGCAGCAAGGCCTCAAGCGCGACGACCTTGTTGCTCTTCGTGTCGACCAGCGGCTGGTAGGCGACCCACATCTGGTCATTGGCGAGCGCATCGCGCAGATCTTCCTCGATCTGCCTGCGCCGCTCGGCCTGGGCGGCAAGGTCGGCCGAATAGAACCGGAACTGGCCGCGTCCGCCCGCCTTCGCGGCATAGAGCGCCAGGTCCGCGGACCGCACCAGCTCTTCCGCAGTGGCGCCGTCGTAGGGTGCGATGGCGATGCCGATCGAAGTGCCGATGGCGCAGCGGCCGCCGACGACCCCATAGGCTTGCGACAGGATCGAGATGATAGTCATGCCGATCTCGCCCAGCTTGCCGCGGTCGTCGAGGTCGGGAAGCATGATCTGGAATTCGTCGCCGCCCAGCCGCCCGATCTCGCAACTTACCGCCTGTGCCTCAAGCACGTCGCGCAGCCGCTGACCTACCTGGCGAAGCAGGTCGTCGCCCGCCTGGTGTCCGAGGGTGTCGTTGACCAGCTTGAACCTGTCGAGATCGAGCATGATCAGAGCGCAGGCGCGCTTGCTGGCGCGGAATGCGGCGAGCGTGGCCTCGAGCCGGGACTCCATCTGATGCCGGTTGGACAGGCCGGTCAGGGAATCGCTGGTCGCCAGTCGTGAAGCATCCTGCTGGCTGCGTCGCAGTTCGGTGATGTCGCGGCCATTGCCGCAATAGCCGGTAAAGGTGCCATCCGGGGCATGCTGCGGGCGGCCCGAAATCGCCCACCAGACTTCGCTTTCCTCGCAAGCCAGCCGGACCGGCAGGTCGGAGAAGGTCTTGCGGCCATTGAGGATCAGGGTGAGCGTGCGTTCCTTCCTGTCTTCGTCGACAGCTCCGGCCATGAACAGCGACAGGAATGACTGGCCGAGTATTTCCTCGCGGGACTTGCCAAGCTCCTCGGCTGCATGGTCCGAGATATAGTCGATCCGGCCATTGGCGTCGGCGGACCAGAACCAGCCGAGGCCTGCTTCCTCGTAGGATTTCAGCAGCTTGGCGGCTTGCTGCAGCTCATCGCGCAAGGGCAGGCCGGCAAACCGGGTCGACCCCGAACGTGCACCAAGCCGCCCAAGCCAATTTCCAGAACTGGATCCAACCAGACTAGCCAACTCGCCCCCACAAGAATTGCCAAAATTTAACTTAGCGACATTGTAACTACACGTGGTTTACCAAATGCTAATTCGCAGTCGTCCTTTTGACGGCGGCGTACGCGTGCATCCCGTCAGCCGGCTCTCTTGATCAGTAACGATTCTCCGGGCCGGCGCTCTGTCCGCGGCGGCATCAGGATGACGCGGCCCATATTGTCGAGCGGCAGCGCCTCGACGAATTCGACGCCCATCCGGTCTTCCTGGCACCAGCGCGATGTGGCCGCGACGAAATAGCCGGGCGACAGCTCGATCTGGAACGGGGTGCCGGAAGGAACGTTCCACAGCCCCTCGATCATGGCGCCGGTGGTCGAGATATTGCGAATGGTGCCCTGATAGCGTTCGGTGCCGTGATCCAGCACTACCTTGCGCAGCATGGTCTGGCGGGTTGCCCGCGCGGCGCGCGGACCCTGGGCAATCGCGGTCAGGCCCGAGGCGAGAAGTTTGACGGAGTCCAGCGCGTTCAATGGCTTTTCGTAGATGTAGCCCTGGATATGGCTGCAGCCGAGCGCGCGGACCAGGTCCAGCTCGTCCAGCGTTTCCACGCCTTCGGCCGTGGTCTCCATACCCAGCGATTCGGCGAGATTGACGATTGATGAAATGATCGCGCCGTTGCGGCTGCCCTTCATCGTGGCGCCGCGAACGAAGCTCTGGTCGATCTTGATCTTGTCGAACGGCGCCTTCTTCAGATAGCCGAGCGACGAATAGCCGGTGCCGAAATCGTCCAGCGCCAGCCGGACTCCAACCCGCTTGAGCGCCACGAACATCGCTTCGGTATTGTCGTCGTCGTTGAGGAAGACGCTTTCGGTGATTTCCAGCTCGAGCCGGACCGGATCGACCTGGGCCGTGGCAAGGGCATTGGTGACGATCGACGGCAAGGCCGGATTGGCGAATTGCAGCGGGGAGACATTGACCGCAACGCGAACGCTTTCCGGCCATTTCGCCAGGTCGGCGCAGGCGGTGCGCAGCGCCCATTCGCCGATCGGCGCGATCAGCCCCGCGTCCTCGGCGATCGGAATGAACTTTGACGGCGACAGCCAGCCCTGCTCCGGGTGCTTCCACCGCAGCAGCGCCTCGAAGCCGGTGATCTTCTCCGTGGTGGTATGCACCACCGGCTGGTAAAAGAGCTCCAGGCCCCCGTTAACCAGCGCCTCGCGCAGGTCCTGCTCCAGCTGGCGGCGCTCTTCCGCATCGCTGTGCAGGTCAGCGGCGTAGAAATGATAGCGTCCGCGCCCACCGTCCTTGGCGGCATAGAGCGCAAGGTCGGCGTTGCGGATCAAGGCTTCCGAAGTCACCCCGTCGTCCGGCGACAGGGCGATGCCGATCGACACGCCGATCATCACGCTATGGCCTTCGATCGAATAGGGCTGCGACAGGTTTTCTATGATCCGCCCGGCCAGTTCACCCAGGTCTTCGCGGCGGTGCCGGCCGGCCAGAATCACCTTGAATTCATCGCCTCCCAGCCGTCCGACCCGGCCCGCCTTGCCGACCGTGCGGTCGAGCCGCTGCGCCACCTGGGTCAGCAGCTGGTCGCCCACCGGATGGCCCATGGTATCGTTGACCTGCTTGAACCGGTCGAGATCGAGTAGGAATACGGCACAGGCCCGGTGATCCTCGCGCAAGGCACCTAGGATCTTTTCCAGAGTCTGCGACATCTGGAAGCGGTTGGCGAGGCTGGTGAGGGAATCGAAATGCGCAAGCCGCGTCTCGTTGTCCTTCGAGCGCTTCTGTTCGGTAAGGTCGGTGCCGAAGCCGCGGAAGCCGACAAAATTGTTGAACGTATCGAGGATCGGACGGCCGGAAATCGACCACCAGCGCTCCTCTTCCCCGCTCGCCGCGCGCATCGACAATTCGGAGAAAGGCGAACGCGCGGACAGGTGAAATGCCAGCGTGCGCTCGCTTTCCTGGGTGCCGGTATCGAGGATGAACAGGTCGGTGAACGGCTGGCCGACCAGGTCTTCGCTGTTGCAACCCAGCACCTTGCCGATGGTCGGCGAAACATAGGCCAGGGCGCCGCGGCGGTCGGTTTCCCAGAACCAGCCCATGCCCGACTGCTCGTATTCGTCGAGCATCTCGCGCGCCCGGACCTGGACCCGCTCGCGCTCCTGGAGGCGCAGCGCCACTTCCGCATCGCGCAAGGTCTTGAAGCGGAGCGCAATCACTCCGAGGGCCGCGCTCACGCCATAGAGCACATAGACGGCAGCTATGCCGCCAAGCACGACGGGGCCAGCCCAGATCGCCAAGGTCACCGCGAAGATGGTCCGGATCCGGGCAGCGCAGATGGATACGGCGACAATGCTGACAATCACCAGGACACCGCAGGTGATCGACCACATCAAGCCGGACACCTCGAGTGCCCATATGGCCAGGCCCAGGCCGAACATCAGCATCGGACCGGCCATCACCGCCGCCATGGCGGCCACTCCCTGCCAGGCCGGCCGGTTCGGCGCGCGCTCGAAAGCCGCGGCACGCCTCGCCGGCCAGGCCAGCAGGACAGCCAGCAACAAGGGAATCAGGGAACCGGTCGGCGGAATGGATAAGGACAGAACCGCCAGTATGACCAGCGCAGCGAACATAATCGGCGCCATGATGGACCAGGTCGGCTCGACCAGGAACCGCTTGGCGTCCTCGGCTTCGGTTAGCGCCAGGGCCGGCCGGCGCACCATCGCCTTGCCCACGCCCTCTTGCGGCTCGCGGGAACGCGCAGGGTCCGCGCATCGATGCGCGCCTTCTTGCGACAATCGCGAAGCTTTTCTCGCCATCCGCTCGCCATGCGCCGAATGGGTTTGAAAAACGGTTAAGTATCCTGATTCATCGAAGAAGCCGGGCATTTTTTCGATGCCACGGTTTCCTGTCGCATTTTCGCTTGTAGAATCCGGAAAATCCGCGATTGGCTAAGGCAATCGAAACAGGGTGCAACCCGGTCGAAGTGGGAGTGTTTGGCGTGAGGCATGTCGCAATCATCGGTTCGGGTCCGGCGGGCTACTACACCGCGGAGGCCGCGCTGAAGCTTTGGGGCGACGATGTACGAGTCGATATTTTCGACATGCTGCCAGTGCCTTACGGCCTGATTCGGACGGGTGTTGCCCCCGATCACCAGTCGATCAAGGCGGTCTATCGCCGCTATGAAACCACTTCGCTGGCCGACAACGTTCGCTTCATCGGCAATGTCATGGTCGGCCGTGACGTGTCGATCGACGAGTTGCGCGGGCTTTACGACGCCGTCGTGCTGGCCACCGGCGCGCCGCACGACAAGAAGGTCGGTCTGCCCGGCGAGGACATGAAGAACGTGTTCGGCAGCGCGGCCTTCGTCGGCTGGTACAACGGCCACCCGGACTTCGCCGAACTCAACCCGGACCTTTCGGGCAAGAGCGCGGTCGTCATCGGTAATGGCAACGTCGCGCTAGATGTCGCGCGTATCCTCGCCAAGACGAGGGCCGAATTCGCCGGCAGCGACATCGTCGCGCACGCGCTCGATGCCCTCGAAGGCTCCAGTATCGAGCGCATCACCATACTTGGCCGCCGCGGGCCGCACCAGATCGCCATGACACCCAAGGAACTGGGCGAACTGGGCCACCTCGTCCGGGCCGCCCCGCGCGTCGATGCGGCCGACCTGCCCGACGAGGCCGAGGACGCGCTGCTCGAACCCGGCCAGCGCAAGTCGGTCACCCACCTGCGCAATTACGCGGCGCTGGCCGAGGCGGACCGGCAGGGCAAGCCGATCGACCTAGTCTTCGATTTCTTCGCCTCACCCAAGGCGATCACCGGCGATGGCGCAGCCAAGGCCGTCGAAGTGGAACGCACGCGGCTGGACAACAACAAGGCGGTGGGCACCGGCGAGATCTACACCGTTCCGGCCGACATCGTGGTGATCTGCATTGGCTATGAAACCTCGCCCATCGAGGGCGCGCCGTTCGACGAGAGCGCCGGCCGCTTCGCCAACGACGAAGGCCGCATCCTCAACGGGCTCTACTGCGTCGGCTGGGCCAAGCGCGGCCCCAGCGGCACCATCGGCACCAACAAGCCAGACGGCTTCGACGTGGTCGACCGCATTGCCGAGGACATCGGCGCTGGCGCCCGCAAGGAAGGCGGCGCCGGCTTCGACAAGCTCGCGGCGGAACGCGGGCTCAAGGTCGTCGAATTCCACGACTGGAAGAAGATCGAGGAAGCCGAAGTCGCCCGCGCCCGCGAGGATTCCCCGCGCGAGAAGTTCGTCGTCGTCGATCACATGATCGAGGCGGCGGGCAAGAATTAGCCGGCGGCTGCCGCCATTTCAGGTGGCTGCGGGGCCGCCCGCCTGATGCCCAGGGCATGGGCGAAGTTCATCAGCAGTTCCCAGGCGATCGACCAGGGCGGATTGTTGAATGCGAAGTAGGCTCCTGCCGTGGACAGGAACGGGATTACAGACACTTGCGACAGGATCGCCAGCACAAGGTCCATGTCGCTCGCGGGGTGGAAGTCCGACCCGCCAAGGGCATGGACCGCGATCCCGACGACAGCGCCGAGAAACAGCATCGGATAGAGCCGCAGAACCCGCGCGCGCATGTAGGCAAGGGTGGATATCTTACCGCTGCGCAGCCGCCCTTCGTAGGAATTGGCGATGACGAAGCCGGAAATGATGAAGAACAAGTCTACCGCAAGGTAACCATGCACCGCGGCGAACTGTGCATGGATCATGCGCCACCGATATGGCGGCGACACCGCGAAGCCCGTCCAGCGCAGTAAAGCGATCGCCCCTCATGGGGAGGGGCCATATCGCAGGGCAATTGCGAATTTGCTAAGCGGTGGACTCAGACCCGCATCGGCATCAGCACATACAGCGCCGGCGACTTCTCGTCCTGCCGGATCAGCGTCGGCGCGCCGGCGTCGGCGAGGTGGAGTTCCACCGTATCGCCCTCGATCTGACCGAGGATGTCCTTGAGGTAATTGGCGTTGAAGCCGATCTCGAAGCCCTGCGCGGCATAGTCCGCCGGCAGCTCTTCTGCCGCTGTGCCGTTGTCGGGCGAAGTCACCGAAAGCGTCACCCGGTCCTGCTCCAGCGACATCTTCACCGCGCGGGTGCGCTCGGTTGCGATGGTGGCGACGCGGTCGACGCCTTCGAAGAAGCTCTTGGGATCGAGCTTCAGCAGCTTGTCGTTCCCGGTCGGGATTACGCGGGTATAGTCCGGGAAAGTGCCGTCGATCAGCTTGCTGGTCAGCACCACGCCGTTCTCGCCTCCAAGCGTGAAGCGGATCTTGCTGGCGGAAAGGTCCACCTCGACATTGGTGTCGAGCGCTTCTTCGAGCAGCTTGCGCAGTTCGGCGACGCACTTTCGCGGCACGATCACGTCGGGCATGCCCTCGGCGCCGTCGGGGCGCTTGATGGTGAAGCGGGCGAGGCGGTGGCCGTCGGTGGCGGCCGCCTTCAATTCCTCGTCGGTGACGTGGAAGAAGATGCCATTGAGGTAATAGCGGGTTTCCTCGGTGGAGATGGCGAAGCGGGTGCGGTCGATCAGTTGGGCCAAGGTCGCCGCCGGCAGTTCGAAGCTGGTCGGCAAGTCGCCCTCGACGATCACCGGGAAGTCGTCGCGCGGCAAGGTCGGCAGGGTGAAGCGGCTGCGCCCAGCCTTCACCGTCATGCGGTTTTCCGAGACTTCCAGGCTGACCTGGCTGCCGTCGGGCAACTTGCGGGCGATGTCGAACAGCAGGTGCGCCGAAACCGTGGTGGCACCGGGCACTTCCACCGAAACCGCGCTGAGAATCTCGGCCACCTGCAGGTCGAGGTCGGTCGCCATGACGCGCAGAGTGCCATCGGCGGCGGCATCGATCAGCACGTTCGAGAGGATCGGGATCGTGTTGCGCCGTTCTACCACCGACTGGACGTGGGAGAGACACCGCAGCAGCGTCGCGCGTTCGATAGTGGCCTTCATGGTCGCTTCATGTCCCCCTTCGCCATCCGGACACACGCCGGAATCGCGGAAATCGGACTGCATTCCTTAACGTGGGAGGCGCTTGCGGCAAGCTTGAAGTAGTTCGACAAGGGGGATTCTGGGGATAATCGAGCAACCGGTCCCGGTACGGGATCAGAACATCGCCATCCCGCCGTTCACGTGAAGGGTCTGCCCGGTGACGTAACCCGCCTCGCGCGAGGCGAGATAGGCCACCGCCGCGCCGATATCCTCGCCCTCGCCCATGCGGCCCATCGGGATGCGGGCGTTGAGCGCGTCCTTCTGGGCATCGGGCAGCACATCGGTCATCGCCGTGCGGATGAAACCCGGCGCCACGCAGTTGACCGTGATGTTTCGGCTGGCCAATTCCTGGGCGAGGCTCTTGGTCATGGCCGTCAGCCCGCCCTTGGCGGCGGCATAGTTGACCTGCCCGGGGTTGCCGGTCGCGCCGACCACCGAGGTGATGGTGATCATCCGGCCGAACTTCGCCTTCATCATCGGCTTGCAGGCGGCGCGCATAAGGCGGAAGGCGGCTTCGAGGTTGATGCGGATCACCTCGTCCCACTCCTCGTCCTTCATCCGCATGGTGAGGTTATCTCGGGTGATGCCGGCGTTGTTGACCAGGATATCGAGCTTGCCGAGCGTGTCGACCGCCGCCGGCACCAGCTTTTCGACATCTTCCGGCTTGGACAGGTCGCAGGTGATGGCGACGTGATCGACTTCCTGGAGGTGCTGCGGCGTGTGCTCGTCCAGCTGGTCGCGAAAGGCGCGCAACTTCTGCGCGTTCGAACCCGAAATCGCGAGCCGCGCGCCTTGGGAAGCGAGAGCCTTGGCAATCGCCGAACCGATCCCGCCCGAAGCGCCGGTGACGAGGGCGGTCATGCCGTGAAGGTCGAACATGCGGTGTTCCATGGGAAGCGGCTCCGAGCTTTCTTGCTCCCCCGCCTCTTGACCGTCACGGTGCCTTCGTCAACGCCCTGAAGCGCCTTGCACTGGGGAAATCAAAGCTCCGCCAGCAACGCCTCGATATCAGCCATGCCCGGAACGCTGGTCACACTCACATCCGCCAGCGTGCGCGCGATCATCGGGCCGAGGACCTTGCCGCCCAATTCGACAAACCGGTCGACCCCGGCAGCCTGCATCGCAATGGCGCTCTCGCGCCAGCGGACGCGGCCGGTGACCTGCTCAACCAGCAAGCGCTTCACTTCGGCCGGGTCCGTGACCACGGCGGCAGTGACATTGGCGAAAAGGGCAATGCGCAGCGCGCCCGGCGGGGTCTTGTCCAGCGCCTCGGCCATGGCGTCGGCGGCGGGCTGCATCAGCGGGCAGTGGAACGGGGCCGAGACCGGCAGGGCCATGCCGCGCTTGATCTCGAACTCCTTGGCCCGGGCAATCGCCCGCTCGATCGCGCCGATGTGGCCGGAGAGGACGACCTGCGTCGGATCGTTGTCATTGGCGACGGTGCAGACTTCGCCCTCGGCGGCCGCATCGGCCAGTGCCTGCGCCTTCACCACGTCGGCCCCGAGCAGCGCGCACATCCCGCCCACGCCAACCGGCACCGCAGCCTGCATCGCCTGCCCGCGCAGCTTCAGGAGGCGGGCCGTATCGGCCAGGCTGAAGGCGCCTGCGGCACAGAGCGCAGTATATTCACCCAAGCTGTGCCCCGCGACGAAATCCGCCTTGTCGGCAAGGCTGATCCCGCCTTCCTTTTCCAGCACTCGCAGCACGGCAATGGCGTTGGCCATGATAGCCGGCTGGGCGTTCTCGGTGAGGGTGAGCGACTCTTCCGGTCCTTCGCGCATGATCCGCGACAGGTTCTGGCCGAGCGCCTCGTCGACCTCCTCGAACACTTCCCGCGCCGCCGCGCTGGCGTCGGCGAGTTCGGCGCCCATGCCGACTTTCTGGCTGCCCTGACCTGGGAATACGAATGCGCGCATTTCTTTAGACTCCTTCAGTCCGCACATTCCCCTCCCGCCTGCGGGAGGGGCCAGGGGAGGGCCTGTTCGGTCGGTTCGCGCAACAAGCCCTCCCCCAACCCCTCCCGCGAGCGGGAGGGGAGGCTGTTGAGCCGCCCTCTACGAGCGGCTAGTTCCTGTTCGCAACCCCAAAGGGCACAATCCTGTTGGCGGCGTCGTGACCGATGTCTGCTGTGCCCAGATAGGGTATCGAGTGCCTTTCGCACCAGTAGCGGGCGATTTCTTCGGCATCGGCGCCGAAAGGCCGGTCGTTTTCCGGCATGTCGCTGACCCTGCCGAGCCGCAGCCCGCCAATGCCGCCAAGGTGGGCGGTGACATGGAAGAACAGCCGGTCGACAGCGTAGAGGTATTCGCTGACTTCCTCGACCATGACCACGTGCCCCGCCAGCCCCGGCATCAGCCGCGTGCCGCACAGCATGGCGAGGGTGATGAGGTTGAAAGCTACGGCGGGGTGCGAGTCGAGGTGCGGTTCCTGCCCGCCGGTATCCCCGCAAAGCCAGGCGAGGGAGCGCCGCACCGCCTCCTCCCCGCCCTCGCGGCGGATATCGACCGGCATCGGCGCATGCACGGGGCGGCCGATCTTCTCTCGGTACAGCGCGCCCAGCAGGTAGCCGGCATCGGAATAGCCGAGGAAGGCCTTGTCCTGCGCCGCCGGTCCAAAGGCCTTCATCGCCGCTTCGGCAATCCGGTTCGCGCCATAACCGCCGCGGGCAAACCATACGGCATCGAAGCCCGGATCGTTGGCGCATTCCACCAGCGCGGCAAGGCGCAGTTCGTCCGGCCCGGCGAAGTGGCCATCGCTCTGGAAGCACTGCGGGTGGAAGTGCAGTTCGGCCTCCGGGAACTCCGCCGAAGCCAGCGCCGAGACGCGCTCGGCATCTTCACGGGTAATCGGCGTAGAAGGTGCGCAGATCGCTATCCGGGGCATGGGACTTCCTAACCCGGTTGTCTTGCCGCGCCCAGTTGTCTTTTCAAATGGGGCCGCATACCGGAGATGGATGAGCGACCTCACCTCCCACCCATGGTTTTTCTGTGGCATCGGCGGATCCGGCATGTTGCCCCTCGCCCTGATCCTGCGCGGCCAGGGCGCCGAGGTCGCAGGGTCAGACCGCAGCCGCGACCAGGGCCGCACGCCGGAAAAGTTCGCCTGGCTGGAGAGCCTCGGCTTCACCCTGTTCCCGCAGGACGGCAGCGGCATTGCCTCGGCCGAGCAAACCCTCGTCGCCTCGGCGGCAGTGGAGGACACCGTGCCCGAAATGGTGCGGGCGAAGGAACTGGGCTGCCCGCGGATGAGCCGGGCGGAACTGCTCGCCACCCTCTTCAACAAGGCCAGCCAAGGGATCGCCATCGGCGGCACCAGCGGCAAAAGCACCGTCACCGGCATGGCCGGCTGGGTCATGACCGAGGCGGGCCGCGACCCGACGATCATGAACGGCGCGGTGATGAAGAATTTTGCCACCCCCGACGCGCCCTTCGCGTCGGCGCGGGTGGGCAGCAATGCTTCCGGGGGCGAAGTCTTCGTCTCCGAGGTGGACGAGAGCGACGGCTCCATCGCGCTCTACCGGCCTAGGGTGGCGGTGCTGCTCAACGTCAGCCTCGACCACAAGAGCATGGAGGAACTGCGCGCACTGTTCGGAGACTTCCTCGAACGGGCCGGGGTGGCGGCCATCAACATCGACGATATCGAAACAGCAGCCCTCGCGCACCGGGCGAAGGCCTTGGTCACCTTCGGTATCGACAGCGCGGAGGCCATGATCGGGGTGGTCCCGGGCAGCGTGAGCGAAGGCCCGACGAGCCTTGCCGCCACCGTGGTCGACCGTCGCGACGGCAGCACCTGCCCCCTAACCCTCAAGGTCCCCGGCCGCCACAACCTGGCCAATGCCCTCGCCGCCATTGCCGCCTGCAACGCGGCTGGCGTTCCCGTCGCCGAGGCCGTCGCCGCCCTCGCCTCCTTCGCCGGCCTTGCCCGCCGCTTCGACATCACCGGCACCAGCCCTTCCGGCATCACCGTCATCGACGATTTCGGCCACAACCCGGAAAAATGTGCCGCCACCCTGGCCACGCTCAAGGCCCACCCCGGCCGCGTCATCGCCTTCTTCCAGCCGCACGGCTACGGCCCCTTGCGCCAGATGGGCCACGAGCTGGCCGAAGTCTTCGCCCACATGCTAGGGCCCGACGACGTCACGATCCTGTGCGACCCGGTCTATTTCGGCGGCACGGTCGATCGCAGCGAGGGCAGCGAGCGGATCGTGCGGCTGATCGGCGAGGCGGGCGGGAAAGCCGAATACGTCCCCGAACGTGCAGACTGCGCCAACCGCATCGCCGAAATCGCCCGCCCCGGCGACCGGATTGTCGTCATGGGCGCGCGCGACGATACGCTCACTCTTTTCGCCATGGAATTGCTGGCGCGCCTGCCCTGACCGGGCCCGGGAGAGCAACATGAATACGAACAAGCCAAGCTTCGCCGAAGACGGCACCGTAAGCGTACCCGCCTTTGAACTGCCGCCCTCGCCCTTCATCAGCGAGGAAGCACGCGCGACCATGGCCATGCGGGCCGGCATGCCCGGCGGCGCGCCACCGGCGACAGGGGACATTCACACCATCCGCGCGGGCCTCGAAGAGATGATGAGGCCGCAGGTGGAGCGGATGCATGGACTCTATCCGGTGGAAGTGACCGATGGCGAAATCGCCGGGGTGCGGGTGCGCACGATCACGCCGAAGGACCGGGAACCTGACCCAGACCGCCTGCTGATAAACCTGCACGGCGGCGCCTTCTGCATGTGCGCCGATGCCTGCGGTCTGCTGGAATCGCTGCCGCTCGCCGCGCTCGGCGGGATGACGGTCGTGGCGGTGGATTACCGCATGGCACCGGAACATGCCCATCCCGCCGCCGTAGAAGACGTCGCTGCCGTCTACCGCGCCCTTCTGGATCGCTACCAGCCTGGCCAGATCGGCATTTTCGGCTGCTCGGCCGGCGGCGCGCTCACCGGGCAGGCGGCGGCTTGGCTTCCGGCCCACGGCCTGCCGCAATGCGGCGCTATCGGCATCTTCGGCGCGGGGGCGAGCTATTTCGGCCGGGGTGACAGCGCCTATATCGCCGGATACATCGACGGCAGCTTCCCGCCGCCCGCCCCCAAGGGCCAACCAAAACAGCCGGCGCTGGATCGCGGATACTTCGCCAGCGCGGACCTGCAGGGGCCTGAAGTCTCCCCCGCCTTCCACCCGGATGTCCTCTCGAAATTCCCGCCGGCGCTCATCATCACCGGCACTCGGGCCATGGACATGAGCCCCGCCATCGTTACCAACTCCGCGCTGATAAAGGCAGGCGTCTCTTCCACCCTCATCGTCGGCGAGGGCATGGGGCATTGCTACATCTACCAGTCCGACCTTCCCGAAGCGCGCGATGCGCACCAGGCCATCGTCGATTTCTTCCGGGCCAACCTCAAGTAGCGCCGTCCAGGTAGGCCGCGATCGCCGAGGAAATCGGCTGGCCGGTGTTCAGCTCGTAATAGGAGAAGGCCGGGCTGGGGTTGACCTCGAAGCAGTAAAACTCGCCACCCGGCGTGCGCCTCAGGTCGATGCCCGCCAACGCCAGGCCCAGGGCGGCGGTCATCTCGATACGCCGCCCGGCAAGCTCGACAGGCAGGTCAATGGCCGAAAGCTCCGTCGATCCGCCATCGCGCGCGGCGCAGCGATATTCGACCCCGGTGGTGACGATCTCGGTGGCGAAGACTTCATCGCCGATGACATGGACACGCATGTCCGTGCCTTCGACGCGCTGCTGGAACTGCACCGGGCACCAGCGAATGCGATCGAGGCGCTCGTAGTCGGCCACGTCGAACTCCGCCACGATCGAGCGGATGCTGGAAATCGACTTGTTGATCACCGCGCCATGATCGGCGGCGAAGGCGCGCACCTCGTCCGGTTCGTTGCTGATCAGCGTTTCCGGCGTGCGAAAGCCGAAGCGGGTCACCAGTTGCGCCTGGTAGGGCTTGGACCCGTTCGATCCCTGCGGTTCCGACCGGTTGACCACCCGTCCCGGCGCCACTTCCAGCCAGCGATAGAGCATTTCGTGCAGGCCACGCACGTGGCGCGGCAGGGGAGAGCCTTCGGGTGCTTCCTCGACTTCGGGCAATTGCCGGTCGTCCATCATGCGGTGGTAGACGGCATCGACCTCTTCCAGCGGCAAGGCGCCGCCCGGCATGTCTAGCAGGCCGGTTACCCCCCGCTCGTCCAGCACGAAACGCCCGACACTCCGGCCGGCATCGCGCTGGCTGAACAGCCGCCAGTCGGCGCCGCGGGCATCGAGCACCTCGGCGACCAGCCGCAGCGGGGTTTCGCTCGGGATGCCGATGAGCAGGATCATCCGGGCAAGGCCTTGCTGACGGCGGCCACGAGCTTGTCGCCGCCTGTGGTGAGATGCGGCATCAGTTCGACGCCGGCGAACCGCCAGCCCGCTTCAGTGTCCGGCAGAAAGCACAGGCCGACAAGGCCGGGACAGTGCCTTTCGGCAAAGAGCAAAAGCGGTTCGGCCAGCTCCGGCCCCAGCGCGTCCGGCTCCACCGCCCTGCCCGCCACGGCCAGCACCAGCCGTTCGCGGGGATCGGGGGCGGCCGTCCAAGCCGCTTCCGGATCGTCGGATGCGGCCTGCCGCCAGGGGACGATGGGAAGCCCCGCCTGCCGCGCCAGGCCACGCCACAGCGAAGGGTGCCGCCATGGCCCGCACAGGCCCTGCGGTGATGGCGTCCCCAGCATCGGGCCGGGCATGGCAAGCGGCCAAGCAATAATTTGACGCGTGTCATTCCGTCCCGTTAGATCATCTCGCAATCGCAAACTTGGGTCGATGGAGAAAAACCATGCACTCGAGGGCGCACCGTCTGTGGAACAAGGGATCAGCCTCAACCGGTTTCGGGCTGATGATGGCCGGGCTTGCATTCAGCTCTCAAGCCCAAGCCCAGAGCGGCGGCTACTGGGAGCTTGAGCGCGTCGAGAGCACCCAGGCGGACGTTTCCGGCAATCCATGCTATTCCCACAGCTACTCGGGCGGGGCTGGAAGCGCGACGCATTCACAACGGCTGGTGTGCGGCAACCAACCCTGGAGCGGAAGCACGACCGGCACTTGGTCGACGCCGCCCGACAGGCTGATACCCGGCGAGAAGGTAGAGATGTCGGGTTCGGCCCGCGCATCGGCGGCACACAACGGCATCACGGCCGGGATGAATCTCGAAGCCAGCTTCAACATGGCCAGGTGCGGCGGCACCCGCTCCGCCATCCAGTTCTTCTGGTTGATCGCCGCATCGAGCGATCCCAGCCGTCAGTCGGTCCAGGGGCGGGGGTCCGCTACTGTTCCCGGATCCAGTTGGGGCGGCGGAAGCGGCAATCTGCAGCTCAGGGTTTGCATGGAAGGCTGGCAGACCTACTACAATTATCGTTGGCGCGACGGCGCTGGCCCCGGTCAAACCCCGGGTACGACCCGAACCGGTGAGGACCACCATGTCAGTGGTGACGGTCAACATTCCACCGGTTCCAGCGGGACGGCAGGTGGTTGGACCGGCGGACCGGAAACGACTTACAGCAAGTGGACTTCAATAACGCCTGACCAGAGGCAATTCGCCGGTCAACCTGGTCGCACCAATCCGGTTCGGGTGCTGGAATACAACACAAACCGCGAGGTCCAGTTCTTCAATGTCGGGCAATACCGGCTTTACGTCGCTCAGTCGGATCCGAACGGCAGGCGGATTTCGCGGTGGTCGAGCCGCGGCACGATAAACATCCAGAGAGGCGACAAGTGGCAAGCCACGCTGCTGGCCGAACCCGATCTGCTCAGGATGGAGAGGAATCCGGCAACGCTCCTTCGTTACTCGATCCCCACCGGCAATCACGGGATGATATACGCCCGAAACGAGGACATTACGCACTGGCGCTCGATTTGTGTCCTGCCGGTCAACACGGCAATGAGGGTCAACCCCGATTGCTTCGGCGGGTCCCGTAACGTCATCTACGTGCCCCCCGGCACGAGCGGCGACGGCGGTGCCATTTCGGGCACCGGCCGCTCGGCTCCGGTCAGGGTCTACTTCAATGGAAATGACGGTGCGGTCGATAATCAACCGACCAGACCCACCGTGGTGAATTTCGGCCGGCGGACATTCGTCGCGACAATCACGACCTATCACTGGAACCATGGCCGCGGAACGCGCATTCCAGGCACGATCGCGTTGCGGAGCAGGACTGGGCAGTTGTTCGGTCCCTGGCGGGCTTCCGGCCAACCCGGTTCGGGAGGCGCGCCCAACGCCTATTGGGTTGCCTCACCAAACGTCGAACTGCCGGCCGGCAGTTATACCATCGTCGATTCGGATTCTTCGACATGGGCTCAGAATGCCCGATCGGGCGGGACGGGGCACGCGTGGATCGAGGGTGAGACAAGGTAGCCACGGCGCGACCGGAGTGACGCGGGCCGAATTCCATGCCAATCAATGCGAAACGGCGGGAGAGAGCCCATGAAGTTCGAACAGGTCGTCACCGGCCATTGCCTGGTCGAGGCCCCGCGCTGGGACGGGGAGCGCTTGTGGTACACCGACATCCTGCTGGGCGGCATCTATTGCCTCGATCCCGACGGCACGGAGCGCTCATGGCTGAAGGAGCGCACCATCATGGGCGGCCTTGCGCTCAACCATGACGGCAAGGTGATCTGCTCGGGCACCCACTCGATCGCCTGGGCCGACCCGGCGACGGGCGAGACCGGCACCCTCGCCAGCGAACTCGGCGGCGCGCCGATCAACGGCATCAACGACATATTCCCGGACGGGCGCGGTGGGTTGTGGCTGGGCTCGGTCGATCACAACGGGCTGCGTGCTGGCCAGCTCAACTTCGGCCAGTCCGAACTGTGGCACCTCGCCGCCGACGGCACCACCACCCGCCACTTCACCGGCATGAGCTTTTCCAACGGCATCGGTCTCAGCCCGGATGGCCGAACGCTCTACATGAACGACAGCGGCACCGGCACCTATGCCCATGCGCTGAATGACGATCTCACCATCGCCTCCTCGCGGCTCCTGTCCGACAACCCCGACATCGACGGCCTCGCGGTCGACGCCGAGGGCGGAGTGTGGACCGCCGGCATCCAGTCGGGCGAGATCGTGCGGATCATGCCCGACGGCACGGTCGAACGCCGCATACCCATCCCCGGCGGCCATGCCGTGGCGCTGACCTTCGGCGGGCCGGACCTGAAGGACCTCTACGTCACCAACGCGTCCGACGGCGCGGGCGCGGCGGTGACTGCCGGGCCGGAGGTGCAGGCCCGGGTGCCTCGGACGGCGGGCGTGCTGCGCGCGCGGAGCGGCGTGGCGGGTCTGCCCATGGCCAGGGCGGGATTCAGGCTTGGCTAGGCAGCGCGCAAGCACACCTGCCTAGCCAGGCTTCGAGACCCAAAAATGGAACTTCAAGCGCCCGCCGAACATGCGCGGCGGTCCGATCGGGGTGTTTTCCGCGCCCAGCGGGATCAGGCCAGACACATGCGCGATGTATTTCTGCTTGGTGATATTCGTGGCGAAGAAGGTCAGGTCAACCGGCAACCCGCCCACCGACTCCCAGTTCACCGCGGCGTCCAGCAGGTTCGTCGCATCGAGGATGCCCAGGTTCTTCCTCGAAAGGACAACCCCGCCGGGCGTATCGATGTAATAGGAGCCACCGGCCCCCAGGAACGAGTCATAGCTGTAGGTGGTGCGCTGCTTGTCCGTGTGGGTGAAGGTCGCACTGACCGAGATTTTCCCGACCTTGCTGTCTACCGGGAGGCGATAGGTCCCGGTCACGCTGAACTTGTTCTTGGGTGAATAGGCGATCGGCTGGCCTTCTTCCGCGGTGAACACGGCAATCGCCACCGGGTTGTTGTTGATGCAGACAAGCTGGAATCCGAAGAAAGTTCCGCAACCCGGGAACGGTGCGATTTCCTGCACCTTGGTGTTGAGGTAGGTATAGGAAGCGTTGAGGGTGAAGCCCCTGAACAGGTTCAGCGAGGTGTCCGCCTCGAAGCCCCAGAGCCGCGACTTGCCGACATTCAGCGGGGTTGCCTGGCCGGGCAGCCCGATGAGCGAGGAGATGCCCAGCTGGACCTGCTGATTGCTGAACTTGTTGTAGAAGAAGTTGGCGTTGAACACGCCGCTGACCGCGCCATGGAAGCTGGATTTGAAGCCCAGCTCGAAGTTGTCCACCTTCTCGGGCTTGAACCTGTTCAGGACCGCAGGCGCATCCGCCTTTACCCCGCCGGTGCGGTAGCCACGTGCATATTTTGCATAGATCAGCACGTCATCGGAAGGCTTGTATTCGAGATCGACCAGCCAGGTCGGCGCGTGCGACTTTTGCTCCATCGAAGCCAGGCAGGTATTGCCGTTCAGGCCGAAGACCGAAAGATCCGCGATGCAAAAAGTCACACCATTCGCGCCGGCGAAATACTCCTGCCCGGAAACCTCCTGCTTGTCCCAGGTTTAACGGAAACCGGCGGTCGCCTTCAGCCTGGGCACGATCTCGTAGGTGGCCTGGGCATAGAGCCCCACGTTGGTGAAGGTGGTCTTGCCCACCTGCAGGTTGAACCCGCCCCGCGACGCGGCCAGCGGCAGGTCGTTTTCCGTCCCCGGTATGAGGCTGTTGATGCCCCCGGCAATGGCGTTGTAGGCATTGGAAGCGGCGTGCAACACATTGTTGCAGGTCGGGTTGGTTGCCTGTCCAAGGCTGGTTCAATAGTTCAGCGTGGGGGTCTGGACGCCAGACGCCCCGAGCGGTTTGCTCGATTCGAAATAGACGCCCGCCTGCCAGTTCAGCCGGGAATCGGCACTGCGTCCCTGCAGAGTACCTTGCGGTCCCTTGAGCACCTGGACGTTCTGCAGGTCGAAGAAGCTGCCCGCGCCGGCGCCGTCGCCGGAGGGATAGCCCACCGAGCCGCCGCGTGGAGCAACGACATCGCCAAAGTAGACTCCGACCGTGGGAGCCGTGCCGATATCCTGGACGAAGCCGCGAATGCGGAAGGTCGTGTTGTCGTTGCCGAAGAAGGGCGTGGCCTGGAGCCCCGGCGTGATCTTGGCGAGATCGCCCGCGTTCATCACCGCGCTGTTGCTGAGCCGCTCCTGGCTGATCACCGATATCGACATCGGCACGTCCTGAAGCCTTTACTCGACGCGCCGGGCCGTGACGATGATGTCGCCGGAATTGCTGTCCGATCGGGATTCCTGGGCGAAAGCCGGCGTCGCAGCGCAAATGGCGGCAATACCGGCACCGACTAGAAATGCCCGCTTGCTTGGGATAATGCACATCCATTCGGCACGCCCACGGCAGCGCGGAATTCCCGGCGTGTGTGGCACACATGTCACGGATTTTGCTTTCGCCCTTCCCGCGCGGCTGCGTGCCTGGCCCCTTTACAGCCTGCGCGTCGTTCCGAACCGCTCCGGCGCCACGGTCAGCGGGCGCTGGTAGGAAAGGTCGCTTTCATCCCGCGCGATTTTCCCGACCGCCGCGAATGCGCGCATGATCTCGGCATTGGCAGACTCCTGCTGCACCGCATCCCAGCCGCCGATGCATTTGCGCACCGCGATCGCCCAGCGGCCGCCCCGGCGCTCGAACTTGTCGACATAGCGACCGCCGCCCAGGGTGAACCTGGGCTCTTCCTTGTTGTTCACCGGGCAGAAGAAGTACGTTTCCGTATGCGCGACATCGCCGTCCAGCTCGCAATTGTGATTGCAGATGTAGTGGAAGGTCGAGTGGTGGAAGCGGGTGTGGAAGTCGTAAAAGTAGTCGAAGAACTCAACCGGGCTTCCGACGAAGATGCCGTAGTCGAGCTGGGCGTCCTCATGGAAGGCCGATAGCGCGCTCTTGCGGTCGAGCCGGTCCATGCCTCGGGTGTAGCGGTTGAGGCAGTCTAGGATGTCCATGCGGCTGCGCAGGTATTCGGTATCGTCCATCTGCATCTCTCCCATCTCTTGTGCGGGAGGATGACACGGGTTTTACGAAGACGATAGTGCCCCGCTACTCCCCTCCCGCTTGCCGGAGGAGATTGGAGGCTGCGCCTCACTGGCGTTTCAATGTGCCGCCTTGCCCATCAGCTTACCCGCCTGGTGGACCACGAGGGCCACCACGGCACCCAGCACCAGTCCGAAAAGCGCCGAGAGCACCGCGTAAGTCAGCCAGCCGAGCACGCCGCCGAGGGGCCCCGTCGCATGCTCGACCGCATGCTGCACCCCGTGGGCGAGGCCAGCCGGCCCGTGCAGGCCCAGCCCCTCCAGCGCATGCAGCACGATGCCGCCGCCGACCCACAGCATGGCGGCGGTGCCCACTGTCGAAAGCAGGTCGAGAACCACCGGCATGCCACGCACCAGCCCCTCGCCAAGCCGCCGCGTTCTGGGCTTTTGCGCGAGGTGCAGGCCGATGTCATCGAGCTTCACGATCAGGCCGACCGCGCCATAGACCAGCACGGTGATCGCGATCGCCACGACGACGAGGATCAGCGCCCGGTTGAGCAGGGCCTGGTTCGCCACTTCGGCCAGCGCAATCACCATGATCTCTGCCGAGAGGATGAAATCGGTGCGCACCGCGCCGCTCACCCGCTCGCGCTCGAACTCGACGGGGTCGAGGATCTCGTCCTCCAACGTCTCGCCGTGCTTGTCGCCGGTCAGCTTCTCAAGGACCTTTTCCGCCCCTTCGAAGGCGAGGTAGAGCCCGCCGACCAGCAGCAGCACCGTCACCCCGATCGGCAGGAACTGGCTGAGCAGCAGGGCGGCAGGCAGGATAAAAATCAGCTTGTTGCGCAAGCTGCCCCGGGCAATGCGCCAGATCACCGGCAGTTCCCGATCCGGGGTGAGCTGGGTAACGTAGCTTGGCGTCACCGCGGCATCGTCGATCACCACGCCGGCCGCCTTGGTGCCGGCCTTGGTCGCGGCCAGCCCCACGTCGTCAAGCGAGGCCGCGGCCGCCTTGGCGATTACGGAGATATCGTCGAGAAGGGCAACCAGGCCGCTGGGCATGTGCCCCTCATCCCCGGTTGTGGTGCGATGTCAAGCGGATGGTGCGGCTTAAGTCGCAATGTCCGATCCAAAACTTCGCTTCGGATCGCCCGGCACCTGCCAGCACTCCCGCAGTCATGCAGCGGGCGGTTTCGCCGCCGCCGGCCCCGTCTTGCCGATGCAATCGGTGTAGAGATCGAGCATGTGGAAGCCATACATGTCCTGCACCTGATGCGCGTAATGCGTGCGGCACCGGGAATTGATGTAGCCCATCACCAGCACGGCGGTTTCGGCGTTCACCAGATCGACGCCCCGCGAATCCCTTTGCAGGACCAGCGTGGTCGGCCGCCAGGCGAGAACCTTGCGGACTTCCGCCGCGGTATCGAGATGGCTGACGTTGCGCTCCTGCTTCGCGGCAAGGTGCAGCGGGAAAGACAATGCCGTCGGCGGATTGGAGCCGGTGAGGGCATTGAGATAGACGGGCCCGTCGAAGACGAACAGGCGCATCTCCGGATCGCGTGCCCGCATGTCCTGAACCAGAGACAGCACTTGCGCGCGTGAACGGGCGGCGCGGCCAAAGTCGAACGCGTGCGTGCCGATGGCGAACAGAAGGATGATGAGGATGCCCGCGATCCAGCCGACCGGCCGCCTGCCCAGGAACAGCGATGCGGCCACGGCCAGGGGCAACAACAGCGGCAACGCATAGTGATCGATGAAATTCGGAATGATGCAATAGCCGGTGAATGCCGCGATCACCCAGCCAGTGACGAAGTTCCTGCCCGCGCGCGAACCATCATCGGCATCGCGCCAGGCCAGCCCGGCAAGCGCGATCAGCAGGAGGGGGGATATCTCCACGCCATAGACCTTCGCCCGGTTCCACATGTCGCCGTCGAGATTGTAGCCCTTGTTCACGTTCGACAGGATCATGGCGTGCCAGAATTCGTCGAAATGGCCGGCAAGGGCATAGAACAGCGCCCAGCCCAGCATCGGCGCCGCGCCGGTCAGCATCATCGCAAGGCAGGTGCCCAGCAGCCTGCCCCGCGCCATGCCGCCGCGCGCCAGCTGCCACAAGGCATAGCAGCCCAGGAAGGCCGCTTCGAAGAATGCGGTCTGCTTGAACGTAATGGCCACGCCTGCCAGCAGCATGGCCGCGAACAGGCCGGGGGGCGCCTTTCCTTGCGCCAGGCTATCACGGCTCGAGAATACCAGCAGCGCCGCGAGCGCCGTGAGCAGGTTGTAGAACACCGGCGCCTGTCCGCCCGCGCCGCCAAAGGCAAGCACCGTGGCAAGGTAGGCGGTTCCCGCCAGCGTGGCCCCCGCCCCGCGCGCACCGATCCGTTCACTCAGCAGCGCGATGACCTGTGCGGTCGTTGCCACGCAGGCGAGCGCGGCAAGCTGGTAGGCATAGACGGAACGGGAAATGCCGGCGAACAGGTAATAGAGCAGGAAAAGGCTGGGCGGCTTGCGGTCCCACAGGTCGACATAGGGCAAGAGCCCCTCGTGCATGCGCTGCCCGAACCAGAAGAACAGCAACTCGTCTTCCTGGTAATTGAGATCGCCCAGCACGAACCAGCGGGTCGCCAGGGCAAAGGCGAGGAACCAGGCGAACTGGGCCATGCGGCCGCGCAGCAGTGGCCGGGATGCGGCGACCGGTTGGTCGATCCGGTAAGATGCCAGGCTTGCCGCTGTCATGCCGTTGCTCCCCCCTTGAGCTGACTGGCGCCGGGCAAAATCCGTGAAACCTCCGGGAATTTCGACGCCTTCGCACTCCCGATTGCCCGAATATGGTTAGCGGCGGGTTAATGCCCGGGAGTTGGCGCGGTTGCGGCAGACGCCGCCCATGCCCTTTCTACATGGCGCGTATCGACGCTGGTGCGCGATCCGCCGTTCACTGCGCAAACTCGTCAGCATTGAGATCCCGGACCACCCGCAGACCCACGTCGCTACGCCTGCGTTCGTGCGACACTTCAAAACGGTTCGCGGCGCGCAACTCGCTGGGCGCACTCTCGAACGATCCGCCCTTGGCAATCCTGTTCTGACACCCCTGCCGCGAGCATGCCTGAGTCCACTCCCAGACATTGCCGGCCATCTGGTAGAGTCCGAAGCGATTCGGTGGGTAGGCCGATACGGCTTCCGGATAACCGCGGTAGGGCGCCTTGGCCGAGCCCTGATAGCTTTCGGTCTGGTCGTAGTTTCCGTCGCCAGGCGATATTTCGTCGCCCCAGGGGAAGACCGAGGCATTGCCGCCCCTGGCCGCATATTCCCACTCCTCTTCGGTCGGCAGCCGATACGTCAGTCCTGATTGCGCCGATAGCCATTTTACGAACGCCTGAGCATCTTCGAAACTGATGCCACTCGCGGGGATCAGGGGATTGGGATTTTCCTTCGACCAGTCGGCTATCGGCCGGCATCCACCGTCGCGCACGCAGGCGGCCCATTCGCTTATTGTCACTTCATAGACCCCGATTGCGAATGGTCTGGGAATGGACACCCGGTGGGCCGTGGGTTCGTCCTTGCCGCGACTGGGCTCATTGGCCGGTGAGCCGATCGTCGCCATGCCGCGTGGCACTGCCCGCATGTAGGGACAGTTTGCACAGTCTAGAAACCGGCCCGGGTCGTTCGCATTGCACGAGACGAAGCAGGGCGGCTCGCCCTGCAAGCCATAGTCGAACGTGGGCTTCTGGAAGTTCTTGCCGGCCTTGATCGCGTGGATGGCTACGCGATCCGACGTCCGTTTGACGGCCTCGGCGATGTTTTGCTGGGGCCGGCGAATCTCCTCGGCCAGAACGCGTGAGAAAGTCCCGTCGTCGAACGCGACCTGGTCCCCGCTCGTGGAATAGGCGACCAGGTAACCCTGATCCGGACGGACCAGGCCATCAGCATTGCGAAGTATGCGGCCAAGCCCCTTGCTGCCTACGATTTGATCGGCAGTGGCAGAGGCACCAAGTTCGTTCGCGAACGGAGAAGCAACCGATGGCGGCGCGTTCACCACGTTGCGGCACATGTCGAGGACGACCATGATGTGCTTGGCTCCTGAGCCGAGGAGTTGCCGCGTGAGATTGGCGCGGGTCATGCCTACATTGTCGGCCGTGAGCTGGCGGTTGGCGTCCACCGGCAACAGAGCTACATCGCCATAGCTTGCGATGGCCGCGCCGTGGCCGGAGAAATACAACACCCCGAAGGCGTCAGGTCCGGCTTTTTCGAGCTGTTGGCGAAGCTCGGCGACTTTAGCCGCCATCTGCGCCATCGACAGGTTGCGGTTTACCTGCACCGGTCCGAAACCGCTGGCATCGGCAAAGCCCGTCTCGCTCAGGGCGGTCGCAACCCTTTCGCCATCGCCATAGACCGCTTGCAGGCGATCGAAGCTCGCATAGTCGCCATTGGCGATGACCAGCGCCAGCCGCGTCTGCTGCGCCGCGGGAGCCGCATGAGATGGCATTGCCATGGCAGCGACAAGCAGGAAAAGGAACATTCGCATTAGCAAGCCGGGCCTGCCCAAGCACTGGCACCAAAGTTGCGCAATCGAAGCACTGACCTCGTAATACCGGTTGTGGCGCATTCCCCTCGTCATCGTCCAGCCTCGATACGAGCCGGCAACGGCGCAATCCACGCCCGGCCGCATGCGGGACAACTATGTCCTTGCCGAGCACCGTGCAAATGCAAACTTGATCAACCGGGCCCTATCCTTTGGGCCATGCCATGACCGATGCAGAATTGCTTTCAATCACTCTACCTGTTCAATTTTAAGCCAAATTCCTGTCGCAAGCCGCCCAAAAATGTTGCAAGTCCTGCAATGATATGTTTCACAAGTAACTCTTCACCAGGAGAAAACAGGGCATATGAAGAAGATATTTGCAGCCCTCTCGGGCTCGATGGTTGCTGTCGGCTTTGCGACGATAGCGTTTGCACAGTCGGTGCCAAACATCGGAAACTATCAGGGCAAGGCCGACAATTATCGTGTCGGCGTTCAAGTCACTACTGTGACTACTGTCAGCGAACAGTCATTCGAACAGCCGACCATCGAAGATCTGCAAGACTATCTCAATCCCACCCTCATCGCCGGATATCCTGGCGCGGGCTATACACCAACATCACAGGTAGCCGAAGTTTTTGACATTCGCGGCGCCACGGTGGTTGGCGGCTATGGAACCGCAAGTAACACGTTGGCGTTCAGGGTAGTCGATCCCGCCTCCGGTACCACGCTGCTCAATTCGGCAGGGCAGCCTTGCACTTTCTCGTTCACTGGAACTTCCCGCCAGGCCTCGTTCAACCAGTTCGATCTGGCGTTGGATGATGATGCATCGCCGACATCGCAGTTGCTATCATCCTGCCTTGCGACGGCATGGTCGCAATTCTCGCCGGTCGACCCGGTGGTAGGCAATCCTTATTCGCTGCAAGGCAACATGGTGCGTGCCGGGCTCGATCTGACAGACAGCGATTCGATCGTCGAACAGGATGCACTCGCAAGGGAGGCTGGCGGGGAAGGTCCCAATTCGGCCGGCGATCCCTGGGTCATCGGCGCCACGTTTTCCACCGGCTCGTCCGATCGCTTTCACATGAACCGGATCGATGCGCGCCTCTCGAAGGGATGGCGCGTTTTCGAAGGCAACCGGGCGCGGCTCAAGCTCGATATTCCGTTCAGTTACACCCGAATCAAGGGCACATCGGCCTATACGACCCAAGTGGGCCTTGGCCTTGAAGTGCCGGTGCGGCCGAACTGGTCGCTGGAACCACGCGTGGCCTACGGCCTCGTCTATTCGCCCGACAACGCTTCGATCGGCCATATCCTGCAGGCCAGCGTCGCCAGTCGCCTGGTCATTGGAAACCTGGGCCGCGGTCACCTCGTCCTTGGCAACATGGCCGGCTATTCTTTCACGCTGAAGCCGCCGGGCGATTCCAACCTCAACCCGGATGTGAAGAACTGGGTATTCCGTAACGGCCTTGCTTACGAAATGCCGCTCAAGATGCGGATGGCAGGCCGCTCCACCTCGTTCCGGGCGAGCTACGTCTTCACGAACTACACCGGCGACAGGCTCTACAACAACAAGTTCCACGAAATGACGGTGTCGTTCGGCCTGCGTGGGCGTGACAATTCGCCGAGGGCTTTGCGCGATGTCGTGCGCCTGAATTTCAACACAATCCAGGCCAGGGGCTTCTCCACCTATACCGTAGGCCTCGGCTTCCGCTTCTAGGCTGAATCGACATTCAGCACCAGAAGCTGAGAGCGGCGAGGCATAGACTG